>NZ_JARUXE010000009.1 GCF_030433895.1 Arthrobacter sp. PsM3 | reverse complement strand
TATTCCGGCGTCGACAGCGTCTTTGGCGGGCGCGGAACTAATGGCGCAGCGCAGGATGGTTGGCGCAGCGCGGAACTAATGGCGCAGCGCAGGATGGTTGGCGCAGCGTGGGGCCGGTCCGTCTGCGGCGTCCGCGGCGCAGATTTCCTCGCGACGCGCAATGATGCGGGCGCTCCGGTATTCCGGCGTCGACAGCGTCTTTGGCGGGCGCGGAACTAATGGCGCAGCGCAGGGTAGTTGGCGCAGCGCGGAACCAATGGCGCAGCGCAGGGTAGTTGGCGCAGCGCGGAGCCCATTGCCGCCCCCATACCGTGGGCGGCGCTGTCAGTGCGGAGGTCGACGTCGGAATCCAGCAGGTTGAGCAGCGTCCCGAAGTTTCCCTCCCGCGAGGCCGCCAGAACCTGGCATGGTCGCCCCGCCCCGGGAATGGTCGCCGCGCCTCACTCTGGCAGTGCCACGGCCTGTCCCGGACCCGCTGGCAGACGTAGAATTTTGTTGGGTGAACGGGGCTGCGGCACGCTGTCGGGTGCCTCGGACGGTGCCCCGGCCCGGAGGGCATGGTGGACGAGGAACTCCGCTGGATGGACGCCACGGAACAGGCCGATCTGGTCCGCTCCGGACAAGTCAGCGCCGCCGAACTCCTCTCCGAGGCCCGTGAGCGCGTTAGCCGCCTTAACCCGGCACTGAACGCCGTCATCGTGGAGCTGGACCCCGGCAGCGGCGGCCTGGACGACGCCGGACCCGGCGGCCCGGGCGACGGCGGCCCGGACGACACCGGACCCGGCGGCCCGGGCGACGGCGGCCATCACGACAGCGCACCCGCTGCCCCCTTCGCGGGCGTGCCCTTCCTGGTGAAGGACCTCGCGCTGGAGATCGCCGGGACCCCGTTCAGCGAAGGATCCCGCTGGCTGGCCGGAAACGTCTCGGGCCACGACCAGGAGCTGGCCCGCCGCTTCCGCCGGGCCGGACTGGCTGTGATGGGAAAAACGAACACCTCCGAATTCGGCCTGAGCCCGCACTGCGAGCCGGCGCTGCACGGTGCCACCCGCAACCCCTGGAACCTGGCGCTGTCGACGAGCGGCTCAAGCGGCGCCTCGGCGGCGGCGGTTGCTGCCGGGATTGTACCGATGGCCCACGGCAACGACCTCGGCGGCTCGCTGCGCTATCCGGCGGCGTGGTGCGGGGTGTTCGGCCTCAAACCCTCCCGCGGCCGGGTCCCGCTGGGCCCGGAGTACGGCGACGTCGTCGGCGGTCTCGCGGCGGAACATGCGCTCACCCGCACGGTCCGGGACTCGGCTGCGCTGCTCGACGCTGTGGCCGGACCGGCACCCGGGGACCCCTACTGGGCGCCGCCGCAGGAACGGCCGTACCTGGCCGAGGTCCGGACGCCGCCGGGAAGGCTGCGGATCGCCGCGACCGCGACACCGCACGGCGGCCAGTCCGCCCATCCCGACTACCTGCGGGCGTTCGAGGAGACCGTGGAGCTGCTGGAGTCCCTGGGCCACACCGTGGAGGAAGGGCAACCCGAGCCTTTGGGCCGGGCCGGGCATCGCGCCATGAGGGCGGTGTACGGAGGTGCCGCCGCCTGGATTGAGGCCTACTGGACCCGGCGGCTGGGGCGGGGTCCGCAGCCGGGTGAGCTGGAACCCTACACCGAGGTGCTGTTCGAGCGCGGACGGAAGGTCACGGCGGGCGAATACCTGCAGGGGATGGAGGAGCTGCAGCGGTTCACCCGGCGGGTGGCGGCCTTCTTCGAGGACTTTGATCTGTGGCTGACGCCCACAGTCGGCTGGCCCCCGCTGCCGCTGGGGACGCTCACGGCGACGGCGGAGGATCCGCTCCGCGGTGAGCGCCAAGCCGGGCGCTTCCTGATGTTCAACGGCGAGCACGCCAACGTCACCGGGAATCCGGCGATGTCCGTTCCGCTGGCCACTGATTCCGCCGGGCTGCCCGTCGGGTTCTCCTTCCTGGCCGCCTACGGCGGGGAAGCCACGCTGTTCCGGCTGGCGGGCCAGCTGGAACAGGCACGGCCGTGGGCCGGCCGGAGACCATCCGTCGGGGGGCTGACCCGGGGGCGTGAAGCACCGGGGGCTGACCCGGGGGCGTGAAGCACCGCGGCCTGACCCGGGGGCGTGAAGCACCGCGGCCTGACCCGGCGCCACAAACCCAACAGGAACTAAGGAGAACTCCGATGTACCTCGGAATGTATAGTTTCCGCGGCGACCCGGCCGAACTGCTCGCAGCCCATGACCGGCTGCTGGCGATGCTGCCCGCCGGCCAGCTCGAGCTGCACCTGTGCGTGCAGACCCCGGAGGGGATCATCGTGCTGGACAGCTGTCCCAGCCGGGAAGTTTTCGACAGGTTCAGCAGCGGCCTGGAATTCCGGGGACTCGTGGCGGCCGCGGGGTTGCCCGAGCCTGAAGCCCGGGGACTGGGCGAGGTCCGGGGCTACGTGCTGCCGGGCGGCGTGGCGGCTCCTTGAGCGGGGCATTTCCAAACCCCCCGGACGGAACTAGACTGAACGGACATGGCTGCCTCCGGCACGCCGTCGTGCCCGTCCGGTGGGAGTTCAATGAAGAATCTGATCCATCCGGCAGCCCGGTTCCCGCCCGCAGGCGGCATCCCCGCCGAGCTGCGCCAGCGGTATGCCAGCGCCGGACATGAGCAGCTGGACTCGCGGGGGCTCGTGTTCCCGGCCGATCTGCAGCTGCCCGGCCTCAGCAGCCTGATCCAGGAGTCGTGGCGGCGCTCGGCCCAGCTGCAGGCCAACCCGGACAACCCCGAGGCCCCGCTGGCGATGGACAGCGAAGAACTCGAAGAGTACCGGCGCCAGCACCCCCTGGCCGCCATCATGCCGGTCATCCACAAGCTCCTTGTCCTGCCCAGCCACGACAGCGGCATGCTGGTCGCCGTGGGGGACGAAGTGGGCCGGCTGCTCTGGGTCGAGGGGGATGCCGAGATGCGGCGCCGGGCCGAAGGCATGATGTTTGTCCCCGGGGCCGACTGGTCCGAAGCCACCGTGGGTACCAGCGCGCCCGGCACCGCACTGGCCCTGGGCCGCGGCATCCAGATCTCCGGCGCCGAACACTACAAACGCTCCGTCCACCCCTGGAGCTGCACGGCCGTGCCCTTCCACGACCCGGATTCCGGAGCCCTGCTCGGCGTCGTCGACATCACCGGCACCGAGTCCGCCGTCGCCCCGCACACCCTGTCACTGGTCGAGGCCACCGTGGCCGCCGCCCAGGCGCACCTCCGCGTGGAGAGGCTCCAGCTCGCGGCCGCCAAGCAGTCCTCGCCTGCCCGACGCCGGGGCCCCGCCTCCGCCGCGGCGGCCCGGGACAGCGACGGGGCGGCCGGCAGCCTGTACCGCAACAGCCTCCAGCTCCTCGGCCGGGACCAGGCGCTGCTGAGCATCGACGGCCGCACCGTGGCGCTGTCCGCCCGGCACAGCGAAATCCTGGCCCTGCTCAGCACCCACCCGGAAGGGCTCAGCGCCGAGGAACTCTGCGCCCTCCTCTACGAGGGCGACGCGTCCACCATGACCCTGCGGGCTGAGATGGTCCGCCTGCGCAAGGTCCTCCAGCAGCTCAACCCAGCTGCTGTGCCGCAGTCACGCCCCTACCGGCTGCCGCTGGACCTGGTGCCGGACTCCGGCCAGGTCCTGAGCTGCCTGCAGCGCGGCTCCCACCGGATCGCCCTGGAGATCTACCGCGGCGCTGTGCTGCCCCGCTCCGAGGCCCCCGGCATCGCCGAGCTGCGGACCCGCGTTTCCTCCCTGCTCCGCGAAGCGGTGCTGACCGACGGCAGCGCCGAGTCGCTCCTGCGGTACGCCGAGCTTCCCGAGGCCAGGGACGACGTCGAGGTCCGGATCGCGGCGCTGAAACTGCTGCCGCCCCGCTCGCCAAAACGGGCCGCCCTCGTCGCCGATCTGGAACGGCTCGAGACCGAACTCAGCGCCTGACCCGCCAGATCCCGCAAAAGTGACCCGGGTCACTCCGGTTGCAACCTGACTGCAACCTCCCCGCTCCTAGGCTGAACGCATTGGAGGCGCCAACAACTGGCCGCCACCCTCTTGCACAGCAAAGGAGCTGCAATGACTGTCTACGCACAGCCCGGTACCGAGGGCTCGAAGGTCACCTTCAAGGACCGCTATGAGAACTGGATCGGCGGCGAGTGGGTCGCCCCGGTCAAGGGCCAGTACTTCGAGAACATCACCCCCGTCACCGGGAAGGTCTTCTGTGAGGTCGCCCGCGGCACCGCCGAGGACATTGAGCTGGCGCTGGACGCCGCTCACAAGGTTGCCCCCTCCTGGGGCAAGACCTCAGTCGCCGAGCGCGCCGCCATCCTGAACAAGATAGCCGACCGCATCGACGAGAACCTAGAGATGCTCGCCGTCGCCGAGTCCTGGGACAACGGCAAGCCGATCCGCGAAACCCTCAACGCGGACATCCCGCTCGCCGCCGACCACTTCCGCTACTTCGCCTCCGCGGTCCGCGCCCAGGAAGGTCGGCTGTCCCAGCTCGACGAGGACACCACCGCGTACCACTACCACGAGCCGCTCGGCGTCGTGGGCCAGATCATCCCCTGGAACTTCCCGATCCTGATGGCCGTCTGGAAGCTCGCCCCCGCGCTCGCCGCCGGCAACGCCGTCGTCCTCAAGCCGGCCGAGCAGACCCCGTCCTCGATCCTGGTCCTGATGGAACTCATCGGCGACCTGCTGCCGGCCGGCGTCCTGAACGTGGTCAACGGCTTCGGCGTCGAAGCCGGAAAGCCGCTGGCCTCCAGCCCCCGGATCCGCAAGATCGCGTTCACCGGCGAAACCTCCACCGGCCGCCTGATCAGCCAGTACGCCAGCCAGAACCTGATCCCGGTCACGCTGGAACTGGGCGGCAAGAGCCCCAACATCTTCTTCAACGACGTCGCCGACACCAACGACGCGTTCTACGACAAGGCACAGGAAGGCTTCACACTCTTCGCCTTCAACCAGGGCGAAGTCTGCACCTGCCCGTCCCGCGCCCTGGTCCAGGAGGACATCTACGAATCCTTCATGGCCGACGCCGTGGCCCGGGTCGAGAAGATCATCCAGGGCAACCCGCTGGACACCGAAACCCAGCTTGGCGCCCAGGCCTCCAACGACCAGCTGGAAAAGATCCTCTCCTACATCGACATCGGCAAGCAGGAGGGCGCCAAGATCCTCACCGGCGGCGCCCGCGCCGAGATGCCCGGAGACCTGGCCGGCGGCTACTACATGCAGCCGACCATCTTCGAAGGCCACAACAAGATGCGCATCTTCCAGGAGGAAATCTTCGGCCCGGTGGTGTCCGTGACGCGCTTCAGCGACTACAACGACGCGATGGGCATCGCCAACGACACCCTCTACGGCCTCGGCGCCGGCGTCTGGTCCCGTAACGGCAACGTCGCCTACCGCGCCGGCCGCGAGATCCAGGCCGGCCGCGTGTGGGTGAACAACTACCACGCCTACCCGGCGGGCGCTGCGTTCGGCGGCTACAAGTCCTCCGGCATCGGCCGCGAGAACCACTCGATGATGCTGGACCACTACCAGCAGACCAAGAACCTCCTGGTCAGCTACAACGAGAACAAGCTCGGCTTCTTCTAAGCCGCACCAAACCCGGGCGGGGCGGATCATGATGGGTCCGCCCCGCCCGTACCACGTGTGCACCCACGCGGAAGGACGCCGTGCACACGCCTGTTAGCTGCACCCATGTTTGATGACGCAAGGATTTCGCTATGACGACGACAACGACGACGACGACAATGCAAGCCGCGGTGGTAACCGAATTCGGCAAGGACCTCCAGATCCAGACCCTCCCCGTTCCCGTTCCGGGCCGCGGCCAGGCTCTCGTCAAGGTGCTGACCACCGGCGTCTGCCACACTGACCTCCACGCCGCGGAAGGCGACTGGCCGGTCAAGCCGACCCCGCCGTTCATCCCCGGCCACGAAGGCGTCGGCGAGGTGGTTGCCCTCGGTGAGGGAGTCACCGACCTGGCCGTCGGGGACCTCGTCGGCAACGCCTGGCTCTGGTCCGCCTGCGGCGATTGCCAGTACTGCCGCACCGGCTGGGAAACCCTGTGCGAGGCGCAGCAGAACGCCGGCTACAGCGTTGACGGCTCTTTCGGCGAGTACATGCTGGTGGACACGCGCTTCGCCGCACGGATCCCGGCCGGTACGGACCCCGTCGAGGTGGCCCCGGTGCTTTGCGCCGGAGTGACCGTCTACAAGGGACTCAAGATGACCGAGGCCCGGCCCGGCCAGTGGGTCACGATCTCGGGCATCGGCGGCCTCGGCCACATCGCCGTCCAGTACGCGGTTGCCATGGGCCTCCGGGTTGCTGCGGTGGACATCGCCGACGACAAGCTCGCCCTGGCCAAGAAGCACGGTGCGGAACTGACCGTCAATGCCCTGCACGAAGATCCCGCCGAAGTCATCCAGCGCGAAACCGGAGGTTGCCATGGCGTCCTGGTCACTGCAGTGCACCCGTCAGCATTCGGCCAGGCGATCGGGATGGCCCGGCGCGGCGGAACGATTGTGTTCAACGGCCTGCCGCCGGGTGATTTCCCGGCGCCGATCTTCGAGATTGTGCTCAAGGGCCTGACCGTCCGCGGCTCCATCGTCGGAACCCGCCAGGACCTGGCCGAGGCGCTGGAATTCTACGCCGAGGGCAAGATCCACCCGACGGTCTCCACCCGGGAGCTTTCCGAAGTGAATGCCGTCCTCGATGAAATGAAGCACGCCAAGATCGACGGCCGCGTGGTCATCAAGTACTGATGGTCAACAGGTACTGATGCAGAAAGGATTCTGATGCCACCGACCAAGCTCGACGCCGCCGTGACCGTTCCCGGGGAGGACTTCTCCCGGGTGGCGCTCACCCAGGAAGCGGTGGAACTGCTGCGCAAGCTGTGGCTCCAGCACGGTCCGCTGATGTTCCACCAGTCCGGCGGCTGCTGCGACGGCTCCTCGCCGATGTGCTATCCCGCTGGGGAGTTCATCACCGGCGACTCGGACGTGCAGCTGGGCCTGTTCGACATTTCCGACGGTCTACAGCCGCAGCCGATTGAGTTCTGGATGTCCAAGGAGCAGTTCAACTACTGGAGCCATACCCACCTGACCGTGGACGTGGTGCCGGGCCGGGGGAGCGGCTTCTCGGTCGAGGCGCCGGAAGGCAAACGGTTCCTGATCCGGTCCACACTGATGGACTGGCCGGTCTAAACCGGAGCTGGTCAGGCGCGGGCGGGCCGTGCAGGGAAACCTGCACGGCCCGCCTTTTGCGTCTCACGATGTGGGACAAATCTGGCCGTCCAGTGGATGGACACTACTATGGATAGGTCTGTTTCCAACCAGCTAGCGAGATTTTGGATTTTCCTATGAACCTATTCCGGACCAAATCGATCGAGCAGTCCATGTCGGACGCCGAGGAACCCGGACGGAAGCTGAAGCGCTCGCTCAGCTCCTGGGACCTGATGATCATGGGCGTCGCCGTTGCCGTCGGCGCCGGCATCTTCTCGGTCGGGGCCAAAGCTGCAGCAAACTTCGCCGGCCCGGCCGTGACCCTTTCGTTCGCCATCGCCGCCGTCACGTGTGCGCTGGCGATCATGTGCTACGCCGAGTTCGCCACCGCGATCCCCGTCGCCGGGTCCGCCTATGTCTTCACCTACGCCACCATGGGCGAGCTGCTGGCCTGGATCATCGGCTGGAACCTCATCCTCGAGCTGTTCACCGCCGGTGCGGTGATCGCCAAGTACTGGGGCATCTACCTCAGCAAGGTGTTCGCGCTGATGGGCGTGGACATTCCGCCGGCGATCTCCCTGGGCGGGGTGGACCTCTACTGGGGCGCCTTCCTGATCGTCGCCGTCTTCACCGTGCTGCTGGTACTGGGGACGAAGCTGTCCGCCCGCGTCGGCAACGTCTTCACGCTGATCAAGATCGCCGTCGTCCTCTTTGTGATCGTGGTGGGCTTCAGCTACGTGAAGTTTGAGAACTACGCGCCGTTCGTGCCGACCTCCCAGCCGACCGGGGGCACCGGTGCCGCCGACGTCATGAAGCAGTCCTTCTTCGGCTTCCTCACCGGCGCTGCCCCGGCGCAGTACGGCACCCTCGGCATCTTCGCCGGCGCCGCCCTGGTCTTCTTCGCCTTCATCGGCTTCGACGTGGTGGCCACCTCGGCCGAGGAGGTCAAGAACCCGCAGAAGACCCTGCCCCGCGGCATCTTCGGCGGCCTCGCCGTCGTCACCGTGCTCTACATCCTGGTGTCCCTGGCGCTGACCGGCATGGTGTCCTACACCGAGCTGGCCGAGGCCAAGAACCCGACCCTCACCACCGCGTTTGAGGCCGTGGGCAACACCGACGCCGCCAAGGTCATCGCGTTCGGCTCCCTCGTGGGCCTGACCACCGTGATCATGGTGCTGCTGATGGGCCTCTCCCGTGTGGTGCTGGCCATGAGCCGCGACGGGCTGCTGCCGCGCTCGCTGTCCAAGACCAGCACCATCCGTGCGACGCCGGTCCGCCTGCAGATCATCTGCGGCGCCGCCGTGGCGGTTGTCGCCGGGCTCACCAACGTGGACCTGCTGGAGGAAATGATCAACATCGGCACGCTGTCCGCGTTCGTGACGGTGAGCATCGGCGTGCTGGTGCTGCGCAAGAAGCGTCCGGACCTGAAGCCCGCCTTCCGGGTGCCGTTCGGCAAGGTGCTCCCGATCATCTCGGCCGTCCTGTGCCTGTACCTCATGACCAACCTGGCCGTGGAGACCTGGATCTTCTTCGCCGGCTGGCTCGTGATCGGCATCATCATCTACTTCTCCTACGGCCAGCGCCACTCCCGGCTGAACGAGAAGTTCGCCGCGGCCAGGGCTTCAGTCAACGGCCCCGCCGCCGGGGGCGCTTCCGCCGGCAACGCCGACGGCGGGTCCGGCTCGGACGAGTCCGGAAATGCCGACGCCGAGGCCGCGAAGAGCAAGGCCGGCGACAGCGGCGCCGAGGCTTCGAGGAACAAGGCCGCGGAGGACGAGGGCACCTACACCCGCGCCTAACCGGCGACCGTCCGGTCCTGAGAAATCGAGGTCGCCGGAGCCGCGCCCCAGTCGCTGCAAGCTTCCGGCGACCGGGCGCGGCTCCGGCAACTTCGGCGTTGGGCCCTGGATCGGAGTCCCCATCAGGGGGCGGCGAAACAGCTGATCCAGTTGACGAGGGGCCGCAGTTCCTCCCAGCGCCGGGCCACCTCAGCCGCCGCGCCCGGGGTGGCGAGCCAGCCTGGCTGGCCGACGTTCGCGCCCGCCGTCAGGGACTTGTGCTTGAGCAGTTCCGCCCGCGGATGGTCCTTGTCGAAACCCCGCGGGACGGTTTTCAGGCTTTCGCCCTCCACGGCAAAGCCCGCCGCCTCGATGTCCTGCACGATGGACTGCAGGGCCCCGCCGCTGGACGGGGCATCGACAGCGCTGCGAAAACGCGTCAGCTGGGCCGGCGTCTGGGTGTGGCAGCCGCCTCCGATGAGGAGTCCGTCGGCGCTGAGCTGGATGTAGAAGCCGACACCGTCGGCGGTGGGTGCAAGGGCGCCCTGGGCAGTCTTGTACGGCGATTTGTCGAGCGAGAACCGGATGTCCCTGTTGGGCCGGAAGAGCTTGGCCGCACCAAAGGACGGCTCCAGCTCGGCCAGCAGCAGGGTCAGCGGGCCTTTCACCGCGGCGTCGTAGGTCGCCTTGTGTTCCAGCCACCAGTCGCGGTTGTTGTTGCGTTCAAGCTCTGCGTAGAACTGGAAGGCGGCATCCGGGATGCCTGCGAATGTGTCCATGTATGGATCGTAGGGATACCGGCGGTGCCATGGCGAGCGGCCGTTAACGCCATGTGGAAAAGCGCAAAAAACTCCCCGCCACGGAGATCCGTGGCGGGGAGTTTCAGGACGCGCGCTAAAGCGCTAACGCGGGCTGACGCGGGGCCAGCGGGCGCGAACGGGCTAACCCGGACGCACGATCAGATCTTGTTGGCTGCCTCAGCGTCGGAGACAGCGACTGTGCCCAGGTTGGCCCGCAGCTTGGCGCCGAGTTCGGCGTCGACGTTGGTCCAGTACTGGATGGCGCGTTCCTTGATGCCGGCGTTCTGCACGCCGCCCACGGCACCGGTGATGGTGTCGAGGAAGCGGGCCTTGGCTGCTTCGTCATAGACGTCGCGGTACAGCGTTCCGGCCTGGCCGAAGTCGCTGTCCTCGGAGTGCAGGGTCGCAGCGGTGCGGACCAGGGCGCCGTCGTACTCCCAGGAACCCTCACCGGCGCGGGCCGGATCGGCGACGGGGCCGCCGAAGGAGTTCGGGGCGTAGACCGGGGCCGAAGCCGGCTTGTAGCCGTGGCGCAGCGAGCCGTCCTGCGAGTAGTTGTTCACCGGCGAGACCGGGCGGTTGACCGGGAGCTCGTTGAAGTTGGTGCCGACGCGGTAGCGGTGGGCATCCGGGTAGGAGAACACGCGCGCCATCAGCATCTTGTCCGGGGAAATGTCGTGGCCCGGAACGACGTTCGCGGGAGACAGGGCGATCTGCTCGATCTCGGCGAAGAAGTTCTCCGGGTTGCGGTTCAGCTCGAAGCGGCCAACCTCCACCAGCGGGTAGTCCGCGTGCGGCCAGACCTTGGTCAGGTCGAACGGGTTGAACCGGTAGGTCTTGGCATCCTCGTACGGCATGACCTGGACGTGCAGGTCCCAGCTGGGGAAGTTGCCCTCGGCGATGGCCTCGTACAGGTCGCGGCGGTAGTAGTCGGCGTCCTCGCCGGCAAGCTGCGCAGCCTGTTCGTTGGTGATGTTGTGCTCGCCCTGGTTGGAGCGGAAGTGGTACTTGACCCAGAAGCGTTCGCCTTCGGCGTTCGTCCAGAGGTACGTGTGGGAGGAGAAGCCGTGCATCTCGCGCCAGGAGCGGGGCAGGCCGCGGTCGCCCATGAGGTAGGTGACCTGGTGGGCCGACTCGGGGGAGAGGGTCCAGAAGTCCCACTGCATGTCGGCGTCACGCAGGCCGGAGCCCGGGAGGCGCTTCTGCGAGTGGATAAAGTCCGGGAACTTGATACCGTCCTTGATGAAGAACACGGGGGTGTTGTTGCCCACGATGTCCAGGTTGCCCTCAGGGGTGTAGAAGCGGGTCGCGAAACCGCGGACGTCGCGCCAGGTGTCCGGGGAGCCCTGCTCGCCCGCCACGGAGGAGAAACGGATGGCCGTGCCAACCTGAGCGCCCGGCTGGAATGCAGCCACGCGGGTGAAGCGGGAAACGTCGCCGGTCACCGTGAAGGTGCCGAAAGCGCCGCCGCCCTTGGCGTGGACAATGCGCTCCGGGAGCCGCTCGCGGTTGAACTGTGCGAGCTTCTCGACCAGGTAGCGGTCGTGGAGCGCGGTGGCCCCGTCGGCCCCGGCGGTCAGCGAGTGCTCGTCGGACGCGACGGGGGCGCCGGTCTGGGTGGTGGTCGCGGTATGCGAGATGGGCGCGGAAAGGTTCGCAGTCATCATTCTCCTTTGTTGATTTCTTGCTGTTCAGATGTCGAGGGAAGTTTTTGGGTGCGCTGGCAGTCCTGGCAGATGCCCTGGTACAGCACATCGGCGATCTGGATGGTCATCGGCCGGGCGTTCTCGTCCCAGCTGGGCGTCAGGCACGGCGCATGTCCGACGGCGCACTCGACGTCCTCCACCCGGCCGCAGCTGATGCAGACGGCGTGGTGGTGGTTGTCGCCCACCCGCGTCTCGTAAAGGGCGGGGGAGTGCGGCGGCTCGAAACGGCGCAGCATCTGCAGATCGGTCAGATCGCCGAGGACCACGTACACGGACTGCGCGGTCAGCTCCGGAAGGTCATGGCGGGCGGCGGCGAGGATGTGCTCGGCGGGGGAATGCGGGTGATGCTCGACGGCGGTGAGCACCGCCAGCCGCTGTTTGGTCACCCGGCGGCCGTGGGCACGCAGGGCGGCAACCCATGCCTCGTGGGTGCCCGCCGTCTCCGTCATGCCCCCATTCAAGCACCTATTATGAACCGGTCATAATAAGGCTCGGCTTATCCCCGCGTGTTACGCCCTTCGGGACGGGTCAGGTCCCGGCACGCGGGTCTCACGCCGGCGTCGCCGGCCGGTCCGCCGGGGCCCACTAGAGTGTCCGGGTGGGGAAATATCTGGCGGACATCACGCCCTTGCGCGAGAGTCCGGCGTTCCGCCGCCTGTGGCTGGGTTCCGCCGTCGCATCCGTGGGCAGCCAGCTGACCCTGGTGGCCGTGAGCCTGGAGGTTTACCGGCTCACCCAGGACAGCCTCTACGTCGGGCTGCTGAGCATCTTTGCCCTCGTCCCGCTGGTCTTCGGCGGCCTGTTGGGCGGCTCGATCGCGGATGCCCATGACCGGCGCAAGGTGGCACTGCTGGCCTCCTCGGTGCTGTGGCTGACCACCGCCTGCCTGGCGCTGCAGGCCTGGCTCCACCTGGGCAACGTCTGGCTGCTCTATGTCCTGATCGCGGTGCAGAGCGGCGCGCAGGCCATCAACCAGCCTGCCCGCAGCGCCATCATCCCGCTGCTGGTCCGCAAGGAGCTCCTGCCCGCCGCCAACGCGCTGAGCATGATCAGCTTCGGGCTGACCCTGACGGCCGGGCCGCTGCTGGCCGGGCTGCTGGTGGCCACGGTCGGGTTCGCCTGGACTTACACCATCGACGTCGCCACCTTCGCCTTCGCCGTCTGGGCGCTGTTCAGACTGCCCGCCATGCCGCCGGGGGAACATGCGCGTCCCGCGGGGCTGCGCTCCGTCGTCGAGGGCTTCCGCTTCCTGGGCACCCGCCCCAACCTGCGGATGACCTTCATCATCGACCTCGTCGCCATGATCTTCGCCCAGCCCCGGGCACTGCTGCCCGCGATTGGCGCGGTGATGATCGGCGGCGGCGAAACCACGGTCGGGATCCTGCTGGCCTCCACCGCCGTCGGCGCGTTCCTGGCCGGCCTGTTCTCCGGCCCGCTGGGCCGCGTGCGGCGGCAGGGGACCGCCGTCGTCTGGTCCGTGATGGGCTGGGGCGCCTCCATCGCCGGGTTCGGCCTCGTCGTCGTGCTCGCCGGGAACGCCGGCGCCGGCGGAGTGACGTGGTGGCTGCTGCCCGCGGCCCTGTGCTGCGGGCTGGCCGGCATCGCCGACTCGGTCAGCGCCGTCTTCCGCACCACGATCCTGCAGGCCTCGACGCCGGACCACCTGCGCGGCCGGCTGCAGGGCGTGTTCATTGTGGTGGTGGCCGGCGGGCCGCGGGTGGGGGACATGCTCGCCGGTGGTGGGACTAAGATTTTGAGTGAAGGCTGGGTCCTGCTTTTGGGCGGCCTGTTGTGCATCGCGGTGGCGTGGGCCGTGGCGCATTCGCAGTCGGGCTTCCTGAGGTACGACGCGCGGAACCCGGTGCCGTAGCGGGACGTTTTTCCTGTGCGGGTCGATATTGGGACGACTTCTGGAGGAAACAGTGCACCAGCATCACAACGGACTGAAGACCGCAGCCCTCTTCGGTGTGCTGTGGGCGGTGCTGCTGCTCCTCGGCGCGCTGATGGCCTCCAGCATGCGCAGCGCCGCACCGATCTGGATCATGGCACTGGTCGGCATCGCCACGACGGCCTACGGCTACTGGAACAGTGACAAGATCGCCATCCGGGCCATGCAGGCCTACCCCGTGACGGAGGCCGAGGCGCCCCAGCTCCACCAGATTGTCCGGGAGCTCTCCGCCGCGGCGCAGCAGCCGATGCCGCGGATCTATCTCTCGCCCACGATGGCCCCGAACGCCTTCGCGACCGGACGGAATCCGCAGAACGCGGCGGTGTGCTGCACCGAAGGCATCCTGCGGATGCTCGACGCGCGGGAACTCCGCGGAGTGCTGGGCCACGAGCTGATGCACGTGTACAACCGGGACATCTTGACCGCCTCGGTGGCCGCCGCCGTCGCGGGCGTCATCACCTCGGTGGCGCAGATGTTCCTGATTTTCGGCGGCGGCGGGGACCGGCGCAACGCCAACCCGATCGCCGCAATCGCCATGGCCCTGCTGGCGCCGTTTGCTGCCTCGCTGATCCAGATGGCCATCTCCCGAACCCGGGAGTTCGACGCTGACGAGGACGGCTCCAAGCTCACGGGTGACCCGCTGGCGCTTGCCTCCGCCCTGCGCAAGATCGAGCAGGGCGTGCAGCTGGCGCCGCTGCCGCAGGACCAGCGGCTGGTCAACGCCTCGCACCTGATGATCGCGAACCCGTTCCGCGCCGCGGGTGTCGCGAAAATGTTTTCAACGCACCCGCCGATGAGCGAGCGGATCGGCCGGCTCGAGCGGATGGCCGGCCGCCAGCTGGGCTAGCCGGGGGTTGTTCTCGGCCGGGTTGCATCCGCCCGGGGGCACTATGGGCCCAGAGTTCGACGGCGGCGCCCCAGTTGGCGGCGTGTCCGCGCCAAAGTGCCCCCGGGGCGCGGGCCGGCCGCGGCGGCTGCCTCGGATCCGGAGGGTCCCGGGGCCGCGGGATAGGGGCTGCGGGGCAGGGTTCGCGGGACAGAGGATGCCCGGGCGCTGAGTCAGGCGACGAAAAGTCGCTCGCCCACGAATCCGCCGGGCTGCACGCCCGGGGGAACGGCGAACAGCCCGGAACCGGTGTGTTCCAGGTAGTCCACGGCCAGGGTGTCCTTCCGGGCCATGGCGAGCTGCATGGGCACATAGTGGGTGCGCGGATCCTTGACGAAGGCGATGAAGAAGAGCCCGGCGTCCAGATGCCCCAGCCCGTCCGAGCCGTCCGTGTAGTTGTAGCCGCGGCGGAGCATGTGCACCCCGTTGTTATGCGATGGATGCGCCAGCCGGACATGGGAACTTGTGGCGATCAGCGGCCCGCCGGCCCGGCCCGGGGCGTCAAAGTCCGGGGCGGAGAACTCAGTCCCGCCGGACAATGGTGCCCCCTCTGACTTGGTCCTGCCGATCAGGCCTTCCTGTTCCCGCAGCGAGGTCCGGTCCCAGATCTCGATGTGCATCCGGATGCGGCGTGCCACCAGATAGCTGCCGCCCTCCATCCATGCCTCCGGGGCCGGCGCTCCGGCGGGCACCCACACATGCTCACTCAGGAGCCCGGTGTCCTCCGACTTCACATTGCTCGTGCCGTCCTTAAAACCGAAGAGGTTGCGGGGAGTCTGCTGGGAACGTGAGGTTGAGGCAGTGCGCCCGAAGCCGAGCTGGGACCAGCGGACCTGCGCCTTCCCGAAGGCGATGCGCGCCAGGTTCCGGACGGCGTGGACGGCCACCTGGGGATCATCCGAGCAGGCCTGGACCACAAGGTCCCCGCCGGTCCGTTGCTCCTGAAGCTGGTCGCCCGGGAAATGCGGCAGGCCGATAAGGGCTGCGGGCCGGCGGCCCTCCAGCCCGAAGCGGGCGCTGCCGCCTTTCTCGAAGAGGGAGGCGCCGAAACCAAAAGTCAGCGTCAGCCGCCCGGCAGCGAGGCCCATCGCTTCGCCGGTGTCCTCCGGAGGGGCGTCGTAGGGGCCGTTCACCGCGCCGGTGGTTCCGGCTTCCCTGCCCGCCGTGAGGGCTGCGGCTGCCTCCGTCCAATCTTTCAGCAGGGCAATGAGCTCGGCGCGGTCTTCGCTAATCACATCGAAGGCGGCCATGTGGAGCCTGTCCTGGGCCGGCGTAATGATGCCGGCCTGGCGCTCGCCATGGAACGGCACGGTGTCGGAGGCCGGCACCTCCGCGGGTCCCGCGGCTGCGTCGCGGCCGAAGATTCCGGCTGTTAGACCCGCTGCCGCACCGACGCCGCCGGCCCCGGCAAGGGAGAGGAGGCCGCGGCGGGATACCGTGCTCACAGGACGACCGCTGCAGTCAGCCGGGACAGGGGTTCGCCGAGGGTGTCCACCAGGGCCGCAAGCTTCCGGACCTGTTCTGGGGTGAGATCGTCGTAGGAGGCGAACCCGGTGCCCCGGGCATGGGTCCCAAGTTCGGTCTGCAGGGCGGAAAACCTGGTGTCCAGCTTCGCGGCCAGCGCAGCGTCTTTTTTCTCGAGGACGGGGCGGAGGTTCTCGAAGGCTATCCGGGCGCCGTCGACGTTTGCCTGGAAGTCCCAGAGATCCGTGTGCGACCAGATTTCCTCCTCGCCGGTCACCTTGCCCGTGGCGACCTCGTCGAGGAGCTCCTTCGCGCCGTTGCCCAGCTTGTCCGCGGTCAGGCCCAGGGTGCGGGTCCGCTGGTAGAGGTCCTCGGTGTCCGCGACGAGCTGCGCGGACAGTCCGGCGCGTTCCGCGCTGGTCATCGCCGTGTAGCCTGCCGGGGCGAAGAGGTCCTTCTCGGCGCGGTGCCAGCCGGTCCACGCCTCTCCGGGTTCCAGGTCGGCCTCGCGGAGGTCAAGCTTCGGATCCAGGTCGCCGAAGGACTCGGCCACGGGTTCGATCCGTTCCCAATGCATGCGCGTGGAAGCATACAGCCCGCGGGCCGTCTCCGTCTCCCCGGCGGCGAACGCCGCGGCGAAGGACCGGGTTCCGGCCAGCAGCTGCTCGGTCTGGTCCTTGACGTAGGCGGTGTACTGGCCGGTGGCGGTGTCCGTGAGTTTCTGCAGGTCGTCGTCGACGGTCACGGCCTGGCCCGTGCCGGTGACCGTGAACGCGGCGCGGAGGCCGTCGCCTTCCATCCCCGGTTTGCAGGCCGTGAGGTACTTTCCGGCGGGCACCGTGGCCACGAGGTTGCGGGTGATTCCCGGGCCGATGTTCTCGACCTCGGCCAGGATCCGCAGCCCGTCCTCGGCGAGCAGGTAGAACTCGGTGACTTGGTCGCCGTCGTTGCTGATGGCGAAGGTCAGGTTGCCGCTGGGAGCCTCGGCGGCGGAGACCTTGCACTCGCTGCTGGTGCTGGACACAGTGATCGCTGCGCCGTCCGTGGAGGCGGCGGGCGCGGCGTTGTCGGTGCAGGCAGCGAGCGTGAGGGGCAGCAGTGCGGCGGTGGCGGCGAGGCCGAGCCGGCCTGAAAAACGGCGCGGGGAAGTGCGGAACGCAGTCATGGGGGTCCTTCGGGATGCAGACGGGTGCGGGTGGGAGAGGGGTGAGCCGGGGTGTCAGGCCGCGGCGGAGGCTGACGGGGCTGCCGCTGCGGCCGGTTCGCCGGGGGTCCGGCGCAGGCTGCGGCGGTATGACCGGAGATAGAGCGCCATCACCGGAACCACGTAGAGGGCCCAGGCGGTGGCCTCGAGCCAGGTGGTGGCGGGGGAGAAGTTCAGGGTCCCCTTCAGCAGGGTGCCGTACCAGGACGACGGCGGCACCGCTGCCGTGACGTCGAAGGCGAGGGAGTGTAGGCCCGGGAGCAGGCCGGCCTCCTGGAGGTCGTGGACTCCATAGGCAAGGACGCCGCCGGCCACCACGATCAGCGCAGCGCCGGTCCAGGTGAAGAACTTGGCCAGATTCACGCGCAGGGCACCGCGGTGGAGCAGGTAGCCGAGCCCCGCTGCGGCGGCCAGGCCCAGGACTGCCCCGAGCAGCGGGGAGGTCGACTGTCCGGCCGACTGCGCGGCGGCCCAGAGAAAGAGGGCCGTTTCGAGTCCTTCCCGGCCCACGGCGAGGGCGGCGACGGCGACGAGGCCCCAGGCGGCGCCGTCGGCCACCTTGTCGATCTTGCCGCGGAGGTCGCTGCCGAGGGTCCGCGACGTGCGGGCCATCCAGAAGACCATCCAGGTGACGAGGGCGACGGCGGCAATCGACAGGCTGCCCCCGATCGCTTCCTGGGCCTGGAACGAGAGTCCGCGCGGGCCGAAGGTCAGAAGGGCGCCAAAACCAATGGAGACCGCCACCGCCAGTCCGACGCCGGCCCAGATGCGGGGAACAAGCTGCCTACGTCCGGTCCGGGCCACGTAGGCCAGCAGCAGGACAACGATCATGGCGGCTTCAAGGCCCTCGCGGAGGCCGATCAGGAAGTTCGCGCTCATATGGATGCTTTCGGGTAAAAGTAGCTAACTAAGGTTTGCCTAAGAACCAAGGTAACCCTTACCCGCGGAAATACGAAAATCTTACGTGACCTAATTATCCGGCGGCCCGGCGGCCCGGCAGCCTGGTGGCCCGGCGCGACGCGCGTTTCGTCCCGTGACGCACAAATGGGCTGGCGATGCCGGAATACCGGCGCGCCAGCCCTTTTGTGCAGCGTCAGAAATTCTGCGCCGCGGACGACCCTAGCTTCGGAAGTTCACGAACTGCAGGTCGGCCTCGTCGAAGCCTTTCAGCAGGTTCATGGTCTCCTGGAGGTCGTCGCGGGACTTGGAGGTCACCCGGAGCTCGTCGCCCTGGATCTGCGACTTGACGGACTTGGGGGCCTCGTCGCGGATGAGCTTGTTGATCTTCTTCGCCAGGTCCTGGGCGATGCCCTCCTTGATGGTGGCTTCGAGCCGGAACTCCTTGCCGGAGGGGTAGGGCTCGCCCGTGTCGAGGGACTTCAAGGAGATGCCGCGGCGGATCAGCTTGGACTGCAGGACGTCCAGGACGGCGAGCACGCGCTCTTCGGAGTTGGCCTTCATGAGGATCTTCTCGTCGCTGAAATCGACCTCGGCGCCGACGCCCTTGAAGTCGTAACGCTGGACCAGTTCCTTCTGCGCCTGGTGCAACGCGTTGGCGACTTCCTGCTTGTCGACCTTGCTGACGACGTCGAATGTGGATTCGCCTGCCATGACTGTCCTCCTGATGGTTGGGGGGTGCCCGGTGAAGGGCCGTTGTGTCTGCAATCCAGCCTAGTACGGATGCCCCTGATGTGAAGGCTGCAGTGCGTTGTCCGGTTCACAGCCCGCTCAAAGGTGGGTCAAGGCGGGAACGAAGTTCCGGGCGGCAGAGTTGCAGGAGTTGGAAGAGTCGTTCGAAAGGCACGCACCATGCAAAACAAGGCCGTCAGGTATGCCGTCCGCTCCACCGCAGCAGCCGCCGTTGGTCTCGCCACTGCCGCAACGTCGGTGGCGGCGGCAACACTGGCGGCCTCGATCATCTTCAGCCCGGCCGCGGATGCCTCGTCGCGGCTGGATGGTGTTCACGCCGATCTGGCACGTGCCATCCAGCTGAACCAGATCACGGAGGAGCAGGCCGCGCGGTTTGAGTCCAAACTCGCCGGACGCATCCTCGGAGAAGCCTGATTTTCCGGGGTTTTTGGGGCCACAAAGCGCCGATTCGATTCTTCGGCATAAGTTCTGTAAAGTTGTCTTGCCCGCGGTTACTGGAAGCGGAACGGACTGGAAACAGCCGTTCTGAACATGGAAGCCGCGAGTGATCTTCTTTTGAAGTTCGGCAGATTACCCGAGCGGCCAAAGGGGGCTGACTGTAAATCAGCTGGCAACGCCTACGGGGGTTCGAATCCCTCATCTGCCACCCTTGGAAAAGCCTCCGGAACCAACAGGTTCCGGAGGCTTTTTCTTTGAGTGCGAGGACGAACGCGGCGGCAGTGATTGCCAGCGCCACGACGACGGTCCCGTAGCCGCTGATCCTGGGGCCTCAGCAGGCGCTCATCCTCGAATGCGTCAACAGCCCACGCGGAAACTGGAGCAAACATCGGACTTTCCCCCCTGTTGCCGTAGGGGAGGGCGCTTCAACGTGGTTCCTATGGCCCCGCCCGCAGAGGCAGGCTTCGCAGGGTCACCTGTGCCCAGCACCTCGGAGGAGATCAGCGCCATGGCGAAACTGACGAAGAGCATCACCATAAACGCCCCGGTTGAGAAGGTGTTCGACTTCGCGAGGGATGTCGGCAGGCTCTGGGCCTGCTTTCCGGAGGTTGCGGTCAGGGATGTTGAGGTAAAGCCAGACGGCGTCGGCTCCTCCCCGATGGTTCACGCACACGCTGGGGATCCACAACGAAGGAACCATCGAATTCGCCGGGGTCGTCCCCAACCAGCGCATCGTCGCGAAGTCCTCGGCCGGCCGGTCTCTACCAACATGTTCGAAGCCGAGGCCGGCGGAACGAAGCTGACGGTCGACGCCGAGTGGCACCTGCCGGTCCCGCCGGCCGGCCCCCCGGTCGAGGCGCTGATCATGAAGCGGAGCGAGAAAGACGGCGAGGCGATGCTGGCGGGCATTAAGGTCCAGGTGGAGGGCACCGCGGCCTGACGGGCAGGGAAGGGTTACGCCCCACCCTGCCACGTGTCCGGCGTCGTGAGCGCTGCCCGGGGGGGCTCACCCGAAAGGGATGATGCGGCGACGGCCCGCTGGCGCTGTAGTGGTCTCAAGACCCCTGGTGGCACATGATGCCTGCGGGCTCCCGATCCGCCGTCGGGATCACCCGGTGCGGGTGGTGACGGCCCGGCAGGCGCCGAACACACTTAGACCAGCGTGCCGGACAGTGCGCTCGAACCAGAACGGAGGAAAGCCAGTGACAACCACACCGGAGACCGAGGCCCACGGGCCGGTCGACTTTGTGCTCCTTGAGTTCCCCATGGCCGGACTGAATGGACGCGCGAGTGAAGAGCTCATCAAGCTCGTGGAGCAGGGTGTGATCCGGCTCTTTGATCTTCTTGTCGTCATGAAGGGCGAGGACGGCACGGTAGAGGTGCTCGAGCTTACCGACCCCGGCGGTCCCGCGGAGGCATTCTCTTACTTCGACGGCGCGCAGTCCGGGCTCCTTGGCGATGAGGAAATTGCCGAAGCCGCAGATGCGATTCTCCCGGGGAGCCTCGCCGCGCTGATTGTTTACGAGAACATCTGGGCGGCACCCTTCGTGGCCGCCGTCCGAGACGGCGGGGGCGAGCTTGTCGCGAGCACGCGGATCCCTGCCCCGGACGTGATGGCCGCGCTCGAGGCCCTCGACGCCCAGCCGCCCGTGGCCTGACACACAACACACAACCCGCGATTGCGAGAGGAGAGAGATTATGGGACTGCTTAGGGGTATGGCGCGGACGGCAGTCGTCGCCGGGACGGCATCAGCGGTCAGCGGCCGCGTCCAGCGGCGGCAGGCTTCGAAGTTCGCCGAAAAGGACGCAGCGACCGCGGCGAAGCAGCAGGAGGCCTACAACCAGCAGATGGGCCAGCAGCAAGCCGCCTACCAGCAGCCGGCTGCACCCCCGCCCGCCGCCGGCGGAATCTCCAACGAGGCCATCCAGCAGCTCAAAGAGCTCGGGGCGCTCAAAGAGCAGGGGATTCTCACCGAACAGGAGTTCGAGGCGCAGAAGGCCAAGATCCTCGGCGGCTAACGCCGCCAGGGCATCTTGCTCCGACAAGACACCCGCACTTGCGGAGCAGGTGCGGGGTATTGCCTTGCGCGTTTGCTTCCTGAGGCCGGCTGCTGTCAGCCGACTTTGGATCCGGCGAGGATCGCGTCGATCTGGCCGAGGGCCTGTTTCATGCCCTCTTCCATTCCCATGGCGAGCACCTTCTCCAGCGCCTCGGCGGAATCGAAGGTCGACACCATCGTCATCCGGGTGCGGTTGTCGATTGCCTCAAGCCGCATCACGGCATGGCTCGTGCCCATGGTGGGGATCGGGTCGCCGTTCTCGTCGGCGAAACCGTCGTCGAACTCCAGCCGGTGCGGGGCCTCGATCGCGGTGAAGCGCCACCAGCCCCGGCTCTTCTCGCCCCCGGGCCCGGTCATGAAGTAGCTGGCCTTCCCGCCGGAGACGAACTCGTGGCTGTCGAAGGTCGCGGGCCAGGTGGGTGGGCCCCACCAGCGCTCAAGCTGGCGCGGGTCCTCCCAGACCTGCCACACGCGCTCGACGCCGGCGTCGAACTCGGCGACGACGGTGAAGCTCAGGGCCTTGGCATCCTTGTGCGAACTGATAACGGTCATGGCGGAACTCTTCCTATCCCTCTGCGAGAATGTCTGCGATCCGGTCGGCCCGCTGCCGCCAGATCGATTCGTACTCATCGAGCAGCCGTCGAGCTCGTTGTAAGCCGTCGTGGTGGGCCCGCACGATCTGCTCCCGTCCGCGCTTTTCCTTCGTAACGAGGGAAGCGCGCTCCAGCACCGCCACGTGTTTCTGTACGGCGGCGAAACTCATGGCGTAGTGCTCCGCCAGCCTGGACACCGAGTACTCGCCGGCCGTCACCCGGGTGACGATGTCACGGCGGGTGGCGTCGGCGAACGCCTGGAACAGGCGGTCCAGTTCGGCATCCCGGAGCTCATCTACAACCATTTGGTTGTAGAATAATCCGCCCGCGCCGGGGTGTCAACGCGTTTTTGGAAGGCTATTTCGCCATCCCGGGGTGGACCGCCACGTACTCGATCTTGTTCGTGGGCTGGACCGTCTTTTTCGGCGCCCGGGAGAACCCCTTGGCGTCCAGGTGGTTCTCGGCCCGGTACACGGCCTGGGCCTCGTCATAGATCGCGTTGAGCCGTTCTCCGGAGAATTCCTCCGAGGATCCATCGTTGAACGTAACGGAGATGACGGTGCTGCCCGGAAAGTGCCGCTTCATGCGGATGAAGCCTTCGGGGTCCTGCTGGAGATTGATCAATGCGGTCCTGCCTTCGGGATGGGGGACTTCCAGTGTCCCGCACCTTCCCCGCAACGGCCGCACGCCGCAGCCTGGCAGGGCGGAAGGCCCCTCACTGTGGGGCCTTCCGCCGATTCCGGGCTAAACCTTCTCACGTGTCCGGCCGGCCTTCGCCGGCTCTTCGACGGTGAATTCCCTGCTGCGGCGGGGGAAGGCCCAGAACTTGAATTCAGGCGCTTTGGCCCGGGGCTCCGGTCGCGCCTCGGTTTCCTTTGGTTCATCCTTCTTGACGTCCCGCCGGAATTCCTTGTTGTACGGGTAGCACATCACTGACCTCCTTATCGTGACTGCCCTTTAATCCTCCTCCGCATCGGCCGCTGCGTCGATACTGCCGACGCCGCTGTACCTAGTTGCCGCCGGCAGTGCCGATGCTGGAGCGACCGGCCTTTTTGTGTTGGGGCTGGTGCTGTTGACAGGAGGGATCGGTTCTGTCGCTTGGGGGCTGGTGCGGCGCTCCCGCGACCTGAAAACGGCGCGGAGCTACGCCAGCAGGGAGCCCTCGTCCTCGGACGAGGACCGGCCGGTCAACCCGTGTGGAATCCCGAAATCGTACGGCGCGGTTCCTCCGCTGTCGTGACCGGGGTCGCCGGATTGCGGCGCTACCGTCCTGCGGCGCTACCGTCCCGAAGCGCTACCGTCCTGCGGTGTCCACGACGCAGAAGCGGTTGCCTTCGGGATCGGCCAAAATGACGTAGTCCGCGTCCGCGGGACGATTGTTCCACTCCACACGGCTCGCGCCCAGCTGCAGGAGCCGGTCGACATCGCGGGCCTGCTGCTCCGAATAGAGGTCGAGGTGGATCCGGGGCGGGACCTGGACCTTCGACGGGACGCGGTCCAGGGAGAGGTTCGGGCCCGCCCCGTCCCTGGGCTCCAGGACGACGAAGTCCTCTTCGGGCGGCCGGCGCGGCACGTAGTCCAAGGCGGACGTCCAGAAGTCCAGTTGGCGCTGGAGGTCCTCAACACGGATGACGATGGAGCCGATGCTGATCATGGGGCCAAACTACACCGCCTCCGGGCTCGCCGGTGCCGGCGCTTGGGTGTGGTGGAGGCTTAGTGCGCCCGTGGTGACGGGCGGGTAGCTTGGTCCTATTCCGGCTGGAAGGACGGTGGCGCGGTGGGCAGGATCGAGGAGTACCGGGAGGCCCTGAAGGGGCTCGATGACTGGATGCCCTATCTGAACGCGCACAGCGCTCTGCCGGGCCCGCGCGGCAACCTCGAGCTCGTTGCGGCCTGCGGCGAGGAAGCAGACGTCCCGAGGGCCGAGCAGCTGATTGCGACGGGCGACGAGTTCGCGACCGTGTGCGGCGTCGTCGCGCTCGGCCGGTACCTCGGCCTGCATCCCGGGGACAGCCGGCACCTCGAGGTCCTGCACCGGTATGCCGCCGATTCCCGCTGGCGCGTCAGGGAAGGTGTTGCCATGGCGCTGCAGCGGGCCGGCGATGACGATCCCGGGCTGGCGTTCGCGCTGGCCGAATCCTGGGTGCACGATCCGGACCCGCTGGTCCGACGGGCCGCCGTCGCCGCCATCTGTGAACCCCGCCTCCTGCGGACGCCGGCGGCAGCCCGCCGGGCGCTGGAACTCCTGGACCGTGTCACGGGCGATCTCGTCCGCGTCCCGGAGGACGGACGGCGCTCGCCGTCCGTCCGGACCCTCCGCCAGGCCCTCGGCTACGGCTGGAGTGTTGCGATTGCGGCGCTCCCTGCCGAAGGTCTGCGGATGTTCGCGGAACTGGAGCAGAGCGCTGATCCGGACATCGCCTGGATCGTCCGCGAGAACTCGAAGAAGAACCGGTTCCGGAAGCTGTTGGACAGGCGGCCCTAGCCTGTGCCGAGGAGCTGGTCGGTCGCCTCATCCGGCTGCCCGTCGAAGTACTTGGCCAGAACCTCCTGGAAGACGTTCTGCTGCGGGTCCGCGCGGAGGAAGAGGGTCATGGAGGAGTGCAGCTTGCGCTCGTCGATGCCGCCGAAGATCTGCCCCGCGGTGCGCCCTTCCAGTCCGGCCACGGCCCCGGCGCATTCGATCAGCCGCGGGCCCAGGACCGGGTGGCGCAAATAGGCCTTCGCTTCAGCCAGGGAGGTGACGGCGTACTTCCGGGCGGTCGGGCTCAGCCCGAGCCCGGCGACCTGCGGGAACACAAACCACATCCAGTGGGTGCGTTTCAGCCCTCCACGCAGTTCGTCGTGAGCGCGCCGGTAGGTTCCGCCCGCGTCCTGGGCCGCGACGAACCGTTCAAGGTCGTAGGGATCATCCACAATGTCCTCCTGGTCCTCCTCGTCCCGCTGGTCCGGGTGCCGTCGCTTCCGTCCGGGCGCCAGCGCGCCAACCGCCGCGGGGAGATCACTCCTCGAAGCGTGCCGTGATGTCGGTGTCGCCGGCGATGGAAGCAACCACCATCGCCGCGATGTCACGGATCTTCATGTTCCTGTTGTTGGATGTATTCCGAAGGATCTTGAAGGCAGCTTCACGGCCGCACCGGTTCTGGGCCATGATCGCCCCGATCGCCATGTCGATGGTGGTCCTTGACTGCATAGCGGCGGCCAGGTTATCCCGGGATTCTGTGAGCTGGGAGATCCGCAGGGCCAGCAGGAGCGCCCGCGCGGCGTCGGAGGCAAACTGCTGGGCAACCGCCAGGTCCTCGACAGAAAACGCATCGGTGCGCGGTGAGTAAAGGTTGATGACGGCGGAGTTCTCATCGTCGAGCAGCAGGGGGATCTGGACGATGCTGTCTGATCCTTCGCCGGTGCTGCCCACCGCTGAGGAAGGCTGCTTCCTCCGGCTGATGGTGATCCCACAGGTCACCTCGCGGTCTGGGCGGGACAGTTCCTTTGCCGTCAGGCTGGCCAGTTCGGCTAGGAAACCATCGACTCGGGTTCCCGCGCCGGAGCTGTCCAGCACAAGATCCAGCAGCGTACTGACGCTGCCGCTGATGGTGTGGGCCGTGGACGAAACGGCACGGTTGTCACTCATAGCTGCCCCCAATTCCCGGCCGCGCGCTGAGCAAACGGCGGCTTTCTTCCATCCTATTGCGGGGGATCCGCCGAAGGTAGTGTGGCGCCGTGCAGGATGTCCGCGGCGATGGTGTGGAGCCTGGTGTCGGTTGCCCTGGCGGCCAGGTGCAGCAGTTCCATGGCCCGTTCCCTGCTGCACCGGTTCTGGATCATGATCAGTGCGACGGCGGCGTCCACGATGGCGCGGGATTTCAAGGCAGCACGGAGATGCTCGGGGTAGATTTCCGGGGGGTGCACCTTGAGTGCCAGTCTTAGGATCCGCGAGATGGACGAGGCATGGCGCTCCACCTCCGCAACCGTGGCCTCATCAAATACGCCGCTGGTGCGCGAGTAGCAGTTTAGCGCTGCGGCTGAGCCCGGATCCGTGCTGATTGGAACGGCCAGGACCGACCGGATGCCCTCGCCGGAGATTGCGGAGGCGTAGTGCGCCCAGCGGTCCTCATTTTCCACATCGGTAACCAGAACGGTGGTGCCGTGACGCAAAGCGGTGAGGCAGGGGCCGTCGTCGAACGCGTATTGCTTCTCATCCAGCCGTTTCGCGTCCTGGCCGCTGCTGGCAACGGTGGCCGGAGTGCCCTCCCTTTCCACCGTGATGGCGCACAGCATGGGCTCGGAACCGCCGAGTAGGGTCGCGGAGACGGTGGTCAGGCCCAGAAGGAACTCGGTGAACCCTGGACTTTCCAGCAGGAGATCCTGCAATTGCTCGGGTGTTGGAGATGCGCCGGTACCGGAAACCATGCCGGCCTCAATCCTAGGAACGCTGGGCGTCCGTGACGCGCCTGCTTAGCGGTTGCGAACTCTTAATCGCCAGCAACCAAAATAGCGAAACCTATGGACCCTCAAGGCTGAGATCAAGCTACTAGCGACACTACTCCCTGCGGTGGAGCGTGAATACAGGCGCGCCCCGCCGGCCCGCCGTATGCTTGAGTCCTGCGGCGATACGCGCCGGCTGGCGTCTGCGCCAGTATGGACCCTGAGGTGAATATGAGCGTGGACCTGCCGCTGGCTGACGAGATCACCGCCGTTTTCGCACGGGCCTCACGGCTGCTGCTGACAGAAGAGACGGTTGCCCACGCACTTCGGCTGATCACGGATGCCGCGACGGCAGCGATTCCAGGCTCTATCGGGGCCGGCGTGAGCCTGATCAACGGTTCGGGGCTGCGGCAGACGACGGCCGCGTCCGACGCCGTCGTGGCTGAAGCCGATGCGCTCCAGTACGAGCTGGGGGAAGGCCCGTGCATCACGGCCTGGGCCAGCGGTGAAACCGTCCTGGTCGAGAATCTGGCCTCCGAACGGCGGTGGTCGCGCTGGACTCCCGCCGCGGCCGCCCTGGGAATTTCGTCGTCGGTGAGCTGCCCGCTGCGGTCAGGCGACCTGGCACTGGGAGCCGTCAAGGTCTATTCGGACGGCGGTCAGCAGCTTGGCAACGGCATGGTCCGCCTGGCCGAGCTCTTTGCCGAACAGGCAACGCTTTTTGTCATCCACTCACAGGCCCGCGAGGCTGCCCTGACGCTGAGCGACCGTTTGCAGGAATCCCTGGCGCAGAGGGACGCGATCAGCATGGCCAAAGGCCTGCTGATGGCCCGCAAAGGCACCAGTGATGAAGAGGCATTTCGGGATCTGATGACGCTCTCGCGGCAGTCGGGAAAGCCCCTGGCCCGGGTCGCGGCGGAGCTGCTGGCCGCAGCCAGACCCCTCGAAAACTAAGCGCAGGACGACGGCATGGCCTTGGGCGGCGAGGAGAGCGAGCAGCGGCGGCGATTCGCCGAATCGCTTCGCCATGCCGACGTCAGTATTGAAGAGCTCTGGCTGAGGTACTTCACGCTCGGCGGCCAGGCCGGACAATTCGAGGTCGAGGCCTACATCCACGGCGCCATCGCCCTGCCCGCACTTCAACGCGACATCCTCGCCCACGCCTTGAACGAACGCCTGGATGAGCTGTACTCCGGGGCGACCCGGGCACCCTACAGCCAACCTCTCGATGACCCCGATGAGGCAGGCGACGAACCCGGCGACGGGCCTGGACAAGAACCCGGCGACGGACCTGAAAGGGACCCCGGCGCCGGCTGACAAAGAGCGCGGCGACGGCTGACGGCGGCCTTGCTAGAGTCAGCCATAGGGACAGTGATCTCCGGCCGGTCCGCCTCGCCTGACTGGCCAAGGAAGGCGGTCGGCATGCTCGAATTCCTGACGGACACGAGCCTGGTGGAGGCCGGACTGCTGCTCGCGACGTTCGTGCTGTGCTCCCTGATCGGCATCGAGCGGCAGGTCCGGCAGAAGAGCGCGGGGTACCGGACGCACGTGCTGGTGGGACTGGGCTCCTGCGCTTTCACACTGGTCTCCGCCTACGGTTTCGCGTTCGTGCGAGAGCCCGGAGCAGCCGTGGACCCTTCGCGGATCGCGGCCCAGATCGTCAGCGGGATCGGTTTCCTGGGCGCCGGCGTCATCTTCAAAGGCCGCGATGTGGTCCGCGGCCTCACGACGGCCGCCACCATCTGGGTGTCCGCCGCGGTGGGCATGGCCTGCGGGGCGGGCATGGTCTCCCTGGGCGTGGTGCTGACAATCTTCCACCTCATCACCCTGTTCGTCATCGCGCCGGCGGTCCGCAGAATTCCCTCCGTGGACCGGAACCGCGTCATGCACATCGAGTACGCCGACGGCCAGGGCGTGTTGCGGCAGGTCCTGGAAATCGCGACCACCATGGGGTTCAGCTCCTCGATCCTGCGCACCCGGCGGACCGGGGACGAGCAGCGTCCGATGGTCTCCATGGAGGTCCGGTTCTTCGGGCGCCATCCGCTGCGGAACCTCGTCCTCCCGCTGATGGATCTGCACGGCGTCGAAAGCGTGATTGTCCGGGGCGCCGATTCGAGCGAAGACGACGAAGACGACGATGACGAAGCCTGAGCTCATGTCCTTCTCTGGCGATCTTCCGGCCCTGCCGGAACGTCCGCGCCCGCCCAAACGTGTGCCGCCGTGCCGGCAGACCCCGGGCTGGGTCCTCGGATGACGGGCAACAGCACGCCCCTGGCCGGCAGCGTCCGGATCCGGATCCTGAGAGCCTCCGACGCGGAAGCCATGTGCGCGGCGTACCTGCGAAACCGCGAACACCTGGCGCCCTGGGAGCCGCTGC
The DNA here is from genome assembly GCF_030433895.1 of Arthrobacter sp. PsM3. Classification (GTDB taxonomy): domain Bacteria; phylum Actinomycetota; class Actinomycetes; order Actinomycetales; family Micrococcaceae; genus Arthrobacter. The sequence goes on along the minus strand of NZ_JARUXE010000009.1, from coordinate 116,135 downwards.
GGGCCGAGGAGTTCTTCACCGCCGACGGCCAGATGGTGAGCGTCCAGTCCAAGCTGGCCCTGTTCATCGCCGGATCCGACATCCCGTGGGTCCTGACGGACGGCGAGGCGATTGTGGGGCTGATGACCCTCAGCGGCATCGTCCGGGGGCCGTTCCTCAGCGCCCACCTCGGGTACTGGGTGGACAAGGACTACAACGGGCGCGGGATCGGTACCGCGACGGTCGCTTTTGCCGTTGAAGCGGCCCGGGACGAGCTGGGGCTGCACCGGCTGCAGGCTGCGACCCTCCGGCACAACGCTGCCTCGCAGAAGATCCTCAAGCGGTCCGGCTTCACGGAGATCGGCCTGGCCCCGGCCTATCTCAACATTGCCGGCGACTGGCAGGACCACATCCTCTTCCAGCGCATCCTGTTTTGAAGCGCGGCCTGCATTCAGTGGGCCGGGACGGGGCGGGGCCGGGGCGGGGCCGGTGCCCCCTGGGGCGTGCGAGACTCTCTGGGTGACTGAAGAAACCCGCGGGGCCCTGCACCATGTTGAACTGTGGGTGCCGGACCTTGCCCGCGCCAGGGACGAATGGGGCTGGCTCCTGGCCCGGCTGGGCTACCAGGACTACCAGGACTGGCCCGACGGGTGCAGCTGGCGGCGCGGGGCCACCTACATCGTCGTCGAGGAGTCCCCGGCCCTGAGCGGGCGCACGCACGACCGCACCGCCCCCGGGCTCAACCACCTGGCCTTCAGCGCGGGGATCCGGCGCGAGGTCGAAGCCCTGGCGGCGGCCGCCCTCGCGCACGGCTGGCGGGAACTGTTCCCCGAGAAGTACCCGCACGCCGGCGGCCCGGACCACTTCGCCGCCTACCTGGTGAATTCTGACGGCTTCGAAGCTGAACTGGTCGCCACCGGCTGACGCCAGGCCGCTCTGCGCCGCCCTCGGCTCCGCGCTCGGTTCCGCGGTCGGCTCAGCGCACCATCCGCAGGATCCGGACCGGCGTGCCGGTGAGCTCATGCTCCGCGGTGGCCCCGTCGGGGACGAAGCCGTTGCGGCGGTAAAAGGCGAAAGCTCGGGGGTTGTCTTCCGCAATCCAGAGGTACGCGCCGCCGTCGCCCACGGCTGCGTCCAGCAGCATCTGCCCGGCCCCCGAGCCGTAGTGGCTGGCCAGCACGTAGATTCCCTCCAGCTCCCGGGGGCGCGGTCCGTCGCCATCGCGTCCCGCCCCGGCACTCGCCCAGCCGACAATGTAGGCCCCCGCACAGGCCACCCAGATATCCGAGGCGGGGGCGGCGATGATTGCGTCCCATCTGGCCTCCCGCGGGGCCTGCTGCAGCCCTGCCAGGGCCTCGGCCGGCAGCAGGTGGGCGTAGCTCTCGCGCCACGCCTGGATGTGCACCCGCGCGATGCCCGCGGCGTCGTCCGGCACGGCGGCCCTGACGGTGAGGTCGGTTGTCATCCGGCAAGGGTAATACGCATTTGTGCCCCGGCGCGGGGGCGGTCCGGGTACGTTGTAGCCATGAGCATCTATCTGGTCGGCGGCGGCCCGGATACCGTGACCATTCCCGTGATCCTCGACCAGTTCACCGCGGAGGTCAGGCAGCGGGCCGGGGACGGCAGGCTGCCGCGGATCGCGGTGGTCCTGGTTGACCACGAAGGCAGTTCCGAATACTTCCTGCCCGCCTACCTGGACCCCCTGCACCGCCGGACCCCGTGTGAAGTGGCCACGGTCCTGCTCCGCCACGGCGGATCCGTGGATCCCGGTGTGTTCGACGGCGTCGACGCGATTGTCGTCGGGGGCGGCCCGACCCCCGTCTACCTGGCGGGCCTGCGGCCCGCCGCGGCCGCCATTCGCCGGGCGGTCCAGGCGGGCGCCCCGTATCTGGGGTTCTCCGCGGGGGCGATGATTGCGCCGGAGAAGGCGATTGTCGGCGGCTACCGGGTCGGCGGCGCCGAGGTGTGCCCGGAGGAATCCTCCGAGGGGCTCGGGGAGGTGGAGCTCGGCGAAGGCCTGGGCCTCGTTCCCTTCGCCGTCGACGTCCACGCCGCGCAGGCCGGCACGCTGGGCCGTGCCGTCGCCGCCGTCGTGCATGGCATGGTTGATAAGGCGGTGGCCGTCGATGAGAACACCGCGCTGGTCCTGCCGCACGCGGACCCGCGGGAGCAGCGGGTGATCGGGGCCGGCAACTGCTGGCTGATCCGCGGTCCCGGACACAAAGCCACGGTCTCGGTCCTTGGCAGTGTTGTTACTCGCGGGTAACATATTCCCCATGCACCTGCTCCTGCGCACGCTTCTGCTGCTCTTCACGTCCGCCCGCCGCTCCCCGCTGAGCATCTATGACACCGCGTCGCTGCCCTTGAAGGTCCTACCGACCGACATCGACATTGCGATGCATGTCAACAACGGCATGTATTTCTCCCTGATGGACCTGGGCCGGTTCGACCTGATGGCACGCAGCGGAACCTGGCAGGCCATGCGCCGCCGCGGATGGAGCCCCGTGGCGGCGGGGGAGACCATCGCCTTCCGCCGGTCACTGCAGCTGTGGCAGCGGTACACCATCGAAACGAAGATCATTGGCCTCGACGAGAAAGCCATCTATTTCGAGCAGCGCATGGTGGTGGACGGGGAAATCTACGCCCGCGCCTTCATCGCCACCCGGCTGGTCAGCAAAGGCAAGCCGGTCAGCCAGGATGAAATCATCCGTGAGTTCGGGACGCCGCCGGCGGATCTGGTCCTGCCCGAATGGATCCATGAATGGCGCGAAACCAACGCCCTGCCCGGCGCGCGGCGGCCGGCGCCGCACGTCTGGGCCTAGATTCCCGGGCCCGGGCCGGCCGGCGGGCTGCGGCGGAGGGCCGTCACATGGGTGTGCCAACAGCGAAATGCTGGGGACAAGCCGGGGCTGCTCGCGTACCGTTGACCCATGGCAACCGTAGACATTACAGGTGAACAGTTCGCATCTACCGTCGAGGACAACGACATTGTCCTCGTCGATTTCTGGGCCGAATGGTGCGGCCCGTGCAAGCAGTTCGGACCCACATACGCCGCAGTTTCCGAGAAGCACCAGGACGTCGTCTTCTCCAAGGTGGACACCGAAGCCGAGCAGCAGCTCGCCGCCGAGGCCGGCATCACGTCCATCCCGACGCTGATGGCGTTCCGCGAAAAGGTGCTCGTGTTCTCCCAGCCGGGCGCCCTGAACGCCCAGCAGCTGGAGCAGGTCGTCGACGCCGTCAAGGCCCTGGACATGGAGGAAGTCCACGCGCACGTGGCCCGGTCCCAGGCCGAGGCCTCCGCGGCAGGCGGCAAGCAGGACGGCAGCCAGATCCCGGAGGCCTAACCGCCCCGCGTCTGACCGGCACGCAGCACACAGCAACGCGGGGTCACTTCGCGCCCATGATCTTCCGATTAATGGGCGCGGAGTGACCCCGCGTTGTCTTTGTTGGGGGCGTGTTTAGAGGTGGACGAGTTTGACCGGCTCGGCCAGCAGGGCGCTGAGGGACTCGTTGAGGTCCTGGACCGCGGAGCCCTTCGAGTGCTTGTCCAGGTCCTCCTGCGAGGCCCACTGTTCGGTCAGAACCAGCCGGTCCTCGGTGGCCTCGGTCAGCTCGTACCGGATGCAGCCGGGTTCGGTGACCACCTCGTCGATCGCGATCTCCAGCGCGAGCTTCACACGGAAGAACTCGCCGTCGTTGGGAATGAAGATGGCCTGAAGGTCAATGGGTGCGCTCATGGTTTTCACAATACCGGGCCGCGGCTTCCTGTCCCGAAGATTTCGTAGGACATCCAAGCTTTACTCTTCTCTTGCTGGCCGACTGTTGGTAGCGTCACATCATGCTTGCATACACAGCCGGGGACACTGACGTCCCGCTGCTCGAGGAAACCATCGGCGACAATTTCGAACGGATCGTGGCCAGGTTCCCTTTCCAGGACGCCCTGATCGAGGCCGCGGCCGTGCCCGGGGAAGAGGCCCGGCGCTGGAGCTACACCAAACTGAACGACGACGTCGACCGCGTGGCACGCGCGCTGCTGGCCCTGGGCGTGGCCAAGGGCGACCGGATCGGCATCTGGAGCCCGAACTGCGCCGAGTGGACCATCCTGCAGTACGCGACGGCCAAGACCGGGGCGGTCCTGGTCAACGTCAACCCCGCCTACCGCAGCCACGAGCTGGAGTTCGTCGTCAAACAGAACGGCATGCGGATGCTGGTCGCGGCGCCGTCGGACCGCAACAGCGACTACACCGGCATGGCCCGGCAGGCGCTGGCTGAATGCCCGGACCTGCGCGAACTCGTCTTCCTTCCCGACGCCGGCCTGCCGGCGCTGATGGCCGGGGTCCCCGAAACGGAGGCGGAGCGGACGTTCGCGGAGCTGCTCAAGCGGGCCGACGACGTCGCCCATGCCGACCTCAAGGCGCGGATGGCCGAACTGGACCCGCACGACGCGATCAACCTGCAGTACACCTCCGGCACGACCGGGTTCCCCAAGGGTGCCACGCTCTCGCACTACAACATCCTGAACAACGGCCACTCGATCGGCGAGCTGCTGGAGTACACCGAGCACGACCGGGTGGTGCTGCCGGTGCCGTTCTACCACTGCTTCGGCATGGTGATCGGGAACCTGGCCGCCCTGAGCCACGGCTGCGCCACCATCATTCCCGGCCGCGGGTTCACCCCTGCCGCGGCGCTGGAGGCGGTGCAGGACTTCGGCGGGACGTCGCTGTACGGGGTGCCGACGATGTTCATCGCCGAGCTCGCCCTGCCGGACTTCGCGTCCTATGACCTCTCGACCCTGCGCACCGGGGTGATGGCGGGCTCGCTGTGCCCGATCGAGGTGATGAACCGCGTCATCTCGGAGATGAACATGTCCGATGTGGCCATCTGCTACGGGATGACGGAGACCTCGCCGGTGTCCACCATGACCCGCAGCGTGGACACCATGGCCCAGCGCACCGAGAGTGTGGGCCGGACCATGCCGCAGCTGGAGAGCCAGATCGTGGACCCGATGACCGGGGCGGTGCTGCAGCGCGGCGAGATCGGCGAACTGTGCACCCGCGGGTACTCCGTGATGAAGGGCTACTGGAACCAGCCGGATAAGACCGCCGAGGCGATTGATGCCGAGGGCTGGATGCATACCGGCGACCTCGCCCGGATGGATGAGGACGGCTACATCGTGATCGAGGGCCGGATCAAGGACATGGTGATCCGCGGCGGCGAGAACGTCTATCCCCGCGAAATCGAGGAATTCCTGTACACGCATCCGGACATCCAGGACGTGCAGGTGATCGGGGTCCCCGACGCCCGGTACGGCGAGGAACTGATGGCCTGCGTGATCCTCAAGCCCGGCGCCGGCCCGATGGATGCGGTCAGCCTGGCCGAGTTCTGCCGCGGGAAGCTGGCGCACTACAAGATCCCGCGCTACGTGGACGTGCGCGAGGACTTCCCGATGACCGTCTCCGGCAAGATCCGCAAGGTGGACATGCGCCAGGAAGCCGTCGCCCGCCTGGGCCTCTGACGGCGCCCCTGACAGCAACGCGCCTGGCATCAACGCCCCTGACAGCAACGCGGGGTCACATCGCGCCCATAAATGCCCCCGGCATGGGCCGTAAGTGACCCCGCGTTGCCTGGAATCCGGGCGGCTGTGGATAACCTCCGCGCCCTCGTTGGTTCGGGGCCACAATGGGTCGCATGGTCCGCATCGCGCCGCTCCCCGACAGCCTCGTCCAGATCCCGTTCACGGTCTATGAGTCCCGCGCGCTGGGGGTCCCGCCCAAACGCCTGCGGGCCCGTGACCTGTCCGACGGCGGCCGCCTCATCTACCTGCCCGCCGGCCGGCACCTGGAAATTGTCGAACGTGCCCGCATCCTGGCCGCCGCCACCCCCGGCGCCTGGGTGTCCCACGAAACCGCCGCCGTCCTGACCCTGCTCGGCCTGCCCCCGTGGCTGGGGGAGTGCTCCAGCATCCACCTCAGCAAGCCGCATGGACTGCCCCGGGTCCGCCGCGCCGGGGTCACCGGCCACCGCGTGCGGTCCAACCCCGGTGAGCTGACCGACGTCGACGGCATCCCCGTGACGGCACCGCCGCGGACCTGGCTGGATCTGGCCGCGGACCTGCCGCTGAACTACCTCATTGCCCTGGGCGACCAGATCATCCGCAGACCCCGCCCGGGCCTCGAACAGCGGTCCCAGCCCTACGCATATAAGGAAGGGCTGCGGCTGCTCATCCGCCAGCATCCCAACATGAAAGGGGTCGAGAAAGCCCGGCTTGCCCTGGATGAGATGCGGGTGGGAGCCGACTCCTTCCCGGAGACCTTCCTGCGCCTGGCGCTGCTGGACGCGCGCCTGCCGGAGCCGGAGCTGCAGCTGCGACTGGAACCGGAGGACCCGCGCTCGCCGGCCGCCGACCTGGGCTACCGGAGGTACCGGATCGCGATCCAGTACGACGGCGCGCCCCACCTCACGCGGGAACAGCAGTCCCGCGACAACCGGCGGGACGAGGCGTTCCGCCACGCGGGCTGGGCATACTTCAAAGTCAACGCCGATGACCTGGCCGAAGGTTTCGAGGGCGCCATCGCCCGGATCAAGAGGGTCCGGCCCGGTCGTGCCTGACCCGCCCGCAGACAGCAACGCGGGGTCAGATTGCGCCCATAAAGCGGCTCCGGACGGGCCGTAAGTGACCCCGCGTTGCCAGTGGAGGGGAGGGGTGGGGCGGCTAGTGGGCGCGGTGGTCCTGGATGGTCATCCGCGGGCCGAAGGTCGGTTTGCGGAAGCCGCTCAGGCCGATCATCCGGACCACGCGCTGCCGGTGCCCGGCCCACGGGGCCAGCAGCCGGAGCATGCCGGCGTCGTCTGTCCTGCGGCCGGTCAGCGCCGCGCCCACATATGCCGCCAGGTGGTAGTCGCCCACGGCAATCGAGTCCGGGCAGCCGTGGGTGCGCTGCACGACCTCCGCAGCGGTCCATGCGCCGATGCCGGGGATGGTCTGCAGCTTCGCGGAGGCCTCCCCGGCCGGCAGCGCGGCCAGTCGTTCCAGTGCGACGGCGGAACGCAGCGCGCGCATCACGGTCGCCGAACGCTGGGGGCCCACCCCGGCCTTGTGCCATTCCCAGGACGGGATGCGCAGCCACTGCTCGGGCGTGGGCTGCACCATCAGGTTGGCCGGCGCGACGGTGCCGGCGCCCGGCGCCGGGGTTCCGAAGCGGTACATCAGATAACGGTAGCCGCGCCGGGCCTCGATCAGGGTCACCTTCTGTTCCAGGATCGTGGGGACGAGGGAGTCGATGAGGCGGCCGGTGGACGGCAGCCGCACGGCGGGGTTCCGGCGCCGCGCCTCCGTGACCATCCGGGGGAGCGTGGCGTGAAACGCGGGCTCGTCAAAACCGGACCAGTCGTCATCGCGGCCCAGCATCCGCGGTACGGAGTCGGCGGCATCGGCCGCGCCCGGCCCCCAGGCCTGGACATCGACTGCCGGGTCCGCCCGCGGGCCGGCGGCGGTGAGGCGGAGTGTGGCCGGCCCCGTGGGCGTCGTGAATCCCAGCCACAGGCCGTCCGGCATGGTGCGGATGGACGGATCGCCGTGCCCGCGCAGAAGCGTGCCGATTGTTTGGGACAGGTCGAAGGGGCCGCCCGGGTGCCAGCGCAGCGAGGCGTCCGCCGCGGCGGCCAAGCCGGCGGGGACGTCTGCAATGGTCATCCGACCATGATTCCACGAACGCCTGACAGCGGCCGTACCGGGGCGTCCGCGGCATGGGCCGTAGGCCCCTTATCCTCCCGCGTTGCCGGGGCTAGACTCCGGCTGTGGCACGGCCCGGCACCGCCCGCCGCCGGGCCCGGATCCCTTCTTCTTAGGAGCACGTCATGGCTGGTGGAGTAGTACATTTCGAGATCCCCGCGGACGACGAGAGCCGCGCCCGGGAGTTCTACAGTTCGATCTTCGGCTGGGAATTCCAGGTGCTGCCGGAGATGGACTATAGCCTCGCCATGACCACGCCGATGGACGAGCATGGCCGGCCCGCGGTGTCCGGTTCCATCAACGGCGGACTGTTCCGGCGGACGGGCCAGCTCACCGCCCCGGTGGTGACGGTGGATGTGGCGGACATTGACGCCGCCCTGGAGCAAATCGTGGCGCACGGCGGTTCCGTTCACCGGGAAAAGATGGAGGTGTCAGGGTCCGGCTGGAACGCTTATTTCAAGGACTCCGAGGGCAATATTGTGGGCCTGTGGCAGAACGCGGTCCCCGAGGGCGGAGCCGGCTCCGCGGCCTCCGGAAACGACCTCGGCGCCTGACGCCCGCGGCCGCCGCCCCTCCAGTCAGTGCATCCCGGTGGTGAGCCACAGCGCCACGACCGCGAGCGGCACGGTGAGGACGACTGCGGCGAGGCCGGCGACCGCGAAGCCGCCCCAGCGGATCTCGACGTTGAGCGTCCGGAGCCGTTCGTGCCAGAGCAGCGTGGCCAGCGAGGCCCACGGGGTCACCAGCGGGCCGAGGTTCACACCGATCAGCAGCGCCGCGAGCCGCACCGGCGAGTCGCCGGCCGGTTCCAGGGCGAGGTAGGCCGGCAGGTTGTTCACCGCATTGGCGGCCCCGGCGCCCAGTCCCGCGAGCTGCAGCAGGGCCGGGAGGGACTCGCCGGAGCCGGCGATTCCGGACAGGAACCGGGTCAGGCCGTTCGCGTGCAGGGCCTCCACCACCATGAACAGTCCCGAGGTAAGCATGAGGGGCCGCCAGGGAATCATGGACCAGCGCAGCGCCGAGCGGCGGCGCCACAGGAAGAAGCCCAGCAGCACCGCCGCGGCCGCCATTGCCGGATACTGCACCGGCACGCCGGAGACAAGCGCCGGCAGCAGCATCACCATCACCCCCGACGCCGAATACAGCAGCACCCTGTCCCGCGGCTTGTGGACCGGCTGCGGCCCGTAGCGGCCGGCGAGGTCCTTCCGGAAGGCCAGCCACAGCAGCACGATCGGGACCAGGATCCCCACCAGGGCCGGCGCCCAGACCAGGGAAGCGAAGCCGGCCGGGCTCAGGTGCAGCCGGTCCTGGGCGAGCAGATTGGTCAGGTTCGAGACCGGCAGCAGCAGGGAAGCGGTGTTGGCCAGCCAGATGGTGGTCAGTGCAAAGGGCAGCGGCGGGATCCGGGCGTGAATCGCCAGCAGCACGACGACGGGGGTCACCAGCACCGCCGTCGTGTCCAGGGACAGGAACACGGTGGAGACGGTGGCCAGGCCGATCACCAGCAGCCACAGCAGGAACACCCGGCCCCGGCCCAGCCTGGCGAGACGCTCCGTCACCACCCGGAACAGCCCGGCGTCGTCCACCAGCTCCGTCACCAGGGACATGGCCACCACAAAGGCCAGCACCGGCACGGTGCGGCCGGCCAGCTCCTCGAACGCCGGCCACGGCAGCAGTCCGGTGAGCAGCGCCGCACACCCTGCCGCCAGCATGCCGGCAGGGAGCAAGTAACTCTTCAGCTTCATCGGCTGTACCCACGGTTCACCGCATAATCTTCGCACCGGCGTTCCCAGAGAGCCGTTCCGACGTGCCCCGGGCCGCGGAGACGGTAACTTTGTACCTATGAAGTACGCCCAGTCCGTTCTGGACCTCATTGGCAATACGCCGCTCGTCAAGCTGCACCACGTTACCGACGGCATCGGGGCCACGGTCCTGGTGAAGCTGGAATACCTGAACCCCGGCGGTTCCATCAAGGACCGCATCGCGGTGAAGATGATCGAGGAGGCCGAACGCAGCGGCAAGCTCCAGCCCGGCGGCACCATCGTGGAACCCACCTCCGGCAACACCGGCGTCGGCCTGGCCCTCGTCGCCCAGCAGAAGGGCTACCGCTGCATCTTCGTGGTGCCGGACAAGGTCGGCGAGGACAAACGCGCCGTGCTGCAGGCCTACGGCGCCGAGGTCGTGGTGACGCCCACCGCCGTCGCCCCCGACAGCCCGCACAGCTACTACGGCGTCTCGGACCGGCTCGTCACCGAGATCCCCGGGGCCTACAAGCCCGACCAGTTCTCCAACCCCGCCGCCCCGGCCAGCCACTACGAGTCCACCGGGCCGGAGATCTGGCGGGACACGGACGGCCGGGTCACCCACTGCGTGATCGGCGCCGGCACCGGCGGCACCATCACCGGCACCGGCCGGTACCTCAAGGAAGTCTCCGCCGCCCGTGCGGAGGCCGACGGGGGCGTGGTCAAGATCATCGGCGCCGACCCCGCAGGTTCGGTCTACTCCGGCGGAACCGGCCGGCCGTACTTCGTCGAGGGGGTCGGCGAGGACATGTGGCCGGCCAACTACGACAAGGCCGTCCCGGATGACGTCATCGCGGTCAGCGACGCGGACTCCTTCGAGATGACGCGCCGGCTCGCCCGCGAGGAGGGCCTGCTCGTGGGCGGCTCCTCCGGCATGGCCGTCGTCGCCGCCCTGCAGGTCGCCAGGGACCTGCCCGACGAAGCCGTCGTCGTCGTGATCCTGCCCGACTCCGGCCGCGGCTACCTCGCCAAGATCTTCAACGACCAGTGGATGCGCTCCTACGGCTTCCTGGCCAGCGGCGACGAGGCCTCCGTGGGCGAAATCCTCAAGGCCAAGACCGGGGAACTGCCGGACCTCGTGCACATCCACCCCAACGAGAGCGTCCGCGACGTCATCAACATCATGAACGAGTACGGCGTCTCGCACATCCCGGTGCTGTCCCAGGAACCGCCCGTGGTGATGGGCGAGGTCCTCGGCGCCGTCGACGAACGCACCCTGACCGCCAAGCTCTTCCGCGGGGAGGCCAAACTCTCGGACAAGATCTCCGAACACATGGAGGCCCGGCTGCCGGTGATCGGCTCGCTCGAATCGATCTCGACCGCCCGCGAACTCCTCTCCGACGCGGACACCCTCATGGTGACGTTCGTCGGCGCGCCGGTGGGGATCCTCACCCGCCATGACCTGCTCGCCTACCTGAGCAACTGATCCCAGCAACTGACCCCAGCAACTGACCCGGACACCGGACCGCCCCCCGGGGAGCGGTCCGGCCACCGGCCGAAAGGAACGCAAATGTCAATGCCCGAAAACTCTTCCGCAAAAAACGCCGGCTTCAACACCCGCGCCGTGCACGCCGGCCAGGAGTTCGAGCCGCGCACCGGCGCGGTCGTGCCGCCCGTGCACTTCTCCACCACCTACGCCCAGGAAGCGATCGGCGTGCTGCGGGCCGGCTACGAATACGGCCGCGGCACCAACCCCACCCGTGACTCGCTGCAGGAACAGCTCGCCGCGCTGGAGGGCGGCTCCGCCGCGTTCTCCTTCAGCTCCGGCCTCGCCGCCGAGGACTCCATGATCCGCGCACTCACCCGCCCGGGTGACCACATTGTGCTCGGGAACGACGCCTACGGCGGTACCTACCGGCTGATCGCCCGGGTGCTGGGGGAGTGGGGCATCGGCAACACCCCGGTGGACATGTCCAACCTTGACGCCGTCGCCACGGCCGTGGCCGCCAACAAGACCCGGCTCGTGTGGGTGGAGACGCCGTCGAACCCAAAGATGAAGATCACCGACATCGCGGCCCTCGCCAAGGTCGCGCACGACGCCGGCGCCCTCCTCGTGGTGGACAACACCTTCGCCTCGCCGTACCTGCAGAACCCGCTGGCCCTCGGCGCCGACGTCGTGGTGCACTCCACCACCAAGTACATCGGCGGGCATTCCGACGTCGTCGGCGGCGCGATCATCGTCAATGACGCGGAGCTGGCCGAGAAGATCGGCTTCGTCCAGTTCGCCGTCGGCGCCGTTTCCGGCCCGATGGACGCCTTCCTCACCACCCGCGGGCTCAAGACCCTCGGCGTCCGGATGGACCGGCACAGCGACAACGCCCAGGCCGTGGCCGAGTGGCTGCTGGAGCGCCCCGAGGTGGAGGCCGTGCTGTACCCGGGACTGCCCTCGCACCCCGGGCACGAGCTGGCCAAAAAGCAGATGAAGAAGTTCGGCGGGATGATCTCCGTGCAGTTCAAGGGCGGCGAGGCGGCGGCACGCAAGGTGGCCGAATCGACCTCCGTGTTCACCCTCGCGGAGTCCCTGGGCGGCATCGAGTCCTTGATGAACTACCCCTCGGAAATGACGCACGCCTCGGTCAAGGGCACCGAGCTGGCCGTCCCGGTCAACCTGATCCGGCTCTCCTGCGGCATCGAGGACGTCGAGGACCTGATCGCCGACCTTGAGCAGGCGTTCACGCAGATTGCCTCCGCGACCGGCGAGTCAGGCAGCTAAGCACCCGTGACAACCACCACCAGGGCCCTGCCCTCCACCACACGCGGCTGGCTCGCGACGGCGGCCGGCGCGTCCGCCGTCGTCGCCGCCCTGGTGGTGCTGTACTCGGCCTACGATCCGCTGCTGAATGACTTCGAGGTCTACTTCTACGGCGGCAACCGGGTGCTCCAGACCGGGGAGACCGGCGTCAACGAGCTCTACGCGGCCCGGGACGGGCTGCCGTTCACCTACCCGCCGTTCGCGGCACTGCTGTTCGCGGCCCTGGCGACGCTGGGCCAGCGCGGCGGCGGCCTGGTATTCATCACCACGGCCCTGCTGGGCGCCGGCATCGTGTCCGCCTGGCTCGCGCGGCACTACTTCCGCCTCGGCGGCTGGCGGAACGCGGCCGCCGACTGGCGGTTCCGGGCCGTGACCCTGGCCGGCACCGCCGCGATCCTGCTCCTGGGGCCCTGGCGGGACACCTTCGATTTCGGCCAGATCAACATCATCCTGATGGGCCTGATCCTGGCTGACTTCGCGCTCCACGGCAAAGCCCGGGCCGGGGAGATCCGCTGGCCCGCGGGGCTGCTGATCGGCATCGCGGCCGGCATCAAACTGACCCCGCTCGCCTTCGGGCTGTACTTCCTGGTCCGCCGCGACTTCAAGGCCCTCGGCTGGATGGCGGCCGGCTTCTTCGGCTCGATCGGCCTGGCCTGGGCCGTGCTGCCCCACGCCTCCCTCACCTTCTGGACCCAGATCCTGCCCGACACCGGACGGATCGGCGGACCGGCCTATGTTGACAACCTCTCGGTCAAGGGCCTGCTGCTGCACCTGGGCCTGCCGGATTCCGGTCTGACCAGCCTGGTGTGGCTGGTGCTCTCCCTGGCCCTGGCCGCGGTTGCCGCGCTCGTGATCAAGTGGGCGGTGGACGCGGACGAGAACTTCGTCGCTGTCTCCGCGACCGCCGTGCTGATGCTCCTGGTCAGCCCGGTGTCCTGGTCGCACCACTGGGTGTGGATGGCCGTGGCGCTGCCCTGCATGGGCTTCGCGATCCACCGGGTGCCGTCCCGGAACGGGCGGATGCGCCTCGCCGGGTGGATCATCGTGGCGTTCTCGGCCCTCGCTTTTTACCTGACGCCCAAATACCTCTCGGTCATGGCCGGGGCGGCCGAGTGGGGCAAGGACCCGCAGACCCAGTGGCAGCTCATTGTGGCCAGCCTCGGCGTGGCCTGCGGCATCGCCATGCTGGTCTACTGGGCGCTGGCCTACCACCCGTCCCGCGCCGCGCTCCGCGGACGCACGGACGCCGGGCTCCGCTGAAGCTCTGACTCCGGGTTCCGCCGGCACTTTGCCTCCGGGTATGGCTTTCTTGAAGATAGTCAGCTAGTTTTGTCCGCATGGCACTTCGATCGGACTGGTCCCAGCGGAACTGCAGCATGGCGCGCGGGCTGGACATCCTGGGGGACCCGTGGGGCATGCTCGTCCTCCGCGAGGTCTTCTTCGGCAACGGCCGCTTCGACGCGATGAAGTCCCGGCTCGGGGCCGCGGATTCCGTCCTCACCAAACGCCTGGCCGCCCTCGTCGACGCCGGGCTGCTCGCCCGGCAGCCGTACGCCGACGGCGGCCGCACCCGCCAGGAGTACGTGCTCACCGCCAAGGGGGAGGATGCCCTGCCGGTGCTGAACGCCGTCGTCCTCTGGGCCGAAAAGCACCTGCCGGCGCCCTCGGAGCAGTCCCACATGTTCGTGATGCACACCGGCTGCGGGGCGCGCACCACGTCCGCGGACAGCTGCACGGCGTGCGGGGAACGGCTCACCGTCCGGAACACCAGCTGGCACAGTCTCACCCGCACCCCGGATCCCGTGCCGCTCGCCGCCGCCCCGGACCCGGCCGGCACCACCCCCCACGCGAACGGAGCCGCCTCATGAGCGCCCCGAAAAACACCCTGCTGCCCGCGCGCCGGCGGAGGATCCACCCGGCCTGGACCGTCGCCGCCGTCGCGTTCCTCGCGCTCGTCGGCGCGGCCGGCTTCCGGGCAGCGCCGGGGGTGCTGATGGTGCCGCTGCAAAACGAATTCGGCTGGTCCACCACCGTGCTCTCCGCCGCGGTCAGCATCAACCTGGTGCTCTTCGGCCTCACCGCGCCCTTCGCCGCGGCCCTGATGGAACGCTTCGGCGTCCGCGCCGTCACCGCCGTGGCGCTCGTGCTGATCGGGGCCGGCAGCGCCCTGACCGTGCTGGTGACCGAGTCCTGGCAGATCCTGCTGACCTGGGGACTGCTGATCGGGCTCGGAACCGGGTCCATGGCGCTGGTCTTCGCCGCGACCATTGCCAACACCTGGTTCGCGAAGAGCCGCGGGCTGGTGATCGGCATCCTCACCGCAGGCAGCGCCGCCGGGCAACTGGTCTTCCTGCCGTTCATCGCCGCCCTGGCCCAGGACCCGGGCTGGCGGCAGGCGTCGCTGCTGATCGCCGCCGGGGCCCTGGCCGTGGTGCCGCTGGTGCTGAAGTTCCTGAAGAACTCGCCCGCCGATGCCGGCGTGCTGCCCTACGGGGCCGACGCGGAGCCGGTGACCACGCCCGGGTCCACTTCCGGGTCCCCACCCGGGCCGGGTCAGGCGGGGGCCGGGGAACCCCGCCGGAATGCCGCCGCCCGGGCCCTGCAGGTACTCAAGCGCGCCAGCAAGTTGCGGACCTTCTGGGCCCTCGCTGCCGGGTTCGCGATCTGCGGCGCCACCACCAACGGACTGATCGGCACCCACTTCATCCCCTCCGCCCACGACCACGGCATGTCCCAGACGACGGCGGCAGGCCTGCTGGCCGTCGTCGGGATCTTCGACATCGCGGGGACGATCGCCTCCGGCTGGCTGACGGACCGGTTCAACCCGCGGATCCTGCTCGCTGTCTACTACCAGTTCCGCGGGATTGGCCTGCTGGTGCTGCCGCTGCTGCTGAGCGCCACCGTCCAGCCCAGCATGATCGTGTTCGTGGTGATCTACGGACTGGACTGGGTGGCCACCGTGCCGCCGACCGCTGCCATCTGCCGCCAGGTCTTCGGCGCGGACGGCAGCGTGGTGTTCGGCTGGGTCTTCGCCGCCCACCAGCTCGGCGCGGCCGCAGCGGCGCTGGCGGCCGGCGCCATCCGGGACGCCACCGGACAGTACACCTACGCCTGGTTCGGGGCGGCCGCGATGTGCACCATCGCCGCCGTGATCAGTGCAACCATCCGCAAGGATGCCGGCAGGAAGGACGTAGTCGCGGTCCCCGCGTAAGGCTTCGGTAGGATGACAGCGAGGCACGGCGCCTTGCCGGCGCCCTGAAGGGGCCCCGGCTCAGCCAGATCCTGGGGGACCCTTGCCACTGCTCGATGCCGAAAACAGGCCCGCGCCGTCCGCGCCATCGCAGCCCTCCGGGCTGTCGCAGCGGCATCCGGTCCCGCAACTGCTGCAGCTCTCCAACGCCCTGGCCCTGGCAGCGGTGCTGTACCTGGTGTGGACCTGGCTCGGTGTCTGGGCGGAGCAGGGCCTCGACTTCAGCGTCTACTGGCACGGCGGCAGGATCCTCAACGACGCCGGGGCTGCGCCGTCGGACCTCTACCGGGGCAACATCGACTGGTCTGGCGGTCCCCAGTTGCCGTTCACGTATCCGCCGTTTGCCGCGCTGCTCTTTGGCCTGCTGGCCAGGCTGCCGGAACCCCTGGCGCTCACGTTGTTCAACGCGGCCGGGACCGTTGTGGCGGGCTGGATTTCTCTGCGCGCCGTGAAGTACTGGAACGCCGGGGCTGACTGGCGGGGCACCTTCACTTCGGCGCGCAACCGCTGGGGCGCCGCCGTGCTGGTCCTGGCCGTCCTGAACCTTGGTCCCTGGCGTGAGACCCTGGCTTTCGGGCAGATCAACATCCTGCTCATGGGCCTGATGGTGGCGGATCTGCTGTCCCGGAACCGGCGCTGGACCAGCGGCTTCCCCGGCAGCGGATTCCTGGTGGGCGTCGCCGCCGGCATCAAGTTGACGCCACTGGTGTTCGGGCTGTACTTCCTGGTGCGAAAAGACTGGCGCGGGCTGCTCAACATGGGTGCGGGCTTCGCCGGCACCGTGCTGGTCGGCTGGGTGCTCCGTCCGGCCGAATCCCTGCAGTTCTGGTTGGAGATCCTCCCGGACACGTCCCGGATAGGTGGCGCCGGCTACGTCGACAACCTCTCCCTCAAAGGGGCGCTCCTGCACTTCGGCGTCCCGGAAGCTTCGGTCACCGTGCCGTGGTTGCTGCTGAGCCTGTTGGTGGTGGCGGTGGCTGCCGGGATCATCCGGTTGGCCAGCACCCAGGGCTCGCGCGTTGTGGCCATCTCGACGACGGCGCTCACCATGCTGCTGATCAGCCCGGTGTCCTGGTCACACCACTGGGTCTGGGTCGCGGCCGTACTGCCGGCCTTCGCCTGGACCCTTCGCGAGACGCCGCTTCGACACCGCGGAGTGCGGTGGCTCATGGGCGCAGTGCTGGGGATCTCGGTCCTGGTATTCCTGTTCTCGCCCAAGACCATTGGTGCGGCGCTGGGTGCGGAGAACCTGGACATCCAGACGCCGGGCCCCTGGATCATGGGCTCCAGTTCCGGCGTGTTCTGTGCCCTCGCCATCATGGGATGCTGGCTTCTGGTGCTCCGGCGCGGCTCGCTGGCCCCGGCGTTCGATGTTCACCAGGATGTTGAGCCGGCCAAGAGTTAAAGTTCTTGGGCAAGGCGGATGCGGATGTGACCGGGACGGTGGCGTTGCTGCTCTCGCCCCACGGGTGCAGGCCTAACGGAAGGCGGGGAGCCCGGTGATGTGCTGGCCCAGGACCAGGGTGTGGACCTCGTCCGTGCCCTCGTAGGTGCGCACCGACTCCAGGTTCGCGGCGTGCCGCAGCGGCGAGTAATCCAGGGTGATGCCGTTCCCGCCGAGGATGGTCCGGGCCTCCCGGGCGATGGTGATCGCCTCCCGCACGTTGTTGAGCTTGCCCAGCGAGATCTGCTCTGGCCGCAGCTTCCCGGCGTCCTTGAGCCGGCCCAGCTGCAGCGCCAGCAGCGTGCCCTTCTGGATCTCCAGCAGCATGTTCACGAGCTTCTCCTGGGTCATCTGGTAGCCGGCGAGCGGCCGGCCGAACTGCAGCCGTTCCTGTGCGTACTTCAGCGCGGCCTCGTAGGAGTCCCGGGCCGCACCCATCGCGCCCCACGCGATCCCGTATCGCGCCTCGTTCAGGCAGCTGAACGGGCCGCGCAGGCCGCGTGCTGCCGGGAGCAGGGCCTCCGGGCCCAGCCGGACGCCGTCGAACGTGACATCGCACTGGATCGAGGCGCGCATCGAGAGTTTCTGCCCGATCGGCGTCGCGGTCACCCCCGGGGTGCCGGCGGGGACCAGGAAGCCGTGGACGCCGTCATCGGTCATCGCCCACACCACCAGTACGTCGGCCACCGAGGCGAGCCCGATCCAGCGTTTGGTGCCGTCCAGAATCCAGCCGGCGTCCTCGCCGGTGCCGTCGCGGCGGGCGAAGGTCTTCATCGCGGCGGGGTCCGAACCGGCGGTGGGTTCGGTCAGCGCGAAGCAGCCGATCAGTTCGCCGGCCGCCATCCGGGGGAGCCAGTGGAGTTTCTGCTCCTCGGAGCCCCACTTGTGGATGGCCGTCATGGCCAGCGAACCCTGCACGGAGACGAAGGTGCGGATGCCGGAATCGCCGGCCTCCAGTTCCATCGCCGCCAGCCCGTATTCGACGGCGGAGCGGCCCGGGCAGCCGTAGCCCTCCAGATGCATGCCGAGGACGCCGAGTTCGCCCAGTTCCGGGGCCAGCTCGAGCGGGAAGACGCCGTCGTCGTACCAGCCCGCGATGCCCGGGCGGATGCGCTGGTCGGTGAAATCGCGGACCCGTTCCCTGACCGCCAGTTCCCCTGCGCTCAGCAGGGAATCGATGGCCAGGACGTCGGACAGGTCAGGACTGGCAGGAAAATCAGCGTCGTTGCTCATTCCAGCATCCTACGGCGGCGCCCGCTACACTGCGGCGCCGGCGGTCCTGCTTTCAAGGAAATAGCGCCGGGTTGACGGTGCGAAACGGCACACCGCGGCCAGCACCGCGCCGAGAGCCAACAGCACAACACCGCTGACGAAGGCCCCGCCGACGCCGAAGATCTGCGTATCGCCATAGCCCGGATCCCACATCTGCACCGCCGAGACGCAGAATGCCCCGGTCAGCGCCAGCGCGCCGGCCAGCGGGAGGACGCCGCGGAACCAGAGGTTGCGGGCCGAGCCGCGCAGGGTCCCGCGGAAATACCAGACGCAGGCGAACCCGGTGAGCGCATAGTAGAAGGCGATAAAGAGGCTGATGGAGCTGATCGAGTCCGAAAGCAGGTTCTCACTCAGCAGGCTCATCAGAACGTAGTAGGCCATGGCGGCGGCACCCATGACCTTGGTCGAGAACCCGGGGGTCTGGTAGCGGGGGTGGACCTCGCCGAACTTCGCGGGCAGGGCCCCGTGCGCCCCCATGGACAGGGCGCCCCGGGCCGTGGGGAGGATGGTGGTCTGCGTGGAGGACAGTACCGATGCCAGGACGGCCACGACGATCAGCCAGCCCCAGGGACCCAGCACCACGTCCTTCATCGCGAGGAACACGTCGTTCTGATTGGCCTGGTTGCCCAGGCCGATCCCTTCCGTGCCGACGGTGGCGTACATCATCACCAGCAGGGCCACGGATACGTAAATGGCCACTAGGACAAACGCCGAAATGATCGCGCCGCGGCCGGGCGTCGTGGCCGGGTTCTCCGTCTCTTCGTTTACCGCAAGGCAGGTGTCCCAGCCCCAGTAGATGAAGAGCGCCAGAAGCACGCCATGGACGACGGCGCCCGGATCGGCGAAGGCGCCGGCCGGGTTGAACCACTCAAAGTCGAAGGCCTGGCCCTCGGGGACGCCACCCGCGATCCGGAACACAATTGCCAGGGCGAAGATGCCCAGCGAGATGTATTGAACATAGGTCAGGACCCGCTGGACATGTTCACCGAGCCGGATGCCCCGGTAGTTCACCACGGTCATAAAGGCAATGAACAACACCCCGGTGGCGGTCACCACGAGGCTGTTTGAGGCCAGCGAGCCGTCCCCGACCAGCAGCCACAGGTACTGCCCGGCGACCTGGCCCAGGTTGGCCAGCACCACGACGCCGGCCAGCGCCACCCCCCAGCCGCCCAGCCAGCCGGCCCAGTGGCCGAAGGCGCGCCGGGCCCAGATGAAGGTGGTCCCGCAGTCCGGCATGGCGCTGTTCAGTTCGCGGAAGGCGTAGGCGATGAAAAGCACCGGGACGAAGCCCAGGAGCAGGATCAGGGGCGTGTAATTTCCATTCACCGCCACGATCAGGCCAAGGGTGGCGGCGAGGGAATAGACCGGGGCGGTGGACGCAAGGCCCAGCATTACCGAGTCACCGAGATCCAGGATTCCGGCGCGTAGCCCCTTGGAAGGGACGGCCTGTTGTCCACCGGGGCTGCCGGCCGTCGTCGTCCTGGTGCTCATAAAGTGGTACCTGCCTTGCTGGAATGGGCCTTCGATAGGGAGGAGGGCGGGGCCACAGAGTCGATCGTGTTTGGCACAAAGCGGCAGAAGTAGTCGGTGATCGGGCCATCGGATTCGCGGATGCCGCAGCCGACCGATTCGCCGTCGACCACCCAGAGCCCCAGCACCGGACGGTTGCCGTCAAAGTCAGGCAAGGCGTGGAACTGCTGGTAGCACCAGCCTTCACGGCCGTAGCCGCCGGGCTGTTCAAGGTTGACGCCTTTGGCGTGGATCTTGATGTTGTCCCCTTCGCGGCCGTGCAGCGGCTTGGCCACCCATTCGGTCAGTGGGCCCGGGCCGTCAAGATAGGCCGGCAGCAGGTTCGGATGGTCCGGGTAGAGATGCCACAGGGCCGCGAGCAGTGCCTTGTTGGACAGGAGCATTTTCCAGGCCGGCTCTACCCAGCGCGGGTTGTGGGCACGCTGGAGCAGGCGCTGGCCGAACGGCTCCTTCATCATCAGCTCCCAGGGATAGAGCTTGAACATGGTGCTGATCATGAAGTTGTCCAGGTCCACGAAGCGGTTGAGGTTCGGGTCCCAGCCGATATCGGACATGTTGATGCCGATAGTGGTCCAGCCGCCCTGGCCCGCGACGTCCCGCATGTAGGCAGCCGTCATCCAGTCTTCGCCGGATTCCTCCGCTTCGGCGTGGGCAACATGCAGGGTACTCATGCCGGTCCTGTATTGCAGCTTCTTCCACTGCCGGACCAGGGCTTCATGGATGCCGTTCCACTGGTCCTTCCCGGGGAAGACGTCCTGCAGCCAGAACCACTGCGCCACCGCTGCCTCGATGAGCCCCGTGGGGGTGTCCGCGTTGTATTCCAGCATCTTGGCCGGGCCGCCGTGGCCGTCGTAGACAAAGTCGAACCGTCCATAAACATCAGCGTCACCGGCCTGAAGCGACTCCGCGGCGAGCTCCAGCGCCTGCGGCCCGATACCAATCGTCCCCATTGCGCCGGTCGCGAGGAACTTCGCTGCCTCCAGAGACATCAGGTGCATCTCTTCCGCAGTCCCTTCAAGGGTCTCCACCTCGTCCACGGTGAACTCGTAATAGGCACCCTCGTGCCAGTACTCGACGGCGCGCCCGTCCGGCATGTCAGTGGTGGAGAAGACCAGGCCCTGCTGTTCGATCCGCTGCTTCCAGTCCGGCCGTGGCTCGGAAATATGTCGTTTCATGCCTAGCCGCCCGTGCTTCCGCCCTTGGAGCTGGAGCCGAAGCCGCCCCGGCTCACAGTTCCACCCTTGGAGCTGTACCCCGTCGACGCCTTCGCCCCGGCCGGGGCAGTCTTGGTGTAGCTGGGGTAGCCGGACCGGTTCTGTCCCACCCCCGGCACGCTCGCGCCGCGGGAATAGAAGTACCAGGCGTAGGCGCCGGAACCGCGTCCCTGGGTGCTGCTGTTGCCGCACTGGGAGTCATCGACGCGCTCGCCGGTGCCGTCGTTGAAGCACACCTGGGCGTAGTCGGCGTCATCCTCGTTGCTGGCCACCATCGCGGTGATGGTCCCGGCCAGCAGCGCGGTCACGCCGAGCGCCACAACAGCCGTGCGCCGCTGGGAGCGTTTCTTCCGGTCGGGAGCTGACGCCAGCTTCCGCGCACGTTCACGGCCGAAAGGGTCCACCAGGGGGCTCGACGGGCGGGCGCCGGCCAGCGGCGGGGGTCCGGGGGTATCTGACAAGGCGTGCTGGTCCGCCAGTTCGGGGCGGAGGGCCGGCTGAGGCACCTGCCACGGCGGCTGCTGACGGTCATTGCTCCGGGGCCTGGGGGTGAAGTCCTCCCGGGCAGTTCCCCACGCCGGCGGCCCTGAATCTGTTATTCCACCCTCCGGGTTCGCTTCCCCCGGGTGCTCCTGCTTGTCCATGCGTTCCCCTGCGTTCCCCTGGATTGCATTTGCCGTGACTTGCGGCAGTAGTGCCGGAGCCAGCCTAACCGCCATCCGTTCCACCGTTTACCGATGTATTGGGCAGAACTCCCCATGCCTGCCACGGCACCCGCCCGGCGGGGCCCGGGCCTACACTGGTGCCATGGACACCGCTTCCGTTCTCGCCGTCTGCCGCGTACACCAGCTGCTGGAGGACCCCGGCAGCGTCGGCGTCACCGCGATCGACAAACGGCCCGTGGCCGGACCGGTCAGGGTGCACAAGCTCGGGCTGCGCGGTGATGTCCAGGCCAGCCGCGTCCACCACGGCGGCGAGGACCAGGCGCTCTACGCCTATTCCCAGGACGACGCCGACTACTGGACAGCGGAGCTCGGCCGGGAACTGCCGCCGGGGATCTTCGGCGAGAACCTGCGCGTCGCCGGCATCAGCGCCACGGACGCCCTGATCGGCGAACGCTGGAAGATCGGACTCGACGTCGAAGTCGAGGTGACCTCCCCGCGCGTCCCCTGCGCCACCTTCCAGCGGCGGATGCATGAGCCGCACTGGGTGAAGCGGTTCGGCGACGCCGGGCGGGTCGGGACCTACCTGCGCGTGGTGCGGGTCGGCAGCATCCAGGCGGGGGACCACATCCACCGGATCTTCCTCCCCACCCACGGGGTCACCATCGGCAAGTGGTTCAGCGATCCCACGGTGGAGGACATGGAGGCCCTGCGGGACGCCGACGCCGACGGTGAGATCCGCCTCCAGCCGGAGTATCTGGGGGAGTTCGAGAAGCTGCAGCGCCGCCCCGGGGTGTAGCGGGCCGGGGGCCCGTGTGCGCAAGCTCACCGCCGTCGTGGGCTCCCGGGTTACCCAAGGGCGGATCCATGCCCTACAATTGAACTATCCCCCACTCCGGAAATCCCTTATTTCCTGCCCAATTCTTGAGGCAAGACTGGTAAGTGTTGGGGCCCGCGCAATTGAGATGCGGGCATTTTCATAGGGAGAGCCGGCTAAAGAAAACGCTGTACAGACTGCTGGGATAGCAGCCAAGAGTTGCAGCGGGAAGTCCTGCCACGGGATTGCGAAAGCGCCGGGCTTCTATGTGACCGGCCGGTCAAAGTATGCCCGGCGATTTTGTGTCACGCGTACTGCGGCCCCGCTCACCTCGGGTTGTGCCGCTTGGCCCCTATGGATGAGGATATTTCACCTATGCCCGAAACTCAGAACAACTCCGTCGAAACCGAAAACATTCAGAGCGACGTCGAGACTTCTGAAACGGCTGCCCCCGCAGCCGGCACCGCCCCGGTATTCACCGAGGCTCCTGCCCCCGTTGAGGTTCCGGCTGCTGCCGAGACCGCACCGCAGGCTGACACCACGGCCGCCCCGGCCAACGACAAGGCTGACACCCAGGCCGCCCCGGCCAAGGACGAGGACGAAGAAGAAGGCGTCAAGTTCGTTGACCTCGGCATCGACGCCCGTGTCCTGGCTGCCCTGCAGGACGTCGGCTACGAGAAGCCGTCCCCGATCCAGGCAGCAACCATTCCGCTGCTGCTCGAAGGCCGCGACGTCGTGGGCCTGGCCCAGACGGGCACCGGTAAGACTGCAGCATTCGCAGTACCGGCACTGTCCCGCCTGGCCGAGCTCCACGACCTCAACGGCCCGTCCCGCAAGACCCAGGCCCTGGTGCTCGCTCCGACCCGTGAGCTCGCACTCCAGGTCGCCGAGGCCTTCACCTCCTACGCCAAGCACATCGATGACTTCACCGTCCTCCCGGTGTACGGCGGCTCCGCCTACGGCCCCCAGCTCGCTGGCCTGCGCCGCGGCGCCCAGGTTGTTGTCGGTACCCCCGGCCGTGTGATCGACCACATCGCCAAGGGCTCCCTCGACCTGTCCGAACTCCAGTACCTGGTGCTGGACGAGGCTGACGAGATGCTCCGCATGGGCTTCGCCGAAGACGTTGAGCAGATCTTCCAGCAGACCCCCGAGGGCCGCCAGGTTGCACTGTTCTCCGCCACGATGCCGAGCCAGATCCGCCGGCTGTCGAAGCAGTACCTGAACAACCCGGCCGAGGTCCAGGTCAAGTCCAAGACCACCACCGGCGCGAACACCCGCCAGCGTTACCTGCAGGTCATGGGCCCGCACAAGCTCGACGCACTGACCCGCATCCTCGAGGTTGAAGAGTTCGAAGGCGTCATCGCCTTCGTCCGCACCAAGATGGCGACGGAGGACCTGGCCGACAAGCTGCGTTCACGGGGCTTCCAGGCTGCTGCCATTAATGGCGACATCCCGCAGCAGCAGCGCGAGCGCACCGTTGAGGCCCTGCGTGACGGAAAGATCGACATCCTCGTCGCCACCGACGTCGCGGCCCGCGGCCTTGACGTCGAGCGCGTCAGCCACGTGGTCAACTACGACATCCCCCACGACACCGAGTCCTACGTGCACCGCATTGGCCGTACCGGCCGTGCAGGCCGTTCCGGTGACGCGATCCTCTTCATGACGCCGCGGGAGAAGTACCTGCTGCGTTCCATTGAAAAGGCGACCCGCCAGCCGGTCGAGCAGATGCACCTGCCGACCGCGGAATCGGTCAACACCCTTCGCCTGGGCAAGTTTGCCGAGAAGATCACGGAGACGCTTGCGTCCGAGGACGTCGCCGCATTCCGCGACCTCATCTCCTCGTACGAAGAAGAGCACAACGTCCCGGCGTCGGAGATCGCTGCTGCGCTGGCCGTCATGGCCCAGGGCGGCCAGCCGCTCCTGGTCAAGGAACTGCCTGCTGCTCCTGAGTTCCAGAAGCGCGAGCGGTCCAAGGACGGCTTCGGCTCACGCGGCCCGACCCGCACCCTGACCGAGGGCAACGCCACCTACCGGATCGCCGTCGGACGCCGTCAGCGCGTTATGCCGGGTTCCATCGTTGGCGCCATTGCCAACGAGGGCGGCATCTCCTCGGCCCAGATCGGCGGCATCGACATCCGTGCGGACCACTCCCTCGTGGAGCTTCCCGCGGACCTCAGCGCCGACCAGCTGAAGGCGCTGTCCCGCACCCGGATCGGCGGCGAGCTGATCCACCTCGAGCTGGACAACGGCCGTTCGCCCGCGAGCGACCGCGGCGGCGAGCGTGGCGGCTACCAGGGTGGCGGCCAGGGCGGCAGCCGCGGCGGTTACTCCGGCGGCGGCGACCGTGGCGGCAACTTCAAGGGCAACGGCGGCTTCAAGCGCGAATTCCGCAAGAACGACGGCGAGCGGACTTCCGCTGACCGTGGCGGACGCTCCTTCAGCGACCGCAACGAGCGTGGCGTCGGCTCCGATGCGGCCCGCAAGCCGCGCACCGAAGGCGGCTTCAAGCCCCGCACCAAGTGGTAACCATGAGCTGCTAAACACTGACTCACCCTGAAAACGGGCCGGCTCCAGAGCCGGCCCGTTTTTCGTTAAGTTCCCTTGGTCACATCCGGGAGCCCGGCGGTGCTCCAGGCCCACCCGCGGGCCGTCGCCGGGCCTCCTACAGGCCCGATTTCCGCCGATTTTGACGCTTTGGGAGCCCTCCCGGTGCCGATTTGTTGGGAGCGGAATCTTCCGGTAGAGTATTTACTCGTTGCCCCCCTAGCTCAGTGGTAGAGCGCGTTCTTGGTAAGAACGAGGTCACCGGATCGATTCCGGTGGGGGGCTCTGAATGAGGGCCTGTGTCAAGGCGGTTTTTGACCGGCTTAGCGCAGGTTTTCCTCATTTATGGCGGCGTAGCTCAGTTGGTTAGAGCGCACGACTCATAATCGTGAGGTCGGGAGATCGAGCCTCCCCGCCGCTACAGAAAGACTCTGCAGGCCCGGCCTGTGGGGTCCTTTTGTTTTAACCCCCTTTGCGCTATCACTTTTGGTGCTTAACCGGGCGTTTTGGCCGCGATAAGTGATAGCGCAACGGGGGCCGGGGCGCGGTTGTGGGACAGAATGGGTCCATGACGCGAATCGCAATCATTGGCGGCCACGGCAAAGTGGCTCTGGAACTGTCCCGCATCCTTTCCGGGGAGGGAACGGACGTGACGTCGTTTATCCGGAACCCGGGCCACCGGGAGGACGTCGCGGCCACGGGCGCCACTCCCGTTGTGCTGGATGTTGAAAATTCGACGACGGCGGAGATCGCCGAGGCGCTGAGGAGCCATGATGCCGTGGTCTGGTCGGCCGGCGCGGGCGGCGGAAGCCCCGAGCGGACCTATGCGGTGGACCGGGACGCTGCCATCCGGTCGATGGACGCGGCGGCCGAAGCCGGCGTCGGGCGGTACCTCATGGTCTCCTATCTTGGTGCCGGGCCGGACCACGGCGTCCCCGAGGACAACAGTTTCTACGCGTACGCCGAGGCCAAGGCCGCAGCGGACGCCTATCTGCGCGGGACGGCCCTGGACTGGACCATCCTGGGCCCGGGAGCGCTCACGGACGGGCCCGGAAACGGCCTGATCGAAGTCAACCCCGCGGACACTTCCGGCGGCTCGGAAACGGCACGTGCCAACGTGGCCCTCGTCGCGGCCGCGGTGCTGGGCCTGCCATCAACGGCCGGGCGCACCATCGAATTCCGGGACGGCACGCTGCCCCTGGCGGCCGCCCTGGAGCCAGTGAGCTAATCGGGCGGCGGGCCGCCGGACGCCTGCCGGCTTGCGCCCGGCAGGTGCCGATAGGGTGGTGGGGGCGGCCGGCTCATCCAACGCAGCGGCCTGACCCGACGACTCCCGGGAAAGTGGGCCTATGGACCAGCTGGCACTCATCATTGGACTCCTGCTGGCCACCGTGGTGGCGGTCGGCATCGGGGACCGGCTGCGGCTGCCGTTTCCGGTCCTGATGCTCATCCTGGCCGCCTCGCTGACCTTCATTCCGGGGTTTCCGGAGATGTCCATCTCGCCGGAACTGATCCTGCCCATCTTCCTGCCGCCCTTGCTCTTCGCCACGGCCCAGCGCAGTTCCTGGGCCGTGTTCCGGGTCCGGTGGCGCACCCTGCTGATGCTTGCCGTGGCCCTCGTGGTGGTCTCGACCGCGGTGGTGGCCGGGGCGGCCTGGCTCCTGATCCCGGGGATCGGTATTCCCGCGGCGATCGCCCTCGGCGCCATGGTCGCCCCGCCGGATCCGGTGGCCGTGGAGTCCATCGCCGGCCGCGTCCACATGCCCCGGCGGCTCATCACCGTGCTCCAAAGCGAGGGCCTCTTCAACGACGCCGCGGCCATCGTCATTTTCCAGGCCGCGGTCGCCGCGACCGTCTCCGGCACCCAGTTCTCACCCGACGTGGCCCTGCAGTTTGTGCTCGGCGCGGCGGTCGCGGTGGCCGTGGGCATCGGCATGGGCTGGCTCACCAGCCTGATCACCCGGCTGGTGCAGTCCATGGTGGCCCGCAGCGCCGTCACCCTGGTAGTGCCGTTCGCGGCCTACATCCTCGCCGAGGAGGTTCACGCCTCGGGTGTGATCGCCGTCGTCGTCACCGCCCTGGAGATCCAGCGGCACGCCCGGCCGCAGGACGCCGCCGAGCGGGTCACCCGCAGCGCCTTCTGGGACGTCGTGGAGCTGCTGGTCACCGGGCTGGCGTTCGGCCTGGTGGGGCTGGAGGTGCGGCAGGTCGTCCGTGATGAAGGCGACGGCATCGTCGGCATGATCGGCAACGCCGTGGTGGTGTGCGTGCTGGTGTTCGCTGTCCGGTTTGCGTGGATGGCCATGATGTCCGGCCTGGCGCGCACCCGGGATTCCCTGCGGCCGACCTCCGCCAAGGAAGTCCTCATCCTCACCTGGTGCGGCATGCGCGGACTCGCCACCCTGGCCCTCGCCCTGGCGCTCCCGCTGACCGTTGCCGACGGTAGCCCGTTCCCGGCCCGGAGCCAGCTCATCGTCATAGCCTGCGCGGTCCTGCTGGCCACCCTGGTGCTCCCGGGGCTGACCCTGCCGTGGCTCATGCGGGCCCTGAAGGCTTCGGGTGACGGCTCGGAAGAGCGCGACGCCGCACGGGTACTCGCCCGGCGCGCACAGGAGGCGGCGATCGCGGCGCTGAAGGCGAACGAGCTGATGAAGGAGCTGCCGCCGGAGAAGGTGGCGCTGGTCAAGGAGAAAATGACCCGGCTGCACGCTGAACTCCTCGACGGCAGCATCCGCAACGAAAGTGTGGGGGAGCTGCGCCAACGCGGACGGGAGCTGGCGATTGCCGTGCAGACGATCGCGCTCGATGCGGCCCGCCAGGAAGTCGTCGCGGCCCGCAACGAGCCCGGCATGGACCCCGAGGTTGCGGACCGGGTCCTGCGGCAGCTGGATCTGCGCACCATGATCATGCCGGAGTAGGCCGCCGGAGGAGCCTGACGGCGTCGCCCGCCGGAGTACCCCGCCGGAGTACCCCGACGGCGTCGGCCGGAGTCGCCCCCGAGCTGCCTGCCGGAGCAGGCCGGCGGCGCAGCGCGCTCCGGCGGCGCCGCGGGTTAACAGAGGAAGGGCCGGATCGCTGACGCTCCGGCCCTTCCTCTCACCTCCCGGGCTCCCGGGTGCAGCCCCGGCCTACGACACCGAACCCGTGAAGGTCCGGGGGAGGTAGCCCTCGTTCGGCTGCATGCCTGTTCCCGAGTAGGCCCAGAGCGAACCGTCGGGCCTGCGGGCCACCAGGTCGGGGAAGCTGTCCGCGTTCAGGTTTCCGGCGCCCAGGACGGTGTCAAACACGTTCCAGCCTGAGCCGATCCTGCGCGGGACGGAAAGCTTTCCCGTGCCGTCTCCCGGGTACATCCACAGGGTGCCGTCGAACTTCCTGGCGACGATGTCATTCTTTCCGTCGGCGTTGAAGTCACCGGCGCCGAAGAGCTTGTCGAAGACTTCCCAGCCGTAGTCGCCGATCTTGACCGGCGAGGAGTAACCTTCGTTGGTTCCGCTGATGGTGCCCGTGCCGCGGTACAGCCAGAGCGAACCGTCGGATTTCCTTGCCATGAGGTCGTTCTTTCCGTCCCCGTTCAGGTCCCCGGTTCCGGTCAGGGCGGTGAAGGCGTCCCAGCCGGCCGTGCCGATTTTTTTCGGCGCCGTGTAACCGGGGTCGGTGGCGTCGACCCGGCCGGTGCCGGGGTAGATCCACAGGCTGCCGTCGGGCTTCCGGGCGACGAGGTCGCTCTTTCCGTCCCCCGTGAAGTCCCCGACGCTGACCAGCGCATTGAACACATCCCAGCCGAAGTCGCCGATCTTCCGCGGCACACCGTAGGCGCCCTTCCCGTCGCCGGGATAGAACCACAGTGTTCCGTCCGGCTTCCGGGCCAGCAGGTCTCCGACCTTGTCGCCGTTGAAATCCCCGACGGCCGTCAGGGAATCGAAGACGTCCCAGCCGAAGTCGCCGATCTTCCGCGCGCTGCTGTACCCCTCGTCCCGCATGGCGGTCCCGGCGTAGAAGAAGACGTTTCCGTCGGCCTGGCTGGCCACGAAGTCGGCCGTGCGGTCCCCGTTGGCGTCGCCGGTGCCCAGGATGGTCGTATAGATTCCCCAGCCTGACCCAATCTGCTGGGGCTGGACGAGCTTCGCGGGCCCGGAGTTGGAATACAGCCAAAGCGTTCCGTCCGGGCGCCGTGCCGCCAGGTCGTTGGTTCCGTCGCCGTTGAAATCCTGGATCGGGATCAGCTGGTCAAAGATGTCCCAGCCGTAGTCGATCTGACGGGGGGGTCCCGGCCAGCCCGTGCCCATTCCCGGGTAGAGCAGCAGCACGCCGTCGGGGCGCCGGGCCAGGATGTCCGGCCTGCCGTCGCCGTCGAAGTCGCGCACGCCCAGGAGCGCATTGAAGGCGTCCCAGCCGAAGTTGCCGATCTTGACCGCCGCGGTGTACCCCTCGTTGCCCGCCGAGACATTTCCGGTGCCGGCGTAGAACCAGAGCGATCCGTCGAATTTGCGGGCGACGAGGTCGTTCCTGCCATCACCGTTGAAATCGCCGGTCCCCATGATGGTGTCGTAGATCTCCCAGCCGGTGCCGATCCGCTGGCCGGCACCGGACTTGCCGGTGCCGTCGCCCGGGTAGAACCACAGCTCGCCGTTGGCCTTGCGCTGGATCAGGTCAGCGATTCCGTCGCCGTTGAAGTCACCGGGGGCGACCAGCACGGGCTTGGCCGCCGGCATGGCATCAATGGTGACCCCGGCGGCGGAATCCGAGACCCAGTCGATGGTTACCTTGGTCCCGGCATGGGTCGTGAAGGTCTGCCCGGCCTGCCAGGCCTGGTTGTAGCTGTAAAAGCCGTTGAAGGTCGTGGTGTTGGGCTGGAGGGCGATGGACCCTGCGCCGAATGCCTGGACAACCTTCACTCCGCGGTTACCGTTGACCGCCGTTGCCGCGTCATTGCCCACCGGAAGGCGAAGTTCCAGGTTGTAGCCCTCCCCGCTGACGGGATCGGTGAACTTCAGGGCGCGGCTCTCGTCGGCGCTTCCCCAGGCCCGCAACTGGTAGGAATTCCTGCCGACCGCCTTCCCCAGGTTCCTGACCTCGGCGCCGGCGCCGAATCCGCCGAATTCGTACATGGGGGAGCTGACCACCGGCTGGCTGCTCTGTGAGACGCCCATCACGTCGAGGTTGTCCTTGTATTCCTCCACGCTGCACGTGCTGTCCGCGAACGAACCGTCAGCGTTGGTGGCGGTGTCCACGGCCCCGTCCCCGCACCGGAGCCTGTTGGCGTGCATCAGGCCCAGGACGTGGCCGAATTCGTGCGTCAGCACGCTCCTGGTCAGCGACGCCGGGAGCGGCATAATGACGCGTCCGCTCGTTCCGCTGTAGCTCCAGCCGGCGCCGTAGGCTCCGTCGGAGAGCGTGGGTGAGGAAACGAAGACCACCATTGCTGTCAGGGGGCTGGGAACCCAGCCGGTTTCTGCGACGATCGTATTCATCATGGACGAATAGCTTTGGGTGGACGTTGCCTTGCTCGTCCTGTTTTCGACCGTGGCGACGCTCATGGACAGCCTGCCGTTCGACATGGCCTGCCAGTACTGGCTGCTGGTGTCGACGGCGGCACGGGCGTCCGCCTCCGGGATGGTCGCCGTCCTGTCGGCCAGCTGGACCATGACCAGCCTCACCTTGATGTCACCGCTGCGGCTGAGGGAATAGGCCTCGGTGGTTGCCTTGCGCTGTTCGGCGCCCTTCCTCACCTGCATCGCAGTGCTCTCAACGGACGCACTGGATGTGGGTCTGCTGCCGCCAACGACTTCCGTGAACAACGGCTCCGGAGCGGCCAAGGTCTGCGCCTCGGCCGTTGCCGCGGGAGCCGTGGTCAGCGCGGGGCTCGGCACGGGCGACGCTGCCGGGACCGGCGTGGCGGTGGTCGCGGAGGAGCCGGCTGCCGACGGCGTCGCTGTCGCCGTGGGCGTGGGCGAGGCCGTCGAGGCGGGGGCTGGGGTCGTTTCAGCGAGGGCCGGCGAGAGCGTCACGGCAGTGAGCGAGGCGAGAGTAACGACAAACGCTGTGAGAAGCGCCGTCGTCTTCCGTATTGAGTTCACGTTTTGTCTTTCATGAGACCGCCGCCCCGCTGAAGGCTCAGCGGAAAGGCCGGGGAGACCGGGAAGTGAGGTCAGTCTACGGACGGCGCGCCGTCAGACCCGGCGATCTGCAAGAAACTTTCGTCTTAGGTAGCAAATCGTTGCAGAATCTTGAGCAAAGCCTGCGCGCTACAGCCACCAGCCCCAGCCGCCAGCCCCACCGCCAGCCCCGCCGAATGCCGGTCCTACCGCCCGAGTTCCAGCTCGAGGGCGTTCGCCTCGACGTAGTCCAAGGCGTGCCGGATGGCGCCGACCGTGACGATCGCGTCGCCCAGCGGCGAGACCGTCACCCGAGGCGGCGTCGCCGTGAAGCGGGGGAGCAGGGCCGTGATGCCGGGCAGCAGCGCCCCCGCCGATTCCGCCACAGCGCCGCCGATCACCACCTGTTCCGGGTTGATGAAGCTCGCCACGGAGGCGATGACCCGTGCCATCCGTTCCGAGAGGCGGTCGAGGATGGCCAGCGCTGCGGGGTCCCCGGCGGCGGCATCCTCGAAGACACGCCGGGCGCTGGCCTCGCCGCCGGTGGCAGGTCCGCCGCCGGCCGCGGACCACTGCCTCGCCAGGGTGGCGATGCCGTCGCTGGAGCCCACCCCCTGCACCAGGTCCAGGTACCCCATTTCCCCGGCCGCGCCGCCGCGGCCGTGCAGCAGCCGCCCGGACTCCATCACCCCGGCGCCCAGCCGTTCACCGGCCAGCAGCACCACGAGGTCATCCACGCCGGCGCCGGAACCCCGCCACCGTTCGCCCAGGGCGGCAAGGTTCGCGTCGTTCTCCAGCAGCACCGTCCAGCCGTGCAGCTCCTTCAGCGCCGAACGGAGCCCGACGTCGAACAGGCTCCAGAAGGGCTGGCTGACCAGCACCTTCCCGTCGCGGTCCACGGGTGCGGCGATGCCGGCCCCCACAGCGAGGACACTGGCCGGGCTGGTCCCGGCGGCGGCCAGCGCCCGGCGGCAGGCACGGTCGACGACGTCGATCCGCTCCTCCGCGGGGATGTCGGCGGCCCGGAAGCTTTCGCTGGAACGTCCGAGGACGGTGCCGCGGAGGTCCGCGACGGCGGCGGTGGTGGTGGCGGCGCCGATGTCCAGGCCGAGGACGAATCCTGCCCGCGAGTTCAGCTCGAAGCGCCGTGCCGGGCGTCCCTTGCGCGGACTGCCGGGCTGGTCCTCATCGCGGGCGTCCAGCTCGCGGATCCAGCCGCGCCGGAGGAGGTCCTCACAGACGGCAATGACGGATGCCCGGGTCAGCCCGGTCCGGGCCATCAGCTCGGTGCCGGTGGCCACCTCCGTGCCCCGGATGACGCCCAGCACCGACCGGGCGTTCACCCGGCGCAGCAGCTGGGGGGTGGCGGCGGCGTGCGGCATCGGATTATTGACCTCCCCGTCGGTCCGGACCCATAATTGTTCAGGCAATATATTTAGCTTGTATCTAAATTACCAGAACCCAGTTCCGAACCCCGGAGGATCACCCCTTGTCCAACACCGCCACGCTGGCAACCCTGTCCGGTTCCGATCTCGCCGCCGACCCCAACTGGTGGCGCCAGGCCTCTGTGTACCAGATCTACCCGCGCAGCTTCTACGACTCCAACGGTGACGGACTCGGCGACATCAAGGGCATCACGGCCAAGGTCCCGTACCTGTTGGGACTCGGAATCGACGCCGTCTGGCTCAGTCCCTTCTACCCCTCGGCCCTCGCCGACGGCGGCTACGACGTCGACGACTACCGCGACGTGGACCCCAAGCTCGGAACACTGGCCGACTTCGATGAGATGTCCGCCGCCCTGCATGCCGCCGGCATCAAGCTGATCGCCGACATCGTGCCGAACCACTCCTCGAACCGGCACATCTGGTTCCAGGAGGCCCTCGCGTCCCCCCGCGGCTCCGACGCCCGCGAGCGGTACATCTTCCGGGACGGCAAGGGCGAAAACGGCGAAATCCCGCCCTCGGATTGGGAGTCCGTCTTCGGCGGCCCGGCCTGGGAACGCATCACCGAGCCGGACGGCACCCCCGGCCAGTGGTACATGCACATCTTCGCCAAGGAACAGCCGGACCTGAACTGGTCCAGCCGCGAAATCCGCGACGACTTCCTCAAGACCCTGCGCTTCTGGTCCGACCGCGGCGTGGACGGCTTCCGGGTCGACGTGGCGCACGCCCTCACCAAGGACCTCACCGAGCCGCTGCTGTCCAAGGTGGAGCTGAGTGAGGCCAACAGCGGCACCGACGGTTTCGACGACGGCTCGCACCCGTTCTGGGACCGCGACGAGGTCCACGAGATCTACGTCGAATGGCGCGAGGTCTTCAACGAATACACCCCGCCGCGCACCGCCGTCGCCGAAGCGTGGGTCCACGCGAGCCGGCGTGGCCGCTACGCGAGCCCGCAGGGCCTGGGCCAGGCCTTCAACTTCGACCTCCTGCAGGCGGACTTCGACGCCGAGGAATTCCGCGAAATCATCACCCGTAACCTCGCCGAAGCCACCGAGTCCGGCGCCTCCTCCACCTGGGTGTTCTCCAACCACGACGTCGTCCGGCACGCCACGCGCTACGGCCTGCCCCAGGGCGGCGGCCGGCATGCCAAGGGCCAGGACGGCAAGGGCTGGCTGCTGGCCGGCGCACCGGCCGAGGAGCTCGACGTCGAGCTCGGGCTGCGCCGTGCCCGCGCGGCCACCCAGCTGATGCTGGCGCTGCCGGGCTCCGCGTACCTTTACCAGGGCGAGGAACTCGGCCTGCAGGAGGTCGCGGAAATCCCCGACGCCGCCCGCCAGGACCCGACGTTCTTCCGCAACAAGGGCGTTGAGATCGGCCGGGACGGCTGCCGCGTCCCGCTGCCCTGGACCGCCGAGGGCACCTCCTTCGGGTTCGGCGACGGCGCGGCGCACCTGCCGCAGCCGGCCTGGTTCAGCCGCTACGCCGTCGCGGCCGAGGACGGGGTCGAGGGTTCCACCCTCGAGTTCTACCGCCGGGCGCTGAAGCTGCGCCGCGAACTGCAGACCTCCGAAGAACTGCAATGGCACCCCACCGCGAGCCCGGCAGTGCTGCACTTCAGCCGCCCGGGTGGCTGGCAGACCGTGACCAATTTCGGGAACGAGCCCGTGGAGCTCCCCGCCGGAGAGGTGCTGCTCAGCAGTGCACCGCTCGAGAAGAACCTCCTGCCGGGCAGCACCACCGTCTGGCTGCGGTGAACCGGCCGGAGGCAAGCGAGCCGGCCGGGG
Source organism: Arthrobacter sp. PsM3 (assembly GCF_030433895.1). GTDB lineage: Bacteria > Actinomycetota > Actinomycetes > Actinomycetales > Micrococcaceae > Arthrobacter. Next base: position 81,816 of record NZ_JARUXE010000009.1, on the reverse strand, counting down.
AGCCGGCCGTTCAGCCGGCCGCGGGCCAGGAGCTGATTTATGGCTGCATGGGCTTGGGCGGCAGCTGGTCCCCGGAGCCGTACTCGTCCGCGCAGGTGGACGAGGCGGCTGCCGCCGTCGGCGCCGCCCTCGAATCCGGCATCACCCTGTTCGACCATGCCGACATCTACCGTGGCGGCAAGTCCGAGGCGGTCTTCGGCGAGGTGCTGGCGCGGACTCCGGGTCTGCGCGAACGCATCCGGCTGCAGACCAAGGTGGGCATCCGGCTCAACGAACAGGGCCTGGAGACGTATTACGACCTGAGCGGGGACGCCATCCTGGCCCGGGTCAACGAAAGCCTCGCCCGGCTCCGCACGGACTACGTGGACGTCCTGATGCTGCACCGGCCCGATCCGCTGCTGGACCCCGCTGAGGTTGCCTCCGCCGTCGGGCAGCTGATGGCGGAGGGCAAGGTCCGGGCGCTGGGAGTGTCCAACATGTCCGGGCCGCAGATCGAGATGCTGCAGGACCGGCTCAATACGCCGGTGGTCGCCAACCAGCTGGAGATGAGCCTGTCCCGGCGCGCCTGGCTGGAGAGCACGGTGCTCGTCAACCATGCCGAGGGAACGGACTACAGCTTCCCGCACGGCACGGTGGAGCACTGTGTCCGGCACGGGATCACCCTGCAGGCCTACGGGTCGCTGTCGCGGGGCCTCTACACCGGGGCACCGGCCGCGGCGCCGTCGGCTGCGGAGGAGGCGACCGCCGCCCTGGTGGCGCAGCTGGCCGCGGAGAAGAAGACGACCGGGGAGGCGGTCCTGCTGGGCTGGCTGATGAAGCACCCGGCCCGCATCGCGCCCGTGATCGGCACCGCCAACCCGGACCGCATCCGCGCCTGCGCCGGCGCGGCAGAGGCCGCCGCCGGCATGACCCGGGCCCAGTGGTACCGGCTCTGGGTCACGGCGCGCGGCAGCAACATCCCCTAACAGCCCGCCGCCGCACCCCACCCGCCGCACCCCACCCGGTAGACCGCAGTTGAGGCCGTTCTGGGCCCCGGGAACGGCCTCAACTGCGAGCCACCCGGCCAAGGGCGTGATTTTGGTCGTATTGGTCGCCCCCAGGGGCCGGAATACTTCGCGGGGAACACCCCTGAACGGATAGCGTAGATACATGACTTCCACCACCACCGCCGGGACCGTCCGGCCCCAACGCAACATCCCAGCCGAAATCGCCCGCTCCTGGCTGCTGGTGAACGCCATGAAACCGGAGCTCTTCGACCAGTCGGCCGCGTCCCGCGCGGACGCCGTCATCCTGGATATCGAGGACGCGGTGGACCCCTCGCAGAAGGACGCCGCCCGCGCCAACGTCGTGGACTGGCTGACCGCCGGCGGCAGCGCCTGGGTCCGGATCAACGACGCCACCAGCCCCTTCTGGGCCGATGACCTCGCCGGGCTCCGCGGCACCCCGGGCCTGCTGGGCGTGATGCTCGCCAAGACCGAGTCCGCGGACCAGGTCACCGAGAGCTTCCACCGCATGGACGGCAAGACCCCGGTCATCGCGCTCGTCGAGTCCGCCGTGGGCATCGAGGAAGCCAACAACATCGCCAGGGCCCAGGGCGCGTTCCGGCTGGCCTTCGGTTCGGGCGACTTCCGCCGCGACACGGGCATGGCGGCCACCCCCGAGGCCATGGCGTACCCGCGGGCCAAGCTCGTGGTCGCCAGCCGCGTCGGGAACCTGCCGGGCCCCATCGACGGCCCCACCGTCGGCACCAACCACCCGATCCTGCGCGAGCAGACCGGCATCACGGTGATGATGGGCATGACCGGCAAGCTCTGCCTGGCGATCGACCAGACCCCGGTCATCAACGAGGTCATCAGCCCGACGCCCTCCGACGTCGCCTGGGCCACGGATTTCATGGCCGATTTCGAGGCCAGCGGCCGCGTCATTCGCGACGGCTCCGACCTCCCGCGTCTGGGCCGCGCCGAGAAGATCATGAAGCTCGCGGTAGCCTTCGGGGTGCAGCCGGCGCTCTAGCCGGCCCCGAACCAAGGAGACCCCGTGGCCGATACCCGCTATCTGGTCCACGGGGTCTTTTGGGATGCCGCACCGGCCGCGCCGGCCGCGCCGGCCGGATTGCCGGACCCCGACGGCGGGCGCCCGGCGCTGCGCCTGCAGGACCCTGACGGCGGCTTCATTGAACTTCCGCTCGACGCCGGGACCCGGCTGGGGTTCCGGCTCGCCGCCGACGGGAAGCGCTGCCTCGGGCACCACAGGGTGCACGGCCCTGCCGACCGCGACCACGTCCTGTGCCCGGCACGGGCACAGGCCGTGAAAGGCAGCCAGTGCGAGCGGTGCTTCGTGGTCGACGATTCGCGGCTCATCCACGACTTCCACCGCGGCGGGCATGTGCCGCCAGGGCTGCGGGCCTACCTGATGCAGCCGCACTGGCTCTACATCGCCACCTTCGCCAACGGCGCCAGCAAGGTGGGCACTGCCGCGAACCTGCGGAAATGGAAGAGGCTCGCCGAACAGGGCGCCGTCGTCGCCCGTTATGTCGCCCGGGCCGCCGACGGCCGCGTCGTCAGGATCCTCGAGGACCTGGTGACCCGCGACGCCGGTATTCCCCAGCAGATCCGGTCGGCCGCCAAGGCCGCGGCCCTGACCGGGCCGGCGCCGGCCGACGAACTGGACGCCCGGAACAGCCGGCTGGCCGGCGGCGTCCGCGGGCTGCTGGCCGGCGCCGGGGGCGGCGGCTTCGAGGTCCTGGACGAGCGGTGGCTGCGGCCCGGGCTGTCCGATGCGGCCTGCGCACCGGCTGCCCGGCACGCCTACCCGCATGAGCTCAGCTCGGGCGCCCACGGGTTCCGGATCGACTCGCTGAGCGGCAGCGTCGCGCTGGCCCGGCTCGACGGCGCCGACCTCGAGTTCGTCGTCAATCTCGCCCGGCTGAAGGCGCGGACCGTCAACCTCGGCGACTATGGAAGTGACGTCCCCGCAGTCCAGGAAGCCCTGTTCTGACGCTGGAACTGTCCCGCGACGCGCAGAAAACCGGACGCGCCCGAATGCCCGAGTCGCCAGGTATTGTGTGTGTCGCCAGGAATTTTGCGGCTCGCGGCGTTGCCGGCGGGCCCCAGTAGACTGGCACGGTGCTGAAAGAATTCTGGGAATCCGCGTCAACCACCTACAAGGTGCTGGTTTTCAGCGCGATGGGGCTGCTCGCCGTCGGCATCACCTTGAACCTCGTGGGGAACACCTCCGGCAACCAGGACCTCGCGGTCGCCTCCCTCGCCGTGATCGGCCTGGGCCTGATTCTGCACATCGCCGGGATTGTGGTGCGCGGCCAGACGATCCGGAAGAACCTCAAGCGTTAGCTGCGGCGTTCCGGAGCACGTGGCTGCGGGCATGCTCCACAGCCTCGGGCAGGGATGTGAACAGGTGCTTGTGGTGCCGCAGCGAGCGGATCACCCCGACGTTGGTGACCAGCTCGAGGTGCTGCGGCTGGACGCCTTTCAGCAGGACCGTCACGCCGCGCAGCTCCAGCGCAGCGATGACCTCCACCAGCGTGTGGGCCCCGGTGGCGTCGAGCATCCGCACCTGCGAGAGCCGGATGATGGCCACCTGGATGTCCTTGACCTGGCTGATTTCCTGCAGGACGCGTTCCGCGGCGCCGAAGAACATGGCCCCGTCGAGCCGGAAGATAGCGATGTGCTCGTCCCCCTCCTTGTGTGGTCCCGGCACCTCCTCGCGCTTCACCCCGCTGAGCGAGGCGAACTTGCGCAGGGTAAAGATGGCCGCGGCGACAAGCCCGATCTCGATGGCCACGATCAGGTCGAAGGCCACGGTGATCAGGGCCGTCAGGACGAACACGAAGGCGTCGGCGCGGGTGGAGCGCATGATGGCGCCGACCGTGTGCCTGGACACCATGCGGACTGCCGTGACCATCAGGATCCCGGCCAGGACCGCGAGCGGGATCCTTCCGACCAGTCCGGCCGCCAGATAGATGATGGCCAGCAGCACGAACGCGTGGACAATCGCAGACAGCCGGGTCTTGGCGCCGGAGCGGACATTGACCGCTGTCCGGGCGATGGCGCCGGTGGCCGGCATGCCGCCGAAGAACCCTGCCGCGACGGAGGCGAGCCCCTGCCCCGTGAGCTCCCGGTCCGGGCTGTAGGCCCCGGAGGGCCTCCCGTCAGGGCCCACCATCCCCGCTGCCACCCGTGCGGACAGCAGCGATTCGATGGCGGCCAGCATCGCAATGGACACCGCGGGCATCAGCAGCCCGCCCAGCGCCGCCGGATCGAGGGAGGGCATCGACGGTGCAGACAGCGAATGCGGCAGCTCACCGATCCGGGGGATCTCCAGCTGGAGCAGCTCGGCTGCCACGGTGGCCAGCAGGACCGCGACCAGGCTCGCGGGCAGGGCCTTGTTCAGCTTCGGGAGCAGGATCATCACGGCGGCCACGCCGGCCACGACGCCGAGCGTCTGGAAAACGGCGGGCGCGGTGGCCTGGGAGGCGCTCTCGATGGCGGCCAGGAGGGTGTTGTGGCCCGGTATCCCGGTGGTGCCGGTGGCCATCGGGACCTGCTGGAGGAAGATGATCGCGGCGATGCCGAGGGTAAAGCCCTCCACTACCGGCCACGGGATGAAGGCCACCGCCCGGCCCAGCCCGCTGATGCCCAGGATTATCACCAGCAGCCCCGCCATCAGGGAGACCAGGGCGATGCTGCCGACGCCATGGAGGGCGACGACCGGCGCCAGGACGACGACCATCGCGCCGGTCGGGCCGGAGACCTGCACGTGCGAGCCGCCCATGACGGCTGCCACGAGGCCGGCGACGACGGCGGTGACGAGTCCGGCTTCGGCGCCGACGCCGGAACTCACTCCGAAGGCCAGTGCCAGCGGCAGGGCCACAATCCCGACAGTGATCCCGGACAGCAGGTCCGTCTTCCAGGACGAGCGCAGGCCGTCATAGTCACGCCGGGACGGGAGGAACCGGCGGAGGTGCGCCAGTGCCGCGCTCATGAAACGGAATCCTTCAGGTGTTCGCTGGGCAGTTCCTGCGCGAGTCTGAGTCGGTCGTTGGAATCGGCCAGGCTGTCGAGGAGGAAGGTCCGGGCGATGGCCAGCAATTCGGCGATTTTCGGATGGGCCAGCCGGTAGGTCACCGTGTTGGCGGAGCGGGTCGAGGTCACCACCCCGTGCCGGCGCAGGGTGGCGAGGTGCTGGGACAGGTGGGACGCTTCGAGGCCCGTCTCGGCCAGCAGATAGCTGACGGGCGCCGCATTATCCGGCGCGGCGGACAGCAGTTCGAGCACACGGATCCGCGCCGGGTGGGCGAGGGCCTTGAACAGGTTCGCCTTGATCTCGTACAAGGGGGTTTGCGCTGCCGAAATCATCGCTGCCCGTGCTTTCTGGCCCTGAGGTCCCTCGACCGGCCATGAGTTGATGAATTGATGTTTTCATCATACCGCATTCCGGAATGCTGTTCAGAATTCCTGCCAGCATTCCATTCAGGGGACCGTCATCGGCGCAGCTGCCCGGAGGCCTGACGCTAGGCTGGAACCATGACTATCAATCCGGATCTGCAGGGGCGCAGCTACCCTGCCAAAGAGGTGTACGACGTCGGTCGCGAGAAAATCCGCGAGTTCGCCCGCGCCGTCAAAGCCACCCATCCCGCCCACTTCGAGGTGGATGCTGCCAGGGCCCTGGGCCACAGCGACCTCGTGGCGCCGCCGACCTTCGCCATCATCGTCGCCCAGCGGGCCGACGCCCAGCTGATCGAGGACCCGGACGCCGGCATCGACTTCTCCCGCGTGGTCCACGCGGACCAGCGGTTCATCCACCACCGGCCCATCATCGCCGGGGACCGGCTGGTTGCCGAACTGCACGTCGACGGCGTCCGTGCGATGGGCGGGGGAGCCATGATCACCACCCGCTCGGAAATCTTCGCCCTGGCCGCCGGTGCCACCGACGGTGAGGCCCGCGACGAGGCCCGCGAGGCCGTCGCCACCGCCACCTCGTCCATCCTGGTCCGCGGAGAGGGACAGTAGACATGACACCCACACTTTCGGAACTCGCGGTCGGCCAGGACATCGGCAGCCGCAGCATCAGCGTCACCCGCACGGACCTGGTCAAGTACGCCGGTGCCTCCGGCGACTTCAACCCCATCCACTGGAACGAGGCCTTCGCAACCGGCGTGGGACTGCCCGGTGTGATCGCGCACGGCATGTTCACCATGGGCTCCGCCGTCCAGCTCGTAACCGACTGGGCCGGGGATCCCGCCGCCGTCATCGATTTCCAGACCCGCTTCACCAAACCCGTTCCGGTGTCCGACACCACGGGGACCGCCGAGGCCGGCGCCGTGATTGAGGTCAGCGGCGCCATCGGAGCGCTCGACGCCGCGGTTGGCACTGCCCGGGTGGACCTGACCGTCGTCTCCGGCGGCCAGAAGGTGCTCATGAAGGCCCAGGCCGTCGTCAGGCTGGCGTAACCGGATGGCGATGCCGTGAACCTGCGCACCGGCCAGGCCGTAGAGGTCACGCAGTGGCGTAACGCCGTGGTGGCCGCGTACGCATTCAGCGGCATCGCGTTCGCCACCTGGGTGTCCCGGCTCCCGGCCATCCGCGACGGACTGGACCTGACCCCGGCGAACGTCGGACTGCTGTTGCTGTGCATGACCTTGGGCTCCTTCGTCTCGGTCTCAGCGTCGGGACTGATCGTGCTGCGCTTCGGCTCCAAGCAGACCATCCGGATCGGCAGCATCATGGTGGGCGCCGGGCTGGTCCTGGCCGGCATGGGAACCACGGTCCTGGCCAACCCGCCCGCCGTCGCCGCGGGGCTGGCCGTGATCGGACTCGGCACGGCCAGCTGGAACACGGCCTCCAACGTCGAGGGCGCCGCGGTGGAACGCGCCGTCCGACGGCACATCATGCCCCGGCTGCATGGATCGTTCAGCCTCGGGACCGTTGCCGGCGCCGGGGCAGGAGCCTGGGCCGCCGGATCCGGCGTCCCCGTCTTCTGGCATTTCGCCGCGGTGGGGCTGTTGGTCACCGGTTCGGTGGCCACGGCCGCTGCCTGGTTCCGTGCGGACATCACTCCGGTGGACGCCGGCCCGGGTTTCAAGCCGGCCCGGCCCGATACCTTCGAGGACCCCTCCACCGGACCCATTCCGGTCATCCTGCCGGGTACGGCCCAGCCCGAAGCCCCGCTGGACAACAAGCGTCAGATCGCCCTGGCCTGGCGGGACCGCCGCACCCTCCTGCTGGGGGTGCTCGTGCTGGGGCTGGCCCTCGCCGAGGGCGCAGCCGGGGACTGGGTGGCCCTGGCGCTCGCCGATGGCCACGGACAGTCCGACGCTGCGGGCGCCGCCGGGTACGGGCTCTTCGTCACGTTCATGACCGTGGGACGCTTCGCCGGCACCGTGGTCCTGGACCGCTTCGGCCGCGTCCCGGTGATGCGCTGGTGTGCGGCCTTGGCCGTGCTGGGCCTTGGCCTGTTCGTCTTCGCGCCGGTGCCGTGGGTGGCCTATGCCGCCCTCGCCGTCTGGGGACTGGGCGCCTCGCTGGGCTTCCCGGTGGGCATGTCCGCCGCCGCCGACGACCCGGCCAGGGCGGCCGCCCGCGTCTCCGTGGTCTCCACGATCGGCTACGGCGCATTCCTCTGCGGGCCGCCGCTGCTGGGCCTGCTGGCGGAGCACATCGGCATCCTGCACTCCCTGCTGGCCGTGGTGGTGATGCTGGTGGTCAGCTTCCTGCTTTCCCCGGTGGCCCGGAAAGTCAGCTGACCGGCAGGGCGCTGCTTAGGGCAGTGCGGTGTTCCCCGGCTAGGCTGGTCGGGTGACCCAGACTCTGCTTTCCGCCCTGACCACGGCCGCCGTCGGCGGCCCCGCCGGCAAATTCATCGAGGCCCGCACCGAGGCCGAGATCATCGAGGCCGTCCGCTCAGCGGATGCTGCCGGTGAGTCCCTGCTGATCATCGGCGGCGGCTCCAACCTGTTGGTGTCCGACGACGGGTTCCCCGGCACTGTGCTGAGGATCGCCTCGGAGGGGTTCACCGTCAACGCGGAGGACTCCTGCGGCGGCGTCGCCGTTGTGGTCCAGGCGGGCCACAACTGGGACGCCCTGGTGGAGCACGCCGTGAGGCATGCCTGGTCCGGGATCGAGGCGCTCTCGGGCATCCCGGGCTCCACGGGCGCCACCCCGGTCCAGAACGTCGGTGCCTACGGCTCGGACGTTTCCCAGACCATCGCCGCCGTACGGACCTGGGACCGGGAACGCAACGCCGTGCAGACCTTCACCAACTCGGAACTCAAGTTCGGCTACCGCGATTCGATCCTCAAACAGACCACCGTCAACGGCTCCCCGCGCTACGTTGTGCTCACGGTCGAGTTCCAGCTGCCGCTGGGCCGGATGAGCGCCCCCATCCGCTACGCCGAGCTCGCCCGCGCCCTGGGCGTTGAGGCCGGCCGGCGGGCCTACGCCAACGATGTCCGGCGGGAGGTCCTCCGGCTCCGGGCGTCCAAGGGCATGGTGTGGGACGCAGCGGACCGGGACACCTATTCCACCGGCTCCTTCTTCACGAACCCGATCGTGCCCGCAGCCGCCGCCGCCGGGCTGCCGGACGATGCGCCGCGCTACCCGGGCGGCGCGGACGGCCTGACCAAGCTCTCGGCGGCCTGGCTGATCGACCAGGCCGGCTACGGCAGGGGGTTCGGGCTTGAGCCGGACAGCGTCTCCGGCGGCCGGGCCTCGCTGTCCACCAAGCACACGCTGGCCATCACCAACCGGGGAGCCGCCAGCGCGGCGGACTTGCTGGCGATCGCGCGCGAGGTGCGCCGCGGCGTCGTCGAACGCTTCGGGATTGAACTGCACCCGGAACCGCTGCTCATCGGTGTGGAGCTCTAGGAAAGCGGCCGGTCAGTTCCTGCCGCGGTGCGGGACCACCCTGCTGAACAGCATAAAGGTGAAGCCGGACGCGGCGGCGCCGAGGAAGAAGACCTGGCAAAACGCCACGGACTGCTCGCTGGGCCCGCTGAGGAGCAGGAATCCGGCGAGGGCGAAGACGACCGCCCCTGCCAGCAGGGCCACGGAGCCGAGCAGGAGACTCTGCACGGTGTCGGGCAGCTCCCCAGGTTCCAGGCTGTCCGGTGATGCACCGTCGTCCCGCGCGGGGGAGCGCGGCTGCACCGACGTGGCCGTGATAAAGCTGGTCACCGCCACAGCCATGGACACCACGGCCACGAGCTGCAGGGTGCTCATCACGGGCGAGAGCCGCGTTCCGCTGGCGATGGCAATGGCGAGCCCCGCGGCCATGCCGGCGGCGCTGGAAGCCCAGCCCAGCAGGGCCAGCCTTCTGCTCAGGGGCCGCAGCAGCGGCCACATCTCGCTCATGGTCATCCCTCAAGCGTAAGGAGTCCGGCTGGAAGGCGGCTGGGAACTGCCAGTCCGGCGTCCTAGCATGGGTGCATGACAGCTACGGCGCGTCCCCGGCTCAGCCGGGCGATCCTGGGCCGGTTGCGGCTGGCCTCCCAGGGTCTGGCCGGGTCCGGATTCCGCAGCGTCGCGGAAGCGGTGCGCTGGATGACGGCGATGCAGGCGCAGGACCTGGGGGCAGCACTCTGGGCTGTCGGGATCCGCGTGCCGGGATCCCGCGTAGGGGACGTCCGCAGCGCCCTCAACCGGGGTGAAATAGTGCGCTCCTGGCCGATGCGCGGCACCCTGCACCTGATGGCTCCCGAGGACCTGAAGTGGATGCTGGCCATTACCTCCGATCGGCTGATCCGCGGCCTGGCCGGGCGTCACCGGGAGCTCGATATCTCCGCCGCGGACGTCGACGCCGCGGCCGGGACCGCGCTGCAGCTGGTCTCCGGCGGGGCGGCCGCCAGCCGGGCGGAGCTGTTCCAGGCCTTCGAACGGGCAGGCCAGTCCACGGCCGGCCAGCGCGGCATTCACCTGCTGGGGATCCTGTGCCAGCGGGCCTGGCTGGTCCAGGGGCCGATGGCCGGCAACCAGCAGCTGGTGGTGGCCTTCGACGACTGGATCACCGAATCGCGGACCGTGGACCGTGCGGCGGGCATCGCCGAGTGGCTGCTGCGCTACCTGCGCAGCCACGGTCCCGCCACCGAGCGTGACTTTGCCTGGTGGTCCGGCATTCCCCTGACGGAGGTCCGTGCCGCCCTGGCCGACGTGAAGGACCAGTTGGTGGAGGTGGCGTTCGAGGGGATCAGCTATTGGCTCTCGCCGGAAACGGCGGCGCTGCTCGACGAAGGCGTCCCCGCAGCGCGCCTGGTGCTGGCACTGCCCGGCTTCGATGAGTTCGTGCTCGGCTACACGGACCGGTCGCTCGTGCTGCCGCCCGAGCATGCGGACAGGGTCGTGCCGGGCGGCAACGGCGTCTTCCGGAAGACGATTGTTGCCGGCGGCCAGATCGTCGGCACCTGGGACGTCACCCGCAACGGCGGGGGCGCCGCCGTCGTCCCCAGGCCCTTTGACGACGTTAACGGGCTGCGGCCTGCCGCCCAAAAGTCTTTTGAGCTGCAGGCGGCGAAGTACCGGAGATTCCTCGGCACCTGAACCGGGGCGGTGGCGTCCGGCGCGGATGCCGCTGAGGTCCTAGAGGTTGCCGGTCGCGATGTTCAGCATGCGGCGCAGCGGCTCGGCCGCACCCCACAGCAGCTGGTCGCCGACCGTGAACGCGCTGATGTACTGCGGGCCCATTTCCAGCTTGCGGATGCGGCCCACCGGGATGTCCAGGGTGCCGGATGCCGCCACCGGGGTGAGCTGGGACACGGAGGCGTCCTTGGAGTTGGGCACCACCTTGGCCCACTCATTGTCCGAGTCCAGCAGCTTCTCGATCTCGGCGACAGAGAGGTCTTCGCGGAGCTTGAGCGTGAGTGCCTGGGAGTGCGAGCGCATCGCACCGATCCGGATGCACAGCCCGTCCATGATGATGTGCTGATCGCCGGAGGTACCGAGGATCTTGTTTGTCTCCACCCCGGCCTTCCACTCTTCCTTGGACTGGCCGTTGCCGAGGTCCGCATCGATCCAGGGGATCAGCGATCCGGCCAGCGGGACGCCGAACTGGGTGGCATCGATGTCGGTGCGCTGGTGGGCCAGGACCTTGCGGTCAATGTCCAGGATGGCCGACGCCGGGTCGTCCAGTTCCGAGTTGACCTGGGCGTTGAGGGTGCCGAACTGGCTCAGCAGTTCGCGCATGTGCCGGGCGCCCCCGCCGGAGGCAGCCTGGTAGGTCATGGAGGTGCCCCATTCGACAAGGCCGTTCTTGAACAGCCCGCCGAGGCCCATCAGCATGCAGGAGACGGTGCAGTTGCCGCCGATGTAGTCCTTCACGCCGCCGGAAAGACCGGCGTCGATGACGTCGCGGTTGATCGGGTCCAGCACGATGATCGAATCGTCGTTCATCCGCAGGGTGGAAGCAGCATCGATCCAGAGGCCGTCCCAGCCGCGGCTGCGCAGCTCCCCGTGGACCTGCTTCGTGTAGTCGCCGCCCTGGGCGGTGACGATAATCGGCAGCTTCGCCAGGGCATCGACGTCGAACGCGTCCTCGAGCTTGCCGGCCCCTTCAGCGAACGCCGGGGCTGCACCTCCCGCGTTGGAGGTGGAGAAAAATACCGGGTTGATGTTGGCGAAGTCGCCCTCGTCCTGCATGCGCTGCATCAGGACGGAACCGACCATGCCACGCCAACCGACCAGTCCAACGGACGGGGTAGCTGCTGTAGTCATTGGGCCAGTTTAGACTTTGTTGGCTCCGGGGCGCAGCCGGTTACGTCACCGCTCAATCCAACTGCCGCGGACTGGGATCCGGCATGCCCCGCTCCCGGCGGATTTTTCGCGCCCGGAATTCGGACACGGCCAGCCGTACGGCGTAGGCTGCCCCGGCGATCCCGCCGGCGGTAAGCGCGAGTGCTCCCCACAACGGGTCCTGGCCGGTGGCCGTGGGGGCCGCGAGCAGGAAAAGGGAGAACGCCGTCACCGCGGCGAAAATCATGGCGAGGACCAGCATGCCCGGCGCGGTGGTGACGATGGGTCCCGTGCCGGCACGGGCAAAACCGATCTCATCGGCGGCGTAGCTGTGCAGCCTGCCGCCGTCAGTAGTCCTGGCCAGCAGGCGCTTCTCGCCGTCGGCCACGGCCTGTTCGTGTCTGGCCCTGGTCTGCTCGTCTGCGTGGCGGCGCGCTGCGTAAAGGTCCATCATTCTCCTGGAAAAGGGTGGGTGCTGTCCGGGAAGAGCCACGGACGGGACAGGGCGGAAGGGCGGGTTGTGGTCGGGTTACTCAACGGGCCTCGGGAGGTTGCGGGCTTTGCGCAGCTTTTCGGCTTTGCGCTCGGATAAATAACTGGCCCAGCCGAAGTACAGCGGATAGAGGATGAGCAGGTACATCCACCAGATCTCGCCCAGAATCTCCCATTGATCGGTGATGCCCATTTGGACCAGTCCGTAAAGCATGCCGCCGAATGCGATGGTGATCAGGACGGCGAGGAACAGCAGGCCGGCCGATGAATTCGTGGGTGCGATGATGCCAAGACCATCGTCCTTGCGGACACCGTATTCCTCGGCCGTGTAGGCGACTATCTCGCCGTTCTCCGCGAGTCGGTGGACCACCCGCGCTTCCGGCGGTTGGTAGGGGATGTAGCCCGGTTCCTGGGGCACGTCCCGGCTACGCCTGGCCACGGGACTCCTCGAGGCCGTGCACGCTATTCAACGGGCCGTGGCAGGTTGCGGGCCGTGGCAGGGTGCGGGCCGCGCGCAGCTTTTCGGCATTGCGCTCGGAGAAGTAGCTGGCCCAAGCGAAAACAAAGGGACAAATGCACGCGGGAAACACCCACCACACCCGGCCCGCTATGTCCCACACGTCCTGGATGATCACTTGGACGACGAAGTAGGCCAGACCCCCCATTCCTGCCGACAGCAGGATTGCCAGGAACAGCAGACCCCCGGATGAGTTCACGGGTTCGATGATGCCAAGACCGTCGTTGTGGACACCGTATTCCTCGGCCGTGTACGCGACCACCTCGCCGTTCTCTGCCCGGCGGTGGATGACCCGTGCCTCCGTCGGCTGGTACGGCACATAGCCGGGCTCCTGGGGCACGTCCCGGCTACGCCTCGCCACGGCACTCCTGGATGGCGCGCAGCAGTCCGGCGTCGTCCAGCCCTTCGGTTTCAGCGACCTCGTCGGTGGCGAAGTTGGGGATGCCGGTGGCCCAGGAGTCCGCGCCGCGGCGGACCAGCAGGTGCTTCTCGGCGTCGAGGCTCTTGAACACGAGGTACGCCGTGCCCCCGGGATTCTCCGCCACATGCTTGCGGACCACGCGGAGGGTGGCCTCGGCCGAGCTGATTGATGGATCCTGGGCGAAGACGAACCAGGTCCCCAGCAGCCGTGGCTGCAGCATCAGGGCGACACCGGGCGCCTCGAGCAGCACCACGTTGTCCATGCTGTCCTCGGTCAGCAGGGAAAGTTCGGTCCAGCTCCCAGCCTGGCCGAGGGCCGTGGCGACGGCCGCGGCCACCCCCTTGACTCCGAGGTCGCCGTCGTCGTCGACGGCAGCCAGATCCCGGGCCAGGAGCGACGACGCCCCGGCCGTGGCCAGCGTGATGTCGTCCACCAGTTCCCCGGCTCGGAAGACGCTGACGGACCGGTCCCGGGCGGGCCCTTCGAACACGTTGAGGAGGTAGGCGAATTCGCCCACGCCGAAGCCGATGACGTCGACGCCGAGCCGCGGCTCCTGCTGTGTCTCTTCCTGAACAGTCATGCGATTCTCCTAATCCCCGAAGCCGAAGAACTTGGCCACGGACTTCCCAGCATCTTTGACGGTATCCTCGGCATCGCTGACGAATTTCCCGGGATCCCTGACGGCGTCGGCGATACCCTCTCCGATGTTCTGGCCCACGCTGCTGATCGTGTCCCAGTTTTCGTAGATGGCGACCCCGACGCTGGCGACCTGGCAGACGGTTCCGGCCGGAGGCGGCAGGAAGCAGCCGATGCCGAGCCCGGCTTTAAGCGCGCTGCCAACGCCGCCCTTGATGTCCCCGTCCGCGAAGCTTTGCACCGAGTCGTAGGTGTTAAAGCCCACTCCGGCCCAGCCGAGTCCGCGCGCCAGACCCGATTTCCCGAGCCATTCCATCTTGGACCCGGCTCCGATCCAGGCCTTTTCCTCCAGCAGCGGCCTGAGCTTGGACAGCGGTCCGCCGAACTGGTGCAGGTTCTTCAGGGAGACAATGTCCGAGGCTTTGTCGATCCGGGAAAGGAGTCGGTTTGCTTTGCCCGTGTCCTTGAGCAGCCCTTCCAGGGCGCGGTTGCCAGCGGTCGTCTGCCCCAGGTGCCGGCTGTCGAAAGCCGGTCCGCCCAGGCGGTGGTGACCTCTGGTCAGCATGGTCTGGGCCAGTTCCGCCCGCTGGTTTTTCAGGACCCAGCCGTACTGTCCGACGTGCTTGGCCAGCGTCAGCGGCGCCTTGATGTTCTTCTGGACTCCCATCGCGGCGCGGAACCCGCCGACAACGGCTGCTCCGCCGACAACGGCCAAGTTGCCGCCCGCGCTGCCGAGGGCGCCGGGGCCGCCGCCGGCTCCGGTGGCCGCGTTGCTGGCTTTCTCCTGCTGTTCGGCGTGGGTCAGCAGGCGCTTGGACTCCGCCTTGAGTGCCAGTGCAGTCTTTTGGATCAGGGCGCGGTGGCCGCCGTTCCACTCGGAGGTGAAGCGCGCGCCGTCGGCACCCTTCCAGACGGTGTTGTTGTTGATGGCCGACGTCAGCGTGGTCGACTGTTGTAGCAGCGTCTCGGACGTCTTGCCGAATTGTTGTGCGAGTGTGCGCAACTGGGCGACGTCGGCGCCCCACAAGTTTCCTGCCATAGCGGATCCCCCTATCCGTGCATCAGCCTAACCGGCTGCGGCCGGGATCTGGTGCATTCCGGCGTGCGTACCTAACCGGCACCAATGTAGCCGGAACCGCCGTGACCGGCGATGGGGTATTCTCCCCATCGCATTGCGCCAGCCCGCCTAGTCCCGGACTATTGAACGGCGGGTAGGGTGCTGAAGTGTCTTCCCGCTGGCCCGTCGAAGGCGGACGGCCTTGCGTTCCTTGACGTAGTACGCCCACGAGACGGGCACCGTGAAGAGGACGATGGCGAAGGCAATGATCAATTCCACCCAGTCCGTAACCTTGTCGTCGATCAACAGCCCGACGCCGGCTACAACTACCACGCCGGAGAACAGTGAGATCAGGACGGCAAGGAACAGCAGGCCCCCGGCCGAATTGATCGGCTCCACCCCACTCCCCACCGAGCCTTTGTAGACGCCGTACTCCTCAACGGTGAGTCCATGCTTCGCGGCTTCCAGTTCAATCTGGCGCTTGTAGAAGCCCTTGCGCCGGGGCGGGCGTCCGTTCTCCGGAGCGTCGCTCAACGTGGGCCGACGCCGTCGCCGCCCTGCTCCGTGAGCAGCGCATGCTTGCGCTTCCGTAGGGCGAAGAACGCCCCGAAGGCAAAGGCCTGGGTGACCACCACGAGCACGATTGCGCCGAGGATCTTGTCGCCACCCAGGATCATGGTCAGCCCCACGATCGCGGAGAGCAGCGCCAGCAGCGGCAGCAGCATATAGCCCAGGACAAAGAGGGTCTCGGATTTGGTCGGCATCCCCTTAGCCCTCCGCCCGGTGCCAGACGTTGATGCGGTAGCGGGTGCCGTTCTCCGCTGTCTGCCAGCCGTCGGCGGGCAGGCTCGCGCCCATGGTCCAGTCGTAGCCGAGGTCCGGGGCGAAGGTGTCGCCCTCCGTGGTGCTGTCGATAGTGGTGATAACGGCGACGTTGGCGAGGTCCATCGACTGCGCATAGATGTTGCCGCCGCCGATGATCCAGACCATTTCGTTGCCGGCGGCGAACTGGGACTCCAGGAGGGCATCGTCCAGGGACTTGACCGCGACGGCGCCCGCCGCGATGGGCGTCTCGCCCCAGCCTTCCTGGCGGGTGATCACAATGTTCGTCCGCCCGGGCAGGGGGCGGTATTTGTCGGGGAAGGACTCCCAGGTTTTGCGGCCCATGATCACGGGGTGTCCGCTGGTGAGCCGGGTGAAGTGCACCATGTCCTCGGGAAGGCGCCACGGCATGCCGCCGTCCTTGCCGATGACACCGGTGCTGGTTTGGGCCCAGACGACGCCGAGCCCGGTGAGGGCGTCCAGCGTGGCGGTAAAATCAACGGGCTGCGCGCCCGGCATTTTGTCGTTGCTCATACGGCTATCGGGGCCTTAATCGTCGGGTGGTGCTGGTATCCGACTACCTCGAAGTCATCGAGGGTGTAGTCGAAGATGGAGTCCGGCTTGCGGGTGATCTTGAGCTGCGGGTAGTCGTAGGGGGTCCGGGCGAGCTGCTTGAGGACCTGGTCCATGTGGTTGTCGTAGATGTGGACGTCGCCGCCGGTCCAGACGAATTCGCCGGGTTCAAGGCCGGTCTGCTGGGCAACCATGCAGGTCAGCAGGGCGTAGGAGGCGATGTTGAACGGCACGCCCAGGAAGGTGTCCGCGGAGCGCTGGTAAAGCTGGCATGAGAGCTTGCCGTCGGCGACGTAGAACTGGAAGAACGCGTGGCACGGCGGGAGGGCCATGTCCTTGAGCTCGGCCACGTTCCAGGCCGAGACGATGTGCCGCCGGGAATCCGGGTTGGTCTTGAGGTTCTCGATGAGTTCGGCGATCTGGTCAATGTGGCCGCCGTCGGGGGTCGGCCAGGAACGCCACTGGACGCCGTAGACCGGACCGAGTTCGCCGTCGGCATCGGCCCATTCGTTCCAGATGGTGACACCCTGGTCCTGCATCCACTTCACGTTCGTGTCCCCGCGGAGGAACCACAGCAGTTCCACGGCGACGGACTTGAAGTGCACGCGCTTGGTGGTGATCAGGGGGAAACTCTTGCTCAGATCGAAACGCATCTGGCGGCCGAAGACACTCAGGGTGCCCGTCCCGGTGCGGTCCGATTTGTGCGTGCCGTGATCCAGGACATCGCGCAGCAGGTCTTCATAGGGCGTTGGAATGCTCACCGTCCCAGTCTACTGAGAAGTCCGGTCCGAGCCTTATTCGTCTTGCTGGCTGAGCAGGCCGGAGGATCAGGGACCTCAGTCGTCGAAGGGCCTGAACCGCTCCACCGCGACGACTTTGTCCTTGCTGTGGTGCGCCACATGGCACACGATGATCTCGCCGGGAGCAAGGAACGGATCGGTGTCCGGCAGCAGGGCGCGCAGCCGGGAACCCATGTGCTTTCCCAGCTGGGCGAACACGGTGGGGAGGGCGGGGCGGTGGGTGCAAAGCGCGACGGCCCGCTGCTTGTCGAAAAGGCCCTCGACGGCGGCGGCCGTCTTGTGCGGATGGCGGCCGTGCCGGTGCTCCGTGAGGGCCTCGTTCAGCTTTACCTTCGCGTCGGACGCCTTGGCGTACGGGGCGATGGTGGCGACGCACCTAAGCCAGGGGCTGGAGACAACGCGCATGGGTTTCCACGCCTGCAGCAGCCGCCCCACGGCCTGCGCCTGCCGCATCCCGGTGGCAGCCAGGGGGCGGTCCCCTTCGGCTTTGGACCAGGAGGAGCGTGGCTTGGCCTTGGCATGGCGCACGATCACCAGCGGCCACGTTTTCAATTCGCCGCGGACGTGGGCGGCATCCAGATGCTCCAGCGGTGCCACGTCGCTCGGGTTGCTCAGCAGGCGGGCGGCCTTCTCCGGCGAGCACCACATGACGCTGTCCACCTCCTTGCCGTCCGGCAGGAGCGGGGCGCCGTCGACGTCGACCGCCCAGTAGTGGACCACTTTCAGGCCCGCCGGGACGTGGTAGTGGATGGCGGGCAGCGGGATGCCCAGCGGCGCCTTCAGCCCGATCTCTTCCTCGACCTCGCGGGAGGCGCACTCGGGCACCGTCTCGCCGGGGTCGATCTTTCCTTTGGGCCATGACCAGTCGTCATACCGCGGGCGGTGGATAAGCAGGACCTCGAGCTTGTCCTTGTCGCCCGGGGCGATGCGCCACGGCACGGCGCCCGCAGCCACCACGGCAATCTCTTCGCCGAGATGGTCTGTCTGGTCGGCAACCGGTGTATCGCTGCTCAACGCCAGAGCCCCTACCGCAGCCCTGCCGCGCGCTGCCGCGAGCGGGAATTGAGCAGCCACGACTGGATGTCCTCGAGTTCGTGCCCGTCTTCGGCAAGGTGGTGGCGGGTCCATTGCGCCTGGCTGTCCAGGTGCCAGCTGGCGGTGCCCGGATCCATGTAGCGGCGCAGCAGGTCCATGACGTACGTGGTGTCGTCCCCGCTGGTGAGCTGGACGAGGGCTTCCACCCGGCGGTCAAGGTTACGGTGCATCATGTCCGCCGAACCGATGTAGACCACCGGGTCCCCGCCATTGGCGAAAGCGAAGACGCGGGAGTGCTCCAGGAAACGGCCCAGTACCGAGCGGACGGTGATGTTCTCGCTGAGGCCTGGCACCCCGGGACGCAGTGAGCAGATGCCGCGGACGATGATGTCCACCGGCACACCGGCCTGCGAGGCCCGGTACAGGGAATCGATAATCGCTTCGTCCACCATCGAGTTGACCTTGATCTGGACCCGGGCGGTCAGGCCCGCCCGGGCGTTCCGGATCTCGGTTTCGATCCGGTCGATGAGTCCTGACCGGACCGAGCGCGGCGCCACCAGGAGCCGCTTGAAGGTCGACTTCGGCGCGTAGCCGGACAGCTGGTTGAAAAGCTTGGACAGGTCCTCGCCCACCTGCTCATTGGCCGTGAGCAGGCCCAGATCCTCGTAATAGCGGGCCGTGCGGGGGTGGTAGTTGCCGGTGCCGATGTGGCAGTAGCGGCGGAGGCCATCGACTTCCTGGCGGACCACGAGGGAGAGTTTGCAGTGCGTCTTGAGGCCCACGATTCCGTAGACCACGTGCACGCCGGCCTGCTCCAGCTTCCGGGCCCAGGAGATGTTGGCCTGTTCGTCGAAGCGGGCCTTGATCTCCACGAGGGCCAGGACCTGCTTGCCGGCTTCGGCGGCATCGATCAGGGCATCGACGATCGGCGAGTCGCCCGACGTGCGGTACAGCGTCTGCTTGATGGCCTGGACCTTCGGGTCCGAGGCCGCCTGCTCCAGGAACGCCTGCACGGAGGTCGAGAAGGAGTCATAGGGGTGGTGCAGCAGGATGTCCCGCCGCCGCATGGCCGCAAAGACGTTCGCCGCCTTGGACGTTTCCGATTCGTTGAGGTACCGGGAGGTGTGGGGGACGTGCTTGGGGTAATGCAGGTCCGCCCGGTCGATTCCGGCGATGACCGAGAGGCCCCGGAGGTCCAGCGGCGCGGGGACCGAGTAGACCTCGGACTCCTCGACGCCCAGCTCCCGGATCAGCAGGGCCCGGATGTTCGGATTGATGTCGTTCGTGACTTCCAGCCGGACCGGCGGCCCGAAACGGCGGCGCAGCAGTTCCTTTTCCAGGGCCTGCAGCAGGTTCTCGGCGTCGTCCTCCTCGACCTCGAGGTCCTCATTGCGGGTGACCCGGAAGGTGTGGTGCTCCAGCACCTCCATCCCGGCAAAGAGCTGGTCCAGGTGGACGGCGATGACTTCCTCGAGGGCGATGAAGCGGGCCACCCGGCCCGGCACCGAGCCGGCGCGCGGGCCGTCAACCGAGATCAGCCGGGGAAGCTGGTCCGGGACCTTGAGGCGGGCGAAGAGCTCCTTGTCGCTGACCGGATTGCGGACGACGACGGCGAGGTTGAGTGAGAGTCCCGAGATGTAGGGGAAGGGATGGGCCGGGTCCACGGCCAGGGGGGTCAGGATCGGGAAGACCTTCTCGGCGAACATGGCGCTGAGCTGGTCCTTGGCCTGGGAGTCGAGTTCGTCCCAGTGCATGAGATGGATGTGCTCATAGGCCAGCGCCGGACGGATCTGCTCGGCGTAGACGAGGGCATGGCGCTGCTGCAGCCGGTGGGCCTCCTCGCCGATCTGCTCGAGGACCTGCATCGGGCTGAGCCCGGCAGGGGAGGGGACGGCCAGGCCGGTGGCGATCCGGCGCTTCAGCCCGGCGACGCGGACCATAAAGAACTCGTCCAGGTTGGACGCGAAGATGGAGAGGAAGCTGACGCGTTCCAGCAGGTGCAGGTCCGGGTCTTCGGCCAGTTCCAGCACGCGGGCGTTGAAGGAGAGCCAGCTAAGTTCACGGTCCAGGAAGCGGTCCGGGCTGAAGTCGCCCTCCGGCTCCAGGCTGGGCGCGAATTCAGGAATGTCGATGCGGTCCTGGGTGGCCCGCGAGGCGGGCACTTCGGAGGAGCCAAACCGGGCACGCGCGGGTCGCACTTTTTTGTCCGATGTAGCGGCTTCAGACGTGGCTGTCCGGGCAGATTCCCGTTGCATGGTCTCTCCTAATGCTGGCGCGATTTAGCTTCAACCTTACAAGCAATCAGCCAGCGATCAGCTTTCGGGCGGTCCGGATTTCCCCGGGCGCAGACAGGATGTCTGCCCAGTGGATTAACGCCCTTCCAGCGGGGCGTACATGACGTCG
This sequence comes from Arthrobacter sp. PsM3, assembly GCF_030433895.1. GTDB lineage: Bacteria > Actinomycetota > Actinomycetes > Actinomycetales > Micrococcaceae > Arthrobacter. The sequence continues at coordinate 61,322 of NZ_JARUXE010000009.1, read as the reverse complement.
ACGTCCCAGCGGGTGAAGCCGAGCCGGCGGTACAGCGAAACGGCCGGGATGTTGTCCGCATCGACGTAGAGCATGACGGCGTGCAGCCCCTGGTGCTGGAGGTGCCGGACGCCGGCGACGGTCAGCGCCTTGCCCAGCCCGCTGCCCTGGGCCCCGGGTGTGACGCCGACCACGTACACCTCGCCGATGGCCGGGTGGTCTCCGTGCCGGGGGTGCACCTTGGTCCAGTGGTAGCCGAGGATCCGGTCCGCGGCATCGACGGCCAGCAGGAAACCGGCGGGATCGAACCACGGTTCGGCCATTCTGGCGTCCAGGTCGGCGCGGGTCATGTTTCCCTGCTCGGCGTGGTGCGCGAACGCGGCCCGGTTGGCGGCGAGCCAGGGATCCTCATCCCGGCCGGGAACGAAATCGCGCAGTGTCACCCCGTCGGGCAGGGGGACGTCGGGCAGTTCCGCTGCCGCGCCGGTGAGCCGCATCTTCCACAACTCGCGGACGGGGCCGTAGCCGTAGCGTGCGGCGAGGTCGGCCGCGGCTTCGTGGTTGCCGTGGGACCAGGCTTTCAGGCCGGTGAAGCCGCGGGTGTTCTTGAGCTCGCCGACGAGCCGGTCCGCCACGCCCTGGTTTCGGTAGCTCGGGTGGACGGCGATTTCCAGCACTCCTGTGCCGTCCGGGTCCCCGATGACGACGGCGACCCCGGCCAGGTCCTGCGCTGTCGCCGGGTCGGATTTGTCGTTGGGGCTGTACAGGGCGAGGGTCAGCACCGAATGCTCACCGGCGTCGGCGGCGCGCAGCGTGACGAGCGTCTGTTCGGACAGCGGCGGGTTGCCATCGGATTCCTCCGCGTCGGCCGCGAGGGCCAGGACGTCCTTCAGGAGCTGCTCATCCGCGGCTCCCTTGGCGACGAGCACGGGCCAGTTTTCAGGTTGCGCAGGACTCATGGTGCAAGGCTATACGGTGCGGTGGGGGCGGGGCCGATTTTGTCGTTTCCGGAACTGTTCCGTATAGTCGTTAACTCATCCGGCTGTTCGTCCAGAGCCTGTTTCTGGAGCGGCCGTCCGGGTGCGAGGGGGATCCACCACTGGGGTGGCCTCGATACGTTCGACCCGTATGTCCTCCACTGAAGCAGAAAAGCCCCGGACCAAGGTCCGGGGCTTTTCTTTGTTCTGTGGCCGGAACCCGTTACGTTCAGGCTTCGGTGAGCTCTTCCTCGGGGTGCCGGACCAGCGTCAGGCGGTAGCCCACGTTGCGGACGGTGCTGATCAGGTTCTCGTGGTCGGCGCCCAGCTTGGCCCGCAGCCGCCGGACGTGGACGTCCACGGTGCGGGTGCCCCCGTAATAGTCGTAGCCCCAAACCTCGGTCAGCAGCTGCTGGCGGGTGAACACCCTGCCGGGGTGCTGCGCCAGGTACTTGAGCAGTTCAAATTCCTTGAAGGTCAAGTTCAGCGGTGCCCCATTGACCCGGGCAGTGTAGCTGGCCTCGTCAATAACGACGCCGGCGGCCCGGATCTCGGTCGGGGCATCGTCCTGTTCAGTCACGGCCCGCGCGACGCCCAGCCGGATCCGGGCTTCGACCTCGGCCGGCCCGGCGGACTCGAGCAGGATGTCGTCGACGGCCCACGCCGAGGACACGGCGGCCATGCCGCCCTCAGTCAGGATGAGCATCAGGGGGGCGCTCAGACCGGTGGCCTTGAGCAGTTGGGTCAGGGAGCGGGCCCCCACGAGGTCTTTGCGGGCGTCCAGCAGGACGATGTCGCAGGGGTCGGTCTCCAGTAGCGCAGTCGGCTCGGCCGGGAGAATATGGACCCGGTGGTTCAGCAATTCCAGAGCAGGCAGGACGTCCACCGATGAGCCGGTGCTGTTCGTCAGTAGCAGGATGTGCGACATGTTTCCTCCAAGGGGTGTCCGCGCATCGTTGGGCGTCTGTAGCTGACTTTGAGTATACCCAAATGCCCCCTCCCGGACACGGTTCCGTCACCCCCGGCCGTTTCTTTTGCGACACAAAACGGTCACATAGGGCAGGATTGATCCGTCGGGGCCGCAGCCCCCTGACGAAAGATCAGGTCGAAGTGGGGTCCGCAGTGAGCGAAGGTACAACGGTGACCGGAACACGTATAACGGCTAAACAGATGCCGGGTGAACGGTGAAGTCCTGGATCATCGGCATTATCGGCCTGACCGGACTCGCCGCGATTGTCGGCGCGTCCTATCTCTCGCCGGAGGCTCTTCTGGCCGTGGGAGTGCTGACCGCGGCCGGCGTCGGCATCGGCTGGCCGCATTTCCTGGGCATCCCGGCCCGGAAGACCCTTGGCGCCCTGATCGCCCTGCCCGGTGTCGGCGCCGCCATTGCCGCCACTTATCTTCCGGCCCCGGGTTTCCTGGACTGGACGCCGTCGTTCATGGCGGCGGGCGTAATGGCGATCTTCGTGATGCAGTTGATCCGCGGCACGGGGCAGGCGCAGCGCCTGGAGTCCACCCTCGGTTCCTCTGCCGGGGTCATGCTCTCCTGCCTGGGCGCGGGCTGGATCGCTTGCTCGCGTTTCAACGGCGTGCATGAGATGCTCCTGGTCGCGGCGATCAGCGCCTCGATCGCCCTGCTGGCGGGCCTGATCCGCTGGCCGGACCGGATCGTGGCGCCGCTGGGCGTCATCGGCGCGGGCCTGGCAGGACCACTCGCCGGCCTGGTCTTCTCCGACATCGCCGTGCTGCCGGCCGCGATCGTCGGGGTGGTGGTGGGGGCGGTGCTGGTGAGTTTCCGCCGGTTGGTGATCATCCGCGGTGAATCGCTAAGCTTTGCGGCAGCCCTCGGAATAGGGCTCGCGCCGGTCGCCGCCATCGGTTCGCTGGCTTACTTCATAGACAAACTACTCATCTACTAAAGCGCTAGGATGGCATCATGTCCGTACTTGCATTTGAAATCTTCTTCCTTGTTCTGCTCGGCGTTGCCAGCCTGGCCATGGCGTGGTTCGCCGGCTTTGTTGTCTACCGCCTTTTCAAAGGCCAGAAGTAAACAGCCAGAAATTAATAGTCGTCTTCGTTTCCAGAGGTAGCTGCTGTGCCGATTGAAATACCGACAGATCTGACACCCGAAATCGTTCCGCTGTCCTGGCTCATTGGTGAGTGGGAGGGCCGGGGCCGGCTGGGGGCCGGGGAAGAGGATTCCGAGCACTTCCTGCAACACGTCTCCTTCACGCACAACGGCCTGCCGTACCTGCAGTACCGTGCCGAAAGCTGGCTGACCGACGACGACGGCACCAGGCTGCGTCCGTTGACGGTCGAAACCGGTTTCTGGGCCCTGGAGCGCAAGCAGCGCGAGGAAGACGGCGGCCCGGGACTGATCCCTGCCGACATCGTTCCCGTGCTCAAGAGCGCCGACGAGGTCGAAGCCATGCGTAACAAAGATGGAGGCTTCGACATCTCCGTGTCGATCTCCCACCCCGGCGGGATCTCCGAGCTGTACTACGGCCAGATTAAGGGCCCGCAGATCCAGCTCAGCACCGACATGGTGATGCGCGGCAGCCACTCCAAGGAGTACACCGCCGCCACCAGGATCTTCGGACTCGTGGACGGCAATCTGCTCTGGCGCTGGGACGTGGCAACCGGCAAGGGTCCCGCGGGGGGCAGCGGCCTGGCAGCCCACGCGTCCGCCATCCTTCACAAGGCCAGCTGACCATCGGCGCCCCGAGCGCCGTCGAACGCAGCTTGATCCAGAGGTCTCACTGTTTTTCCGTTGTCCGTAGCGACCGCAGGGAGCACCAAAGTGAATGCCACAGCTGCAATGCCCAACATGCCTGCCGATTACAGCGACCTCAAGGCCGTGTACTTCAACGGCACCCTCAAGAAGTCCCCGGAGACCTCGCACACCCAGGGCCTGATCGAGGTCAGCCGCCGGATCATGGAAAAACACGGCGTGAGCACGCGGGTCATCCGGACGGTGGACCACGACATCGCCAGCGGCGTCTATCCGGACATGCGCGAGCACGGCTGGCAGACCGATGAATGGCCGGAGCTCTATCCGTCCGTCCGGGACGCCGACATCGTCGTCGTGGCCGGACCGATCTGGCTGGGCGACAACTCCTCGCAGACCAAGAAACTTATCGAACGCCTTTATGCGCACTCCGGCGAGCTCAACGGCAAGGGACAGTGGGCGTTCTACCCCAAAGCGGGCGGCTGTCTGATCACCGGCAATGAGGACGGGATCAAGCACTGCGCCATGAACGTCCTCTACAGCCTCCAGCACATTGGCTTCACCATCCCCCCGCAGGCCGACGCCGGCTGGATCGGCGCCGTGGGGCCGGGCCCGAGCTATCTCGATGCAGGCTCCGGCGGTCCGGAAAGTGACTTCACCAACCGCAACACCACCTTCATGACCTGGAACCTGCTGCACCTGGCCCGGATGCTGAAGGACTCCGGCGGCATTCCCGCCTACGGAAACCTGCCAGAGGCCTGGAAAGCCGGGACCAGGTTTGACTTCGAAAATCCGGAATACCGCTAAGCCCTAAGGACTTCTACTACATATGACTAACAAGAGCCCCCTGCTGGCGCGCCCCGGCGCCGTCGAGGCCGGCGGCGCGGACGCCGGCGTCGCCTCCCACTACGGCGAACCGCTGCGCGAACAGCGCGCGCTGGCCGCCGGCACCGCCGTCGTCGACCTGTCCCACCGCGGTGTCGTCACCGTTGCCGGGCCGGACCGGCTGAGCTGGCTCAACACCCTGTCCTCCCAGCAGCTCACCAACCTGGCGGCCGGCCAGTCCAGCGAGCTGCTGCTGCTCAGCGTGCAGGGCCGGATCGAATTCGACGCGCGGGTGGTGGACGACGGCGCGACGACCTGGCTGATCGTGGAGTCAGCCGAAGCCGGCCCGCTGGCCGAGTGGCTGAACAAGATGAAGTTCATGCTGCGCGTCGAGATTACCGACGTGTCGGCGGACTGGGCCGTGCTGGGAACCACCCGGAAGGTGCCGGAATGGTCCGGCCTGCTGGTGTGGGAAGACCCCTGGCCGCATGTCGGCGCCGGCGGCTACTCCTACGCTGTGGTGGGGGAGGACGCCCACCCCGGGCTGGAACGGCCCTGGTTCGAATACCTCGTACCGGCCGCCGGGCTGGAAGCCACGGTGGGCGACCGCCCGCTCGCCGGCGTCTGGGCGGCCGAGGCGCTGCGGATCGCGGCGTGGCGGCCCCGCTGGGGCGCCGAAACCGACGACAGGACCATCCCGCACGAACTGGACCTCCTCCGCACCGCCGTGCACCTGAACAAGGGCTGCTACAAAGGCCAGGAAACCGTGGCCCGAGTCCACAACCTGGGCCACCCGCCACGCCGGCTGGTGTTCCTGCAGCTCGACGGCTCGCAGCACACCATGCCTGCGGTCGGCAGTGAAGTCCGGTCCGGTGATCGCAAGGTGGGCACCGTGACGTCCGTGGCGCAGCACTACGAAATGGGGCCGGTGGCCCTGGCGGTGGTCAAGCGTTCCGTCCCGCCGGAGGAAGTACTGACCGTACTGGACGGCGACGAGCCCTACACCGCGGCGCAGGAAGTCATCGTGGCTCCCGATGCCGGCCAGGTCGTGGGCCGCCAGACAGGCTTCCTGCGGGGCACACGATGAGCGGCGATACTTCCGGCGCCCCCGACGAGGAAACCCTGGCCCTGGCCCATGCCCTCTTCGACGCGGCCCGTGCAGGGGACAACACGCTGCTCGAGCGCTATCTGTCCGCCGGCGCCCCGGCGACCATGACCAACGCGGCCGGCGATTCCCTGCTGATGCTCGCGGCCTACCACGGCCACGCCGGCACCGTCCGGCTGCTCCTGGCGCACGGCGGAGAGGCCAATTCCGCCAACGACCGCGGGCAGACGCCGCTGGCGGGGGCCGTTTTCAAGGGCTACACAGACGTAGCGCAGCTGCTGGTCGAGGCCGGCGCGGACCCCGACGCCGGGACGCCCTCCGCCCGGGCAGCGGCACAGATGTTCGAACGTAAAGACATCCTGGCCCTGCTGGGCTGAGGCGCCGCCGCGGTGCCGCGGTGTCTTGCGCCCTAATACTCCATATGGAATAGTTCTAGTGGAATAACTGCCGCGGCTTCCGGCCGCATTGAGTGACACCGCGTGAAGGACAACGCACCATGGCCCGAACCGCACCCCTGACACCGCTGGGGGTCGCCGCACTTTCCCTGTTGGTGGAAGAGCCCATGCATCCGTACGAGATGTACCAGCTGCTGATGGCCCGGCATGAGGACCGGCTCGTGAAGGTCCGGCCGGGAACGCTGTATCACGCGGTCGGACGGCTCGAGGAGCAGGGGCTGGTCTCCGCCACCGGCACGGACCGTGAGGGCAACCGTCCCGAACGCACCACTTATGAGATCTCCGGGGCGGGCCGGGAAGCCCTGACCCAGAGGCTTCAGGACATGCTGTCCGTCCCCGCCAACGAGTACCCCTCGTTCCCGCTGGCCGTCTCGGAAGCGTACAACCTGCCGGCCGGCGTCGTGATTGACCTGCTCGAGGGCCGCCTCAAGGGCCTGGCGGAGCAGCTGGACTTCCTCGCCGCCGCGCAGGAGCGGGTCCGGACGAAGGGCGTCGAACGCAAGTACTGGATCGACATGGAGTACCAGCAGGCCATGCTGCGCGCCGAGACCGGCTGGATCCGCAACCTCCAGGCCCAGCTTGGCACCGGACAGCTGGCCTGGTAGCCCATCCGGGGCACCGGCAGCGACGAATGCTTTTGGAACGACGACAACCATCCTTTTCAACCCGTAAGGAATCCCATGGAAAACGTTGCCAGGCCGTGGCCGGCACTCTGGTCCCTCGTGATCGGGTTCTTCATGATCCTGGTCGACACGACCATCGTCTCGGTGGCAAATCCCCGCATCATGGAGGGCCTCAACACCGACATCAACTCGGTTATCTGGGTGACCAGCGCCTACCTGCTCGCCTACGCCGTGCCGCTGCTGATCACCGGCCGGCTGGGCGACCGCTTCGGCCCGAAGAAGCTCTACCTGACCGGGCTCGTCGTCTTCACCCTGGCCTCCCTGTGGTGCGGGCTCTCCGGTGACGTGCAGATGCTGATCCTGGCCCGCGTGTGCCAGGGCTTCGGCGCCGCGCTCATGACGCCGCAGACCATGGCGGTCATCACCCGGATCTTCCCGCCAGACCGGCGCGGGGCGGCGATGGGAATCTGGGGCGCCACGGCCGGCGTCGCCACCCTGGTCGGCCCGATCCTCGGCGGCGTCCTTGTCGACGGCCTCGGCTGGGAGTGGATCTTCTTCATCAACCTGCCGGTGGGTCTGGTCGGGTTTTTCCTGGCCCTGCGCTATGTGCCTTCCCTGAGCACCCACCCGCACAAGTTCGACATCCCCGGCGTGCTGCTCAGCGCTGTCGGGCTGTTCCTGCTGGTGTTCGGCATTCAGGAGGGCGAGACCTACAACTGGGGCACCATCACCGGTCCCATCACGGTGTGGGGGCTTATCATCTCCGGGATCGCGGTCCTGGTGGTGTTCGTCGTGTGGCAGAAGGTGAACAAGGGCGAACCCCTGCTGCCGCTGTCCCTGTTCAAGGACCGCAACTTCTCCCTGGCCAACATCGGCATCACCACGGTCGGCTTCACGGTGACCGCCTTCAGCCTCCCGCTGATCTTCTACTACCAGATTGTCCGGGGCCTGACCCCCACCCAGTCGGCGCTCATGATGGTGCCGATGGCGCTCATCTCCGGCGGACTCGCCCCGGTGGTGGGCAAGATCATCGACCGGGTCAACCCGAAGTTCATCACCGCGGCCGGCCTGGTCCTGATGTCGGTGGCGCTGTTCTGGAACTCCTCCCTCATGCACCCCGACACGCCGATCTGGCTGTTCCTCCTGCCGAGCGCGGTACTGGGGTTCGCGAACGCGGGCATCTGGGCGCCTCTGAGCTCCACGGCGACCCGTAACCTGCCGCCGCGCCAGGCGGGCGCCGGCTCGGGTGTCTACAACACCACCCGGCAGATCGGTGCGGTCCTGGGCAGCGCCGCGATAGCGGTGTTGATCCAGGCCCGGCTCGCGGCGGAGCTTCCGGCGGCGCCGGCTGGTTCCGGCGGTGCCAGCCCCATGGCCTTCGGCGGCACACTGCCCGAGGCACTGAAGGAGGGATTCTCGACGGCGATGGGCCAGTCCATCATGCTGCCTGCTGCCGTCATCCTGATCGGCGCGGCAGTGGCACTGTTCTTTGCCAAGCCCCAGCCGGTGCAGGGCTGGGCAACGCCCGGTACTGCACCGGCAGCGGCGGCCGGCACCAGGGGCGGTGTGGTGCAGTCCCGCTGAGGGCAGTCCCGCTGAGGTGAGGCCGGGGTGCCGCCGGGTTAGCCCAGCAGCACACTGGTCTGGATGCCGCCGGCGGTAAAGCCCAGGCTCCGGGCAATGGCCAGCGAGCCCTGGTTACTGACATCGGAGCGCCACTGCAGCGTCAGTCCGGACGCCAGGGCCTCGTGGGCGGCGATCGAGGCCGCCAGCGATCCCAGTCCGCGCCGGCGCCACTCCGGGGCGACCAGCACGCCCATGTGCGCCAGGATGCCCTCCCATTCGGTGTACGCGCCGCAGGCGACCGGGGTCCGGCGGCCCTCTTCCAGATGCATGATGGTGAAGCGGTGCTCAAGGTCCGAGAGACCCACCTCGTTCACATCATCCGGCGGGCAGGCGGCTTCCAGTTCGATCGCTTCCGGATTTCCGTGCGAGACGGTGAGCTCCTCCGACGGCTGCTGCAGGGGCAGATCGTCCGCGAAGAACAGCGCCGCCGCACCGAGCCCGTGTCCGCCGTGGTCCCGGGTGATGGTCAACAGGGTGAGGTGCTGTGCGAGTTCGCCGTCGGACAGCCCGACGGCGGCGTCCAGCGCCCACTGCGGGCCGACGAGGGCCGAATTGCCGAACAGCCGGACGAACTGGACGGCCCGGGCCGACTCATCGGCACGCGTGATGCGCTCGCCCGCGGCGGCCGCGAAGGCGCCGTCGTCGAGCCCCAGGCGGCGGGCCCACGCGAGCTGGATGATGTCGACCGAACCGGGCTCAAGTGTCATGGCTCCACCCTACCCACCGGCGTGTCGGGCTGAGTGCGGCGGAGCAGGTGGGTCAGCCGAAGAGGACCGCGGCCTCGTCATAGCGGTATTTCGGGACAGTCTTGAGGTTGCCGAGGGCAGCGTCGAATCCCACGTGGACAATGTCGGTGCCGTTCAGGGACACCATGGTGCCCCAGCGTTCCTCGACGACGGAGTCGATGGCGGCCATCCCCAGGCGGGTTGCCAGCACCCGGTCGAACGCGGTGGGAACCCCGCCGCGCTGGATGTGGCCCAGAACGGTCGCCCGGGTTTCGATGCCGGTCATGGCCTCCAGTGCCGGGGCCAGCCGCTCGGAAATCCCGCCGAGCCGCGGGCGGCCGAAGGTGTCCAGGCCGCGTTCGGAGTGCGGCGTCTCCTGGTCGTCCGGGACGAAACCTTCCGCGACCACAACGAGCGGCGCGCGGCCGCGGTCCCGGGCCGAGACCACCCACTCGGCGATCTGCTCCATCGAGGCCTTCTGCTCCGGGATCAGGATGGCGTGGGCGCCCGAGGCCATGCCGGCGTGCAGCGCGATCCAGCCCACGTGCCGGCCCATGACCTCGGCGATCATGCAGCGGTGGTGGGACTCTCCCGTGGTGCGCAGGCGGTCGATCGCTTCGGTGGCGATCTCGACAGCGGTGTCGAAGCCGAAGGTGTAGTCGGTCGCGTCGAGGTCGTTGTCGACGGTCTTGGGGACGCCGACGATCTTCAGTCCGGCGTCGGTGAGCCGTTTCGCGGCGGCCAGGGTGCCTTCGCCGCCGATGGCGATCAGGGCGTCGATGCCCAGCCGGTCCATGTTGGCCTTGATGACCTCCGGCCCGCCGTTGTTTTCGAACGGGTTGGTGCGTGAGGTGCCCAGGATGGTCCCGCCCTGCTTGGCGATGCCGCGGACCATGGTGCGGGGGATGTCGATGGTGTCAGCCTCGACGACGCCGCGCCAGCCGTCCAGGAATCCCACGAATTCGTGGCCGTGGACGGCGATGCCCTTCAGGACGGCGCCACGGATGACGGCATTCAGTCCGGGGCAGTCTCCGCCGCTGGTGAGGATTCCAATTTTCATGTCTCGGCTCAAATCCTGGTTCGAAGGTGTACAGGCAGAGCGCCACGCTGAGCTCACCTTAGAGTCTAATCGCGCCTGTGGGCCACGACACAAACGGTTACAACGGGAAGTGCCCCCGCCGGCCGGCAGGGGCACTTCACTTCCTGGTCGGGGCCGTCAGGGCCGGGGCGAGCGCTTCGACAGGAACGACTCAAGGATGATGGCGTTCTGCTGGTCCGGGAGGAGCAGCCAGGCCACGAGGTAGAACACGAATGCCGGCCCGGGAAGCAGCGCAATAAGCAGGAAAGCGATCCGGACGAACGCAACGTCAACGTTCAGTTTGGCGGCGATCCCGCCGCACACACCGCCCAGCCAGCGCTGCGGACCACGTTTCAGGCCAAGGCCCCGGATGGTGCTGAAGAATTTATCCATAATTCAAGACTTCCCTGTCGATGCTTCTTTGTCACGTCCGCGGGCCGAGAGCACCCCGCCGATCACGAGTGCCGCCCCGGCGCCGATCATCAGGCCGATCACCACGTAGGTGCCGTTGAGCGCCACGATGCCGAGCTGGGAGACGATGATGAGCGCCGCGAGGGCCACCACGATCAGCCCCCAGACGATCGTGCCCACACGGGGCGCGGCGTCCTCCACCGGGTCCGGGTACCGCGGCGTGGAAGCCCGGCTGGTGCCTTCCGGGCCGCCGGTAGGTGCGTCATAGCTGCTCATGTCAGTTCCCTTCCTTGATGGTGACGTTGCTGAAGGTGCCGTCGATCCTGACGATCAGCGTGGCTCCCGGCTTGCCGGTGTTGTAGTGGCTTTGCTGGGTGGTCATGCCGCTGTGGTTCTGGCTTCCCTCCTTGAGGTTCCCCATGGTCATGTCGGCGCGGATCTCGACCGGTACGGAGTCCGGAATGACCACCGTGAGGTTGCTCGCCGTAGCGTCGATGGGGACCACAAGATCGGTTCCCAGCGGCGGATTGAGCGCGAGCCGCGTCAGGTCCACGGTCCCGGTGCCGGCCGTGATGTCGAAACCGCCCCGGGCCTGGTCGAGGCTCACCGGTGACCAGTCGGCGTTCTGCGGGCGGAAGCGGTCGCCGTTGGGAAGCACGTTGAAGATGCCGCCGACGATCAGGGCGACGACGGCAAAAAACCCGAGGATGCCCGAGGTGCGGCCCCTGAGCCCGGCGATGAGAATGCCGAGACCCAGGACCACCGCAGCGCTGGCCCAGACGATGGCGTTGCTGGAGGTGCCCAGGTCGATCACGTTGGCGACGTCGAGGGCCTTGAGGCCGCCGCCCACCAGCAGGGCGACGCCGGCGGTGACTGCGACGGCGGGGGCGCCGGGACCTGGATTCCGGGTCTTGGCCGGCGGGACGGGCCCGCCGCGCTCCGGCTGGTAGGCACCGCCCGGCGGGGGGACGGGTCCCGAGGGCGGGGGCGCGCCCCAGGCCGGGCCGGGGATGGTGGAGTCACCGTAGCGGGGCAGCGTGCCGGACGCGCCGTACCCGGTGGTGGCGAACGGCGCCGGCGGGGTTGCCGGCGTTGAGGGGGTTGACGGGGCCGGCGGGTAGGCCGGGTCTGTCGGGCTTCCGGGCTGGGGATTCGAGGACATGGGCATGGCTCCGATCCGGGATTTGTTGCGCTGGGTCAGGTAATAGATGAGGTAGATAGCGCCGCCCACCCAGAAGACGGTCCAGATGAAGGGGACGAAGCCGTAGCGGTCCCAGCCCCAGACACCGGTACCCAGGCTGGGGAAGCCGATGATTGTGGTGACCAGGGCACCGGTCATCCCGGCCGTCCAGCGGCCTGCGGCGGCCTCCTGGACGTGGATGCGGCCGTCGGGTTCGGGCAGGAGGGCCCAGGCGACGCCGTAGAGCAGGACGCCGACGCCGGCGAAGACAGTCAGGACGATGAGGATGCCGCGGATAATCAGCGGGTCGACGCCGAAGCGCTCGGCGATGCCGCTGGCCACTCCGCCGATCCAGCGCTCGCGGCCACGATGGATGCCCTGGCTGCGGATCCAGTCGAAGAAGTTCTGCGGCTGGCCGGTGGCCGGCGGGGGCGTCGGGCCAAAGTACGGCGGCGGGGCCGTCGCGCCGGAGTGGGGCGGTGGCGTTCCGGGGCCGCCGGGGCCGGCTGAAAAGTCCAACGGGAGAGTCGCGGAAGTATCCAGCGGTGCAGTGGCGTCCATATCGGCAGCGGGCCGCTGCCCTGCCGCAAAGCCGCCTGTAGGCTCTGCGGGTTCAGTGCCGGAACTGCCGGAGGGCTCTGCGGGCTCAGCAGCCTGTTGTCCTGCGGGCTGCCCGGCAGTGCGGTCTGCCCGGTCGTGTCCTTCATCGGGGTTCGGAGTGTGCGGATTCATACTTCGATCCTCCCGTCAGCCACGGATCCGCTCTACTGGGGGACACCCTGAACTGTCCCTGAGTCACCCCCGGTTAGAGGCGGAAACGGGTCCCGGAAACCCTGATCCATGCTTGGATTGAGTCATGACAACCGCCGTGTCCCGCCCGCCGCTGGTGCGCGGCAGCGACCGGGTGATTGCCGGCGTCTGCTCCGGCCTCGCCCGGCATCTGGGCTGGCCGCTGCGGCTGGTCCGGATCGGCATGGTGGTCGCCGCGCTCGCGGGCGGTGCCGGAGTCGCGTTCTATGCCTGGCTCTGGATCATGGTGCCCACCGCCGACGAAAGCGCCAAACGCGATTCCCGCCGGCCGGCGTCGCCCATCGCGCCGGCGGTCAGCGCACCCTTTGCGGCCTCCACGGCTGGGACGTACGGTCCCGGCCCCTATGCGGGTTCCCCGTCGGAGTCCCCGACCCCCTGCGCAGCCGCTGCCGCCGGCACGGCAGCTCCGGAGGCGGCAGCCGCGCCGGCCGGGTCGGTTCCGGCCGGCGCCTGGCGGAACAGGGTCACCGGGATGCGTTACGGCAAGGAGATACTGCTCGGTGCGGGACTGCTGCTGGCCGCCGGCATCCTGATCGCCCGCCTGCTCGGCGTTGATGTTCCGCTCGGAACGCTCATCCCGGTCGCGGCCATCCTCGGCGGCGCGGCCATTGCCTGGATGCAACTGGATGAGACCCGGCGGGCAGGGCTCGTGGACAAGACCAAAGCGGACCAGGCCGGCGGCTGGGCCCGCCTCGCGGCCGGGCTGGCGCTCGTTGTGGCCGGCGTCCTGGTGATGGTCTCCGGCTCCGGTTCCTGGGAACAGACGTGGCTCGCCCTGCTGTCCTCCGTCGCGGTGCTCGGCGGCGTGGCGCTGGTTCTCCTGCCCTGGGGACTGAAATTCTGGCGCGACCTGGAGACGGAACGGGCCGGGCGGGTCCGCGCCACCGAACGGGCCGAGATCGCCGCGCACCTTCATGACTCCGTGCTGCAGACGCTGGCCCTGATCCAGCGGCGCGCCGGCAACGAGAGCGACGTCGTCCGCCTCGCCCGCGCCCAGGAGCGCGAGCTGAGGGGCTGGCTGTACCGGGACCCGGGCAAGGAATCCGGGCAACTGTCCGAGGGCATCAAGGCCGCGGCGGCGGAAGTGGAAGACACCCTGGGCCATGCCGTCGAGGTGGTCACGGTAGGCGACTGCCCCATGTCCGAACGGCACGAGGCCCTTGTCCAGGCGGCCCGCGAGGCGATGCTGAACGCGGCCCGGCACGGCGGCGGCGCGGTATCGGTATACCTGGAAGTGACCGACGGCTGGGCCGAGGTCTTCGTGAAGGACCGCGGCCCCGGCTTCGACCCGGACGCCGTCCCCGCGGACCGGCTGGGGGTCCGCGAATCGGTCATCGGGCGGATGAACCGCCACGGCGGCACCGCCACCATCAGCAGCAGCCCGGACGGCACCGAGGTGCGGCTGAGGCTGCCCCTGTCAGCGGCACCCGCCGGCGCCGGCAACAGCAACGGAGAGGTACGACTGTGAGCAGCACTGAAGCGGGGAGCCCGGCGCCGGGGATCCGGGTGGTGATCGTGGATGACCACGCCATCTTCCGCTCCGGCCTGAAGGCCGACCTGGACCCGGACATCATTGTGGCCGGCGAGGCCGGGACGGTGGAAGGGGCCGTGGCTGTGATCGCGGCCGTGCGTCCCGACGTCGTTCTCCTCGATGTCCATCTGCCGGGCGGCCTTGGCGGCGGCGGCCGGGAAGTGCTGGCCGGCTCGGCGCCTTTGCTCGGCAGCACCCGGTTCCTGGCCCTGAGCGTCTCGGACGCGGCCGAGGACGTCGTCTCGGTGATCCGGGCCGGCGCCCGCGGCTACGTGACCAAGACCATTTCCGGCGCGCAAATTTCGGACGCCGTCCGTCGGGTCGCGGGCGGCGACGCCGTCTTCTCGCCCCGGCTGGCCGGCTTTGTGCTGGACGCCTTCGGCACCGCTCCGGCCGACATCGCTGACGACGAACTCGACAGGCTTTCCGCCCGCGAGCTCGAGGTGATGCGGCTGATCGCCCGCGGCTACAGCTACAAGGAAGTCGCGAAGGAACTGTTCATCTCAATCAAGACCGTGGAAACCCACGTCTCGGCGGTGCTGCGCAAGCTGCAGCTCTCCAGCAGGCACGAACTCACCCGCTGGGCCGCCGAACGCCGGCTCCTCTGACGCTCCCGCAGCCCGGACATGCCCATTCTTAAACGCAATCAGTGGACAGAATGGCATTCTGTCCACTGATCGCGGGCAGGACTGGACATGTCCAGTCCTGCGGGGTGGGTTGTGCGGTGCGTCCTACTTCGCCTTGCCGAGGAAGTCCTGCAGGCGGGCGACGCCGGTGGCCAGGTCCTCGTCGCCGAGGGCGTAGGAGAGGCGCAGGTAGCCGGAGGGTCCGAACGCCTCGCCCGGGACCACCGCCACCTCCACTTCATCCAGGATCAGCGTGGCCAGCTCTGCCGACGTCGCAGGCCGGACGGGCCCGTTCGCGGACGGGAACTCCTTGCCGAGCAGGGCCCGGACGTCCGCGTACACATAGAAGGCGCCCTTCGGCGTCGGGCATTCCACGCCCTCGATGGCGTTCAGCCCGGCCACGATGGCTTTGCGGCGGCGGTCGAAGGCGAGTTTCATCTCATCGACGGCGGTCAGCGGCCCGGACACCGCGGCAAGGGCGGCCATCTGCGGAATGTTGGAGACGTTCGACGTCGCGTGCGACTGCAGGTTTGTCGCGGCCTTGATCACGTCGGCCGGCCCAATCATCCAGCCGACACGCCAGCCGGTCATGGCATAGGTTTTCGCCACGCCGTTGAGGATGACGACCTTGTCGCCCAGTTCGGGGACGGCCGTCGCGATCGAGGTGAAGGGCACGCCGTCGTACGTCAGGTGCTCATAGATCTCATCCGTGACAACCCACAGGCCCTTCGAAGCGGCCCACAGGCCGATCTCCCTCACCTGCTCCGGCGAGTACACGGCGCCGGTGGGGTTGGAGGGGGAGACGAAGAGCAGGATCTTGCTGCGGTCCGTCAGGGCACCTTCGAGCTGCTCCACCGTGACCAGGTATTCCTGCTCCGGTCCGGCGAAAACCTCCACCGGCACGCCTCCGGCGAGCCGGATGGCCTCCGGGTAGGTGGTCCAGAACGGCGTGGGGACGATGACCTCGTCGCCCGGATCGAGCAGCGTGGCGAAGGTGTTGTACACGGCCTGCTTGCCGCCGTTGGTGACGAGCACCTGGGATGCCTCGGCCTTGTAACCGGAATCCCGGAACGTCTTGGCCGCGATGGCCTGCTTCAGCTCCGGCAGGCCCCCGGCAGGGGAGTAGCGGTGGAACCTGGGCTGGACGGCGGCTTCGATGGCTGCCTGAACGATGTAGTCGGGGGTCGGGAAGTCGGGCTCCCCGGCGCCGAAGCCGATCACCGGCCGGCCGGCCGCCTTCAGCGCCTTCGCCTTGGCATCAACAGCCAACGTGGCGGATTCGGCTATGGCGGAAATTCGCTTTGAAATGCGGGCGGCAGGCATCGCGGGTCCATTCTTCGCTTGCAGCGGGGTGGCTGTTTGTGGGATTCGACGGAATCTACTCTATGCTGTTCACCGGATCGTCCGGGGGGACGGCGCGCAAATGTGACTGCCGTTGCGGCAGATGCTTTCAGCAGCCGGTTTTTCTCCCTTCGTTCTCCCGCCCGGTTTCTCTGCAGGATTTCCCGGGGGACGGACGCTCGGTGAGGGCCGGTTCGACGTAGGCGCAGTTGTTGCGTAGACTGGTTCTCCGGTGTTGAAAACACGATGATGGTCTGCGCCTCAGCGAAGTCTGGGGAAACGGGCCGGACCTGGTTTTCGATCCATAGGGTAGTGGCGCAATTGGTAGCGCAGCGGTCTCCAAAACCGCAGGTTGCAGGTTCGAGTCCTGTCTGCCCTGCGCAAGCTGTCCCGGTTCTCCGGGGCAAGCGCAGCACCCATGGTTCAGTTCAGAGCCGGGTATCCGACATTGCGAGGATGAGTGAGGACCAGGTGACCGAAACAGCTGCAAGCAGCTCAAGTGGCCGCCCCGCCAAGAATGCCCCCAAGGCAGGCTTCTTCGCTCGAATCGCCCTCTTCGTCCGCCAGGTCATCGGCGAACTGAAGAAGGTCGTTGCACCGACCCGCAAGGAACTGATCAACTACACGATCGTGGTGCTGGTATTCGTGGTCATCATGATGCTCCTCACCACCGTGCTGGATCTGGCCTTCGGGACCGCAGTGGGCTGGGTATTCGGCGGCACGAGCCCCACGGACCGCTGACGCGACCGGTCCGCAGACTACGTGGATTACCACCGGGATTCCGGAGGTTCTGCGGGGTGTGCGGAATTGAGTCATTTAAATAGGCATGTTAGGCAATGAGGAAGCAGGAGACCAAGTGTCTGAGCAGGAGCTCGAGGTAACTGAGACTGAGCTGGATAAGAGCCAGGACGCCGCGGTGGAAGCCGGGGAAGAGTCCGAGGCTGCGTCTGCTGCGCCCGAATCCGACGTCGCCGACGAAGCCGCTGACACGGCAGAGGCTGGCGAAGCCACCACTGACGAGTCCGCTGAGGCGGAGACCGCCGACGCCGGCGAAGAAGCGACCGCTGGCGATGAAGCAGTCGAAGCCGAAGAAGGGTCCGACGACGCGCTGGCCGCTGCTGCCGCCGCCGCCGAGGTTGACCCGGCCGATGAGTTCAAGGCCAAGCTGCGCCGCCAGGAAGGTGACTGGTACGTCATCCACTCCTACGCCGGCTACGAAAACCGCGTCAAGGCCAACCTTGAAACCCGCATCCAGACCCTGGACATGGAAGATTACATCTTCGAAATCCAGGTTCCGATGGAGGAAGTCGTTGAGATCAAGAACGCTCAGCGCAAGGTCATCAACCGCGTCCGCATCCCCGGCTACGTCCTGGTCCGCATGGACCTGACGGATGCCTCCTGGGGCGCCGTCCGCCACACTCCCGGCGTCACCGGCTTCGTGGGCAACGCCCACAACCCGGTCCCGCTGCGCCTCGACGAGGTCTTCTCCATGCTCGCCCCGGTCTTCGAGGAAGAGCAGGCGGAGAAGGGCAAGCCGATCAAGCATGCAGCCGCGCAGATCGACGTCGACTTCGAGGTTGGCGAGTCGGTCATCGTCAAGGAGGGCCCCTTCGAGACCCTTCCGGCCACGATCTCCGAAATCAAAGTGGACTCCCAGACCCTCGTGGTCCTGGTCTCCATCTTCGAGCGCGAGACCCCGGTCACGCTGGCCTTCAACCAGGTCAGCAAGATCTAGCTTTTCCCCACAGAATTCGCCCCGGGCTGCCCGCTTTAGCAGCCAGGTGCGGCCGGCCGCCTCGCCATGGCGGCCAACAACCTGAGGCACGCTCCTGTGTCCCAGGAAATATTTGAGAGAAGGACCCTACATTGGCTCCCAAGAAGAAGGTCACCGGCCTCATCAAGCTGCAGATCCAGGCAGGTGCCGCTAACCCGGCCCCGCCCATCGGTCCTGCGCTTGGCCAGCACGGTGTCAACATCATGGAATTCTGCAAGGCGTACAACGCTGCGACGGAAGCCCAGCGCGGCAACGTTATCCCCGTGGAAATCACGGTCTACGAGGACCGTTCCTTCACGTTCATCACCAAGACCCCGCCGGCTGCGGAGCTCATCAAGAAGGCTGCAGGCGTTGCCAAGGGTTCGCCCACCCCGCACACCGTCAAGGTTGCAAAGCTGACCCAGGCCCAGGTCAACGAGATCGCCACCACCAAGATGGAAGACCTCAACGCCACGAGCCTGGAAGGCGCCGCGAAGATCATCGCCGGCACCGCCCGTTCCATGGGTATCACCGTCGAAGGCTAATAGCCTTCCCCGCCGGGCAACCGGCACCACCTAAACATTGAGACGTTGGGAACCCGGACAAGCCGTTCGGACTCCCGACTGTGGCAGGGCCCAGCGCGGTCCGCAGACCACAACTGCACAAGGAGAATAAGCAGCATGGCAAAGCGCAGCAAAGCATATGAGGCAGCCGCAGCCAAGATCGACGCGGAGAAGTTTTACGCGCCGTTCGAGGCAGTGACGCTGGCCAAGGACACCAACCCGTCCAAGTTCGACGCCACCGTTGAGGTTGCATTCCGCCTGGGTGTCGACCCGCGTAAGGCCGACCAGATGGTCCGCGGCACCGTTATCCTGCCGCACGGCACCGGTAAGACCGCCCGCGTCCTCGTCTTCGCCACGGGCGACAAAGCTGAGGCAGCAATCGCAGCCGGCGCCGACTTCGTTGGTTCCGATGACCTGATCGAAAAGATCGCAGCCGGCTGGACCGACTTCGACGCCGCCGTTGCCACCCCTGACCTCATGGGCAAGGTTGGCCGCCTCGGCAAGGTTCTGGGTCCGCGTAACCTGATGCCGAACCCGAAGACCGGCACCGTGACCGCTGACGTCGCCAAGGCCGTCAACGACATCAAGGGCGGCAAGATCGACTTCCGCGTCGACAAGCACTCGAACCTGCACTTCATCATCGGCAAGGTTTCCTTCGACGCCCTCAAGCTGGCCGAGAACTACGCAACGGCTCTGGAAGAGGTCCTTCGCCTCAAGCCGTCCGCTTCCAAGGGACGCTACATCCAGAAGGCCACCGTGGCCACCACGTTTGGCCCGGGCATCTCGGTTGACCCCAACGTCACCAAGGTCCTGACCGAGGTCTAAGCCTCACCCGCCTGGCAGCAGGCAGCAGAAAAGACCGTCCCGCATCCGCGGGGCGGTCTTTTCCGCATTCCGGGGCACCGGCTACGCTGTTCCGGTGACTGCCGCGACGTGCCGCATTGAACGCCTCGTGCTTCCTGACGCCCTCGACTCCCCGGACGCCGGCGACTTCCTCGAGGTCGGGGAATTGTGCGACGCCCTGACGCTCCAGACCTGGGGCAACCTGGACCGGTCAACGCCGCCCGAGGCCCGGCTCCAGTTCTGGCGGGACAACGCCTACCGGAAAATCCAGCTGTTCTTTGTGCGCCAGGACGGACGCATGGCAGCCAGGTCCTGGGTCCGCTTCGGACTTCAGGAGAACCTCGGCAGCGCGACCGTCCATGTCGATGTTCTTGAGCAGTTCAGCGGCCGGGGGATCGGCCAGGCGCTGCTCCGCCACGCGGAGGCGCTGGCGGCCGCGGCGGGCCGCACCATCCTGCAGAGCTACACGGAGCACCCCGCCGGCTTCGACCCGGAGGACCACGGCGCAAACGTCAGGTCGGCCACCGGGGCGGGGGCACTTCCCGCTGGCGCGCGGGGCGTCCGCTTTGCCCTGAAAGCCGGGTACCGGCTGGAACAGGTCTCCCGCTTCAGCGCCCTGGATGTCCGCGCGCATGCCGCGTCGTGGGATGCGCTGGAACGGGAGGCCCTGGCCAAGGCGGGGGAGGACTATGAGCTGGTGTCCTGGACGGGCCGCTGCCCGGAGGAGCACACCGGGCAGCTCGCCGTGCTGATGTCCCGGATGAGCACCGACGCACCGACCGGGGACCTGAGCTACGGCCCGGAGATGTGGGACGTGGCACGGGTCCGCCACGTCGAGGACACCTGGCGGCGGTCCGGCCTGGCGTCCCTCGTGGCGGCCGCCCGGCACTGTGGCAGCGGGGAACTGGCCGCCTACTCGGTGCTTCAACTCACGCCGTCGAAACCGCGGCTGGGCGACCAGGACGACACCCTCGTCGCTGCCGGCCACCGTGGCCACCGCCTGGGCATGCTCGTCAAGATCCGCAACCTCGGCCGCCTGCTCGCGGAGTACCCGGCCGTGGAACGCGTTATTACCTTCAACGCGGCCGAAAACGCCCACATGCTCGCCATCAACGTTGCACTTGGTTTCCGACCGGCCGGCTTCGACGGCGAATGGCAGCGGACCCTCGACGCCGGCGGCCGGGCGTCGTAGCGGGACCGGAGCGCGTCGGACGATGGAACGCCGGCGCAAACCGGCATATGCTGACGGAGGAAGCCCTGTTAGTGCCGGGAATCCGGTACCCGTAGATGGCAGAACAGCTGGGGATGATGCCCGTTATGGCAAACGACGTACGGATTGAACAGCTGTGGATCCCCGATTCGCTTGACGGGCCGGACGCTGCCGACTTTATTGCCGCCGTCGAGGTGGGCCGCAAGGTGCGCATGCAGACCTGGGGGAGCGACGACCTCGCCTACGCGCCCCGGGAGAAACTGCTGGAGATGGCGGACCCGTACGAGCGCCAGGTCATCCTCGTGGCCAGGGTCGACGGCGAAATCGTCGGGACCGTCGACATCGCCTTGCCTCTCTCGGACAACCTCGACCTGGCCGAATTTGCCCTCGACATCCTGCCGGAGTTCCAGGGCCGCGGCGTTGGACGGCAACTCCTCGAAGCCGCGGAGCACTTTGCCCGGGACGAGGGCCGTCACACCATCCTGATCGACACGAACCATCCGAGCTCATCGCTGGGCGACAGCGAAGCCGGCCAGCTCGTGCCCGGGACGGGCCTTGGCTTCGTCCCGGTGAACAGCCGGGAAGTGGAATTCGCCCGGCACAGCGGCTATACCCTGCAGCACATCGAACAATTCAGTGCCTGCACGCTGCCCCTCGACAGTGAGCTCGTGGAGCAGCTGGAAACCGAGGCCGAGGAAGCGAACGCTGGCCGGTACCGGCTGCACCACTGGACGGACCGGTGCCCGGAACAATGGCTCGAAGCCGTCGCCGCGCTAGAAAACAGCGCCGGCGAAGACGGTGTGCCCGGGGCCGACGACGGGGGCATGGTGTTCGACGGCGGCATCCTCCGCGAGGCCGAGGACGTCGCCATCGCACAGGGACGCAGGACGGTGGTCACCGCCGTCGAACACATCGCCGGCGGCGAGCTCGTCGGCCTGACCACCATCAGCGTCCTCGCGATGCGCCCCGACGTCGTGTTCCAGGACGACACCGTGGTCCTGCGGGAGCACCGCGGCAATAAACTGGGCCTGCTGATCAAGGTCTCGAACATGGAGAGGCTCTCGGAGCAGTTCCCGGATGCCCGGGTCCTCTACACCTGGAACGCCCCGGAAAACCGGTACCTGCTCACCGTCAACCAGCAGCTCGGATTCACCACCGCCGGCGTAACAGGCATCTGGCAAAAGGAACTCCCGGACTTCGGCCCCAGCGTCAGCTGACAGCGCGCCCGGCAACCGGGGGGCGCCCGCCGGGGCCACGATTTGGAGCACACGCCCGGTCTCGCGTAAGCTGGAGGGACCAAAGACCGTCGGTTGTTGGAAATCCACTCTCCCAAGCAAGACTCACTTCTGCAGTCGCGCCGGGAGAGCCAGTGGATCTCCGGACGAAGGACCCTGAACATAGGGCGGCCGGCGCAGGTGAACGAAGCAAAGCTCCGCAGTCATGGACTGCGTCGAGACAAGCCCCGTGCATCTGCGCGGGGCGTTTTTTAGTTTTTAGCTCTTTTGAGCGGGGACCGGGAAATACCGGCACTATCCCCGGAAGGAGGGTTATGGCAACGCCTAGCAAGGTTTCAGCAGTAGCTGAGATCACTAACGATTTCAAGGAATCGAACGCCGCTGTCCTGACCGAATACCGTGGGCTCACCGTTGCACAGCTCAAGCAGCTGCGTGTCTCTCTCGGCCAGGACACCAAGTTCTCGGTCGTCAAGAACACCCTGACCGCCATTGCAGCCAAGGAAGCTGGGGTCGAAGCATTCGACGGCCAGCTCGCCGGCCCCACTGCAATCGCGTTCATCAAGGGTGACGCAGTTGCCGCTGCCAAGAGCCTGACGGATTTTGCCAAGACCAACAAGCAGCTGGTTATCAAGACCGGTTACTTCGAGGGCAAGGCACTGAACGCCAGCGAGGTTGCCGCACTGGCAGCACTCGAGTCCCGTGAGCTGCAGCTCGCAAAGGTTGCAGGCATCCTCAAGGCTCCTGCTGCCGCCGCTGTACGCATCATCGACGCACTGCGCCTCAAGCTTGAAGAAGAGAACGGCGCACCGGCTGAAGCCGAAGCGCCCGCCGCTGAAGAAGCTCCGGCCGACGCAGCAGCTGAGGCTCCGGCCGACGCCGCAGCCCCCGAAGAGAACTAACTCTTTAAACCAGACTCCGGTGCGAAGGCACGGCTCCGGCCGCCCGAGCACCACTATAGGAAGGACGCCACACCATGGCGAAGCTCACCAACGAAGAGCTCATTGAAGCTTTCAAGGAACTCACCATCATCGAACTCTCTGAGTTCGTCAAGCTCTTCGAAGAGACCTTCGAAGTAACGGCCGCTGCTGTTGCAGTTGCTGGCCCCGCTGCCGGCGGCCCCGCTGAAGAAGAAGAGCAGACCGCATTCGACGTCATCCTGGAGCACCCGGGCGACAAGAAGATTGCAGTCATCAAGGAAGTTCGTGCAATCACTTCCCTGGGCCTCAAGGAAGCCAAGGACGTTGTTGACAGCGCCCCGAAGGCCATCCTCGAAGGCGTCACCAAGGAAGCTGCCGAGAAGGCTGTTGCACAGCTCGAAGAAGCCGGCGCTCGCGTTACCCTCAAGTAACTCGCCGCTTCAGGGACTGTCCGGGAACCCAGCGTTCCCGTTCCGCTCCGGGAAACCCCGTCCACTCCGGTGGGCGGGGTTTCCTGCGTCCGGGCCGGAAACCAACGGAACATGAAATTCCCAAAACAGGTTGCTGGCTCTCTGTTCTCCCGGGATGGCGGGCCCCTAGACTTTGGTTTTGTGCCAACAGGCCGCCAACGCTGAGGAGCTCACACAATGACCGACCCCACCACCCCGCTCTCCCGCCGTGCCATGCTCACCGCGGCCCTCGTCGGAGGCAGCGCGGGCGCCGCGGCCCTGGCCGGGGCCCCGGCGGCTGGCGCATCCCCGGGCAGCGGCGGAAAACCGTTCACCCTGACGGTGCTTGGTACCACCGACCTGCACAACAATGTCTTCAACTGGGACTACTTCAAGAACACGCCCTACGCCGACACGGCAGGAAACAAGATCGGCATCGCCCAGGCGGCCACGCTGATCAAGGCGATGCGGGCCGAGCGCGGCGCGGCCAGCACGCTCACCATCGACGCCGGCGACACCATCCAGGGGACGCCCCTGGCCTACTACTTCGCAAAGATCAGCCCCGTTTCCGCCACGGTCAAGCACCCGATGGCGCTGGCCATGAACGCGGTGGGGTACGACGCCGTCGGCCTCGGAAACCACGAATTCAACTACGGCATCCCGCTGCTGCGCACCTGGGAAAGCCAGCTCGACTTCCCCCTGCTGGGCGCCAACGTCCACGACGCCGTCACCGGCCGGCGCGCCTTCAGCCCCTACGTCCTCAAACGGGTCAAGCCCGACAACGGCTGGGTCACCGTGGGCCTGGTCGGCTTCGTCACCCCCGGCTGCGCCCTGTGGGACCGCGACAACGTCCAGGGCAAGCTGGACTTCAACGGCATCGTCGAGGAAGCCAAAGTCGTCATCCCGCAGCTGAAGGCCGCCGGAGCCGACGTCGTCATCGTCACGAGCCACTCGGGCGCGACGCCGGGTTCCTCCTACGGCGATGCCCTGCCGTTCCCCGAGAACGCCTCCACTCAGCTGGCCGAAGAGGTACCCGACATCGACGCCATCCTGGTCGGCCACGCCCACCTGGAGATCCCGGAACGCTTCGTGGCCAACAAGGCCACCGGCAGGCAGGTGCTCCTGACCGAACCCCTCAAGTGGGGCATGCGCGTCTCCGTGATGGACCTGGAACTGGTCAAGGAGAAAGGCCGGTGGACCGTCACGTCCGCCCACTCGCACCTGCTGGACGCCAAGACGGTCGACGCCGACCCCGCCGTCGTGCGTGCCGTCCAGGCCGGGCACGAGGCGACGGTGAAGTACGTCAACGAGGTGATTGGCACCTGCACCGCCCCGCTGAGCACGGCCACCGCGTGCTGGGAGGACTCGGCCGCGATTGATGCGATCAACTACGTCCAGGCCAGCACCATCAAAGCCGAACTGGCCAACGGGCCGGCCGCCGCGCTGCCGGTCCTCTCAATCGCAGCCGCGTTCTCCCGTGCCGTGGACGTCAAGGCCGGGCCGCTGACCATCCGGGACGTCGCAGGGCTCTACATCTTCGACAACACGCTGCTGTCCATCAAGGTCACCGGCGCGCAGGTGAAGGATTACCTGGAATGGTCCGCGCAGTACTTCAAGCCGGTCTCCAGCACCACCGCCCGCGCCGCCGACGTCACCAACGCCGTCACCGCGGCGGCCCCGGGCGGGACACCGGACTACAACTACGACGTCGTCTACGGCCTTGACGCGCCGCTGAACTACGAGATTGACCTCGCGAAGCCGGTGGGGGAGCGCATCACCGGGCTCAGCTACGGCGGCCAGGCCCTGCGGATGGACCAGGAGTTCGCCCTGGCCATCAACAACTACCGGCAGAGCGGCGGCGGCAACTTCCCCGCCGTGAAGACGGCCCCGGTGCTCTCCAACAGCCAGCAGGAAATCCGGCAGCGGATCATCGACTACGTCGTGGCCAACGGAACCCTGGACGTGGCCCTGTTCAGCCAGGACAACTGGCGGCTCACCGTCAACGGCGCGGCCCTCACCGTCACCCCCTAGCCCCACCCAACACAAACGCGGGGTCACTTACGGCCCATCCCGGGCGTCGGGACGGGCCGTAAGTGACCCCGCGTTGGTGTTTTTTAACCCGGGGGAGTTAACCCTGGCGGGCTAGATCGCCAGGCGGGTCAGTTCGGCTCCGAGATGTCGGCGACGACGGCGCCGAGGGCGGCGGTCAGGGCGTCGGCGTCCACGAAGGCGCTGTAGCCGTGCTCCCCGGCGCCCATCGAAATCCGGCGGCCCGTGATGCTCCGGTCCGCGTACACCGGCCAGGCCACGGTGCTTCCCAGCGGGGTGATGGTGCCGCGCTCGTAGCCCGTGGCAGCCAGGGCCACGTCCGCCGCCGGGAGGGAGAGCTTGTTGACCCCGAGCAGCGCCCGGAGCTTGGGCCAGGAAATCTGCCGGTCGCCGGGAACCAGCGCGAACAGGAAGCTTCCGTCCCTGTGCTTGACCACCAGCGACTTCACGATGTCCCCGGGCTGGATGCCGAGGATCCGGGCCGCCTCCTCGAGGCTGCCGGCGGCGCGCCGCTCGACGAGCTGGACACTGAGCCCGCGGGCGGCGGCGTCGGCCAGGAACCGCTCCCGGCCGGCGCCGTCACCGGCCGCTCCCCTTGCGGGGGCTGCGGGGTCCGTCATAGCGTTCAGTCGCGGTACAGCAGGAGCGCTTCGCCCTGCCCGCCGCCGCCGCACAGGGATACGGCAGCCTTGCCGGCGCCTCGCCGCTTCAGCTCGTGCGCCGCGTGCAGGGCCAGCCGGGCGCCGGAGGCACCGATCGGGTGGCCCAGGGCGATCGCGCCGCCGTGGATGTTGCACTTCTCCAGTGGGTAGTCCAGGTCCTTGAGCGACTGCACGGCCACGGAACCGAACGCCTCGTTGATCTCGATGAAGTCCAGGTCCGCGGCGGACCAGCCGGCCTTGTGCAGGGCGCTCTTGATCGCGTTGGAGGGCTGGGAATGCAGCGAGTTGTCCGGCCCGGCCACCTGCCCGGGCTTGCCGACAACGGCGAGGTACTCCAGTCCGTTGTCTTCGGCGAACTTCCGGGAGGACAGCACGAGGGCGGAGGCGCCGTCGGACAGCGGGGAGGAGTTGCCGGCGGTGATGGTGCCGTCCATGACGAACGCCGCCCGCAGCCCGGCCAGCGAGCCGGCCGTGGTGTCCGGCCGGATGCCCTCATCCGCGGACAGGATGACCGGCTCGCCCTTGCGCTGCTTGACGCTGATCGGGGCGATTTCACCGTCGAACACGCCGTCCTTGGCGGCGCGGGCGGCGCGCTGGTGGGACGCGGCCGCCACCTCGTCCTGGGACGTGCGGTCGATCCCCAGCGTGAGGTTCTTGGCCTCGGTGGACAGGCCCATGGACTGCCCGTCGAAGGCATCGGTCAGGCCGTCATGGGCCGCGACGTCGAGCGCCTGGACGGAGCCATAGGTCCAGCCCTGCCGCGAACCGGGAAGGATATGCGGGGCACGGGTCATGGACTCCTGGCCGCCGGCGACGACGACGGTGGCGTCGCCGGCGCGGATCATCCGGGCCGCATCGATCACTGCCGTCAGCCCTGACAGGCACACCTTGTTGATGGTCAGGGTGGGAACGTTCCAGCCGATGCCGGCGGCGATGGCGCTCTGGCGGGCGGGATTCTGGCCCGCCCCGGCCTGCAGCACCTGGCCCATGATCACCGAGTCCACCTGCTCGGCCTTCACCCCGGAGGCAGCGAGTGCGGCGCGGATGGCGTGGGCGCCGAGCTCCACCGCCGTGAAGCTGGCAAGCTGCCCGTTGAGGCGCCCCTGGGGCGTGCGGGCGGCGGCGAGGATGACAACATCATTGTCGTCTGCAGAGTTGCTCATGGTTATCTCTTCCGATCTTGAACGAGTTACAGCAAGGTTATCGTGACCCCCGTCACCGTGCTATTTGGCCGGTGGTGGCCCGGCGGCGGTGCCGCGGCGGTGCCGCGGCGGCGCGGGGAGGATGCGGGGGCAGGCGCGGCCGGTGCGGCGGGTGGGGCCGGGGCGGGTGCTTGCAATCCCGGGCGAAGTGGGGTAGACAAGTAGGTTGCTTTGCCGTATCGTAGATATTTGCGTCTTCCCTGTTTACCTTCAGCCTTCATATAGCGGTGGGCTTAGCCTTGCAGCTGTGCCATCAATGTGCCGTCAACAACGGCACCAGCATGGTCAGCGCGGGTCCCGGGTCATATAGCGGAACCGGACTGGTAGCACTGCGGAGTCACTCTGCAGGGTACATAACGGGGGAGATCTGAAAACGCCTGAAGGTCTGTGGAAGGATCCCTCTTGGTCGCCTCGAGCACCTCTAATGTAAACAACGCTGCAACCGCTATCAATGCCGACAGCACCGACGGTGCAACCCGCCGGCTCTCATTCGCAAAGATTCACGAACCACTTGACGTTCCGAATCTGCTTGCCCTGCAAACGGACAGCTTTGACTGGCTGGTCGGAAACGAACGCTGGCAGGCACGCGTAGCCAAGGCCGTCGAAGAAGGCGACCTCAGCGTCGCCACCTCCTCGGGTCTGTCCGACATCTTCGAAGAGATCTCCCCGATCGAGGACTTCCAGGGCACCATGTCCCTGAGCTTCTCGGAGCCGGAGTTCGCTGATCCCAAATACACCATGGCTGAGTGCAAGGACCGGGACGCAACGTACTCGGCTCCGCTGTACGTCAAGGCCGAATTCATGAACAACAACACGGGCGAAATCAAGCAGCAGACCGTGTTCATGGGTGACTTCCCGCTGATGACCGAGAAGGGCACCTTCGTCGTCAACGGCACCGAGCGTGTCGTTGTCTCCCAGCTGGTCCGCTCCCCGGGCGCCTACTTTGAGCGCACCGCCGACAAGACCAGTGACAAGGACATCTTCACCGCGAAGATCATCCCGTCCCGCGGCGCCTGGTTCGAACTTGAAATCGACAAGCGCGACCAGGTCGGCGTTCGCCTCGACCGCAAGCGCAAGCAGTCCGTCACGGTGCTGCTGAAGGCCCTCGGCTGGACCGAAGGCCAGATCCTCGAAGAGTTCGGCCAGTACGACTCCATGCGCGCAACGCTGGAGAAGGACGCCACCGAGACCCGCGAAGACGCCTTGCTGGACATCTACCGGAAGCTGCGACCGGGCGAGCCGCCCACTGTCGAGGCTGCCCAGTCGCTGCTGGACAACCTGTACTTCAACTCCAAGCGCTACGATCTGGCCAAGGTCGGCCGTTACAAGATCAACCGCAAGCTCGGCATCGACCGCTCCCTTGGTGACAAGGAAGCGTCTGTCCTGCACGTTGAAGACATCGTTGCCATGATCAAGTTCCTGGTTGCACTGCACGCCGGCGAGAAGACCCTCACGGGCAAGCGCGACGGCCAGGACCACGAGCTGCGCGTTGAGATCGATGACATCGATCACTTCGGCAACCGCCGCATCCGCGCCGTCGGCGAGCTCATCGAGAACCAGGTCCGCACCGGCCTGTCCCGTATGGAGCGTGTTGTCCGCGAGCGGATGACCACCCAGGACGTCGAGGCCATCACGCCGCAGACGCTGATCAACATCCGCCCCGTCGTGGCAGCCATCAAGGAGTTCTTCGGAACCTCCCAGCTGTCCCAGTTCATGGACCAGAACAACCCGCTGTCGGGTCTGACCCACAAGCGCCGCCTGTCGGCGCTTGGCCCGGGTGGTCTGTCCCGTGACCGCGCAGGCATGGAAGTCCGAGACGTTCACCCGTCGCACTACGGACGCATGTGCCCCATCGAAACCCCTGAAGGCCCGAACATTGGCCTGATCGGTTCGCTGGCTTCCTACGGACGCATCAACCCGTTCGGCTTCATCGAGACCCCGTACCGTCTCGTGTCCGAGGGTGTTGTCTCCGATGAGGTCGAGTACCTCACGGCCGACGACGAGGCAGAGGTCCTGATTGCACAGGCCAACGCCCCGCTCGATCCGAACAAGAAGTTCGCCGAAGAGACCGTCCTCGTCCGTGCCCGTGGTGGTGGAGGCGAGCCCGTGCTGGTCCCCGCCGCCGAGGTCGAGTTCATGGACGTTTCCCCGCGCCAGATGGTGTCGGTGGCTACTGCCCTGATCCCGTTCCTTGAGCATGACGATGCTAACCGCGCACTCATGGGTGCCAACATGCAGCGCCAGGCCGTGCCGCTGGTCCGTTCCGAGGCACCGTTCGTCGGTACCGGCATGGAGCGCGCCGCTGCTGTCGACGCCGGTGACGTCACCATCGCGAAGAAGGCCGGTGTGGTCACCGAGGTTTCCGCCGAGCTCGTCATCATGCTCAACGATGACGGCACGGAAACCAACTACCGCATCAACAAGTTCGCCCGCTCCAACCAGGGCAACTGCTACAACAACCGCGTTCTGGTCAGCGAAGGCCAGCGCCTGGAGGTCGGCGGCATCATCGCTGACGGCCCGGCAACGGACCAGGGCGAACTGGCCCTCGGAAAGAACCTGCTCGTGGCATTCATGTCATGGGAAGGCCACAACTTCGAGGATGCCATCATCCTGTCCCAGCGGATCGTGGCTGAGGACGTTCTTTCCTCCATCCACATCGAGGAGCATGAGATCGATGCCCGCGACACCAAGCTTGGTGCCGAGGAAATCACCCGTGACATCCCGAACGTGTCCGAGGAAGTCCTGGCCGGCCTTGACGAACGTGGCATCATCCACATCGGCGCCGAGGTCGAAGCCGGCGATATCCTGGTCGGAAAGGTCACGCCCAAGGGCGAGACCGAGCTGACCCCGGAAGAGCGCCTGCTGCGCGCCATCTTCGGTGAGAAGTCCCGCGAAGTGCGCGACACCTCCCTGAAGGTTCCGCACGGCGAGTCCGGCACCGTGATCGGTGTCCGCGTCTTCGACCGCGACAACGACGACGAGCTGCCCCCGGGCGTCAACCAGCTGGTCCGCGTCTACGTGGCTGCCAAGCGCAAGATCACCGACGGCGACAAGCTCGCCGGCCGTCACGGCAACAAGGGCGTTATCTCCAAGATCCTTCCGATCGAGGACATGCCCTTCCTTGCCGACGGCACCCCCGTTGATATCGTCCTGAACCCGCTGGGTGTTCCGGGCCGTATGAACGTCGGCCAGGTGCTGGAAACGCACCTCGGCTGGGTTGCCAAGACCGGCTGGAAGATCGAGGGCGAGCCCGAGTGGGTCAAGCAGCTGCCGAACCTGCCGCGCGAGAGTGGCTCGACCACTGTTGCAACGCCGGTCTTCGACGGTGCACGTGAAGAGGAAATCACGGGCCTGCTCGACTCCACCAACGTCACCCGCGACGGTGTCCGCCTGATCAACTCCTCGGGCAAGACCCGCCTGTTTGACGGCCGCTCCGGCGAGCCGTTCCCGGATCCGATCTCGGTCGGCTACATGTACATCCTGAAGCTCCACCACCTGGTGGACGACAAGATCCACGCGCGCTCCACCGGCCCGTACTCCATGATCACGCAGCAGCCGCTGGGTGGTAAGGCTCAGTTCGGTGGCCAGCGCTTCGGTGAAATGGAAGTGTGGGCGCTCGAAGCTTACGGCGCCGCCTACACGCTCCAGGAGCTCCTCACGATCAAGTCGGATGACATCCATGGTCGTGTGAAGGTCTACGAAGCCATCGTCAAGGGCGAGAACATCCCCGAGCCGGGCGTTCCTGAGTCCTTCAAGGTCTTGATCAAGGAAATGCAGTCGCTGTGCCTGAACGTGGAAGTTCTTTCCACGGACGGAACCACAATTGAAATGCGTGACTCTGATGACGCAGTCTTCACGGCTGCGGAAGAACTGGGCATCGATCTGTCTCGTGCAGAGCCCAGTTCCGTAGAAGAGGTTTAGCAGGCGGGGTACGACGGCGGGTTCCCCACCCGTCGTCGTACGCCCCCTCCCTCTTCCCGTAACCCAAGACTTCAGAATTTAGAGAACAAGAGAGAACAGGGACCATATGTCCAGCGAATCCTCCTTCGGCCTCATGCAGATCGGCCTCGCCACCGCGGAAGACATCCGTGGCTGGTCTTACGGCGAGGTTAAGAAGCCGGAAACCATCAACTACCGCACGCTCAAGCCTGAGAAGGACGGCCTCTTCTGCGAGAAGATCTTCGGCCCGTCCCGCGACTGGGAGTGCTACTGCGGCAAGTACAAGCGCGTGCGCTTTAAGGGCATCATCTGCGAGCGGTGTGGCGTTGAGGTCACCCGCGCAAAGGTCCGCCGTGAGCGCATGGGCCACATCGAGCTGGCCGCCCCGGTCACGCACATCTGGTACTTCAAGGGTGTTCCGTCCCGCCTGGGCTACCTCCTTGACCTGGCGCCGAAGGACCTCGAAAAGGTCATCTACTTCGCCGCCTACATGATCACGAGCGTCGACGCCGACAGCCGCCACGAGGAACTGCCCAACCTTCAGGTTGAGCACGACATCGAGAAGAAGCAGCTGATCGACAACCGCGACTCGGACATCGCCACGATCGCCCGCGACCTTGAGAACGAGGTTGCCCGTCTCGAAGGCGAAGGCGCCAAGGCTGCCGACAAGAAGAAGGCCCGCGACTCCGCTGACCGCCAGATGGCCAACGTCCGCAAGCGCGCGGATGCGGAAATCGAGCGCCTCGAGCAGGTCTGGGACCGGTTCAAGAACCTCAAGGTCGCTGACCTTGAAGGCGACGAAGGCCTGTACCGCGAACTGCGCGACCGTTACGGCATGTACTTCGAAGGCTCCATGGGTGCCGAAGCCATCAAGAAGCGTCTTGAGAACTTCGACATGCAGGCCGAGTCGGACATGCTCCGCGACATCATTGCCAACGGCAAGGGCCAGCGCAAGACCCGCGCCCTGAAGCGGCTCAAGGTGGTCAACGCTTTCCTGACGACCAACAACAGCCCGCTCGGCATGGTGCTGGACGCCGTCCCGGTGATCCCGCCGGAACTGCGCCCGATGGTCCAGCTGGACGGTGGCCGCTTCGCGACCTCCGACCTCAACGACCTCTACCGTCGCGTGATCAACCGCAACAACCGGCTCAAGCGCCTGCTTGACCTGGGTGCTCCGGAGATCATCGTCAACAACGAGAAGCGCATGCTTCAGGAAGCTGTTGACAGCCTCTTCGACAACGGCCGCCGCGGCCGTCCGGTCACCGGACCGGGCAACCGTCCGCTGAAGTCCCTGAGCGACATGCTCAAGGGCAAGCAGGGTCGTTTCCGCCAAAACCTCCTGGGTAAGCGCGTTGACTACTCCGGCCGTTCCGTGATCGTCGTCGGCCCGCAGCTGAAGCTGCACCAGTGTGGCCTGCCGAAGCAGATGGCGCTGGAGCTCTTCAAGCCGTTCGTGATGAAGCGCCTGGTTGACCTCAACCACGCCCAGAACATCAAGTCGGCCAAGCGGATGGTCGAGCGCTACCGCCCGCAGGTCTGGGATGTCCTCGAAGAGATCATCACCGAGCACCCCGTGCTGCTGAACCGTGCACCCACCCTGCACCGTCTCGGCATCCAGGCGTTCGAACCGCAGCTTGTTGAAGGTAAGGCAATCCAGCTTCACCCGCTGGTTTGTGGCGCCTTCAACGCTGACTTCGACGGCGACCAGATGGCAGTGCACCTGCCGCTGAGCCCCGAAGCCCAGGCGGAAGCCCGCATCCTGATGCTGTCCTCGAACAACATCCTGAAGCCCTCTGACGGCCGCCCGGTGACGCTGCCTTCGCAGGATATGATCATCGGCCTCTACCACCTGACCACCAAGCGTGTCGGTTCAGCTGGCGAGGGCCGGATCTTCTCCTCCGTTGCGGAAGCCATCATGGCGTTCGACCTGCACGAGCTGCACCTGAACTCCCAGGTCAAGATCCGGCTTGAGGGCTTTGTCCCCTACGCCGGCTGGGAAGCTCCGGAAGGCTACGAGCCGGGTCAGACCGTGCTCGTCCAGACCTCCCTGGGCCAGGTCCTCTTCAACGAGACCCTGCCCGCGGACTACCCGTGGGTCGAGAATGTTGCTGACAAGGGCGAACTGTCCACGATTGTCAACGACCTCGCCGAGCGCTACCCGAAGGTCGTCACGGCGGCAACGCTGGACAACCTGAAGGATGCCGGTTTCTACTGGGCCACCCGGTCCGGCGTCACCGTCGCCATCTCCGACATCGAGGTGCCCAAGGACAAGCCGCGGATCCTCGCCGGTTACGAGACCATGGCCGCCAAGATCCAGGGCCAGTACGACAAGGGCCTGATCGACGACGACGAGCGTCGCCAGGAACTGATCGAGATCTGGAACAAGGCCACGAACGAGATCGCCCAGGCGATGCGTGACAGCCTGTCCCCGATGAACACGATCAACCGCATGGTGTCCTCCGGCGCCCGTGGTAACTGGATGCAGGTCCGCCAGATCGCGGGTATCCGTGGCCTGGTGGCCAACCCTAAGGGCGAGATCATCCCGCGTCCGATCAAGTCCTCGTACCGCGAGGGCCTGTCGGTGCTGGAATACTTCATCGCCACGCACGGTGCCCGTAAGGGTCTGGCCGACACCGCGCTGCGTACCGCCAACTCGGGTTACCTGACCCGCCGTCTGGTGGACGTCTCGCAGGACGTCATCGTCCGCGAAGAGGACTGCGGTACCGAGCGCGGTCTCATGACCGCCATCGCCGTGGCTGACGCCAACGGCGAGCTGGTCCTGGACGAGAACGTCGAGAACAGCGCGTACGCCCGCACCCTGGCCGTGGATGTCGTTGACTCCAAGGGCAAGGTCCTGGCAGCAGGCGGCACCGACTGCGGCGACGTCGTCATTGCCGAACTGTTCGCAGCCGGCATCACTGAGGTCAAGGTCCGCTCCGTACTCACCTGTGAGTCCAGCGTCGGAACCTGCGCCCTGTGCTACGGCCGTTCGCTGGCCACGGGTAAGACCGTCGACATCGGTGAGGCAGTCGGCATCATCGCCGCACAGTCCATCGGTGAGCCGGGTACCCAGCTGACCATGCGTACGTTCCACACCGGTGGTGCTGTTTCCTCCAGCGGTGGCGACGACATCACCCAGGGTCTGCCCCGTATCCAGGAGCTCTTCGAAGCCCGTACTCCGAAGGGTGTCGCACCGATTGCAGAAGCAGCCGGCCGCATCACCATCGAAGAGTCCGAGCGCCAGATGCGCCTGGTCATCACCCCGGATGACGGATCCGAAGAGATCGCTTACCCGGTGCTGCGCCGTTCACGTCTTCTCATCGAAGACGGCGAGCACGTCAGCGTCGGCCAGAAGCTCATCAACGGTCCGGTCGACCCCAAGCAGGTTCTGCGCATCATGGGCCCCCGTGCCGCGCAGAAGTTCCTGGTTGACGAAGTCCAAGGCGTGTACCGCAGCCAGGGCATCGGTATCCACGACAAGCACGTCGAGGTTATCGTCCGCCAGATGCTGCGCCGCGTCACGGTCATCGAGTCCGGCGAATCGGATCTGCTGCCCGGCGAGCTCGCCGAGCGCAGCCGCTTCGAGGATGCCAACCGCCGTGTTGTGTCCGAGGGCAAGACGCCGGCATCCGGGCGTCCCGAGCTCATGGGCATCACCAAGGCGTCCCTGGCGACCGAGTCCTGGCTGTCCGCAGCTTCCTTCCAGGAAACCACCCGCGTCCTGACGCAGGCGGCCATGGAAGGCAAGAGCGATCCGCTGCTCGGCCTAAAGGAAAACGTCATCATCGGTAAGCTCATCCCGGCCGGCACGGGTCTCCCGCGCTACACCGAGGTCACGGTGGAGCCCACTGAGGAAGCGAAGGCCAACCTGTTTACCGGCCCGAGCGCGTTCAGTGACTTCTCCTACGATTCCCTGGGCGGCGACGGAGCTCCCGAGTTCCACGCCATCCCGCTGGATGACTACGACCTGGGCAGCGACTTCCGCTAACCGCCCATAACCAACGCGGGGTCACTTGCGGCCCAATCTGAACCTCGGATTGGGCGCGAAGTGACCCCGCGTGGGTGTTTAACCCCCGTTGCTGTTTAACCCCCCGTTGGTGTCTAAGGTGCGACGGCGGACGGGCCCGGTTCCGGGCCGATTAAGGGCCGGGACCCGTCCGTGTTAGACTTGAGACTAATTGTTATTGTGGCAGTGGATGAGAGCGACGGTAGAAGCTGAAAGGCTGAACCAGGTCGACGTTTCCGGTTTGCAGGGTTCTTGTGCAACGTATGCCACATTTTCGCATGCCTAGGGGCAGTCCGGGATGAAAGTCCGCGGATCCCGGCGTGCGGTCCGACTATTAAGGCTTCGCCTCAGCCGCTCCGGAGAGAACTTCAAAGCTCGAGCGGCGGGGCGCAGCGACAAGAGAGCGGCTGCCAACGGCCGCTCCGGATAAAACGGAGAACACGAGAGTGCCTACGATTAACCAGCTGGTCCGCAAGGGCCGCACGCCTAAGGTCAAGAAGACCAAGGCCCCCGCGCTTAACGGCAGCCCCATGCGCCGCGGTGTCTGCACCCGCGTGTACACGACGACCCCGAAGAAGCCGAACTCGGCTCTGCGTAAGGTTGCACGTGTGCGCCTTAACGGTGGCGTTGAAGTCACCGCTTACATCCCCGGTGTAGGCCACAACCTGCAGGAGCACTCCATTGTGCTCGTCCGTGGCGGCCGCGTTAAGGACCTTCCGGGTGTCCGTTACAAGATCGTCCGTGGTGCCCTCGATACCCAGGGTGTCAAGAACCGTAAGCAGGCTCGTAGCCGCTACGGCGCAAAGATGGAGAAGAAGTAATATGCCTCGCAAGGGTCCGGCCCCCAAGCGGCCGCTAGTTCTAGATCCCGTTTACGGCTCCCCGCTGGTCACCCAGCTGATCAACAAGGTGCTCGTTGACGGTAAGAAGTCCACCGCAGAGCGCATCGTTTACGGTGCACTCGAAGGTGCGCGTGCCAAGTCCGGCGGCGACCCGGTTGCAGCCCTCAAGAAGGCCATGGAGAACGTCAAGCCTTCCCTCGAGGTCCGCTCCCGCCGCGTCGGTGGCGCCACCTACCAGGTTCCGGTTGAGGTCAAGCCGGGCCGCTCCACCGCACTCGCCCTGCGCTGGCTGGTTGGCTACTCCAAGGCCCGCCGCGAGAAGACCATGACCGAGCGCCTCCAGAACGAGATTCTGGATGCCTCCAACGGTCTCGGTGCCGCTGTGAAGCGTCGCGAAGACACGCACAAGATGGCCGAGTCCAACAAGGCCTTCGCACACTACCGCTGGTAATACTTCCCGGACGCCGCCGGCTCTACCGAGCCGGCGGCGAACGTGCAGTCCATCCGAAAGGGAGACACCGTGGCACAGGACGTGCTTACCGACCTTAGCAAGGTCCGCAATATCGGCATCATGGCCCACATTGACGCCGGCAAGACCACTACTACCGAGCGCATTCTGTTCTACACAGGTGTGAACCACAAGATCGGCGAAACGCACGACGGCGCTTCGACGACTGACTGGATGGAACAGGAAAAGGAACGCGGCATCACCATCACGTCTGCCGCCGTGACCTGCTTCTGGGAAAACAACCAGATCAACATCATCGACACCCCCGGCCACGTTGACTTCACGGTTGAGGTTGAGCGCTCCCTGCGCGTCCTCGACGGTGCAGTTGCCGTGTTCGATGGCAAGGAAGGTGTGGAGCCGCAGTCTGAGACTGTCTGGCGCCAGGCTGACAAGTACAACGTTCCGCGCATCTGCTTCGTCAACAAGATGGACAAGCTCGGCGCTGACTTCTACTTCACCGTCGACACCATCATCAGCCGCCTCGGTGCCAAGCCGCTCGTCATGCAGCTGCCGATCGGCGCCGAGAACGACTTCATCGGCGTCGTCGACCTGCTGTACATGCGCGCACTGGTCTGGCCCGGCGACTCCAAGGGTGACGTCACCATGGGTGCCAAGTACGAGATCCAGGAGATCCCGGCTGACCTCAAGGAAAAGGCCGAAGAGTACCGCGCAACGCTCGTCGAGACCGTTGCTGAGTCCTCCGAAGAGCTCATGGAGAAGTACCTCGAAGGTGAAGAAATC
Organism: Arthrobacter sp. PsM3; assembly: GCF_030433895.1. GTDB lineage: Bacteria > Actinomycetota > Actinomycetes > Actinomycetales > Micrococcaceae > Arthrobacter. The sequence continues at coordinate 24,383 of NZ_JARUXE010000009.1, read as the reverse complement.
ACCACCGACGAGCTCAAGGCCGGCATCCGCAAGATGACGATCAACTCCGAGCTCTACCCGGTCTTCTGCGGCTCCGCGTTCAAGAACCGCGGCGTCCAGCCGATGCTTGACGCCGTCGTGGACTACCTGCCGAACCCGCTCGACGTCCCGCCGATGATCGGTCACGATCCCCGCGACGAAGAGAAGGAACTGACGCGCAAGCCGTCCTCCGAGGAGCCGTTCTCGGCTCTGGCGTTCAAGATTGCCACGCACCCGTTCTTCGGTCAGCTCACCTTCATCCGCGTGTACTCCGGTCACGTGGAAGCAGGCTCCCAGGTGGTCAACTCCACCAAGGGCAAGAAGGAGCGCATCGGCAAGCTGTTCCAGATGCACGCCAACAAGGAAATGCCCGTTGACGGCGCTACCGCTGGCCACATCTACGCAGCGATCGGTCTGAAGGACACCACCACGGGCGACACCCTGTGTGATCCGAGCAACCAGATCGTCCTCGAGTCCATGAGCTTCCCGGAGCCCGTGATCTCTGTTGCGATCGAGCCGAACACCAAGGGTGACCAGGAGAAGCTCTCCACGGCCATCCAGAAGCTCTCCGCTGAGGACCCGACCTTCCAGGTCTCCCTCAACGAGGACACCGGCCAGACCATCATCGCCGGCATGGGCGAGCTCCACCTGGATATCCTGGTGGACCGCATGCGCCGCGAATTCAAGGTCGAGGCAAACGTGGGCAAGCCCCAGGTTGCCTACCGCGAAACCATCAAGCGTGCTGTAGAGCGTCACGACTACACGCACAAGAAGCAGACCGGTGGTTCCGGCCAGTTCGCAAAGATCCAGATCGCGATCGAGCCGCTCGACACGTCCGAGGGCGAGCTGTACGAGTTCTCGAACAAGGTCACCGGTGGACGTATTCCGCGTGAATACATCCCCTCGGTCGACGCCGGTATCCAGGATGCGCTGAACGACGGCGTCCTCGCCGGCTACCCGGTTGTCGGCATCAAGGCCACGCTGATTGACGGCGCGTACCACGATGTTGACTCCTCGGAAATGGCGTTCAAGATCGCCGGGCGTATGGCTTTCAAGGAAGCCGCACGCAAGGCGAACCCCATCCTGCTCGAACCGCTGATGGATGTCGAGGTCCGCACCCCTGAGGAATACATGGGTGAAGTAATCGGTGACCTCAACTCCCGCCGTGGCCAGATGCAGTCCATGGAAGATGCCCAGGGCGTCAAGGTCATCCGCGCGCACGTCCCGCTGTCCGGCATGTTCGGCTACATCGGTGACCTGCGCTCGAAGACCCAGGGCCGCGCTGTGTACTCCATGACGTTCCACAGCTACGCCGAGGTCCCGAAGGCATTTGCCGACGAGATCATCCAGAAGAACCGCGGCGAGTAGTCCCCAGGGCTCTCGCAGCAACAAACTCGGGTGCGTTTCCGTCAACGGGGATTCACCCGGTGCAGATGGCCGGTTCCGGCCAGCCGCTTTTCCGGGCCAGCCGGGCGGCCATCTGCACCGGCAGACTCGAGGGACTAGTATTAGTTCCTGAATCTGCAATTTCATCAATCCAAAGCCCCCCAAGTAGACTTACTGAAGTTTCGCCGCGACAAGCGCGGTCGAAGAGTAAGTCATTTGAAAACGTTCTAGGAGGAACCTGTGGCAAAGGCAAAGTTCGAGCGGACTAAGCCGCACGTCAACATCGGCACCATTGGTCACGTTGACCACGGTAAGACGACGCTGACGGCCGCGATTTCCAAGGTGCTGTACGACAAGTACCCGACACTCAACGAGCAGCGCGACTTCGCGTCTATTGACTCTGCTCCCGAAGAGCGTCAGCGCGGCATTACCATCAACATCTCCCACGTTGAGTACCAGACCGAGAAGCGCCACTACGCACACGTAGACGCTCCGGGTCACGCTGACTACATCAAGAACATGATCACCGGCGCTGCACAGATGGACGGTGCAATCCTCGTGGTTGCCGCCACTGACGGCCCGATGGCTCAGACCCGCGAGCACGTCCTGCTCGCCCGCCAGGTTGGCGTTCCCTACCTGCTGGTTGCACTGAACAAGTCGGACATGGTCGATGACGAAGAGCTCCTCGACCTCGTCGAAATGGAAGTTCGCGAGCTGCTTTCGGCTCAGGGCTTCGATGGCGATGAGGCTCCGGTCGTTCGCGTTTCAGGCCTGAAGGCTCTCGAAGGCGACCCGGTTTGGGTCAAGTCCGTCGAGGACCTCATGGAAGCTGTCGACAACTCCGTGCCGGACCCGGTACGCGACCGCGACAAGCCCTTCCTGATGCCGATCGAAGATGTCTTCACGATCACCGGCCGTGGCACCGTTGTTACGGGCCGCGCCGAGCGTGGAACCCTCGCCATCAACTCCGAGGTCGAGATCGTCGGCATCCGCCCGGTCCAGAAGACCACGGTTACCGGTATCGAGATGTTCCACAAGCAGCTCGACGAAGCATGGGCCGGCGAGAACTGTGGCCTCCTGCTCCGCGGTCTGAAGCGCGACGATGTTGAGCGTGGCCAGGTTGTCGTCAAGCCGGGTTCCATTACCCCGCACACCGACTTCGAGGCTAACGTCTACATCCTCTCCAAGGACGAAGGCGGACGTCACAACCCGTTCTACTCCAACTACCGCCCGCAGTTCTACTTCCGCACCACGGACGTAACCGGCGTTATCACCCTGCCGGAAGGCACGGAAATGGTTATGCCCGGCGACAACACTGAGATGACCGTTGCGCTCATCCAGCCCATCGCCATGGAAGAGGGCCTCGGCTTCGCTATCCGCGAAGGCGGCCGCACCGTTGGTTCGGGACGCGTTACCAAGATCCTCAAGTAATACTTGCTGATCTGAGTTAGACCCCTGATCGGGTGGCCGTCTCACGGCCCCCGTGAAGCAATGAACAGCCCCGCTGCAGTCGCAGCGGGGCTGTTCTTTTTGCTGCGCCACTGCTGCGACGCCAATACGCCTCCTGCGCCTTCCGCCACCTCCGCCTCCGACGCCCCTCTGCCGCCGACGCCACCTCCGCCGCCGATGCCCCTTTGCCGCCGACGCCACCTCCGCCGCCAGGGCCGGCAGGTCCAAGGCCCCTTACCCGGCCGCGCGCGCCGGGCCGACGATGGTCTGATGAACGAACTGGTGACGACGGTTAACGGGGTGCTGCGCGGGAGCTTTGCCGACGGCGTTCACACCTTTCTCGGTGTACCGTATGCCGCACCGCCCTTCGGCGCGGGCCGGCTGCGGCCGCCCCGGCCGGTCACGCCGTGGCCCGGCGTGCGTGATGCCACAGCCCTTGGGCCGGAGCCCCCTCAGGTGGCGCCGCCGACCCCCAGCGGCCCGGCCGCCGGGGCATCCGAGGACTGGCAAGCCGTCGGGGCCGCGTTCGCGGCGGTGGACCGGGCTGCCCCGGCCGAGGACTGCCTGAACCTCAACGTCTGGACGCCGGAGACCTGCGCGTCCAGGTTGCCCGTCATGGTCTGGATCCAGGGCGGCATGTTCGAGCTCAGCTCGACGGCGGCCTACGACGGCAGCCGTTTCGCCCGGGACGGTGTGGTCTGTGTCGTCGTCAACTGGCGTCCGGGCGCGGAAGGCTTCCTCTACCTCGGCGACGGCATCGCCAACCTCGGGCTTCTCGACCAGGTCGCTGCGCTCCAGTGGGTACGGGACAACATCGCTGCCTTCGGCGGGGACCCCGGCAATGTCACTGTCTTCGGCGAGTCCGCCGGTGCGATGAGCATCGGGATGCTGCTCGCCATGCCCCGCGCGGACGGGCTCTTACGGCGGGCGATCCTGCAAAGCGGCGCAGCCCACCAGGTCACGCCCGCCGGGGATGCGCTGCGCATCGCCGGATACCTGGCCGGCAAGCTCGGGGTGCCCGCGACCCGTGAGGCGATCGCGGGCGCCGGCGTCGCGCGTCTGCTGTCGGCCCAGGCCGGACTGAAGGACGAGCTGCTCGCCGACCCCGACCCGGAGCGCTGGGGCGATGCGGTGGTGGCCAGCACGATGCCGTGGCAGCCCGTCATCGACGGCGACATCCTGCCGGGACCGCCGATCGATCGGATCGCTGCCGGAGCCGGCAGCCAAGTCGACGTGATCGTAGGCACCAACGCCGAGGACTGGCGGCTCTGGCTGGTCGCCAGCGGCGCGATCGCCGGGATCACTGACGAGATCCTGCGCGGACCGGTCCGCTCCTTCGGACACCAGGCTTTGGCCACGTACGGCCTGCCGGCCGGGCAGGCGCTGGCCGCCTACCGGGCGCACTACCCGTCGGCAACTCCCGGTGATCTGCTGGCTGCGGTCCAGACTGACTGGTGGATGCGGATCCCCGCGATCCGTCTGGCCGACGCGCATGCCCGCTCCAGCTCCGCGGCGGGGACCTACATGTACGAATTCCACTGGGCCGCACCGGGTCTCGGCGCAGTCCATGCCCTTGAGGTTGCTTTTGTCTTCGACACGGCGGCACCGGACGCACCGCTGTTCGGTCCGCTGCTGGGCAACGATCCGCCGCAGGAACTCGCGCGCACCATGCACGCCGCGTGGGTGGCGTTTGCGGGCACGGGCGCCCCGGGCTGGCCGCAGTATGACCCGGGGCGGAGGGCCACGATGCTGTTCGACGCGGTTTCCCGGGTTGTGGAGGATCCCCGGTCGTGGGAGCGTGCCCTGTGGGCAGGCATCCGTTGACTGCCCGCCGGTGATATATTTCATCTAGTCATTGGATTTAATGGGCTGGGTGGATCCGGACAGCCAGAATCACGAAGGGCATCTATGTCGACCGCTGTCCCGCCCCTGTTTGTCCTGCTTCTGATGGCGGGCGCCCTCCTGGTGGGTGTCCGCTGGGGGAGGGGGCGGCAGCGCCGGCGCAGCGAGGCGGAGAGCGGGGGGACCTTCGCGGCGGGTTTCCGTGCCGGGCATCTCCAGGGCTGGAGGGATGCGGAGTCCGCGCACGGGCAGGCAGCGTCGGCTATCCCGTCTTCCGCACTGACAGTGCCGCCAGCCCCAACCCAGCAGTTCCAGCCGGTCCGGCAGGAACTGTATCGACCCCTGCCGTTCCAGCCGCCCGCTCCGCCGCCGCCCCCGCGTCCGGCTGTTCCGCAGGAATCCGCCGCGGAGCGGGCCGCCCGCAAGGAGAAGCGGGACCGCCAGAACATCAACATCACGCTCTACGTCGCCAGCCTCCTGCTGGTGGCTGCCGGCGCCCTGTTCGTCGGCACGGCCCTGCCGGAAGTCCTCCGCTTCGCCGGCGTCGTCGCCATCACTGCGCTGTTCTATGCCGGTGGGCTGATCCTGCACGAGAAGGCCCCGCGGCTCCGGCCTGCCGCGGTCGCATTCACCGGTACCGGGCTGGCCCTGATACCGGTGGCCGGCCTGGCCCTGTACAACTTCACCCTGCCCGACGGCCCCGCCGCCTGGCTGGTCACCTCATCCATCGGCACCGTCGCCTATGTTGCCGCCGCCGTCCGGATGGACAGCAAGGTCCTCGCCTATCTGTCCCTGACCTTCGCGGTGTCGACGGCGTGGTCCGGGATTTCGGTCCTGGGCGGAGCCCTCGTCTGGTACTTCGCGGCGCTGATCGCCATGGCGGTCATCCTGACGCTGCTGGCCCTGACCCGGCCCCGGTGGATGCCCCCGGTCTTCCTCAAGCCGCTCATGGACCTGCACCCGTTTGTGGTTCCCGCCGTCGCGGTCGCGGTAACCTTCATCCCGCTGCTGCTCGGCAGGGGCGAGTACGCGCTCATCATGTTCCTGTGTGGCGGCTACTTCGCCTTGATGGCGGTGGTTCCGCAGAGCCGATTCCGGGTCGCCCAGTACTACGGGGCGCGGTTCAGCCTCACCGTGGCGCCGGCGGCCGCGGTCTGGGCGGCGAGTGACAGCCTGCCGTGGATGCTGCTGACAGCCCTCGTGCTGGCGGCCCTCCAGGCCGTGCTGCTGGCCTCGGGGCGGGACGTCGTTCCTGCTGCGCTACTGGGGTCGGACGGCCGCAGGCGGGCGGACGCCCTCGGCACCTTCGGGCTGCAACTGTTCCTGACCCTGTCCTGGCGTGCGGTGACCCTGCTCGATGTTCCAGTCGGCCCAAATGCCGACGTGCCGGTATGGGCGCCGCTGCTGCTGGCCTTGCTCACCGCCATGGCCCTCGCGGTGGGCCTGGGCGGGCTGGCGGAATGGGCGCCGCTGGCTGCCCTCGCGCTGTCCGCGGCCATCGGCGACCCTGCCGGCGGCTGGACCCCGGCGGGCTTCCTGCTGCTGGCAGCGCTGTTCTGGGCCGGCCGCTCGCGGCACCCGGCGGAGCCCTTGCGGCTGCACTTCGTTCTCGCCGCCCGCACCGCAGCGGCGCTGGCCGTTCCCGCGGCCACCGCGGCGGTGACCGGTGAACTCCCCGACTCGCTTCCGGTGGTGTCCGCTTTCCTGCTGGCCCTCGTGGCGCAGCAGCTCGCGACCGCAGTCCTCGTCCGGGCGGGGGTGCCCTCGCTGGCCCCCAACCAGACCCTGGCCGCCTTCACCCTCGCGGCGCTTCCCGCCCTCGCCGCCTTGGCCTTCGTCGACGATACGCAGGGGAGAGCGTTCACCGGCACGGCCATCGTGTTCCAGCTCCTCGTCTGCCTGGGTATCGGCCGGGCCCTCACCGCACAAGCGGCAGCAGGATCCCCGTGGCGTGCCGGGATCCCTGAGCTGCTGCCCGTGGGCATGGCGGCGGCGCTGTGCGGCCTGGCGTTTGCCGGCGTCTCGCTCCGGGCCGGCAACATCAGCCTGGTCCTGACCGTGCTTTATCTGGCGGCAACTGCCCTGCGACGCGTCGGGATTCAACAGCGGTGGAGCTACTGGTGGCTGGCCCGCGGGACCGGCATCGTTCTGGTCCTGACGGGCTACCAGCAGCTCCGGCAGGACGCCGGCCCGCTGCTGATCGGCGGCGGGGAACTCGCGGGAGCATCGCTTGCATTACTGGCGTTGGGGCTGCAGCTGGCATTCCCCCTGCTGGCCGAGGCCCGGGGACGGGCTCCCCGCGGCGTGCTCACCGACGCCGCCGTCGTGCTCGGACTACAGGCTGCCGGACTGTCCCTGCTCAGGTCCTCCGGCCTCCAGGACCAGGCAGCCGCGGGCTGGCAGCTGACCGCCGCCGTCCTCGTGATGTCCCTCAGCGCGGCGGCGGCGGGGTTCGTGCTGCGCGCCCGTCCAGGGGCGGCGGTGCTTGCCCCCGCGGCGCTGGCGGTGCTGCTGCTGGCCCGTGGGGGTACGGCGCTCGACGTCGAGCTGGTCCTGGGCATCTTTGCGGCCTTCAGTGCCGCGATGGTGGTGGCCGCCACGTCGCGCACGGCCAAAGGCAGCTACTTCGCTGCGGCCCGGGTGCTGACCCTGGCACTGGCGCTCGTGCTCAGCTATGACGCGACGGTCTCGGTGACCGCCGTGTCGGTGACCTTCGGGCTGGTCCTCGCGGCCCAGCACGTGATCCGCTGGCTCATGCGGCACCGGCTGCTGGAAGTCCCGTTCCAGCAGGCGGCGGCGTGGATCACGCTCGCCGCCCAGACGGCGCTGCCGCTCGGCTACCTTGCGGCAGCGCCGGACGACGGCGGCCGCTGGGTCGTCCTGCTGCACGTGGGCCTGCTGCTGGTTTCCGCCGCAGCCGCCAGCCGGGTGTTCGCGGCCCGCGGGGCGGCCTACCTGACGGTCTATGCCGCCGTGCTTGGCACTGTGGCGCTGGGGCCGCTGGCACAGTTCGACGGCGCTGGGGCTGCCGGCGCTTTCCTTGTCCGGCCGTTGCTGAGCTCCGACGGGGTCGTGGCGGTGCTGCTCGTGCTGGCGCTGGCCGCCACCGGCGCAGGCCTGCTCTTCCGTCGGAACGCGCGGGCCGACGTCGAACGCTGGCTCTGGCTGGCCGGCTCCGGTGCCTTTGCCGGGTCGGCCCTGCTGCTGGCGCCTGCGGCCGCTGACTGGCTGACCGGGGCATCGGTGCTGGTGCTCGCGGTGGTCCTCTTTGCGGCGTCGCACCTGGAGCGGTGGCCGGCGGTGTATGTGCCCGCGGCGGCGGCGGCGCTGGCCGGTGCCACGCTGGCAGCCGCAGAGTTGCTGGACGCCGTTCCGGGCGAGTGGGGCAGCTACCTGCCGTGGCTGGCCGGCTGCGCCCCGGCCGCTGCGGCAATGTACGCCATCCGGTGGCTGCGCCGCGGCCCCTTGGGCGCCGATCCGGTCCGGCGCTTCTCGCTCGCGGCCGCCGGGGTCCTGGGTCTGGGCCTCGCCGCGGCCGCCGGGCTGCGGGGGGACGCGACGTCCTGGGCCGGTGCCGTGCTTGTGGCGGCCACCGCCGCGGCCTGCTGCGCCGAAGCGCCGGCTCCTGCCCGCCGGGTGGCCGCGGAACTGGGAGCCTTTGCCACGACGGCGGCCGTGCAGCACACGGTGCTGTTCACCGGACTCGGCGCGGGGTCCGGCTGGCCCGACTGGTTCTGGACCCTCCAGTGGTACGTGGTTCTCGCGGCCGTGCTGGGCGCACTTCGCCAGCTGTCCGGAAACCGGGCAGCAGTCCGGGTGCTGTGGTCCGGCGGCGCGGGACTCCTGACGCTGTCCGGGCTGGGAATCATCCTCGGCGGTGATCCGGGGCAGCAGCTCTGGGTCCTGGCGCTGATGGCCGTGCTGCTCATGGCCGGGCTGGCCGTGGGGGAACGGTTGTTTGTCTGGTGGGGCGCCGCGGGGGTGGCGCTGTGCATCCTGTGGGCGATGCGCCAGTACACCTTCGTCTTGCTGGCCCTCATTGCCCTGGCCCTGATCGCAATCGCGGTCTGGCGGCTGAACCGCAGCAAGCCCGCCGCGCCCGAGCCGGCGGCGCACCGCGAGCCGGCGGACCATGGTTGACGGGGGCCGGGCGCTGATATCGTTGCTCCCAACGAAGGGAGCTCACAATGGGCTGGTTTATTTTCCTGTTGGTGGCCGTTGCCGTCGTCGCCGGTGTCTTTTGGGCCAAGAAGCACTTCCGCCACGAGATTGAGCGGGCCAAGCGCATCAGCCGGGCAAACCGGGAGAAATAGGCGCAAGGACGGGCAGCCGGCCGGAGCACCACGGTCCGGACTGCCCCGTTCGTCCGGACTGACGGGTCAGTCCGGCAACGCCCTGTCCGGTCAGCCTTTGCGGGCCCGACTGAGTGCCTGGTACCAGTAGTAGGAATCCTTGGGCGTGCGTTCCTGGGTGTCGAAGTCCACATGGACCAGGCCGAAGCGTTGCGAGTAGCCGGCCGCCCACTCGAAGTTGTCCATCAGCGTCCAGACGTAGTAGCCCAGCAGCTCGACGTCCTCGGCGATGCCGCCGGGCGCCGTGGCGGCCAGGGCGTGGCCGAGGTGGGAGGCGATGTAGCTGATCCGTTCCGTATCCGCGATGGGCCCGGACACATGGTCGGGTTCGGGGAAGCTGGCCCCGCTTTCGGTGATGTACAGCGGCGGGAGCGCACCGGCATACCGGTCCTTCAGCTCGCGCAGCAGCGGCCCCAGGTGGTCCGGTGCCACCGGCCAGCCGAAACCCGTGGTGGCATACTCCGGGAACGCCGCCATGTGGAACGGCATCTTCAGCATCGCGTCCGTGGTGCCCACAGGGCTTTCGCCCGGTCCGGCGCCCGTCGCGACCTTCACGGGGTAGTAGTAGTTCAGCCCGTAGAAGTCCAGGGGCTGGTGGATGGTCCGCAGGTCGGCGTCGGAGCTCTTCCCCAGCGAACGGAACCAGGGCTTCGCGACCAGCGGCACCTTCGGGTACCGGCCCAGGAGGATGGGGTCCGCATAGACGCGGTTCAGCACGAGGTCGAAGATGTTGGCCAGGAACCGGTCCGTCACCGAGCGGGACGCGGGCCGGACCGGGGAATGCAGGTTGGTGACTCCCACGGCGCCGGTGACCCCCTCCGCGCGCAGCGCCTGCACGGCGAGGCCGTGGCCGAGGAGCTGGTGGTGCACCGCGGGCAGGGCATCGAAGAGCAGGTCGCGGCCCGGGGCGTGGACGCCCAGGGCGTAACCGTTGAGCGTCACTGACACCGGTTCGTTCAGCGTCACCCACTGGGCCACACGGTCGCCGAACCGCCGGCCGGCCGCCGCGCTGTATTCGGCGAAGCGTTCCGCGGTGGACCGGTTCAGCCAGCCGCCTCGGTGTTCCAGCGGCAAGGGGGTGTCCCAGTGATACAGGGTGGCCATCGGGGAGATGCCGGCCTCGAGCAGCTGGTCGATCAGCCGGTCGTAAAAATCGAGCCCTTCACTGTTGAACGGCCCGGTTCCCTCGGGCTGGATCCGCGGCCAGGAAAGGGAGAAACGGTACGAGTCGATGCCGAGCGTGCGCATCAGCTCGATGTCTTCGGGGGTGCGGTTGTAGTGGTCGCAGGCGATAGCGGGGGAGTGGCCGTCCCGGATGCTGCCGGGTTTTTCGGCGAAGGCGTCCCAGCCGGAGGGGCCACGGCCGCCGGCGGCAAGGGAGCCCTCGATCTGGAAGGCGGCAGAGGCAACGCCCAGCTGGAAATCGGGGCTCAGGCGCGCGGCGAGGGCCTGAACTGCTACAGAGTCCTGCACAGTCATGTCCCTATCATCCCCACGCGGCCCGCTGAAGGCAATGACCCGCCGGGCACGCCTCCACGTTGCCCCTGATTCGCTTCTGCCCGTTAATTCCGGCATACTAGATGAGTTGTTCAAGCGCTCCTTCGCGTCCCGATCCGGATAATGCCGGGTGTCAGGGTCCAGGTAGGAGACCAAACATAACTCACTCCCCATGGAACTGCGGGCGGGTACGCGTGAAAAGCGCGACACGCCCGACCGCGGGGGTCGGTTACGCCGGCAGGTTGAGGAACCCGGATTTATCCGGATTCAGCTTGTGCGGCGGGTGGTAGTTACGACTTCAATTGCTTCGGCAGCCACATGCAACATGCAAGTAAACAGAGCAGCCCTCACTGGAGCAGCACCAACGAAAGAGAGTCAGGCGACATGGCGGGACAAAAAATCCGCATCCGGCTGAAGTCATACGACCACGAGGTCATTGACTCTTCAGCACGGAAGATCGTTGAGACGGTCACGCGCGCAGGCGCCACGGTAGTAGGCCCTGTGCCGCTGCCGACGGAGAAGAACATCTACTGCGTCATCCGCTCTCCGCACAAGTACAAGGACAGCCGTGAGCACTTCGAAATGCGTACTCACAAGCGTCTGATCGACATCATCGACCCCACGCCGAAGGCTGTTGATTCGCTTATGCGTCTCGACCTGCCGGCCGACGTGAACATCGAAATCAAGCTTTAGGGAGGTGCTGAGAAACTATGACCGCAACCCGTAACGTAAAGGGCCTGCTGGGCACGAAGCTCGGCATGACCCAGGTCTGGGACGAGAACAACAAGCTCATCCCCGTCACTGTGGTCCAGGCTGACTCGAACGTCATCACGCAGCTGCGCAACGCAGACACTGATGGCTATGTCGCCGTTCAGATCGGCTACGGCCAGATCGATCCCCGCAAGGTCACCAAGCCGCTGGCTGGTCACTTTGAAAAGGCAGGCGTCACGCCTCGCCGCCACGTCGTAGAACTGCGCACTGCAGATGCTGCATCTTACGAGCTGGGCCAGGAGCTCTCTGTAGAGCTCTTCGAAGCCGGCCAGAAGATCGACGTCGTTGGCACCACCAAGGGTAAGGGCTTCGCCGGTGTTATGAAGCGTCACGGCTTCCACGGCGTTGGAGCTTCCCACGGTGCCCACAAGAACCACCGTAAGCCCGGTTCCATCGGTGGCGCATCCACCCCGAGCCGCGTCTTCAAGGGCATGAAAATGGCCGGCCGCATGGGCGCCGTTCGTCACACCACGCTGAACCTCACGGTCCACGCGGTTGACGTCGAGAAGTCGCTGCTCCTGATCAAGGGCGCCGTCCCCGGCGCCCGCGGCCAGGTCGTCCTCGTACGCACCGCCGTGAAGGGAGCCTAGTTCAATGACTAGCACTGTCAAGGTTGACCTGCCTGCAGAGATCTTCGACGTACAGACCAACGTGCCGCTGCTGCACCAGGTCGTCGTTGCCCAGCTCGCTGCTGCTCGCCAGGGTACCCACAAGACCAAGACCCGCGCCGAAGTTTCCGGTGCAGGTCGCAAGCCGTTCAAGCAGAAGGGCACCGGCCGCGCCCGTCAGGGTTCAATCCGTGCTCCTCACATGACCGGTGGTGGCGTTGTCCACGGCCCCACGCCGCGTGACTACAGCCAGCGCACCCCCAAGAAGATGATTGCTGCTGCACTGCGCGGCGCTCTCTCTGACCGCGCCCGTAACGGCCGCATCCACGTTGTTGCTGAACTGGTAGCCGGCACCAAGCCGTCCTCCAGCGCGGCACTGGCAACTCTGCGAGGTGTCTCCGAGCGCAAGAACCTGCTCGTCGTCATCGAGCGCGCCAACGATGTTGCTGCACTCTCCGTGCGCAACCTCACTGATGTTCACGTTCTGTACGCAGACCAGCTGAACACCTACGACGTTCTCGTCTCCGATGACGTTGTCTTCACCAAGGCTGCCTACGAAGCATTCGTTGCTGACCGGGCAGTGGCAAAGAACCAGGAGGATGCCAAGTGAGTGCAGCCACCCTCAAGGACCCGCGCGACGTCGTGCTTGCACCCGTCGTCTCGGAAAAGAGCTACGGCCTGATCGATGAGGGCAAGTACACCTTCCTGGTGGACCCCCGCTCGAACAAGACCGAGATCAAGCTGGCCGTGGAGAAAATCTTCTCCGTCAAGGTCGACTCGATCAACACCATCAACCGTGCCGGTAAGCGCAAGCGCACCAAATTCGGATGGGGTACCCGCAAGAACACCAAGCGTGCAATTGTGAGCCTCAAAGAAGGCACTATCGACATCTTCGGCGGTCCGCTCTCGTAGCGGAGACCACTTTAACGAGGAAATAAATTATGGGAATCCGTAAATATAAGCCGACTACCCCGGGCCGTCGCGGCTCGAGCGTAGCGGACTTCACTGAAATCACGCGGTCGACGCCGGAAAAGTCGTTGGTTCGTCCCCTCCCGAAAAAGGGTGGACGTAACAACACCGGCAAGATCACGACCCGTCACAAGGGTGGTGGCCACAAGCGCCAGTACCGTCTGATCGACTTCCGTCGCCACGACAAAGACGGCGTCAACGCCCGCGTTGCCGAAATCGAGTACGATCCGAACCGCACGGCTCGCATCGCACTCCTGCACTACATTGATGGCACCAAGCGGTACATCATTGCCCCGAACAAGCTGGCCCAGGGTGACACGGTAGAGGCAGGTGCCGAGGCTGACATCAAGCCCGGCAACAACCTTCCGCTGCGCAACATCCCGGTCGGTACCGTTATCCACGCAGTCGAACTGCGTCCGGGTGGCGGCGCCAAGATGGGCCGCTCCGCCGGCGCATCGATCCAGCTCGTTGCTAAGGAAGGCCGTTTCGCCCAGCTGCGTCTGCCTTCCGGTGAAATCCGCAACGTTGACGTGCGCTGCCGCGCAACCGTCGGCGAGGTCGGCAACGCCGAGCAGTCGAACATCAACTGGGGTAAGGCCGGCCGTATGCGGTGGAAGGGCGTTCGCCCGACCGTCCGTGGTGTCGCCATGAACCCGGTTGACCACCCCCACGGTGGTGGCGAGGGTAAGACGTCCGGTGGACGTCACCCCGTCAACCCGAACGGTAAGCGCGAAGGCCGCACCCGCCGTCCCAACAAAGAGAGCGACAAGCTTATTGTTCGTCGCCGTCGTACTGGCAAGAACAAGCGATAGGAGCCTGGACACATGCCACGCAGCCTGAAAAAAGGTCCTTTCGTTGACCAGCACCTCTTTGTAAAGGTAGCCAGGGAAAACGAAAAGGGCACCAAGAACGTCATCAAGACCTGGTCCCGCCGCTCGATGATCGTCCCCGACATGCTCGGCCACACGATCGCCGTACACGACGGACGCAAGCACATCCCCGTGTTTGTCACTGAGTCGATGGTCGGGCACAAGCTCGGCGAATTCGCTCCCACGCGGACATTCCGCGGCCATGTCAAGGACGACCGTAAGGGCAAGCGCCGCTAGGCGCCTGCACTTACGTCAAAGACGAGAGAAGGAAAGCAATGGAAGCCAAGGCAATTGCGCGTCACATCCGCGTAACGCCTATGAAGGCCCGGCGCGTCGTCAACCTTGTTCGTGGTAAGCAAGCGAATGAGGCTCTGGCAATTCTGAAGTTTGCCCCCCAGGCAGCTTCGGAGCCGGTATTCAAGGTAGTTCAGTCGGCAATCTCCAACGCCCGGGTCCTCGCGGACCGCGACGGCGTGGCGTTTGACGAGGGTGACCTCATCATCAGCGAAATGTATGTTGATGAAGGCCCGACCATGAAGCGGTTCCAGCCGCGAGCCCAGGGTCGTGCATTTCAGATCAAGAAGCGCACGAGCCACATCACCGTGGTAGTCGCTACCCCGGAGAAAGAGGAGGCTCGCTAAGTGGGACAGAAAGTTAACCCGCACGGGTTCCGACTCGGCATCACCACCGATCACGTATCGCACTGGTTTGCTGACAGCACCAAGCCCGGCCAGCGGTACAAGGACTTCGTTCGCGAAGACATCCGTATCCGCCAGCTCATGTCCACGGGCATGGAGCGCGCCGGCATCGCCAAGGTTGAAATCGAGCGCACCCGCGACCGTGTCCGTGTGGATATCCACACGGCACGTCCGGGCATCGTTATCGGCCGCCGCGGTGCAGAAGCAGACCGCATCCGCGGCGAGCTCGAAAAGCTCACCGGCAAGCAGGTTCAGCTGAACATCCTCGAGGTCAAGAACCCCGAGATGGAAGCACAGCTTGTTGCCCAGGGCGTAGCTGAGCAGCTGACTTCCCGCGTGGCTTTCCGCCGCGCGATGAAGAAGGCCATGCAGTCCGCGCAGCGTGCAGGTGCCAAGGGCATCCGTATCGCTTGCTCGGGTCGACTGGGCGGCGCAGAAATGTCCCGCTCGGAGTTCTACCGCGAAGGCCGTGTGCCCCTGCACACCCTCCGCGCGAACATCGACTACGGCTTCTACGAAGCCAAGACCACCTTCGGCCGCATCGGCGTGAAGGTCTGGATCTACAAGGGTGACATCACCGCCAAGGAACTGGCTCAGCAGGCAGCTGCTGCTCCGTCCCGCGGCCGTGGTGCCAGCGACCGCCCGGGCCGCCCGAGTGGCGCTGACCGTGGAGACCGCCGTCGTCGCCCTGACCGCCCGGCCGAGGCTGCACCCGCTGCTGCCGAAGCTCCGGCGGTTGAAGCCGGTGCCGCAGGCACGGCGCAGTCAGTAGAAGGAGGACAGGCTTAAATGCTTATCCCACGTCGAGTCAAGCACCGTAAGCAGCACCACCCGGGTCGTTCCGGCGCTGCTACGGGCGGCACCAAGGTCTCCTTCGGTGAGTGGGGTATCCAGGCTCTGAGCCCGGCATACGTCACCAACCGTCAGATCGAGTCTGCCCGTATCGCGATGACCCGCCACATCAAGCGTGGCGGCAAGGTCTGGATCAACATCTATCCTGACCGTCCGCTGACGAAGAAGCCGGCCGAAACCCGCATGGGTTCCGGTAAGGGTTCTCCGGAATGGTGGGTCTCAAACGTCAAGCCGGGCCGGGTTCTCTTCGAGATCTCCGGTGTCGATGAAGCAACTGCCCGCGAGGCACTGCGCCTGGCGATCCACAAGCTCCCGTTGAAGGCACGCATTCTGCGTCGCGAAGGTGGTGAATAGAAATGTCAGTAGGATCCAAGGAACTTGCATCTGCACAGCTGGACGGTTTCGACAACGAGCGACTCGTTGAGGAACTCCGTAAGGCCAAGGAAGAGCTGTTCAATCTGCGTTTCCAGTCCGCCACCGGCCAGCTGGAGAACCACGGTCGGCTGCGCGCGGTAAAGAAGGACATCGCACGCATCTACACCGTTCTCCGTGAGCGCGAGCTCGGCATTCGTGTCGAGGTTGCCGCACCGGTTGTGGAAGCCAAGGAAGAAAAGAAGTCCAAGAAGGCTGCAACCAAGAAGGCTGACAAGGCTGAAAAGGTTGAGACCGAGGAGGACTCCAAGTGAGCGAAAAGGACGAGAACGTGACGGAAACTGTTTCCGGCGCAGCTACGGCTGACGAGCGCGGTTACCGTAAGACGAAGCGCGGTTTTGTGGTCTCGGACAAGATGGAAAAGACCATCGTTGTCCAGGTCGAGGACCGTGTGAAGCACGCCCTCTACGGCAAGGTTCTTCGCCGCAACACGAAGATCAAGGCTCACGACGAAGAGAACAGCGCCGGCATCGGCGACCTCGTTCTCCTCGCCGAGACCCGCCCGCTCTCCGCTACCAAGCGGTGGCGTCTGGTGGAGATCCTCGAGAAGGCCAAGTAATACCTGCAGCCATGCTGTAAGTCGAGAAACCCCCGTTCCCTTCTGGGAGCGGGGGTTTCCCCGTTTCCGGGCGCCGGGGGAGTGCAGCGGCCACCGGCCGGCAGGCTGCCGTGCGTGACGCCGTCGTCTGTGGTATTGGCTGATTCTGACTGAGGGCCTAAACGTGCTAAGATTTTGAGTTTGTATGGCGCCCTCTGTGCGCCGTCATCAACCTCGTAAACAAGCGTGCCACGGCATAGTGCCCCCTTGCGCCCCGATCCGTCGGAATCCGCCTGGGAAGCAAATGTTTTTGGCACGGGAGTTTAGGCCTGGTCTGGCAAAATCCAGGCAGGTCAAGAGACACCCCGATCAACCGTTCCGCAAGGCTCATTCCGTAGGAAGACTTTCGGTCTGAGAACCAGCGCGACGCAAGGAGTAAATAGTGATTCAGCAGGAGTCGCGACTCAAGGTCGCCGACAACACGGGTGCTAAGGAAATCCTTACCATTCGCGTTCTCGGTGGATCTGGCCGTCGCTACGCAGGCATTGGCGACGTAATCGTCGCTACCGTCAAGGACGCAATTCCGGGCGGCAACGTAAAGAAGGGCGACGTCGTCAAGGCTGTCATCGTCCGTACCAAGAAGGAACGCCGCCGTGCGGACGGTTCCTATATCAAGTTTGACGAGAACGCAGCTGTGATCCTGAAGAACGACGGTGACCCCCGCGGTACCCGTATCTTCGGACCGGTTGGTCGTGAACTTCGCGATAAGAAGTTCATGAAGATCGTTTCTCTGGCTCCGGAGGTGCTTTAGTCCATGGCTAAGATCAAAAAGGGTGACCTCGTTCAGGTCATCACTGGCGCCAAGGCTGAGCGCGGCGGCGACAAAGGCAAGCAGGGCAAGGTTCTGCGCGTGTTCCCCGAGTCCAACCGCGTGTTGGTCGAGGGAATTAATCGCGTAACCAAGCACACCAAGGTCGGTCAGTCGCAGCGCGGCACCAAGACCGGTGGCATCGAAGTCGTCGAGGCTACGATCCACATCTCCAACGTGGCTCTGGTTGACCCGTCCACCAAGAAGCCCACCCGCGTCGGTTTCCGCACCGAGACCGTTGAGCGCGATGGCGTGAAGCGCGACGTGCGTGTCCGCGTGGCCAAGAGCTCAGGGAAGGACATCTAATGACTGAGACTCTCGAGACTCCGGCAAGCAAGATCGTTCCTCGTCTGAAGACCAAGTACGCGGATTCCATCAAGAGCACGCTCGTTGAGGAATTCAAGTACGAGAACGTCAACCAGGTTCCCCGTCTGGTCAAGGTCGTTGTGAACATGGGTGTTGGAGATGCCGCCAAGGACTCCAAACTGATCGACGGCGCTGTCCGCGATCTGACCCTGATCACCGGCCAGAAGCCGCAGGTAACCAAAGCCCGCAAGTCGATCGCACAGTTCAAGCTGCGCGAAGGCATGCCGATCGGTGCACACGCAACTCTGCGTGGGGACCGCATGTGGGAATTCCTGGACCGTCTGGTCACGCTGGCTCTGCCGCGTATCCGTGACTTCCGGGGCCTCAGCGGCAAGCAGTTCGACGGCAACGGCAACTACACCTTCGGTCTGACCGAGCAGGTTATGTTCCACGAGATCGACCAGGATTCCATCGACCGCGTTCGCGGCATGGACATCACCGTCGTGACCACTGCCAAGACCGACGACGAAGGCCGCGCGCTGCTCAAGGCGCTTGGCTTCCCGTTCAAGACCGAAGATTAATCTAGCTACGTAAAAGGTCCGTCCGCGCAGGTTCCCCCCGGGAAAAAAGACTGCACGGCGGAAACCGTTATGAGGAAGGGCAAGAGCCCACCATGACAATGACAGATCCCGTCGCAGACATGCTTACGCGTCTGCGCAACGCAAACTCGGCATACCACGATTCCGTGTCCATGCCGTACAGCAAGCTCAAGGCACGCGTTGCCGACATCCTGAAGGCCGAAGGTTACATCGCCTCCTGGAAAGAAGAAGACGCGGAGGTTGGCAAGAAGCTGACCCTCGAGCTCAAGTTCGGTCCGAACCGCGAGCGTTCAATCGCTGGCGTTCGTCGTATTTCCAAGCCGGGACTGCGCGTTTACGCAAAGTCCACCAACCTGCCGCACGTGCTCGGTGGCCTGGGTGTCGCAATCCTGTCCACCTCTTCCGGCCTCTTGACTGACAAGCAGGCCGGCAAGAAGGGCGTGGGCGGCGAAGTCCTCGCTTACGTCTGGTAACGGGAAAGGAAGAGAATAATGTCACGTATTGGACGTCTCCCCATCACCGTTCCTGCCGGCGTTGAGGTCAAGGTTGACGGCTCTGTCGTCAACGTCAAGGGATCCAAAGGCGAGCTGAGCCACACTGTGCCCAGCCCGATCGAGGTTTCCCTGGAAGATGGCACCCTGACTGTCGCCCGCCCGAACGACGAGCGCGCCTCACGTTCGCTGCACGGCCTGACCCGCACCCTGATCGCCAACATGATCCAGGGTGTCACCGCAGGCTACGAGAAGAAGCTCGAAATTGTCGGAACCGGTTACCGCGTTCAGGCAAAGGGTTCTGACCTGGAGTTCGCTCTGGGCTACAGCCACCCGGTCAGCGTCTCGGCACCGAACGGCATCACCTTTGCAGTAGAGACCCCGACCAAGCTCTCTGTTTCAGGCATCTCCAAGCAGCAGGTCGGCGAGGTTGCTGCCAACATTCGCAAGCTGCGGAAGCCGGACCCCTACAAGGGCAAGGGCATCCGTTACGCAGGCGAAGTCATCCGCCGCAAGGTCGGAAAGGCTGGTAAGTAACCATGGCGATCGCAATTAACAAGAAGCGTACGAACAAGAGCAAGTCTGCCCAGCGCAGCCGCCGCCAGCTTCGTATCCGCAAGCGCATTTCCGGAACGGCTGTACGTCCTCGTCTGGTCGTCAACCGCTCCGCACGCCACGTATTCGTCCAGGTTGTCGATGACACCCAGGGCCTGACCGTAGCGAGCGCCTCCACTTTGGAAGCCGACCTTCGTGCATTCGAAGGTGACAAGACTGCCAAGGCCAAGCGCGTTGGCGAGCTCGTCGCCGAGCGCGCCAAGGCCGCCGGTATCGAAGCCGTTGTCTTCGACCGCGGTGGTAACAAGTACCACGGCCGGATCGCCGCCGTCGCTGACGGCGCACGTGAAGGTGGGCTGTCACTGTGACCGAAAATAACGAAAAGGACATTCAGGTGACTGAAGCTGTAGCTGCTCCGGCAACGGAGACCGCTGCGCCTGCTACCACTGACGGCGCCCGTGGTGGCGCTGCTCGTCGTGGCGAGCGTGGCGACCGCGGCCAGGGCCGTGGCGACCGTGGTGGCCGTGGTGGCCGCGATGGTGGCCGCGAAGCCGAAAAGAGCCAGTTCGTAGAGCGCGTCGTAACCATCAACCGTGTTTCCAAGGTCGTCAAGGGTGGTCGTCGCTTCAGCTTCACCGCCCTCGTCGTCGTCGGTGACGGCAACGGTATGGTCGGCGTTGGCTACGGCAAGGCTAAGGAAGTTCCTGCCGCAATTGCGAAGGGCGTCGAAGAAGCCAAGAAGTCCTTCTTCCGCGTTCCCCGCATCGGCAGCACCATCCCGCACCGCGTACAGGGTGAGGCCGCCGCAGGCGTCGTCATGCTGCGTCCGGCTTCCGCCGGTACCGGTGTTATCGCCGGCGGTCCGGTCCGTGCAGTACTGGAGTGCGTGGGCATCCACGACATCCTCTCCAAGTCGCTCGGATCTTCCAACGCCATCAACATCGTGCACGCGACTGTTGACGCGCTGAAGCGCCTCGAAGAGCCGGCAGCAGTGGCAGCACGCCGCGGCCTCCCGCTCGACGAGATCGCTCCGCCGGCAATGGTGAAGGCGCTTTTGAACCAGAAGGCAGGTGTCTGAGTTGGCTAAGAACGTGCTTATCTCCGACGCAAAGTTGGAGATCACTCAGATCAGGTCCGCCATTGGCGGCAAGCAGAACCAGCGCGACACCCTGCGGTCCCTCGGCCTGAAGCGGATCGGACACACCGTTGTCCGCACCGCCGACGCCGTGACCGTCGGGATGCTCAACACGGTTCCGCACCTGGTAAAGGTAGAGGAGGCGAAGTAAATGGCAGAGAAGAACACCGCCGAGAAGGCACAGGGCGCCGCTGCTGAGAAGCAGAACGCACTGAAGGTGCACCACCTGCGTCCCGCCCCGGGTGCCAAGACCGCCAAGACCCGAGTTGGTCGTGGTGAAGGTTCCAAGGGTAAGACCGCTGGTCGCGGTACCAAGGGTACGAAGGCCCGCTACCAGATCAAGGCTGGCTTTGCCGGCGGCCAGCTGCCGCTGCACATGCGCCTGCCGAAGCTGCGCGGCTTCAAGAACCCGTTCCGGGTTGAGTACCAGGTTGTAAACCTGGACAAGCTCAACGAGCTGTTCCCGGAAGGTGGCGCAGTCACCGTGGAGAACCTGGTCGAAAAGGGTGCTGTTCGCAAGAACCAGCCCGTCAAGGTGCTTGGCACCGGCGACATCACCGTCAAGGTTGACGTCACCGTCCACGCATTCTCGGCCAGCGCCGCAGAAAAGATTGCTGCAGCAGGCGGAAGCACCACCGCCCTCTAACGAGGCGGCGGGGCAGTTGCCCGTTGTGAAAACTCCCGGCACCCGGGGCTCAGGCCCAGGGCGCCGGGAGTTTTTTTATTTTCAGGGCCCGGCGATTGTTCGCGGGGCGCGTCCACCCGCTAGACTCGGTTGTTGGGTTTATTTGACCTATCTCACACGACTTTACTTATTACTCAGGAGGACGCTTGCTTAGCGCATTTGGCCGGGCCTTTCGCACGCCTGATCTGCGACGCAAGTTGTTGTTCACGCTGGCAATCATCACAATCTTCCGCTTGGGTGCCTTCATCCCCTCGCCTGGTGTGAGCTACCAGAATGTCCAGCAATGCTTGCAGAACGGTCAGACCTCGGGCGGCATTTACCAGCTCGTCAACCTGTTCAGCGGCGGTGCACTGCTGCAGGTGTCCGTCTTCGCCCTGGGCATCATGCCGTACATCACGGCGAGCATCATCGTCCAGCTGCTCCGGGTGGTCATTCCCCGGTTCCAGGAGCTGTACGACGAAGGCGCCTCGGGCCAGTCGAAGCTGACGCAGTACACGCGTTACCTCACGATCGCCCTGGGCCTGCTGAACGCCACGACCCTCGTGTCCCTGGCCCGTTCCGGCCAGCTGCTGCCGAACTGCCAGCTTCCGGTCATCCCCGATGACAGCATCATCACCACGATCCTCATCGTCATCACGCTGACGGCCGGCACCGGCCTCATCATGTGGATGGGTGAGCTGGTGACGGAAAAGGGTGTCGGCAACGGCATGTCGCTGCTGATCTTCACCTCCATCGTCTCGAGCTTCCCCACCTCGCTGGGTGCCATCTGGACCTCGCAGGGTCCGGGGACGTTCTTTATGGTCCTGGTCATCGGCCTGCTGACCGTGGCCGCGGTGGTCTTTGTGGAGCAGTCCCAGCGCCGCATCCCGGTGCAGTACGCCAAGCGGATGATTGGCCGCCGCACCGTGGGCGGCACCAGCACGTACATCCCCATCAAGGTGAACATGGCCGGCGTCGTGCCCGTCATCTTCGCATCCTCGATGCTGTACCTGCCGGGCCTGATCTCGCAGTTCAACCAGCCCAAGCCGGGCGAGGCAATGGCACCGTGGGTTGAGTGGATCAACAACAACCTGACCCGCGGTGACCACCCGATCTACATGGTGCTCTACTTCGCCATGATTGTGTTCTTCACTTACTTCTATGTTGCGATCACTTTCAACCCTGAAGAAGTTTCTGACAACATGAAGAAGTACGGCGGCTTCATTCCGGGTATCCGTGCCGGCAAGCCGACCGCGGATTACCTGCAGTATGTGCTTTCCAGGATCACCCTCCCGGGGGCCATGTACCTGGGCTTTGTTGCACTGATCCCGCTGGTCGCACTGGTCCTGATCAATGCCAACCAGAACTTCCCGTTCGGTGGCACCTCGATCCTGATCATGGTCGGCGTCGGTTTGGAGACCGTCAAGCAGATAGATGCGCAGCTACAGCAGCGTCACTACGAAGGGCTTTTGCGATGACGAGAATGTTGATTATCGGACCTCCCGGATCCGGCAAGGGAACGCAGGCGGAGCGCATTTCAGAGCGCCTCGGCGTCATAGCGATTTCCACGGGAGACATCTTCCGCGCCAACGTTAAGGGTGAGACCCCGCTTGGCATTGAAGCCAAGAAGTACATGGACGCGGGCGATTTCGTCCCGGACAGCGTGACCAACAAGATGGTCCGCGACCGCCTCGGCGAGGACGACGTCGAGAACGGCTTCCTCCTGGACGGCTACCCGCGCACCACCGCGCAGGTGGATTACCTCGACGGGATCCTGGCCGACGGCGACCAGAAGCTCGACGTCGTCCTGCAGCTCACGGCCGACGACGAGGAACTCGTCACCCGCCTGTTGGGCCGCGCCCTGGAAACCGGACGCACCGACGACAACGAGGCCGTCATCCGGCACCGCCTGGATCTGTACCACGGCCAGACGGAGGCTGTAGTCGCGAAGTATGCCGACCGAGGCATCCTGACCCGCGTCGACGGCATCGGCGGCATCGACGAGGTCACCGACCGCGTCATGGAAGCCATCAAAGCGGCGCAGTCGGCCTGATTCAGGCCGCGAACTTTGAGGCCCCTCCCGGGACACCGGGAGGGGCCTCAGCCATTTGGCCGTCCGCCTCCCGGGGCGGCACAGCCCCAACGAAAGGAAGTCGCGGATGGCATTCGGCCAGCCACGCATCGAATACAAGACCAACGCCCAGATGCGCTCCATGCACGCGGCCGGGCTGGTGCTCAGCCGCGCGCTCGACGCCGCCGTGGCCGCTGCCGCCCCGGGGAAGACAACCAAGGACCTCGACGCCGTGTTCGCCGCGGTCCTCAAAGACGCTGGCGCCACCTCCAATTTCCTTGGCTACCACGGCTTCCCCGCCACTATCTGCACCTCGGTCAACGAGGAAGTCGTGCACGGCATCCCCGGCGAACGCGTCCTGCAGGACGGGGATATCCTCTCGATCGACGGCGGCGCGATCCTTGACGGTTGGCACTCCGACTCGGCCCGCACCGTGATCGTCGGCACCGCCGACCCCGAGGACCAGCGGCTCTCCGACGTCACCGAGGCCGCAATGTGGCACGGGATTGCCGCCTTGGCGACCGGCAAGTTCGTCGGCGACATCGGCAACGCCGTGGACGAATATGTGTCCTCGGTGCCCGGCAAACCGCTGGGCATCCTCGAGGACTACGTGGGCCACGGGATTGGCTCCGAGATGCACATGTCCCCGGACGTGCCGAACTACCGCACCAACCACCGCGGCCCGAAGATCCGCCCGGGGCTGTGCCTGGCCATCGAGCCCATGCTGGTGCGAGGAAGCATTGAGACCGCCGTGCTTGAGGATGACTGGACGGTCGTGACCACGGACGGCAAGCGGTCCTGCCAGTGGGAGCACTCCGTGGCTGTCCACGAGAAGGGCATCTGGGTCCTGTCCGCGCCCGACGGCGGTGCGGCGAAACTGGCCCCGCTCGGCGTCGTGCCCGTCCCGATTCCCTGACCTCCGGCGCGCGGCGGCGCGTCGTGGATCTGGCGCCTCGCCGCAGGGCACCGGCGTCGCCTCCGATCCGCCGCCGGGCTGTGGCGCGCCAGCGCCTGAGACCCGCCCCGGTGCCCAGCTGTGACGCCAGCGCCTGAGACCTGCCCCTGTGCCCGGCTGCGACGCACCAGCGGCTGAGAACCGCCCCGGTGCCCCAGTCATTCGCTCCGCGTTAGCACTGGCGACGCGCTGGTTTGCCCGTGACGCAGAACGGCTCTGGCGACGCTGGAATACAGCAGCGTGAGGAATTCGTCGTGTCGGAAGGATTTTGGAGCCGCGTGACTGGCCCGGCTCGCCTGAGTTCGGGCGGACAGCGACGCGCGCAATGGCGGGCGATCCGCTCCAGCTCCGAGGACTCGCATTGGCACTGGCGACGCGCTGGTTTGCCCGTGACGCAGAACGGCTCTGGCGACGCTGGAATACAGCAGCGTGAGGAATTCGTCGTGTCGGAAGGATTT
>NZ_JARUXE010000099.1 GCF_030433895.1 Arthrobacter sp. PsM3 | reverse complement strand
CAGAACGCCTAAGAGATCGGCTCCAGGGTCTGTGGGTGGTGCTGCCGGCTTTTCAGGCATTGCGGAGTTCCTCCAGGGTCCAGGCCAGAACGAGTATGTCCGGACCTGACAGGGTCTTCAGGCAGTAAATGAAGGCGTCCAGGTCCAGCGCCTCGGCGTGGCCTCCGTTGGCCCAGAAGCCGAGTGAGAGATCCAGCAGGGTGAAGGTTCCGTTGTCCAGGTCGTTCCTGGCCGCCCGGCGCAGAACGTTGACGTCCATTGATTTCCTCCCGTACCGGGTGTCCTTTCAGGTAACCGCGGGCACAGACGGTGGCGGCAGTCGGCTCAGCCAACCGGTCGTACCCTGGCTTCGCGATGTTTGTGGTCGAGTTTTTCCTCTGAAAGCCGGCGGCGCTGGCCCACCGTGCGTATCTGGTGCGGGGACGGTTTGCCGGGATGATCTCCAGGCGGGGTCGGCACGTGTTCCTCCACGCTGCCAGGAGCAGAAGCGCCGTAACGGCGCTGTACGTTCTCGCTCATGTCTGCGTGGTCCCATCGTGACGCGCCCGATACTGGGGCAGTTCTTCCTAAGGGCTGCAGAGGAGGGGAGTCTCTGGGCCAGTACGACCTCCGCGAAGATGCTGAGCTTGCGAAGTGGTGGTTCTTTAGCGAATTCGGCGTTGGCGATGGACCAGTAGAGTCCCCCCGGACGGTTCCTGCACGGCGGGCCGGCGGGGCGTCTCCCACCGGTCCGGTGCGCGGGTCGGTCACTCCCGGACTTCCACCGTTCCCTTCATGCCCATGTAGTCATGGAGGGCACAGATGTAGGCAAACTCGCCGGCCCTGGTGAAGGTCACGGTGAAACTGCTGTGCGGCGGCAGAATGCCGGAGTTCAGGTCCCCTCCGCTGTAGTCGGCCGGGTTGCCGGCCGGGGCGAAGACGTTGGCCGGCTCCTTACCGAAAGTGACGGTGTGCGGGGCGCCCATGCCGTTATTGACGAATGTCACCGACTCTCCCACCCGGACTTCGATCTTCTGGTGGACGAAGCGCATCACCATGGATGTTCCGTTGTCCGTACCGGCGATGACGGTGTGCTGGCCGGCCTGGTCCCGGGCGGCATCCCACTGCTGGTAGCCGTCCCGCAGGATGGCCCGTTCCTGCTTCTCTGCCTTGTGGTCATATTGCGACTGCCTGTACGGGTAGTCCGTGCCCGCAGCCCGGACATGGACTGTTCCTTTCATGGCCATCCCGTGGACCAGGCAGTAGTAGGTGAAGTCGCCCTCATGGGGGAAGCCCAGGGTGTACTTCTTTACCTGCTTGAATCCGGAGTCCGAGACGTTCGTCATGACGCCGGAGTTGTAATACGAGTGCCCGTCGTAGTCCTTCCCGCCCGTCTGGGTGGTGTTTTCCGGTCGCGAGGGGTCGAAAGGCTGGGTGGACTCCAGGGACTGGCCCTCGGCCAGGAAGGTCACGGTATGGATCTCAGCGGAGTTGGCCCGCCAGGTGACCTTGTCGCCCGCGTTCACGTAAATGTTTTCAGGGAGGAAGGCCATGCTCTGAATGGCTTGGTCCGGGGATTCGGATCCGACCTGGACGGTCCAGGTCCTGGCGGACTTTCCGCTGTCTGCGGTGGCCGCGCCGCTGACGGCGACGGGCAGAACCAGGGCAGCGGCGAATGCGATGAGTAGGCGCAGCAGGTGTGGTGCGGAATGGATTTGTGCTTGGCGAGTCATTTGACTCATTCCTTCTGAGCTGGGTAAACAGTCGGGGAACCGGCTAGTCAAGTGCGCCGCCGTCGCCGCTGGCGACGGGGGTTCGCTCCGGCCTGGACAACGTCGGCCGCTCTCTTCTCCCGCCACCAGACCCCAGCAGCAAGGCGGGACAGTAGTTGTAGGGCCAGACGCGCCACCCGGACAAGGGGTCAGGCGCTCTGCGCGTGCAGCCGAGGCCGCAGTTCTCATCGTGCTCCTGCGGCGGCGCGATTGTCGAGGTGTTTTCCCATTTGGGCGGTACTCAGCCCCTCATCAGGCGACCGGGCCGGGCGCTTAGCAACGGCGCAACACAGAGACTACGGTGCCCCTC
>NZ_JARUXE010000098.1 GCF_030433895.1 Arthrobacter sp. PsM3 | reverse complement strand
AATGCCACCTTTGTCCCCAAATGGAAGGCGAACACGGCGTACCTCGCGGGGGCGCAAGTTCTCGCCCCCACCGGTGAAATTGTGTCCTCGAAGGTGAGCTTTACCTCTGGGTCCAGCTTCAGCGCAGCGAACTGGAATTTCCCCACGACCGCCGCCACGGTCATCGACTTCCCGGCACCCCGCAAACTCTCCACAAGTTCCCCCGTCCTCTCGGTACAGATCTCCAACCAGGGCGGCGACGGGGCGGATAACTCCCTTCCGCACAACGCCACGGCGGGCACGTACTACGAGTTCGGCGCGAAAACCGCCGCAGCGTACAAGCCGTGGTTCTCGCACGGCGGCACCCCAACGCTGAATGACTATTTCGGTGCGCCCGCGATCCTGCCCTCCATCGACTACCCCGACCTTGGCGTGTTTCAGGTCTGCACACGGTTTGTTACCACTAGCTTGTGGCTGCTATTCCGGGCGAACTTTGCCGGCACCGGGGCATGGGATGCCGTGGCGCAGATCAAGATCAACGGTGTCAACCTCTGGGACACTCCCCGCGACATTGGTCCGGGCCTAACCCCCCAGGGCAAGGCCGGCGCCCTGCACATTGCGTTCCGGGACAACACCCCGAAGACCGTCGAAATCTTCACCAACGTCAACCGCATCCTCTCCCTCAACTGGGACAGCGCGTCCACCACGGCGGCGTGGCCCCTCGACGCCGGAACCAAGCGTGTTGTCGTGGCCGGTGACTCTTGGAACAACGGCACCACCCAGGCAGGCACCATCTCCTCCTACGCCCGGGCGCTCCAAACCCGTGCACCCTGGGAAGTCCTCCATGTGGGGCAGGGCGGAACCGGCTACGTCAGTGGCGGCATGAACACCGGGCCGAACAACTTCCGCGCCTACGGCGACCCGCTCCGCATCACCGCCTACACCGAGAGCCTCCCGGACCTGATCGTCATGGTCGGATCACAAAACGACTACGGCAAGGCGGGGATTCAGGCCGCCGCGACCGCACTGGCCGCAGCCGTCAAAACGGCGTCAACAAACACTAAGATTCTGCTGATCGGCGCACAAGCCAGCTACGCCACCGACGTATCAGCCGCACTCAAAGCCACCGCCACCGCCAACCCGTCCAACAACATCATCGGATTCGTTGACCCCATCGCCGACGGCTGGATTGTCCCGGGACTCACCGGACCCACGGACACGAACCACCCCTCACCCGCCGGCGCTGAGTACATGGCCTACAAGATCGAAAAAGCCATCCGTGCGGCTACGAGCGCGGCAGGCCTGCTCGGCTGGTAACCGCACCCCACATTAAGGGCACCCACAAGCGTCTCTGACGCAGAGATTGCACACTGGGACGCTCAGGGCTAGATCCCCAGACCTGCGAGCTTCCCACCGATGTGGTTTGCGAGTTCAGCCTCGCCCGCATCGGTGGGATGCACGCCGTCTTTCTGAATCCATGCCGGGTCACTCAACCAGTTCTCAGCGAGGGCGTCAATGAACGCGAGGCCATGGGCTTCGGCGGCCGTACGCACGCCCTCGTTGGCGATGACAGCGCCCTTGTCCGGTGCGGAACTTGACCACATCGGGCCGATGATGACGATCCTCGCGCCGGGCGCATTCTGCTTCAGGAAAGTGAACACCTCGTCCGCTGCCGCCTGCACCCCTGCAGGGTTTGCGACGTCATTTCGACTGCCGGCCACGATGATGATGTCGGGCTCGTCCAGCACCGCAAGCTTCGCCTGCTCAATGAACCGTTTCTCTCCAACCGCGTAGCCGACGCCCCCCACGGCCTTGTTGGTGATACTGATTTTCCGTGCCTCCGAAACGAGGACCGGCCATACGACCGTGTTGTTGGCGCCCTGGGAGTAAGAGTCACCAATCACCACGGCATGCGGCCGCGTATCCTCCTTCAGCGTCGGTGGGGCAGCCTTCAAGCTCTCATAGGCGGCCGCGACCTGACTTGAAACCGGGGCCGGCTCACGAACGGATGCCGCCCCAGACAGCGCCACGACGGCAACCGCAGCGGCCGCAACAGTCAAGGCGCCAAGACCTACAAAGGAAAGGGCGCGGGCCGGCATACCAAAAAGCTTCAAAAGATTCCCCCAATATCAGCGTGAAAGTCTGCGCCAATCCTACGGCCACTTCAACGGTCCTTTCGACCGGTTAAGT
>NZ_JARUXE010000097.1 GCF_030433895.1 Arthrobacter sp. PsM3 | reverse complement strand
TGCCCAGGGTGGTGGCGTCCATGAAGCCCACGGATTCGCGGACGGCCGCGCATTCGCGCAGCACCGCGGCGTCCATGTCCTCTCCGGCCTGCGGGTAGTACCAGGGCCGCTTCCACTGCCCGACATCCTCGAAAAGGGCACCATGGGCGACATGCCACGGGTGGATGGAAGTGACGCGGGCGGGGTCGAACAGTTCGCCGCGCTGGCGTCCGGCCAGGGCCGCGAACGCCACGGGGGTGAACGGTGCCCGGTACGTGGTGGTGCCGATGTCCCCGATGCCGCGGGACGCTTCCCCAGCCTGCCGCAGGGCCGCGGCGATGACACCGATGGCGTTCACGCCGGAGGTTTTGCCCTGGTCGTTGGCGGTGCTGATCGAGGTGTAGCGCTTGATGTGTTCCACTGAGCGCATGCCGGCGCCGGTGGAGCGCAGGACGTCGGCCACGGACTGGTCGCGCTGGAAGTCCACGAAGTGGTGGTGCCAGTCGTCCGGGCCGCCTTCCTGGCCCGGGACCAGCCAGAGCTGGCGGGTCGGGGCGGAGGCCTTCGGTTCGCCGATGGGGGCGGGTTCGACGGCGGATTCGAAGCCTGCGGCGATGGCGGCCGACGCTCCGGCGGAGATGCCCTCGGTCAGGCAGTCTTCGAGTTCGAAGCTGCCGCGGCCGGAGCCGATGGTCTGCTGGTTCGGGACTAAGGTGCTCGGTACGAAAGCGGCGAGCTCGTCGTCCCAGCGCAGCTTGCCCTGGCGCTGGGAATGCAGGTGGACCAGCGGGCTCCAGCCGCCGGAGACGGCCAGCAGGTCGCAGGCGAGCTGTTCGATGCCGGAGGTGAGTTCGCCGTCGTCGTTGATGCTCCGGACGGTGACGCCGACGAGCCGGCCGTCGCCGGAATCCGAGGAGGTCGTGTTGGCCACGGCGCTGCCGATCAGTACCCGGGTGCCGGCGGCGGCCGCTGCGGCGGCTGTTTCGCTCAGCTGCGGGCGGGCGTCCACGACGGCTTCAAGCTTGACACCGGCGGCCTGCAGGTCCGCGGCCAGGGCGTAGGCGCTGTCATTGGTGGTGCTGACGACAACGCGCTGGCCCGCGGCCACGGCATAGCGGTTGAGGTAGCTGCGGACCGCCGAGGCGAGCATGATGCCGGGCCGGTCGTTGTTCTCGAAGACCAGCGGGCGTTCGTGGGCTCCGGGGGCAACCACCACCTGGTTGGCGCGGACGTGCCAGATCCGCTGCCGGGACACGCCGGGGGCAGCCGGGCTGGACAGGTGGTCGGTGCGGTTCTGGACGGCGATGACGTAGTTGGCGTCGTAGGCGCCGAAGGCGGACGTGCGGTTCAGGACGGTGGACTCGGCTCCCGAGACGAGTTCCGCTTCCACATCCGCTACCCATTCCAGGGCCGGTTTGCCTTCGATGGTCTCAGCCAGCCCAGGTGCGGTGGAGCCGGACAGGAGCGAGCCGCCCAGTTCGGGCTGGTCGTCCATGAGGATCACGCGGGCGCCGCTGCGGACGGCCTCGCGGGCCGCGGCCAGGCCTGCGGGGCCGCCGCCGATCACCAGGACGTCGGTGTGGACGTACTTCTTGTCGTACTCGGCGTGGTCTTCCTCCGGGTCCAGCTTGCCCAGGCCGTTGAGCAGTTCTGCCTTCAGGCCGTCTACCAGGGTGACGGTGGTGGCGGGGAGCATGGACTCGGCAACGTCGCCCGGGAAACGCCCAGCAATCTTGACCATGGCGTTGGATTCCTCCACGCCGGCGGACATGATGCCCCGGGCCCGGTCCTCATAGAGCGAGTTGCCGGCAGAGATGCGGCCATTCGCGAGCAGGGCCGAGGCCAGGGTGTCGCCAGGGTGGCCCGTGAATTCCTCGCCGTCCACGGTGAAACGCCAGGAAACGGTGCGGTCGATGCGTCCGCCGGCGGCGAGGCGGGCGTTCTGGGAAGTCACTTGGTTGCTCCCTTCGGGGCGGTGGTGCTGGCCGGTGTTGCGGCCGGGGCGATGCTGGAAGCTGAGATGCTTGGCGCGGAGTCCCCGGTGGTGGTGCTGTCAGCAGCGGTGCTGGCAGTGCCGGATTCGGCGGCGGCCGGGACCGACACATCGGGCCGGGGCGTGCCCATCGGGTAGATGGCCTGGATATCGTAGGTGACGGTGTCGCGGAGCATGTTGAACCACTGCCGGCAGCCTGTGCTGTGCAGCCAGC
>NZ_JARUXE010000096.1 GCF_030433895.1 Arthrobacter sp. PsM3 | reverse complement strand
GTATTCAAACACGCTAACTCGAAAAACTAACTTTAATTGTCCTGTTTGTCTCGCGTTCTTTCGAAAAATGCACCGGCCGCGCATTATTTGTACTGCGAAAATAATTGGTACTGCGGTATCTTCATTTCATATTTTAAAAATGCACCTTTGCTGCTTTTCCTTAATTTTTAGACGGCCCGCAGGTTCGTTTTGCGGTACTATCTTGTGATAAAAAGTTGTTTTGACATGTGATCTGCACAGATTTTATAATGTAATAAGCAAGAATACATTATCAAACGAACAATACTGGTAAAAGAAAACCAAAATGGACGACATTGAAACAGCCAAGAATCTGACGGTAAAAGCACGTACAGCTTATAGCGTCTGGGATGTATGTCGGCTGTTTATTGAAATGATTGCTCCTGATGTAGATATTGATATAGAGAGTAAACGTAAGTCTGATGAGCTACTCTTTCCAGGATATGTCATAAGGCCCATGGAATCTCTCACAACCGGTAGGCCGTATGGTCTTGATTCTAGCGCAGAAGATTCCAGCGTATCTTCTGACTCCAGTGCTGAGGTAATTTTGCCTGCTGCGAAGATGGTTAAGGAAAGGTTTGATTCGATTGGAAATGGTATGCTCTCTTCACAAGAAGCAAGTCAGGCTGCCATAGATTTGATGCTACAGAATAACAAGCTGTTAGACAATAGAAAGCAACTATACAAATCTATTGCTATAATAATAGGAAGATTGCCCGAGAAAGACAAGAAGAGAGCTACCGAAATGCTCATGAGAAAAATGGATTGTACACAGTTATTAGTCCCACCAGCTCCAACGGAAGAAGATGTTATGAAGCTCGTAAGCGTCGTTACCCAATTGCTTACTTTAGTTCCACCAGATCGTCAAGCTGCTTTAATAGGTGATTTATTCATCCCGGAATCTCTAAAGGATATATTCAATAGTTTCAATGAACTGGCGGCAGAGAATCGTTTACAGCAAAAAAAGAGTGAGTTGGAAGGAAGGACTGAAGTGAACCATGCTAATACAAATGAAGAAGTTCCCTCCAGGCGAACAAGAAGTAGAGACACAAATGCAAGAGGAGCATATAAATTACAAAACACCATCACTGAGGGCCCTAAAGCGGTTCCCACGAAAAAAAGGAGAGTAGCAACGAGGGTAAGGGGCAGAAAATCACGTAATACTTCTAGGGTATGATCCAATATCAAAGGAAATGATAGCATTGAAGGATGAGACTAATCCAATTGAGGAGTGGCAGCATATAGAACAGCTAAAGGGTAGTGCTGAAGGAAGCATACGATACCCCGCATGGAATGGGATAATATCACAGGAGGTACTAGACTACCTTTCATCCTACATAAATAGACGCATATAAGTACGCATTTAAGCATAAACACGCACTATGCCGTTCTTCTCATGTATATATATATACAGGCAACACGCAGATATAGGTGCGACGTGAACAGTGAGCTGTATGTGCGCAGCTCGCGTTGCATTTTCGGAAGCGCTCGTTTTCGGAAACGCTTTGAAGTTCCTATTCCGAAGTTCCTATTCTCTAGAAAGTATAGGAACTTCAGAGCGCTTTGAAAACCAAAAGCGCTTTGAAGACGCACTTTGAAAAATCCAAAAACGCACCGCACCGTAACTACTACACCGCGAATACTGTGCCCTGAAACATTGCTCAAAAGTATCTCTTTGCTATATATCTCTGTGCTATATCCCTATATAACCTACCCATCCACCTTTCGCTCCTTGAACTTGCATCTAAACTCGACCTCTACATCAACAGGCTTCCAATGCTCTTCAAATTTTACTGTCAAGTAGACCCATACGGCTGTAATATGCTGCTCTTCATAATGTAAGCTTATCTTTATCGAATCGTGTGAAAAACTACTACCGCGATAAACCTTTACGGTTCCCTGAGATTGAATTAGTTCCTTTAGTATATGATACAAGACACTTTTGAACTTTGTACGACGAATTTTGAGGTTCGCCATCCTCTGGCTATTTCCAATTATCCTGTCGGCTATTATCTCCGCCTCAGTTTGATCTTCCGCTTCAGACTGCCATTTTTCACATAATGAATCTATTTCACCCCACAATCCTTCATCCGCCTCCGCATCTTGTTCCGTTAAACTATTGACTTCATGTTGTACATTGTTTAGTTCACGAGAAGGGTCCTCTTCAGGCGGTAGCTCCTGATCTCCTATATGACCTTTATCCTGTTCTCTTTCCACAAACTTAGAAATGTATTCATGAATTATGGAGCACCTAATAACATTCTTCAAGGCGGAGAAGTTTGGGCCAGATGCCCAATATGCTTGACATGAAAACGTGAGAATGAATTTAGTATTATTGTGAT
>NZ_JARUXE010000095.1 GCF_030433895.1 Arthrobacter sp. PsM3 | reverse complement strand
ACGGTGTCGCGGAGCATGTTGAACCACTGCCGGCAGCCTGTGCTGTGCAGCCAGCGCTCGGCGAAAATGCCCTTGGTGTTGTCGCGGTAGAACAGGAACTCGGCCCATTCGCGGTCGTTCAGTTCGTTCGGGTTCTCCGGGTACGGGACGTGGGCCTGGCCGCCGTAGTGGAATTCGGTCTCGTCGCGCGAGCCGCAGTTGGGGCATGAGATAAGCAGCATGTGCGTCTTCTTTCTAAGGGACGGCGGCTAGTGGGCGACGGCGGCGGCGCCGTGTTCGTCGATCAGGGCGCCGGTTTCGAAGCGCTCGAGGGCAAAGGGTTTGTTGAGGGTGTGCGGTGTTCCGGTGGCGATGGTGTGCGCGAAGGTCATGCCGGCAGCCGGTGTGCCCTTGAACCCGCCGGTTCCCCAGCCGCAGTTGACGAACATGTTCTCCACCGGAGTGGTGCCGACAATGGGGGAGGCATCCAGGGTGGTGTCCACGATCCCGCCCCAGGTCCGGAGCACGTGGGCCCGGGCGAAGATCGGGAAGAGCTCGACGGCGGCTGCCATCTGGTGCTCGATCACGTGGAAGGATCCGCGCTGGCCGTAGCCGTTGTACGAGTCGACGCCGGCGCCCATGACCAGTTCGCCCTTGTGGGCCTGGGAGACGTAGACGTGGACGTGGTTGGACATGACCACCGTGGGGTGGACGGGCTCGTGGAGTTCGGACACGAGGGCCTGGAGCGGGTGGGACTGGATGGGCAGCCGGAAGCCGGCCATTTCCGCGAGGACCGAGCTGTGTCCGGCGGCGCAGAGGCCGACCTTTTCGGTGTGGATCGTGCCGCGGTTGGTCTTGACGCCGACGACGCGGTTCCCTTCCTTGAGGAAGCCGGTGACCTCGCAGTTCTGGATGATGTCCACGCCCAGCTCATCGCATTTGCGGGCGAACGCCCAGGCGACGTGGTCGTGCTTGGCGATGCCGGCGCGGGGCTGGTACGTCGCGCCCATGACGGGGTAGCGGATGTTGTCGTTGATGTTCAGGATGGGGCAGAGTTCCTTGACCTGCTGCGGGTCAAGCCACTCGGCGTCGACGCCGTTGAGCTTGTTGGCCCCGACGCGGCGCATGCTTTCGCGGACGTCGCCCAGGGTGTGGGCCAGGTTCATCACCCCGCGCTGGCTGAACAGGAAGTCGTACTCGAGTTCCTCGGGCAGGATCTCCCAGAGCTTGAGGGCGTGCTCGTAGATCGCCGCGCTTTCGTCCCAGAGGTAGTTGGAGCGGATGATCGTGGTGTTCCGGGCCATGTTGCCGCCGGCGAGCCAGCCTTTTTCCAGGACGGCGATGTTGGTCATCCCGTGGTTCTTGGCCAGGTAGTAGGCCGTGGCCAGACCATGCCCGCCGCCGCCCACAATCACGGCGTCGTAGGAGGACTTGGGCTCCGGGTTGCGCCAAAGAAATTCCGGGTGCTCCGGAAGCTGTTCCGTGCTCATAGTGCAACTCCGTTCGGGGTGGTTCCGGCAGTGCCGGAAAGATTCGGGTAAAGCGGAAATTTCTCGGCGAGGACCGTGACCCGGTCACGGAGCAGCACGGCCGACTCGTCGCTGAGCTCGCCTTTAATGGCCTCGGCGATAATGTCGGCAACCTCGGTGAATTCGGCGGGGCCGAAGCCGCGCGTGGCCAGGGCGGGGGTGCCGATCCGCAGCCCGGAGGAGACCATGGGAGGGCGGGGGTCGAAGGGAACGGCGTTGCGGTTGACCGTGATGCCGATCTGGTGGAGCCTGTCTTCGGCCTGCTGTCCGTCCAGGGCCGAGTTGCGCAGGTCCACCAGAACCAGGTGCACGTCGGTGCCGCCGCCCACGACGGAGATACCGTATTCGGCGACGTCCGGTGCGAGCAGGCGCTCGGCCAGGATCTTGGACCCTTCCAGGGTGCGCTGCTGGCGTTCCTTGAACTCGTCGCTTGCGGCGATCTTGAAGGCAACGGCCTTGGCTGCGATCACGTGTTCCAGCGGGCCGCCCTGCTGGCCGGGGAACACTGCGCTGTTGATCTTGCGCGCATGCTCCTCCTTGCTCAGGATCACCCCTCCGCGCGGGCCGCCGAGGGTCTTGTGCGTGGTGGTGGTGACGACGTCGGCGTAGGGCACCGGGTTCGGGTGCAGCCCGGCGGCGACGAGGCCGGCGAAGTGTGCCATGTCCACCATCAGGTAGGCGCCCACGAGGTCGGCGATCCGGCGGAACTCGGCGAAGTCCAGCTGCCGGGAGTAGGCTGACCAGCCGGCCACGATCATTTTGGGACGGTGCTCCAGGGCCAGGGCCTCGACCTCGGCCATGTCCACCAGGTGGCTGTGTTCGCTCACGTGGTACGGGACCACGTTGTAGAGCTTGCCGGAGAAGTTGATCCGCATGCCATGGGTGAGGTGTCCACCGTGCGCCAGCGAAAGGCCCATGATCGTGTCGCCCGGCTCCAGCAGGGCAAACATCGCCGCTGCATTGGCCTGGGCGCCCGAATGGGGCTGCACGTTGGCGGCTTCCGCGCCGAACAGGGCCTTGACCCGGTCGATGGCGAGCTGTTCGATCACGTCAACGTGTTCGCAGCCGCCGTAGTAGCGCTTGCCCGGGTAGCCCTCGGCGTACTTGT
>NZ_JARUXE010000094.1 GCF_030433895.1 Arthrobacter sp. PsM3 | reverse complement strand
GCCCTCCCCCACACCCAAACAACAAAAACCCGCCCCTGTGGGCTCCATCACCTGCTTTCCGGGGCCCCTGCCGTTACGATCAGGAGGTGATGGCAGAACGCCGGCGCCACAGACCAGACTTGCTGCACCGGCGCGTGTCCGGGCCAGCCGCCGCCGGCCTGTCCGGCGGCGATGTCGCCTCCCGCATGAGTCAGGGACTTGCGAACCGCGTACCGGATACAACCAGCCGCAGCCTCTGGCAGATCGTTCGGGCCAATGTACTGACGCTGTTCAACGCAATCGTGGGCACGAGTTTCGTCCTCCTGCTCCTGCTGGGCAGCTGGCAGGATGCGCTATTTGGCCTGGCCGCAGCCGGCAACGCCGTCATCGGCGTCGTGCAGGAGTACCGCGCCAAGCGGTCCCTCGACCGCCTGGCAGTGCTCGAAGCCCCGCTGGCGCGTGTGCTTCGTGACGGCACCGTGCAGGAGATCCCCACGGCAGAGGTTGTGCTGGACGACGTCCTGGTCCTGCGCGCCGGTGACCAGGTCACGGCCGATGCTTCCGTCCTCGAGAGCGGCGGCCTGGAGGCCGATGAATCCCTCCTCACCGGGGAGTCGGACCCCGTTGATAAGGAGGCAGGGACCGAGGTGCTTTCCGGCTCGATCATTGTTGCTGGACGCAGCACCGCAAGAGTGATCCGGGTGGGCGCTGACTCGTTTTCCAGCAGGCTCGCCGCCGACGCGAAGAGGTTCTCGCTGGTCAACTCCGAGATCCGCAACAGTCTCGACCGGATCCTGCGCTGGCTCACCTGGGCGCTGCTCCCGGTCGCCCTGATAGTAGCCAACGGCGAGATGCAGTCCAGGGGTGGTTGGGAGCAGGCTATCGCCAGCGGCGCCTGGACCTCCGCTCTGGTGGGGGTGATTGCGAGCGTCATCGCCATGGTTCCGCTGGGGTTGGTCCTGCTCTCAAGCGTGGCCTTCGCTGTCGGCGGGGTCCGTCTCGCCGCGGACAAGGTACTCATCCAGGAGCTGGCCGCGGTCGAAGGACTGGCCCGCGTGGATGTCCTTTGCCTGGACAAAACCGGCACACTAACCGAAGGCCGAATCATCTTCGACGGCGTCCATGAGCTGGCCGGACCCGCTGAACCTGGCTGGGAACATGCCCTGGGCTGGTTTGCCGCGGATCCGGAGGCAAACGCAACCTCGCGTTGCCTCGAAACGGCATTCGAGCACGACGGCGGCAGCGCCGCGGTCTCATCGGTTCCCTTCTCGTCCGCCCGGAAGTGGAGTTCCGTGACATTCGACGGCGGCAGGAATCCCTCAGGCTCGTGGATCCTTGGCGCCCCTGAAATAGTACTGATGAACAGGGCCGGCGGCGCAGGTCCGGGACCGGCGGCAAGCGCCGCTCTGGGCAAAGCGGGCCGGCTCGCCGAATCCGGCTTGCGAACCGTCGTGCTGGCCTACGCCGATGGCACAACCATTACCGCCGACGACGCCACACTGCCGCCAGTTGTCAAACCTGTCGTTGTGCTCACATTTCGGGAGCAGATCCGCCCCGATGCCCGACACACGCTGGACTACTTCCGCGAGGAGGGCGTAGAGCTGAAAATCATTTCGGGGGACGACCCCCGGACGGTTGCCGCAATTGCGCGGACCGTGGGGCTGGACGTCAGGGACGGCTACGATGCACGAAAACTTCCGTCCGACCCCCAGCTGCTTGAAGAGGTGATGGGCGCCAACACGGTCTTCGGCCGGGTGAGCCCCGACCAGAAAAAGGACATGGTGGCAGCGCTCCAGCGCCGCGGGCACACCGTCGCAATGACCGGAGACGGCGTCAACGATGTGCTGGCATTGAAAGAGGCCGACCTTGGCATCGCCATGAACTCCGCCGCACCCGCCACCAAGGCCGTGGCCCGGCTGGTGCTGCTGGATGGACGCTTCGACCGGTTGCCGGGTGTAGTGGCCGAGGGCCGCCGGGTGATTGCCAACATCGAGCGCGTGTCCAAGCTGTTCCTCAGCAAGACGGCCTATTCGATTGCACTGGCCGTCAGCTTCGGACTGCTCAACCTGCAGTTTCCATTCCTGCCGCGCCAGCTGTCCTTCACGGACGGTCTGACGATCGGGATTCCCTCGTTCTTCCTGGCGCTAATGGCCAATACCCGGCGTTACCGCCCGGGGTTCCTGCGCAGGTCGCTGTCCTTCGCCCTCCCCGCCGGCCTTATCGTCGCTGCTTCACTGCTGGGGTTAAGCCTGTACGCGCGTTCCAGCGGCGCTGCCGGGGGAGCCCCGGAGCCGCTACAGTCGGCATCGGTGCTGACCCTGTCGGTGATCGGATTGTGGATTCTCGCCGTCGTTTCCCGCCCGCTCGATCAGAAGAAGTTGGCAGTGCTGCTGGCGATGTGCGCCAGCCTCCTGATCCTGCTCAACCTGCCGCTCGCCCAGGACTTCTTCCATCTCGCGTTGCCGCCGGCGGACTTGTTGTGTGCGGCAGGCGCCGCCGCGCTTGGCGGCGGGCTGGCTGTCGAGCTCCTTGCCTGGATCCATGGCAGGAAATTCCCCCGTTGACGGGCCGTCGGTGCCTCGCCGGGTGCCAGGCCGCGACTTGGTTTGGGGTTTGGTGGTTAAATGCGGGAGAGCCCCGACCATGGTGGTTGGGGCTCTCGA
>NZ_JARUXE010000093.1 GCF_030433895.1 Arthrobacter sp. PsM3 | reverse complement strand
CCGCGCCCGGCAAAGGCGCTGTCGACGCCGGAATACCGGCGCGCGTGCGTCATTGCGCGTCGCGAGGAAGTCTGCGCCGCGGACGCCGCGGGAAACGCACGGGCTCGCAGGGGAAACTTACGGCGAGCACGGGCGTTTCCGCGAAGTCGCCATGCCGGGCCCTTGCCACCGGGCCGGCAGACCACGATCATCGTCATGGGAGGCGCCGTGGAAGTCATCAACAGCCGGCTCATCAGCTGGGCCTCGATCCTGGATGACGCGACCCGCGAGCAGGCCCTGGTCACGGCTCAGCTGTCCATCATCTATCCGCACCTGGCGCTGATGCCGGACGCCCACCTGGGCCTGGGTGCCACCGTGGGCTCCGTCATCCCCACCCTGGGTGCGGTCATCCCTGCGGCCGTGGGCGTCGACATCGGCTGCGGCATGATCGCCGTCCGCACGCAGTACGCCCTCAGCGAGCTGCCCAAGGACCGGAAACGGCTGCGGGAGGGCATTGAGCACGCCATCCCGCTGTCCGCGGGGCACTTCAACCACGGGATCAGTGCCACCGCGGCGCCCCGGATTGCCGAACTGCGCCGCATGGCAGTCCACGCGCGCTTCGACCCCGCCCAGTACGCCGCGAACTGGACGCTGCAGCTGGGATCGCTGGGCTCGGGCAACCATTTCATCGAGGTGTGCGCGGATGAGACGGACGCCGTCTGGCTGTTCCTGCACTCGGGCTCCCGCGGCGTTGGCAACAAGCTCGCGCAGCGGCACATCGGCGAGGCCCGGAGCGCGGTCCGGAGCGGGCAGATCGTGGTGCCGCACCCGGACCTGGCCTACCTCAGGGAAGGCACGCCCGAATTCGACCGGTACATCAGGGAACTCCGCTGGGCCCAGCACTTCGCCCTGCTGAACCGCGAGGAGATGATGGACCGGGTGGTGGGGCAGTTTGAATCCTG
Organism: Arthrobacter sp. PsM3; assembly: GCF_030433895.1. Classification (GTDB taxonomy): domain Bacteria; phylum Actinomycetota; class Actinomycetes; order Actinomycetales; family Micrococcaceae; genus Arthrobacter. The sequence goes on along the minus strand of NZ_JARUXE010000093.1, from coordinate 1,946 downwards.
GATCGGTGGCCATGTCCGCGAGGCCGAACGGATCAACTGCCACCACAACTTCACCGCGAAGGAATGGCATTACGGCAAGTCCGTCTGGGTCTCGCGCAAAGGCGCCATCCGGGCCGAGGCGGGGGACCCCGGGCTGATTCCTGGCTCCATGGGCACCGCGTCCTACGTAGTCGTCGGGCTGGGGAACCCCAAATCGCTGAACTCCTCCCCGCATGGCGCCGGTCGGGAATACTCACGGCACGCGGCGCAGAAGACATTCACCCTGGCCCAGCTGAAGGCCGCCATGCAGGGCATCGAATTCCGTCCCAGCAAGGCCTTCATCGACGAAATCCCCGCGGCCTACAAACCCATCGACCAGGTGATGCGCGACTCCGCGGACCTCGTGAAGATACGGCACAAGCTCCGGCAGCTCGTCAACGTTAAAGGCGATTAATCCGCCGAAATGCCGGATGGCGGCCCCGCATATGACGCTGCATGAACTCGCGTGACCCCGGGTTTCCGGACCGTTGAACGGTCTTCGTGGCAGTCCCTATGGTGAACCAATGACCACAACGGATCGGCTCTTCAACGGCCCCCGCGATGAGTTCCGGGGGCGATGTCGCCGGCGCTGACCACCCGCCCGGCCTCCCCGTACACCCCCACGAACAGGACTTCCCGCATGTCATCGCCCTCGCAGAACCCCACCCCCGGCCAGACCTCCGGCCAGGCAACCGGCCAGGCAGCCGCCACCTCCGGCCAGACCCCCGGTACCACCCGGATCGTCGCCGGCGAGTCCGCCAAACCCAAGCGCAAGCGCACCCTCGAGATCGGCCTGGCTGCCGGCCTGGTGCTGCTGATCGGCGCCGGTGCCGCCGTCGCGTCCACGGTGTCCCGGACCAATGACGCCGCGCCCGCAGCTGCGGTTGCCGAAACCCCCGCCGCCGAACTCAAACTCGGCTACTTCGGCAACATCACGCACGCCCCGGCCCTCGTCGGGGTCAGCCAGGGCCTGATCGCGAAGAGCCTCGGCGGGACCAAGCTCAGCACCCAGGTCTTCAACGCCGGCCCCGCCGCGATCGAGGCCCTCAACGCCGGCGCCATCGACGCCACCTACATCGGCCCCAACCCGGCCATTAACTCCTACGTCAAGAGCAAGGGCGAATCGATCAGCATCATCGCCGGCGCAGCTTCCGGCGGAGCCCAGCTGGTGGTCAAACCCGGGATCGCCTCGGCCGCGGACCTCAAGGGCAAGAAGCTCGCGACCCCGCAGCTCGGCGGCACGCAGGACGTGGCACTTCGCGCCTGGCTCGGCAAGCAGGGCTACAAGACCAACACGGACGGCAGCGGCGACGTCGCCATCAACCCCACCGAGAACGCCCAGACCCTGAAGCTGTTCCAGGACGGCAAGCTCGACGGCGCGTGGCTGCCGGAGCCCTGGGCCTCCCGCCTGGTGCTCCAGGCCGGCGCGAAGGTCCTCGTCGACGAAAAGGACCTGTGGGAGAAGGGCGAGTTCATCACCACCGTCCTGATCGTCAACAAGAAGTTCGCCGCCGAGCACCCCGCCACGGTCAAGGCGCTGCTGAAGGGCCACGTCGACTCCGTGAACTGGCTCAACGCCGCACCCGCTGCGGAGAAGTCCACTGTCCTCAACGCAGCCCTCAAGGAATCCGCCGGTGCCGCCCTGCCGGCCGACGTGATCGACCGGTCGCTCAAGAACATCGTCTTCACCGTCGACCCGCTCGCCGGAACGTACAAGAAACTCCTCCAGGACGGTGTCGACGCCGGGACCACCACCCAGGCCGACATCACCGGCATCTTCGACCTCTCGGCCCTGAACAGTGTCCTCGGCGAGGGCGCCACCGGGCGGAAGGTCTCCGCACAGGGACTGGGCAAGGACTAGCCAGTCCCGCCGCCCGCTCCGCCAACCCCAGTCCCGCTCCGCCAACCCCAGTCCCGCTCCGCCAACC
>NZ_JARUXE010000092.1 GCF_030433895.1 Arthrobacter sp. PsM3 | reverse complement strand
GCTGTCCCCCGCCCTCACGCGGAGCACGATCACCATACGGCTTACGCTCAGCACCGCCGCCACTGTACGGCTTACGGTCCCCCTCGCGCGACGGGCGGTCCCCGAACGGCTTGCGGGCATGATCGCCGGCGGGAGGACGGCCCCCCTCGGTGCCCCGGTCATCGCGAGCACGGTACCCGCGGGGCTCGCCGCCGGAGTTGTTGGTGCCGCGGAAGCCGCCGCCGCCCGAATTCCGTCCGCCGCCAAAGTTGCCGCGGTCTTTGCCGTCGCGATTACCGTCGTTGTGCTCAGCCATGCTGGATTCCTCCTGTTGCGAGCCCCCGACTGGCACGCTGGCAGCCGTACTACTCTAGTTGCTTCTTGCCTGACGAGGACGAATCCGTGGTGAGCGGATTGCCTCGAGGCCAGCCTCTATTGTAGTCGAGTCCGGCGGCCTAGATTCTGGCGGCCTCCGCCAACTTCCTCAGCACCGCCTGCCCTTCCGCAGGTTCCCAAGTGGAGATCTCCTGGGGCTGGGAAACGACGAATCTCCAGACCTGGGTTCCCCGTGCCACGGCCAGAACGTGCTCCGTTGTCTGGCTGAGCCGGTTCGTGGCATAGCGGGCTTCACCCCACAGGCCAGTAACTTCCGTGGGGGACCTCATGGCCTCCCACGGGTCGGCAGCCGCACGGCTGGCCGCGTCCGGGTAAGTGACAACTTCCAGAATGACCGCGTGGGTCGTCGTGCCGGCCGGGTCAAGGGGGTAAACGCAGTTTTCGTGCCTGACACCGGCGGGACTGACTGTCCCGGCGACTTCACCGGTCTGGATGTCCCGCGCCGCGTCCCCGAGGGCCGACCGGATCTGCTCCACACTCAGGAGGGAACACGCCCCCACTTCAGTGGTGGGAATCAGCGACGATCCGTCACGGGCGGTGGTGGGCGCTGAACTGGTGGGACTCGCCGCGGCCGTGGATCCAGCCGACGTCGACGCCCCCGCACTGGGGGACGGGGAAGACCCGCTGCACGCCGACAGTCCAACCGCGAGGATCAATCCGAGGCCCGCAAGCCCTGTCGTCCTAGTTGAATACATCATCTCCCACTCCCATGATGATTCGGTCTCCGGGAACAGCCCCCTGCTGGAACCTCACGACGTCTGACTCGTTGAGGGAAATGCAGCCCCAGGTGGGGACCCGGTTAGCGTGAAGGAAGATCGCGAAGCCGGCATTCATTTGGATTGTTGAGTCCGGGGGCCGGTTGTAGTTGATCACAACCCCTTGGCGATAATCATGGGACGGCCGTGTTGCGTAATACCACATGTTTTCGTCCGGGAAAATGTCGGCACTGGATTCGAAGTACTTATTGTAGTTCGAGTTCAACCGGCCACCCCACCGGGAGAACTGGTTGACCTGGAGGTAGGAGAGTGCAGTTCCCGGGTTTCCGAGGCCAAATGCTTCGGTCACCGAGAACGAGCCGGTCGGCGAAAACTTGTTGATGGTGGGACCGGAGGCGACGCCGGGCCGCGCAAATCCGCTCTCCCCGGCATAGCCGGGAACGGTCCACTCTTCCTGGTAGGCCCCGTTGGCGCGGACGCACGTGGTGAAGGTTACCGGTGTTGCAGGATAGCCCTCGGCAATTGCGAACGAGACCCGCGCCGGCCCAGCGCCCAGGTATCGAACGGCGTTGCGGTTCAAAGACTCGCAGTAGCCCGCAGACTGGAGGTGGTACTTGACACCCAAGCCGGCTGTCCACGTGAACCGGCCGTACTGAAACTCCTGTGAACACGGGCTGGCGCCGGAACAGGATTCGGCGGCGACCGGATAGCCCAATGAGCCTGCCTCCCAGGATCTGGCACCGTAGCTGGAGAGGATGGCACCCCACATTGGCTGCGCGCCGCCAAAGGGCGACCAATAGATGACGCCGCCTTCGAAACGCTGGACACAGCCGTCATTCCTCAGGCCGCAGGTCTCGTCACTGACGGCGTAGCCCAAGCGTCCGGATTCCCAATTCAAGGCGGCCCAGCGGGCAGCAATGGCCGCCCAGGTTGGGTGGGCTCCAGTCGCAGCGGACCAATGAACGGCCCCGCCTTCGAAACGCTGGACACATCCCCCGTTTTTCAGGCCGCAAATTTCATCGCTGGTGGGGTAGCCAAGACGGCCAGACTCCCAGTTCAATGCGGCCCACTTTGCGGCAATGGCCGCCCAGGTTGCGTAGGCTCCAGTCGCCGCGGACCAGTGAACCGCCCCGCCTTCGAAGCGCTGGACACAACCGGCGTTCTTCAGTGTGCATACCTGTTCGCTGATGGGATAGCCGAGGCGCCCGGCCTCCCAGTTCAGGGCCGCCCACTTTGCGGCGATGGCCGCCGTTGTTGCGTGGGCTCCTGTCGCCGCGGACCAGTGGATGGCGCCGTGTTCGTAACGCTGGACACATCCGCTGTCCCGCAACTCGCAAAAGACGGTGGACGCCACGGCACCCAGCCAGCCGGTCTCGCCGCCCAGGGACAACCAGTGGGCCTGGATGGCCGATTCGCCGGCACCGACCGCGGCTACCCCCGAGGGCAGGTCCTCGGCGGTGGCCGTGCTTGTCGGCCCCGGCGCAGACGACGGCGCCGGTGAGCTTGACGGTGAGGTTCCCGGCACGGCCTTGGTGGGGGCCGGGGTTGCCGGCGGCGCGGAGGTGGCAGGTGCGGAGGTGGCTAACGGGCTGGATGAAACCGATGGCTCCGGTCCAGGTGAACGCTGCAGGCTGGCGGTTATGGTGGGAGTAATGGCCGGTAGATCTTCGGCGTGAGCCGGAACTGTCGACGTAGCCGCAGCGGCGGCCAGGATTGCCACTAACGCAATCATTTTTGGAAATTTCACAAGCCACTCCCCCAGATCGAATAGTGGACGCTTTTGTTCCACCCGGGCCGCCGTCAGCAAGCCCCACCAAATACTAACGGGGACCGGTACGCGGCAGGCAAGGGCACACCGGTGACAAAATAGCAAAAATCACATATTGCGACTGCAGAGTTCACCTGACGCGGGGCCTGCTATTCGTTTTGGTGGTTAAATGCGGGAGAGCCCCGACCATGGTGGTTGGGGCTCTCGACCGT
>NZ_JARUXE010000091.1 GCF_030433895.1 Arthrobacter sp. PsM3 | reverse complement strand
CCGGCGTCCGGGCCCGGATCTGCCGGATCTCGTTCTCCGGTGAGCTGGCCTACGAGATCAACATCCCGTCCTGGTACGGGCTGAACACCTGGGAAGCCGTGGCAGCCGCAGGGGCCGAATTCAACATCACCCCCTACGGCACCGAAACCATGCACGTGCTCCGCGCCGAAAAGGGCTACCCGATCGTCGGGCAGGACACCGACGGCACCGTCACCCCGCAGGACGCCGGCATGGAATGGGTCGTATCCAAGGTCAAGGAGTTCATCGGCAAGCGCTCCTACGCCCGCAAGGACGCCGGCCGCACCGACCGCAAGCACCTGGTCAGTGTCCTTCCCGTGGACGGCACGATCCGGCTCCCCGAGGGCACCCAGCTGGTGGAGCAGGGCATCACCGTCAATCCCGCTTACGGCCCCGTCCCGATGCAGGGATTCGTGACCTCGAGCTACCACAGCGCCGCACTGGGCCGATCGTTTGCCCTCGCCCTGATCAAGAACGGCCGCAACCGCATCGGTGAGACCCTGGTGGCCGCCGCCGGGGACCAGCTGGTTGATGTCGTTATCGCAGAAACCGTACTTTTTGACCCCGAAGGGACCCGCAAAGATGGCTAATACAGCAGCACTGACAGGCATCAATGGACTCCGGGACATCCGCCGCAGCCCCGCCTACCACCTGACCGAAGCGCTGGCGGCTGGCTCCGTCCCGGGCAAGGTCGTCCTCAACGAAGGCCCGTTCCAGACCATGGCCGGAGTCCGCGTGGACCCCCGCTCCGAGGCAGGATCACGGATCGCAGCCGTGACCGGCGGACTGCCGGCACGCTGCGGCGAAGTGACCGGCACGGACAGCATCAGCGTCCTCTGGCTCGGACCGTCCGAGTTCATGGCAGTGGCACCGGAAGCTGCCCACGATTCCTTGGGCGGCAACCTCATCGGCTCCCTCGTGGAAGCACTGGGCGATGCCCCGGGCCAGGTGGTGGACCTCTCCGCCAACCGCACCACGTTCGAGCTCTCAGGCCCACGTGCCCGCGCCGTCCTGGAGAAGGGCTGCGCCCTTGACCTGCACCCCCGCAGCTTCACCCCGGGAACGGCGCTGACGACCGAAGTCGGCAACATCCCAGTCGTGCTGCAGAAGACCGCAGAGAGCAGCTTCCGGCTCTTCCCCCGGGCCTCCTTTGCGGAGTTCCTGGGGCGCTGGCTCCTGGACGCCATGCGCGAATACGCGTCCCCCGAGGTCCCCTGATGGCGCTCAGCGTCCTGGATCTGTTTTCTGTTGGCATCGGGCCGTCCTCCTCCCACACGGTCGGCCCGATGCGGGCAGCGAAGCGGTTCGCGGACGGACTCAAAAGCGACGGGCAGCTGAGCTCCACGACCAGGGTGCAGGCCGAACTGTTCGGTTCCCTCGGCGCCACGGGCCGGGGCCACGGCTCGGACAAGGCCGTGGTCCTGGGCCTCCAGGGCCAGGCCCCCGAGACGGTGGACACCGGAACCGCCGATGACCAGGTGGCGGCCGCCGCCCTCGACGCCGAACTCCGGATCGGCGGGGACCACCGGGTGGACTTCAACTGGGACGAGGACGTGGTGCTGCACCGCCGCAAGTCCCTGCCGGCCCACCCCAACGGCATGACCTTCCGGGCACTGGACCACACCGGGGCAGTGCTCAAGGAGCGCAGCTACTACTCGATCGGCGGCGGCTTCGTCGTTGACGGCACCGCACAGGGCGCCGACCAGGTGGTGGCGGACGATACCGTGCTGCCGTACCCCTTCACCACAGCCGACGAGCTCCTGGCAATCTGCCGGCGGGAGGACATGTCCATCTCCGACGTCATGCTCGCCAACGAACTCACCTGGCGCAGCGAAGCCGAACTCCGCGACAAGCTCCTGGCACTGTGGGCGGTCATGCGCGAATGCGTGGACAACGGCTGCGCCGCCGAGGGAATCCTCCCCGGGCGGGCTGAACGTCAAACGACGCGCCCCGTCCCTGTTCCGGACGCTGGCAACATCAGCGGTAAGCGCCGACGCGGCAGCCCGGAATCCGTCCCCGGTCCAGGTGCCCGCCGACCCGCTGCTCGCCATGGAGTGGGTGAACCTGTTCGCCCTGGCCGTCAACGAGGAGAACGCCGCAGGCGGGCGGATCGTCACCGCCCCCACCAACGGCGCCGCCGGCATCGTGCCGGCCGTGCTGCACTACTACGTCAAGTTCGTCCCCGGAGCCAACGACGACGGCGTCATCCGCTTCCTGCTCACGGCCGCCGCCGTCGGTATCCTGTTCAAAATCAACGCCTCCATCTCCGGGGCCGAGGTCGGCTGCCAGGGCGAAGTCGGATCGGCCTGCTCCATGGCAGCGGCCGGGCTGTGCGAAGTCCTGGGCGGCACCCCCGCGCAGGTGGAAAACGCGGCCGAAGTCGGCATCGAGCACAACCTCGGGCTGACCTGCGACCCCGTCGGCGGGCTGGTGCAGATCCCCTGCATCGAACGCAACGCCATCGCCAGCGTCAAGGCCATCAACGCCGCCCGCCTCTGCCTGCACGGGGACGGCAGCCACAAAGTATCGCTGGACAAAGCCATCAAGACCATGCGTGAAACAGGAGCGGACATGAAAACCAAGTACAAGGAAACCTCCCGCGGAGGCCTCGCCGTGAACGTCATCGAATGCTGAGCCATGACGGCCGCCCAGGCGGGAACCCGCCGCGGCAAGACGCAGTCGTGCGGGCGTGCCGGGCAACATGGAGTTCCACGTGCGGTGGTGCCAAGCGAGCGGTGCCGCCGTTTCCGCGATGCCGCTTCGGGAACCAACGACTTTGCGAGGATGCCTCATGACCGATCTGCACTCCATTCCCCTTACCCTTATCGATGGAACGGACGCTGACTTCGGCCGCTTCAAGGGGGAAGCGGTACTGGTGGTGAACGTCGCGTCCCATTGCGGACACACGCCGCAGTACGCAGGACTGGAGGCGCTGCACAACAAGTTCCGGGAGCAGGGTTTCGCGGTGCTGGGCGTCCCGTGCAACCAGTTTGCCGGGCAGGAGCCGGGGGCCGACGCCGAGATCGCCGAGTTCTGCGAACGCAACTTCGGTGTGACGTTCCCGATGACTGCCAAGGCAGACGTCCACGGCGAGGACCAGCACCCGCTCTACGCGGAACTAACCAAGTTCAGAAATCCCGATCTTCCGGAGCAGGTGCAGTGGAATTTCGAGAAGTTTCTAGTGAACCGCGACGGTGGTGTGGTAGCGCGCTTTGCCTCGACGATGGCGCCTGAATCACCCGAAATCATTGGCGCCGTGCAGGGAGCCCTCGCATGACACGGATTGACGCCGCACCATCGACAGTGTGAAGGCTATCAACGCCGCCCGACTCTGCCTGCACGGGGACGGCAGCCACAAAGTATCGCTGGACAAAGCCATCAAGACCATGCGTGAAACAGGAGCGGACATGAAAACCAAGTACAAGGAAACCTCCCGCGGAGGCCTCGCCGTGAACGTCATCGAGTGCTGACCGTGGATACCTTGAACAGCACCGCGAACAGCACCGCCGCCGACTACGT
>NZ_JARUXE010000090.1 GCF_030433895.1 Arthrobacter sp. PsM3 | reverse complement strand
GGGTGGAATATCAACGAATAGCGGCCGCCGGTTTTTTCCCGGCACCCAGTACGGATTTTTACCCTTTGGGGTGGGTGTCCTGGAACGGTGCGGGGAGGGTACGGGCGGTTTAGTGTTTGGCACACTGTTGGGTCCTGAGGCAACAGGGCCGGGGTTCGCGGCGTAGGCCGCGGGGTCCGGGTTTTGTTTGTTTCTGGTTTCCTGGCTGCATCGAGCACGCACGTGAAGTGTGTGGGGTGTGTGGTTTGGGGTTGTTGTTTGAGAACTACATAGTGGACGCGAGCATCTTTTATAAGAAGCAATTTCCAAGAATATGAACCTGGATCTGTCGCTGTTGTCCTTCGGGGCGGTGGTGGTGGTTTTCATGGTTCTCTCGAAAATTAGTTTTTTTGATCTTTTGTGGTCAAGTTTTTAAGAGCACACGGTGGATGCCTTGGCATTAGGAGCCGAAGAAGGACGTAGGAATCTGCGATAAGCCTGGGGGAGTCGATAACCGGACTGTGATCCCAGGGTGTCCGAATGGGGAAACCCCGCCAGGGGCGCGAGTTGCCTGGTGACCCGCATCTGAACACATAGGGTGCGTGGAGGGAACGCGGGGAAGTGAAACATCTCAGTACCCGCAGGAAGAGAAAACAATAGTGATTCCGTCAGTAGTGGCGAGCGAACGCGGATCAGGCTAAACCGTTCCATGTGTGATAGCCGGCGGGCGTTGCATGGTCGGGGTTGTGGGACTTCCCATTCTGTCTCTGCCGGGACAGTGGGGTGTGTAGTACAGGCATAGGTGAACGGTCTTGAAAGGCCGGCCAGAGAGGGTGTGAGCCCCGTAACCGAAATGTTGTGTACCGCCCGGGGGGTATCCCAAGTAGCACGGGGCCCGAGAAATCCCGTGTGAATCTGTCAGGACCACCTGATAAGCCTAAATACTCCCTAATGACCGATAGCGGACCAGTACCGTGAGGGAAAGGTGAAAAGTACCCCGGGAGGGGAGTGAAACAGTACCTGAAACCGTGTGCTTACAATCCGTCGGAGCCAGTCTGATTCTGGTGACGGCGTGCCTTTTGAAGAATGAGCCTGCGAGTTAGTGTTACGTCGCGAGGTTAACCCGTGTGGGGAAGCCGTAGCGAAAGCGAGTCTGAATAGGGCGTTGCAGTGGCGTGATCTAGACCCGAAGCGAAGTGATCTACCCATGGCCAGGTTGAAGCGACGGTAAGACGTCGTGGAGGACCGAACCCACTTCAGTTGAAAATGGAGGGGATGAGCTGTGGGTAGGGGTGAAAGGCCAATCAAACTTCGTGATAGCTGGTTCTCCCCGAAATGCATTTAGGTGCAGCGTTGCGTGTTTCTTACCGGAGGTAGAGCTACTGGATGGCTAATGGGCCCTACAAGGTTACTGACGTCAGCCAAACTCCGAATGCCGGTAAGTGAGAGCGCAGCAGTGAGACTGTGGGGGATAAGCTTCATAGTCGAGAGGGAAACAGCCCAGACCACCAACTAAGGCCCCTAAGCGTGTGCTAAGTGGGAAAGGATGTGGAGTTGCGAAGACAACCAGGAGGTTGGCTTAGAAGCAGCCATCCTTAAAAGAGTGCGTAATAGCTCACTGGTCAAGTGATTCCGCGCCGACAATGTAGCGGGGCTCAAGTACACCGCCGAAGTTGTGGATTTCAGATATTAGCTAAGCCGCCCCTTTGTGGGTTGGTTCAGGCGTCTGGAGTGGTAGGGGAGCGTCGTGTGGGCAGTGAAGTCGCGGTGTAAACCAGCGGTGGAGCCTACACGAGTGAGAATGCAGGCATGAGTAGCGAAAGACGGGTGAGAAACCCGTCCGCCGAATGATCAAGGGTTCCAGGGTCAAGCTAATCTGCCCTGGGTAAGTCGGGACCTAAGGCGAGGCCGACAGGCGTAGTCGATGGACAACGGGTTGATATTCCCGTACCGGCGAAAAACCGCCCATGCTGAACAGGGGATACTAACTGCCCGAAGCCTGCCTGACCGCCCTTGTGGTGGGAGGGTTTTGGTGGAGCGCGGGACCTGATCCTGGGAGGCAAGCGTATTAACAGGTGTGACGCAGGAAGGTAGCCGAGCCGGGCGATGGTTGTCCCGGTCTAAGGATGTAGGGCGAACGGTAGGCAAATCCGCCGTTCATGATGCCTGAGATCCGATGGGACTCCCGTAAGGGGGGATTCGGTGATCCTATGCTGCCTAGAAAAGCATCGACGCGAGGTTTTAGCCGCCCGTACCCCAAACCGACACAGGTGATCAGGTAGAGAATACTAAGGCGATCGAGAGAATTATGGTTAAGGAACTCGGCAAAATGCCCCCGTAACTTCGGGAGAAGGGGGGCCCCCATCGTGATGGACACTAGCTGTCCGGAGCGTGCAGGGGCCGCAGAGACCAGGGGGAAGCGACTGTTTACTAAAAACACAGGTCCGTGCGAAGTCGCAAGACGATGTATACGGACTGACTCCTGCCCGGTGCTGGAAGGTTAAGAGGACCGGTTAGCCGCAAGGCGAAGCTGAGAATTCAAGCCCCAGTAAACGGCGGTGGTAACTATAACCATCCTAAGGTAGCGAAATTCCTTGTCGGGTAAGTTCCGACCTGCACGAATGGAGTAACGACTTCCCCGCTGTCTCAACCATAAACTCGGCGAAATTGCAGTACGAGTAAAGATGCTCGTTACGCGCAGCAGGACGGAAAGACCCCGAGACCTTTACTATAGTTTGGTATTGGTGTTCGGAGTGGCTTGTGTAGGATAGGTGGGAGACGTTGAAGCCCGGACGCCAGTTCGGGTGGAGTCATCGTTGAAATACCACTCTGGTCACTTTGGACATCTAACTTCGGCCCGTAATCCGGGTCAGGGACAGTGCCTGATGGGTAGTTTAACTGGGGCGGTTGCCTCCTAAAAAGTAACGGAGGCGCCCAAAGGTTCCCTCAGCCTGGTTGGCAATCAGGTGTCGAGTGTAAGTGCACAAGGGAGCTTGACTGTGAGAGAGACATCTCGAGCAGGGACGAAAGTCGGGACTAGTGATCCGGCGGTACATTGTGGAATGGCCGTCGCTCAACGGATAAAAGGTACCTCGGGGATAACAGGCTGATCTTGCCCAAGAGTCCATATCGACGGCATGGTTTGGCACCTCGATGTCGGCTCGTCGCATCCTGGGGCTGGAGTAGGTCCCAAGGGTTGGGCTGTTCGCCCATTAAAGCGGTACGCGAGCTGGGTTTAGAACGTCGTGAGACAGTTCGGTCCCTATCCGCTGCGCGCGCAGGAAATTTGAGAAGGGCTGTCCTTAGTACGAGAGGACCGGGACGGACGAACCTCTGGTGTGTCAGTTGTACTGCCAAGTGCACCGCTGATTAGCTACGTTCGGATGGGATAACCGCTGAAAGCATCTAAGCGGGAAGCTCGCTTCGAGATGAGATTTCCATACACCTTGTGTGTGAGAGGCCCCCAGCCAGACCACTGGGTTGATAGGCCGGATGTGGAAGCGAGGACTAACGACTCGTGAAGCTGACCGGTACTAATAGGCCGATAACTTACACCACACACCACCCCGCGAACCCGTTTCAAAAGGGGTTCGCACCA
>NZ_JARUXE010000008.1 GCF_030433895.1 Arthrobacter sp. PsM3 | reverse complement strand
CACACCGGGCTCCTGCTTGCCGTCCATGGAAACACACTATCGGGCACCTGCGACAGTTAAACACTGGTCGATCTGCCGTAGTTAAACCCCGATTGATCCGCCGCATACATCCGCACGAAATTCCGGTCCAGTTTCCGCAGTGGCCCCCGTGAAGCACCGCCGGGACGCAAGCCAAAGCCCGGCACGGCGGCCAGCAACAGCAACGCGGGGTCACCTAGCGCCCATAATCCGCCTCCGGATGGGCCGTATGTGACCCCGCGTTGCTGTGGTGGCGGATGCCGCCAGGGAGCGCAGTGGCCGGGCCCGCACCGGCCGGCCGCCCCCGAATTGGCCTAGCGGCCGCACCCGGGGGTAGCGTCGGATCATGACTCCCGGACGCCCCGTACCGCCGCCCCTCGCCAGGCCGCTTCCCGATCTGACCTCGGACAGCCCGACGCCGGGCCCGCGCATTGCCGCCGCCTACGGTGCGACAGCGAGCGACAGCGGCCTGGTTCCCCTGACGGTGGCACGCCGCGCGCCGAAGGAGGACGACGTCGAGATCGCCATCGAATTCTGCGGCCTTTGCCACTCCGACGTCCACGCCACCCGCGGCGAATGGGGAAACCAGGACTACCCGCTCGTCCCCGGCCACGAAATCGTGGGCCGGGTCAGCCGCGTCGGTTCCGCCGTCGAGGATTTCACCGTCGGCGAGCTGGTCGGCGTCGGCTGCCTGGTCGACTCCTGCCGCGAATGCGACAGCTGCCTCGATGGCCTGGAGCAGTACTGCGAGAACGGCATGACCGGGACCTACGGCTCAAAAGACCGCCGCAACGGCGACGCCACCACGCAGGGCGGCTACGCCAGCTTGATCGTCGTGGACCGCCGCTACGTCCTGCACGTCCCGGAAAGCCTCGACCCCGCCGCGGCCGCGCCGCTGCTCTGCGCCGGCATCACCACATACTCCCCGCTGCGCCACTTCGACGTCGAGGAGGGGGACGTCGTCGGCGTCGTCGGCCTGGGCGGACTGGGCCACATGGCCGTGAAGCTCGCCAAGGCCATGGGCGCCGACGTGAAGGTCTTCACCACCTCGGGGTCCAAGATCGCCGCAGCCCGCGAACTTGGCGCGGACGAGGTCATCCTGTCCCGCGACGAGGCCGCGATGAACGCCGCGAACCGCAGCATCGACGTCATCATCGACACCGTCGCCGCGCCCCACGACCTCAACCCGTACTTCCGCACCCTGCGCGTTGACGGGGCACTCTTCCAGCTCGGCCTGCCCTCTGAGGACATGCCGCCGGTGAACCCCGGGGCGCTGATCCGGCGTCGGATCGCGTACGCCGGGTCAATGATCGGCGGCATCGCCGAGACGCAGGAGATGCTGGACTTCTGCGCTGAGCACGGCGTCACGTCCGAGGTTGAAGTGGTCCGCGCCGACCAGCTCAATGAGGCCTACGACCGCATGGTGGCAGGAGAAGTGAAGTACCGTTTTGTCCTGGACACCAGTACCCTCGGAACACCCTCGGAAAGGGCAGACGCATGAGCACTCTCTTCACCAGGATCATCAACGGCGAGATCCCCGGCCGCTTCGTCTGGCGGGAGGACGACGTCGTGGCGTTCCTGACGGTGGGCCCGCTCGCCGACGGCCACACCCTCGTAGTGCCGACCGAGGAAGTGGACCGCTGGACCGATGCATCCCCCGAGCTGCTGGCCCGCGTGATGCACGTCGCCCAGAAGATCGGCGCCGTCCAGGTCGAGGTGTTCGGCGCTGCACGCGCCGGCCTCATAGTGGCCGGCTACGAGATCAACCACCTGCACGTCCACGTGTGGCCGTCCAACACCATGGCGGACTTCGACTTCGGGTCGGTGGACCAGAACCCCGATCCCGCGCAGTTGGACGCTAACGCCGAGAAGCTCCGCGAAGGTCTCCGGAAAGCTGGACACGCCGCGCACGTTCCGGACGCCTGAGACGGCTCGGCCGTCACCCTTCGCTGACCCCGCTGGCGCGGGTCTGACGGTCCTGACCGGGCGTCAGACCGGCGCCAGCGCCTTGTTAAGCACCGCGCGGATCCGCTTCTCGGAGACCGAATAGGCGGTGCCGAGTTCGACGGCGAAGAGGCTCACCCGGAGCTCCTCGATCATCCAGCGGACCTGGGTTAACTCGGCTCCGGCCCGCCGGCCCGGGAGCAGCGCCGAGACGGCGTCGTCGTAGTCGTCCTCCAGGGCCTGGACCGCAGCCATGTGCTGGGCATCCCGCTGGACGTTGGTGGGGAGTTTCTCCAGGCGCTTCTCGATCGCCGCGAGGTAGCGCGGCAGCTGACTGAGCTGGCTGTAGCCCGTGCGTGCCACAAAACCGGGGAACACCAGTTGCTCCAGTTGGCTCCTGATGTCATTCAGGGCGCTGATCAGGGCCAGGCTTGTGGTGCCCTTGAGCGCCTTCTCGATCCGCCGGGTGCTCGCCAGGATACGCTCCACGACGGCAGTGACGGTGAAGACGGTGTCGATCAGCTCGGCGCGGACCTTCTCGTACAGTGCGTTGAAGGACGCCTCGTCCCACGGCAGCTCGGCGGGGGTGAGCTTGTCGATGGCGGCCAGTGCGCAGTCGGCGATCAGCGCCGTGACGGATCCGTGCGGGTTCTGGCTGAACGTCAGCTTCTCGGTATTGTTCAGGTGCTCCAGGACGTAGCGGTCCGGGGGCGGCACCTTCAGCGCGAGCAGGCGGATGACGCCCCCGCGCATGGCCTGTTCCTGTTCGGAGCTCGTCTGGAAGAGCCGCAGGGCGACGGAACTGCCTTCATCCACAAGCGCAGGGTAGCCGGTGACAGTATGCCCCTTCACCGTGCCCTGGACCTGGCGCTGGACCGTCCCGAAGGACCACGAGGTCAGCCCGGCCTGCTCGGCGAAACCGGCCGAACCGCCGGACGCGCCGGAGAGTGCGGAAGCCGCGGTCCCGGGAGCCGCAACGGCGGCCTGGGCCGCGGACTTGCCGTTGGACCGCCCGCCCGCCGCCGCGCCGGCCCTGCCGTTGGCCTGGGGTGCCGTCGTCGCGGGCGTGGCGCCCAGTGATTCGGCGATCGCGCGCCGGGTGGCCGGTGCCAGCCGTTCCTGCAGCACCCCGAGGTCCTTGCCCTCGTCCAGGACCTTGCCCTGGGAATCCACGACGCGGAAGCTGACCCGCAGGTGCGGCGGAACGGCGTCCCAGTTCCAGGAATGCGGCGGGATGACTTGGCCCCGGATCCGGCGCAGGACCAGTTCCAGTGAGGCTTCCAGCTCGTCCGTAGCCGGATCGAAGTCCGCCTCGAGGGCCGCGACGGCCTGCCGGGCAACGTCCGGGGCCGGCACGAAGTTCTTGCGCACCTGCTTGGGCAGCGACTTGATCAGGGCAGTGACGAGCTCCACGCGCTGGCCCGGAATCAGCCAGCGGAACGCCGCGTCGTCGAGCTGGTTCAGGAACAGCACGGGCACCTCGGCGGTGACGCCGTCGGACGGGTTGGGCGGCGACCCGGGGGCCACGGGGTGGAACTCGTAGCTCAGCGGCAGCTCAAAGCCCTTGTGCAGCAGGGTCTTCGGGTAGGCCGAGTCGTCCAGGGCATCGGCGTCTTCGCTGATCAGCAGCGCCTGGTCGAAGTCGAGCAGCGCGGGGTCCTGCTGCCGCGCCTCCTTCCACCACTTGTCGAAGTGCCGCTCGGACACGACCTCCTTGCCGAGCCTGGCGTCATAGAACTCGAAGAGCGTCTCGTCGTCCACCAGGATGTCGCGGCGCCGCATCCGCGCCTCGAGCTCCTCGACTTCAAGGAGCAGCGCCCGGTTGCGGTGGAAGAACTTGTGGTGGGTCTGCCAGTCGCCCTCGACCAGGGCGTGACGGATGAACAGCTCCCGGCAGAGCTCCGGGTCCACTTTGCCGTAGTTGATCCGGCGGCTCGGAATGATGGGCACGCCGTACAGCGTGACCTTTTCGTGGGCCATCACCGAGCCCATCTTCTTGGACCAGTGCGGTTCGCTGTAGCTGCGCTTGACCAGGTCCGGCGCCACCTGCTCGACCCAGAGCGGATCGAATTTCGCTGCCACCCGGGCCCACAGCCGGCTCGTCTCCACGAGCTCCGCGGCCATGACAAAGGTGGGGGACTTCTTGAACAGGGCCGAGCCCGGGAAGATCGCGAAGCGGCTGCCGCGGGCGCCGGCATACTCGCGCTTGCGCTCATCGAGGATGCCGACGTGGCTCAGCAGGCCCGAGAGCAGGCTGATATGGATCCCCTCGTGGTTGCCGACCGGATCGGCCAGGCGCTTGTTGTCCAGGCTGATGCCGAGCGGCCGGGCCAGCTGGCGCAGCTGCGCGAAGAGGTCCTGCCACTCGCGGACACGCAGGTAATTGATGAACTCGGCACGGCAGAGCCGGCGGAAAGCTGTGGAGGAGAGCTCCTGCTGCTTCTCCTGGAGGTAGTTCCAGAGGTTCAGGAAGCCGGTGAAGTCCGAGTTCTCGTCCCGGAAGCGGGCGTGTTTCTCCGCCGCGAGCTGCTGCTTGTCAGTCGGGCGCTCGCGCGGGTCCTGGATGGTGAGCGCCGCGGCGAGGATCATGACCTCGCGGACGCAGCCGCGCTTGCCGGATTCAACGATCATCCGGCCGAGCCGCGGGTCCACGGGCAGCTGGGCGAGCTGCTGGCCGACGGCGGTCAGCCCGCCGCCGTCTCTTCCGGCTGCTCCGCCGGCAGGCCGGCGTCCGGTGCGGCCGTCGCCGTCGCCCGTCTGCTCCGGTGGACGCGCGGCACTCAAGGCACCCAGCTCGCGGAGCAGGGCGACGCCGTCGTTGATGGCACGGGAGTCCGGCGGCTCGACAAACGGGAAGTTCTCCACATCCTTCGGGCCCCGGGCCACTCCCATCGCGGTCATCTGCAGGATGACCGCGGCGAGGTTGGTGCGCAGGATCTCGGGATCGGTGAACGGCGGCCGGGACTCGTAATCCTCCGCCGAGTACAGCCGGATCGCGATGCCGTCGGAGACGCGGCCGCAGCGGCCCGAACGCTGGTTCGCGGAGGCCTGGGAGACGCGCTCGATCGGCAGGCGCTGGACCTTGGTGCGGTGCGAGTAGCGGGAGATGCGCGCGGTGCCGGTGTCAATCACGTACTTAATGCCGGGGACCGTCAGGGAGGTCTCCGCGACGTTGGTGGCGAGCACGATCCTGCGCTTGCTGCCGGGGTGGAAGACCTTGTGCTGTTCCTGCAGGCTCAGCCGGGCGAAGAGCGGGAGCACCTCGGTGCCGGCCAGCTTCCGGTTGGACTGGATCCTGCCGTTGAGGGCCTCGGCGGCGTCGCGGATTTCACGTTCGCCGGAGAAGAAGATCAGGATGTCCCCGGGCGCCTCCTGCGCGAGTTCGTCGACGGCGTCGCAGACGGCGTCGAGGGGATCGCGGTCCTCCTCCAGCTCGTCGTCGGAGGCCGCAATTGCAGCGTCGTCGGTGCTGTCACCGGCGCCCCCGCCGGCCGGCTGGGACAAAGGCCGGTAGCGGATCTCGACCGGATAGGTGCGTCCGGAGACCTCGATGATCGGCGACGGCTTTTCCTCGCTGCCGAAGTGCCTGGCGAAGCGCTGCGGATCGATGGTGGCTGAGGTGATGATGATCTTCAGGTCCGGCCGCTGCGGCAGGATCCGTTTGAGGTAGCCGAGGATGAAGTCGATGTTGAGGCTGCGCTCATGCGCCTCGTCGATGATGATCGCGTTGTACCGGCGCAGCAGCTTGTCGCGCCGGATTTCGGCCAGCAGGATGCCGTCGGTCATGAGCTTGACCTTGGTGTTGCGGCCGACTTCCCCGGTGAAGCGGACCTGGAAGCCGACTTCCTGGCCGATCTCGACGCCGAGTTCCTCCGCGATGCGTTCTGCGACCGTGCGGGCGGCCAGCCGGCGCGGCTGCGTGTGTCCGATCAGTCCGTTCTCGCCGAGGCCGAGTTCCAGGCACATCTTTGGAATCTGGGTCGTCTTACCGGAACCGGTCTCGCCGGCGATGATGGTCACCTGGTTGGCCGCGATGGCGGCCATCAGGTCCTCGCGGCGCTCGGAGACCGGCAGCTCGGCGGGGTAGGAGATATGCAGTGTCATGGCTGCACCCAGTCTACTGGGAACTGCCCCGGGGCTGTCTCTTCGAACATAAGGGTGCCCGGTCCCTGTCGGGACCGGGCACCGGGTGGCGGGGCATGGGTGGCGGTGAAGTGTGGACTGTCTTTGCGGGGATTAGAAGATCCGCAAGGTGTAGCTGGTGCTGGGGAGGTCCCGGGCCATCCAGTACTCTTCCGAGCGGACCGGCGGGTTGTGGCCGAGCCCGTCCTTGCGGAGGGCTGCGACGGTGGCTGCGAGGCCGACGACGACGAGGACGATGAGGGCGATTCCGATGAGTTCCATACCTCCATGGTTCTCCGGCGGCGAACCCAAAAGAAGTGGCAGAAATGCCCAAAAAGCTATAATTTCTGCCACTTTTCTGCGAGAATGGAGTCATGATCAAATCAGTGGCAATGATCGTGGTTCCCAACTTCTCCATCTTCGAGTTCGGCACCGCCTTTGAGGTCTTTGGCGTGGACCGGTCAGACCGGGGGACCGGCGTGCCGGCCTTCGATTTACGGGTCTGCACCCCGGCGCCGGGTGACGTGCCGATGAAGTCCGGGCTGTCCATGCACGTGGGGCTCGGACTCGACGCCGCGGCGGACGCGGACCTGGTCATCATGACTCCCTACGGCCGGGACGAGGATGTCCCCGAATCCGTCCTCGAGGCGCTGCGGGCCGCGCACGCCCGCGGGGCGTGGGTCATGTCCATCTGTTCCGGCGCCTTCGCCCTGGCCCGGGCCGGGCTGCTCGACGGCCGCCGCTGCACAACGCACTGGCACTTTTCCCAGGAGCTCGCCAGCCGGTATCCCGCTGCCCTGGTGGATGAAAACGTCCTTTACGTCGAGGACGGCCGGGTCATCACGAGCGCGGGGACGGCCGCGGGCATCGACGCCTGCCTGCACCTGGTCCGGGTGGAATTCGGCGCCGCCGTGGCGGCAGCCATCGCCCGTGACATGGTGGTTCCGCCGCACCGCGACGGCGGCCAGGCCCAGTTCATCGACCGGCCGATCCCGCCCTGCGGCTCCGAACCCATGGAGGAACTGCTGCAGTGGATGGTGCGGCACCTGGGGGAGGACCACCCGGTCAACGAGCTCGCCGCGCGCGTCCACATGTCGCCCCGGACCTTCGCCAGGCGCTTCCGCTCCGAGACGGGTGCGACCCCCGCGGCCTGGCTCAACTCCCAGCGGGTGCTGCGGGCCCAGGAACTGCTTGAGACCACGGAGCTCAACATCGACGAAATCGCCCGCGAGTCCGGTTTTGGCCACTCGGTGCTGTTGCGGCACCATTTCGCCAAGGTGCTGGACACCAGCCCTCAGTCATACCGCCGCACCTTCCGCGGACACCTGGTTACGGCATAGCGGAACAGCACGCGGTCCGCGGCCATGGTCCTCAGCTAGTCAGGATCCGACGAGGCCGTTTCCTCGGCCGCAGCGCGGGCGCATTCGACGAGATCCCGCCATGGACCGGTCAGTTCACGCTCCGGCAGGACCGCCCGGCGTTGACCGGCCCGGATGCTGTACAGGAACCGGTCCGGCTGACCGGTCGTCCCGCTGGTCCCGGCGACGTCGTCCCACGGGCACGCTTCAATGAGTGGTTGCCAGCGGTCTGTATCCTCCGGCGGCGTGGGCTGCACGGTCCACGTCCGCTTCATGCCGGCAACGCCGCCACTGCGCTGGACGGTGATCTTCATGAGACTGCGATCTTCATGGGGCTCGGATCTTCATGAGCTTGGCCTATCGCCGTGCTCCCGGGAACTTTACCTTCACAGTTTCCCACGCGGACCGCACGGCGTCATGCTCTTTGGAATCAGCCCCGAAGAGCTCCCCGGCGGCCGCGGCCGTGGCCTTGGCGAACGCCCCGAAGGTGGCGGTCGGGGACAGCGTGCCCCCCGTCAGCGTCTCGTACCAGATCCGCCCCGGCGCGTCCCACGCATTGCCGCCGAGGTCCGTGGCAACGAGGCAGAACGCCCGGTTGGGTATGCCGGAGTTCAGGTGCACCCCGCCGCTGTCGGCGCTCGTGTGCACATAGCCGTCCATGGAGTCCGGCTGTGGGTCCTTGCCGAGCACGTCGTCGTCGTACGCCGTCCCCGGAGCCTTCATGGAACGCAGAGCGGTCCCCTGGACCTGGTTCGTGAAGAGACCCTCGCCGATCAGCCAGCTGGCCTGCGCCGCCGTCTGCTGCCGGACAAACTGCTCAACGAGCGCCCCGAACACATCGGACATCGATTCGTTCAGCGCGCCGGCCTGGTTGCGGTAGACCAGCGCTGCCGAATACTGGGTGACGCCGTGGGCCAGCTCGTGGCCGATCACGCTCAGCGATTTCGTGAACCGCTGGAAGACCTGGCCGTCGCCGTCGCCGAAGACCATCTGCTGGCCGTCCCAGAAGGCGTTGTCGTACAGGCGGCCGTAATGCACCGTGGCATCGAGGTGGAGGCCGTTGCCGTCGATCGAGTTCCGCCCGAAAGCCTCGGCGTAGAGGCGGTGGGTGTGCCCCAGCCCGTCGTAGGCCTCATCGGCGGCGGGGTCTCCGGTAGGTGGTTCCCCTTCCTTGCGGACCACACTGCCGGGTAGCTGCTCGGTGAATTTGGCGTCGAACACCGTGCGCTCCGGCGGGGACGGCTTGAGCTCCCGCAGGCCGGGGTGGCTGCCTGGACCGGGCAGGGCCCGGGAGGCATGGAAGCCCGGAACGTGCCGCAGGGCTTGCTTCGCCGCCCGGGCCGCCTCGGAGAGCTCCGGTTCGCGCTGGGCTGCCAGGCGACGGAGCAGGTACGGAGGGATGATGGAACAGTGCATGTGAGACCCCTTTGCTTCTGCCGATGTGGACAGCCTACGAGGGGGCGCCGACAATTGGCAGGGGCGGGCGTAGGGAGCACGGCGGATGCTGCCCATTGGATACGGTAGGCCCATGGCGCACACCGAGAAGCGAAAAGAATCAAGCTCGACCCTGCTGACGGTCATCATCGCCTTTGTGGCGAATATCCTCGTCGCTGCCGCGAAGTCCGTGGCCGCGGTCCTCACCGGATCGGCCTCAATGACGGCAGAGGCAGCGCACTCCTGGGCGGACACCGGAAATCAGGTGTTCTTGTTCTTCGCGGAACGGCGATCGGTCAAGCCGCGGGACAAGAGCCATCCCATGGGCTACGGCCGGGAAGCTTACGTCTGGTCGATGTTTGCGGCATTCGGGCTCTTCACCGCCGGCGCCGTGGTGTCCATCATGCACGGCATCCAGCAGATCATCGCGCCGGAGCCTGCGGCGGACTTCGAGGTGGCCTACCTGGTCCTGGCCGTGGCCTTCGTCTTCGAGGGCATCTCCTTCACCCAGGCCTTCCGCCAGACCAGGAAGGCGGCGCACGAGCTCGAACGCCACACCCTGGAGCAGGTCCTGATCAGCTCAGATCCCACCCTGCGCGCCGTCTTCGCGGAGGACGCCGCGGCGCTGGTCGGCCTGGTAGTGGCCTTTGGGGGCGTTTTCCTGCACCAGGTCACGGGTTCCCCGCTGCCGGATGCGGTGGGGTCGATCGTTGTCGGCGTTCTGCTGGCTGCCGTCGCCGTCGTACTGATCGACCGCAACCGGCGGTTCCTGGTGGGCCAGGGTGTGACCCCGGACATCGAACGCTCCATGGCTCTTCGGGTGCTGGAGCACCCGGACATCGCCCGGCTCACCTACCTGCACCTGGAGTTTGTCGGCCCCCGCAAGTTGTACCTCGTCGCGGCGGTGGACCTGCAGGGGGACCACCCGGAGCACGAAGTGGCGGTGACCCTGCGACGGATAGAGCGCGAGCTGGAGGACCGCGAAACAGTGGAGGAGGCCGTGCTGACCCTGGCAACCCCGGACGAGGCCGCCTTGAGCATTGCTCCCGCGGAAAGCCGCGCCGGCAGCTAGACGCAAAGCCGGGCCGGCATCCAGAAAGCAAGAAACCCCGCCGTTTCAATGAAACGGCGGGGTTTGGTTGTGCCCTCGATTGGAATCGAACCAACGACCTTCTGCTCCGGAGGCAGACGCTCTATCCCCTGAGCTACGAGGGCAGTCAGGGTTCCTGCCGTTACCGGCGGGACGTCCTAGAGCTTAGCAGGAAGGTGGGCTCCAAGGGAAAATCGGCGCCCAGCCCGGGCCCTCCTGTCATGCCGGACGCCAGATTCCGCCACACTGCGGGCCACCGGTAGGCTGGAACCGTGACCCCTGAAGAACTCTCCCTCGCCATTTCCGCCTGCCTGAAGGACGCCGTCGCCGCCGGTGAAATCGGGCTTTCCGCATCCGACGTCCCGGATGAGGTGCGCGTGGAGCGTCCGAAGAACCGGGAGCACGGCGACTGGGCCACCAACATCGCCCTTCAGCTGGGCAAGAAAGCGGGCACCAACCCGCGGGAGTTCGCCTCGGTCTTGAGCGCCCGGCTGAAGTCCATCGACGGGGTGTCCGCCGTCGACATCGCCGGACCGGGGTTCCTGAACATCACCGTTGACGCGGCAGCCGCCGGCGCCCTGGCCAAGGCCATCGTCGAAGCGGGGCCGGACTACGGCACCAACACCGCGCTCGCAGGCCACACGGTCAACATGGAGTTCGTCTCCGCCAACCCCACCGGCCCGCTGCACATCGGCCACACCCGCTGGGCCGCCCTGGGCGACGCGATCGCCCGCGTCCTGCGGGCCTCCGGCGCGGACGTCACGGCCGAGTACTACATCAATGACGCCGGGTCGCAGATGAACGTCTTCGCCAACTCCGTGCTTTCCCGGCTGCACGGCCGCGGTGTGCCCGAAGGCGGGTACCCGGGCGAATACATCGCCGATCTTGGCCACGAGGTGCTGACCCAGCACCCGGACGTCCGCGAACTCACCGACGTCGCCGCGCTGCCGGTGATCCGCGGCGCGGCTTACAAGGCCCAGCTGCACGACATCAAATGCACCCTGGCCGAGTTCGGCGTCGAATTCGACGTCTACTTCTCCGAGCAGGAACTCCACGACGCCGGCGCGATCGAGGACGCCGTCGCGCGGCTCCGGGAACAGGGCCACGTCTACGACGACGGCGGGGCCGTCTGGCTGCGCACCACGGACTTCGGCGACGACAAGGACCGCGTGATGATCCGCGCGAACGGCGAACCGACGTATTTCGCGGCCGATGCCGCCTACTACCTGTCCAAAAAGGACCGCGGCTACACCGAGAAGATCTACCTGCTCGGCGCCGACCACCACGGCTACATCAACCGGCTCAAGGCCATCGCCGCCGCCGCCGGGGACGATCCCGAGGTCAACATCGAGGTCCTGATCGGCCAGCTGGTGTCCGTCAACGGCGCCAAGCTCTCCAAGCGCGCGGGCAACATCATCGAGCTCAAGGACCTCATCTCCTGGCTCGGCAAGGACGCCGTCCGCTATTCGCTGGCGCGTTTCCCGGCCGATTCGCCGCTGACCCTGGACCCGGAGCTGCTGAAGAAGCACAGCAACGAGAACCCGGTGTTCTACGTCCAGTACGCGCATGCCCGGTCCCGCGGTGCGGCCCGCAACGCCGTCGCCGCCGGCGTGCAGCGCCGTGTGGACGGCAAAGACTGCTTCGAGGCGTCCCTGCTGGAGCACGCCACCGAGAACGAGCTGCTCTCGCACCTTGGCAGCTACCCCTCGGTCGTGGCCCGGGCCGCCGAACTGCGCGAGCCGCACCGCGTGGCCCGCCATCTGGAGGTCATCGCCGGCGCCTACCACCGCTGGTACGACGCCTGCCGGGTGGCCCCGCTGGGTGAGGAGCCGATTACCGATCTCAACCGCACCCGGCTGTGGCTCAACGACGCCACGAGCCAGGTGCTGGCCAACGGACTGGAACTGCTGGGCGTCTCGGCGCCGGAACGGATGTAACCGCCATGACCACCAACCCGTCCACCGCAGCCTCCCCGCTCGCGCCGGAATGGCTGCAGGTCCCCGCCGACCTCAACGCCCTGCACGAGCCGCTGTGGGCCGGCGGTGTCGCCCGGAACGACGCCGGCGAACTCGCCATTGACGGCATCCCCGTCAGCGAACTCCAGCGCCAGTTCGGCACGCCCCTGTTTGTCATGAGCGAGACCGACTTCCGGGTCCGGGCCCGCGCCTTTTCCGACGCCTTCAACGACGCCTTCGCCGACATCTGCGGGGGAGTGGACGTGTACTACGCCGGCAAGTCCTTCCTGTGCACCTCTGTGGTCCGCTGGGTGGAGGAGGAGGGGCTGCGGCTGGACACGGCCTCCGGCGGGGAACTCGCCGTCGCCGCCCGCGCCGGGATCCCCGGCGCCGACGTGGCGCTCCACGGCAACAACAAGTCCGACGGCGAGATCCACCGCGCCCTCGACATGCAGCTGGGCAGGATCGTGGTGGACAGCCTGGCCGAACTGGATCGCGTCGCCAGGATCGCCGGCGCCCGCGGCGAAACCGCCAGGGTCATGCTGCGGCTGACCCCCGGCGTGCACGCCCACACCCACGAATTCATCGCCACGGCCCACGAGGACCAGAAGTTCGGCCTCTCCTTGGCCGGGGACTCCACCGAGCAGGCCGGGCTGTCAGCGGCCGAGGAAGCCGTGGCCGCCGCGTCGGGCTACGCCAGCATCGACCTGCTCGGCCTGCACTGCCACATCGGCTCGCAGATCTTCGAGCCGGACGGCTTCGCCCTCGCAGCGGAAAAGCTGCTGGACTTCCTCGCCGCAATGCAGTCCAAGTACTCGATCGTGCTCCCTGAACTCGACCTCGGCGGCGGCTACGGCATCGCCTACACACCCGTGGACACCCCGCGCCCCGCAGCCGAAATCGCCCGGGCAATGGCCGCCGTCGTCCGCTCCAAATGCGCCGAGCTTGGCATCTCCGCCCCGCGGATTTCGATCGAACCGGGCCGCGCAATCGTCGGAAGCACCACATTCACGCTCTATGAAGTGGGCACGCTCAAGACCGTCCGGGTGGACGCGCCCGCCGTGGACGCTCAGGAAACTGCCGGAACGGCCGCGGAAAACGTTACGTACCCGCGCCGGTATGTGTCGGTGGACGGCGGGATGAGCGATAACCCGCGCCCGGTGCTGTACGACGCGGATTACTCGGCCATTCTGGCCTCCCGGACCTCGGACGAAGCCGCGCAGCTGTCCCGAGTGGTGGGCAAACATTGCGAGAGCGGCGACATAGTTGTTAGAGATGTATATCTGCCCAAGGACGTGGCAGCCGGTGATCTGCTCGCTGTACCGGGTACCGGCGCCTACTGCTGGGCCCTGTCAAGCAACTACAACTATCTGGCCCGGCCGGGCGTTGTCGCTGTGCGCGACGGATCTGCCCGGCTGATAGTCCGCGGGGAAACCGAAGAAGATCTGCTCAACCGCGACATGGGAGTCTGAATGACTAAATTGCGAACCCTGAAAGTAGCCCTGCTGGGCTGTGGCAACGTCGGGGCCCAGGTTGCGCGGATTCTCATCGACGACGCCGACATGCTGGCCTCGCGCGCCGGGGCCCGCCTGGAACTGGCCGGCATCGCCGTGCGCAACCTCGACGCCCCCCGGGAGGTCGAGCTGCCCCGCGGGCTGTTCACCACCGACGCCGAAACCCTGATCAAGGACGCCGACCTGGTGATCGAGCTGATGGGCGGGATCGAACCCGCCCGGACCCTGATCCTGACGGCCATGCAGAACGGCGCCTGCGTCGTCACCGGAAACAAGGCACTCGTTGCCAAGGACGGCCCGACCCTGCATGAGGAAGCGGACAAGGCCGGTGTGCAGTTGTCCTACGAGGCCGCCGTCGCCGGTGCGATCCCCATTCTGCGGCCCATCCGGGACAGCCTCTCCGGCGACCGGATCACCCGGGTCCTTGGCATCGTCAACGGAACGACCAACTTCATCCTGGACCAGATGGACTCCACCGGGGCGCAGTTCTCCGACGCGCTGGCGGAGGCCCAGCGCCTCGGTTATGCGGAAGCTGACCCCACCGCCGACGTCGAGGGCTACGACGCCGCCTCCAAGGCCGCGATCCTGGCCTCGCTGTCCTTCCACACCCGGTTTTCCCTGGATGACGTGTACTGCGAAGGCATCAGCAACGTCACGGCCGCGGACATCGCCGCGGCGAAGGACGCCGGATTTGTCATCAAGCTGCTGGCAATCGCCGAGAAGCTGGGGGCCGAAGGCACAAGAACAGGCACGGAAACAGGCACAGAAACAGGCGCCAACGGGGCTACCGGTGTCTCCGTCCGCGTGCACCCCACGCTGCTGCCGCGCGAACACCCGCTCGCTGCCGTGCGCGGCGCGTTCAACGCCGTCTTCATCGAGGCCGAGAACGCCGGCGAGCTGATGTTCTACGGCCAGGGCGCCGGCGGCAAGCCGACGGCGTCGGCCGTGATGGGCGATCTCGTCTCCGCGGCCCGCAGCATCGTCCTCGGCGGCCCCGGCCGTGCCGAGACCACCACCGGACAGGTCACGGCACTGCCCGTCACCGCCGCCGTGACCAGCTACTACATCGGCCTCGACGTCGCCGACCAGCCCGGTGTGCTGGCAAGGATTGCCCAGCTCTTCGCCGAGCACGGCGTCTCCATTGAAATCATGCGGCAGACGATCCACCGCGACGCGGATTCGAAGGTTGAATCGGCGGAGCTTCGGATCGTGACCCACCGCGCAAGCGAGGCTGCACTGGCAGCCACCGTCGAGGCCGTCAAGGGCCTGGACGTCATCAATTCCGTTACATCCGTACTGCGGGTAGAAGGAGTCTAAGTGGCTCACCAATGGCGCGGCGTCATCCGCGAATACGCTGAACGTCTGCCTGTCACCGAGGCAACGAAGGTCATCACCCTTGGGGAGGGCGGCACTCCTCTTGTGTACGCGCAGCAGCTGTCCGCGCTCACCGGCAGCGATGTCTACCTCAAGGTCGAGGGCATGAACCCGACCGGCTCCTTTAAGGACCGCGGCATGACCATGGCCATGACCGCGGCGGTTGCCGCCGGCGCGAAGGCCGTGGTGTGTGCCTCCACCGGCAACACCTCCGCCTCCGCCGCCGCGTATGCCACTGCGGCCGGGCTGAAGTGCGTGGTGCTGGTGCCCGAAGGCAAGATCTCGATGGGCAAGCTGAGCCAGGCGATCGCGCACGGCGCAACCCTGCTGC
The DNA here is from genome assembly GCF_030433895.1 of Arthrobacter sp. PsM3. Taxonomy (GTDB): domain Bacteria; phylum Actinomycetota; class Actinomycetes; order Actinomycetales; family Micrococcaceae; genus Arthrobacter. The sequence goes on along the minus strand of NZ_JARUXE010000008.1, from coordinate 131,649 downwards.
AGGTCGACGGCAACTTCGACAACTGCCTCGACATCGCCCGCAAACTGGGGGAGTCCTACCCGGTGTTCCTGGTCAACTCGGTCAACCCGGCCCGGATCGAGGGCCAGAAGACCGGTGCCTTCGAAGTAGTCGACTGGCTCGGAGACGCTCCCGACTTCCACGTGCTCCCGGTGGGCAACGCCGGCAACATCACCGCGTACTGGAAGGGCTACAAGGAATACTGCGCACCGTTCGAGTCCGCCACCGCCGGCACACTGGCCGCAGTCTCCACCAGGACCCCGGTGATGTGGGGGTTCCAGGCCGCCGGTGCGGCGCCGTTCGTCGCCGGCCACCCGATCACGGAACCCGACACGATCGCCACCGCCATCCGGATCGGGAACCCGGCGTCCTGGGATTCCGCCATCGCCGCGCGCGACGAGTCCGGCGGCGTCATTGAGGCCGTGACCGACGAGGAAATCCTGTCGGCCCACCGCTGGCTGTCCGCCCGCGAAGGCGTCTTCGTCGAACCCGGCTCCGCCGCCGGTGTCGCCGGCCTGATCAAGAAGCACGCGGCCGGCGAAGTGCCGACCGGCAAGACCATCGTCATCACGGTCACAGGCCACGGCCTCAAGGATCCGCAGTGGGCGCTCCGCACCGAGGACGGCAGCGAAGTGCAGCCTGTCAAGGTCTCGAACGACGTGGTCACTGTGGCCACAGCCCTGGGACTGGAAGAAAAGTAACCGTGGAAACCACCCTCACCATCCCGGCCGAGTCCGCCGCCGACACGCCGGCGGTTCCGGCCGGGCAGTTCGTCACGGTCCGGGTACCGGCCACGAGCGCGAACCTCGGCCCCGGGTATGACAGCCTCGGCCTGGCGCTGACGTTGTTCGACACCCTGACGGTGGAAACCCTGGACAGCGGGGAACTGGAATTCGAGCTCAGCGGGGAAGGGGCCGAATCCCTGCCCCGCGACGCCACCCATCTGGTGGTCAGGGCCATCACGGAGGCCCTGCACCGCCTTGGTTTCCGGCACGAGGGCCTGAGGATCACGGCAGACAACGTCAATCCGCATGGCCGCGGCCTGGGCTCTTCAGCCTGTGCCGTCGTTGCCGCGGTGACCGCCGCCAACGCCCTGGTTCCGGAGGCGTCGCGCCGGGACAAGGACTGGGTCCTGCAGCTCACCAGTGAAATGGAAGGCCACCCGGACAACGTCGCACCGGCGATTTTCGGCGGACTGGCGCTGTCGTGGCAGGACAGTGACCAGTACAGCAGCACCTGCGCGGCCGTTGCCCCTGCAGTCATCCCCGTGGTCGCCGTGCCGGACTTTGAGCTGTCCACCGAGGCCGCCCGTGCACTCCTGCCCGCCTCGGTGGGCCACCACGCCGCGGCGATGAACTCGGGACGGGCGGCCCTGCTGATCCACGCCCTCACGCGGAAGCCGGAATTCCTGCTCGCCGGCACTGAGGATTACCTGCACCAGAGCTACCGCGCCGCGGCCATGAGGCCCAGCGCGGACCTCATCGCCGCGCTGCGTCGCGCAGGCTTCGCCGCCGTCGTCTCCGGGGCGGGGCCCACCGTGCTTGTCCTTGCCAACGGAGCGGCCCAGGCCGAGGCCGCCGTGGAGTTCATCGGCGCCTTCGCCGCCGGCAACACGCCGGACGTGGGCTGGCGTGTGATGAAGCTGGCCGTGGACGTTGAAGGTGCTAAAGTGGAAGTGCACCGGCGGTAATCACGCAGGCGGTAATTCAGTTACTGTTCAAAGACCGCGATGTTGGCCAAGTTGCCTCTCTCATCTTTTACTGCGCAATATTTTCCGGTGCCACCTGCTTTTGGTCTGACGCAGGAATCCGCAGAAATATCTCTGCACCCCTGAAAAGTCAGCCCGCCGTTCCTTTTTCTTCCGGAACGCGCCAGGTGTAGCTCTATCCGGCCGTGCTGGCCAACATCCATCCGGCAAGGCCGAAATCCCGGCTGCAGATCTGAACTGCAGCCCAGATCAAATCATCGCGTCCAGCTCATAGTCTGGACGCCGTCGAGGGGGAAGGATCCTTCGTGACCGAAACCACTGAGCTGTCTTCAGCTGTGGAAACATCATCTTCTGCTGCCGGATCGTCAACGGCCGCACCCGCCAAGAGCAGCGGCCTTGCGGGCCTCAAGCTCGCCCAGCTGCAGGCTCTTGCGAGCCAGCTGGGGATTTCCGGCGGTTCCCGGATGCGGAAGGGCGATCTCGTGTCCGCCATTTCCGCACACCGCGCCGGTACTCCGGTGAGCAAGGCTCCGGCCCGCGCCGCTGAGAAGGCGACCGACAACGGCACCGTCGCCCAGTCCGCGGCCCCGGCCGCGCTGCCGGCCGCCGAGTCCGAAGCCCCGGCCCAGGAAAACCCCCGTGCCCGCGGACGTGGACGCAGCCGCCGCGCCGGCAGCGATGGCGTCATCACGACCCCCGCGGCCGAGGCCCCGGCAGCACCCGCAGTGGAGGCGCCGGCCGCTTCCGCCGAGGCCGGCACTGCCGAGTCCGGCTCTGCCGCCTCCGCGACGGAAGGCAGCGAACGCACCCGCCAGCCCCGCACCCGCAACCGCCGCCGCGGCGAAGCTGCCGAGCAGTCCGGCGGACAAAGCGCAGGGCAGAACACAGGGCAGAACGCAGCCCAGGCTGCACCCGCCGTCGAGGCGCCGGCCGAGCAGGCTTCCGGCGAGCAGCGCCAGGCCGAGCGCACGGAACAGCGCTCCGACCAGCGCCAGGCCGAACCGGGCAGCGAAGACGGCCAGCGCCGTGAGAGCACCCGCACCCGTGGGGGCCGCGACGACACCGCCGGCACCCGCGAGACCCGCGACAACACTGGCAGCCGCGATAACACCCGCGACAACACCCGCGACAATGACGACACTGACGGCGGCAGCCGCCGGAACCGCCGTAACCGGCGCGACCGCAACGACCGTCCCGAGCGCTCCGGCGGGCAGGACAGCCGCGATAATACTTCGCGCAACGACCGCTTCCGCGACCGCAACGACCGCCGTCGGGGACGCGTGCAGGGACCGGACGTCGACGATGTCGAGGTCACCGAGGACGACGTCCTGCTGCCTGTCGCCGGCATCCTGGACGTGCTGGAGAACTACGCGTTCATCCGCACCTCCGGCTACCTGCCGGGCCCGAACGACGTCTACGTGTCCCTCGCCCAGGTCAAGAAGTACAACCTGCGCAAGGGCGACGCCGTCGTCGGTGCCATCCGTGCACCCCGTGAAGGCGAGGCCCCGCAGGGCGGCCAGCAGCAGACCGCCCGGCAGAAGTTCAACGCCCTCGTCCGGGTCACCTCGGTCAACGGCAAGACCCCCGAGGAACTCAAGGACCGCGTCGAATTCGCGAAGCTTGTCCCGCTGTACCCCTCGGAGCGCCTGCGCCTCGAAACGGACCCCAAGAAGATCGGCCCCCGGGTCATTGACCTCGTTGCCCCGATCGGCAAGGGCCAGCGCGGCCTGATCGTTTCGCCGCCGAAGGCCGGCAAGACGCTCATCCTGCAGTCCATCGCCAACGCCATCACCACCAACAATCCTGAGGTCCACCTCATGATGGTGCTTGTTGACGAACGCCCCGAAGAAGTCACGGACATGCAGCGCACCGTCAAGGGTGAGGTCATCGCCTCCACCTTCGACCGTCCCGCGGACGACCACACGACCGTGGCCGAACTTTCCATCGAGCGTGCCAAGCGCCTCGTGGAAATGGGCATGGACGTCGTGGTGCTCCTCGATTCGATGACCCGCCTGGGCCGTGCCTACAACCTGGCGGCACCTGCTTCCGGCCGTATCCTCTCCGGCGGTGTCGACTCCGCAGCGCTGTACCCGCCGAAGCGCTTCTTCGGTGCAGCCCGCAACATCGAAAACGGTGGCTCACTGACCATCCTGGCAACCGCGCTCGTCGAGACCGGTTCCAAGATGGACGAAGTCATCTTCGAGGAATTCAAGGGCACCGGCAACATGGAACTGCGCCTGTCCCGCCAGCTCGCGGACAAGCGCATCTTCCCGGCCGTGGACGTCAACGCGTCCGGTACCCGCCGTGAGGAAAACCTGCTGTCCCCCGAGGAAGTCAAGATCATGTGGAAGCTGCGCCGGGTCCTGTCCGGACTTGAAACGCAGCAGAGCCTTGAGCTGCTGACCAACAAGATCCGGGAGACCCAGAGCAATGTCGAGTTCCTCATGCAGGTGCAGAAGACGACGCTTGGTGCGAAGTCCGACAACGACAAATAGCTGACGTCAACCGCTCGGAAATTGGCGGCCCTTCCCGGGCCGCCAATTACCCGAGCGGTTGTTGCGTTAACCAGTGACGCCGCTCCAACTGCAACGCGGGGTCACTTAGAGCCCATCGGGGCCCTTGGAATGGGCCGTAAGTGACCCCGCGTTGCAGTAACTAGACTTGGTAAGAGTCGAAAGAGGTTTGAAAATGTTTGAGTCCGTACAGGGCCTGTTGGATGAGCATGATGCCATCCAGGCACAGCTTGGGGATCCTGCTGTTTACGCTGACCAGAAGCTCGCCCGGAAGCTGGGCCGGCGCTCGGCACAGCTGAACGGCATCGTCGAGGCGTACCACGCCTGGCACGGCATCCAGGATGACCTTGCGGCTGCCCGGGAAATGGCGGGGGAGGACCCGGAGTTCGCGGCGGAAGTGCCCGAGCTGGAGGCCAAGCTGGAAACCGCCGCGGCCAAGCTGCGCCGGCTCCTGATCCCGCGCGACCCGGACGACGCCCGCAACGTGATCCTCGAAGTCAAGGGCGGCGAGGGTGGCGACGAGGCTGCCCTGTTCGCGGCCGACCTGCTGCGGATGTACACCCGGTACGCGGAATCCCGCGGCTGGAAGACGGAGATGATTTCCGCCAACGAATCGGACCTGGGCGGCTACAAGGATGTCCAGGTGGCCATCAAGGGCAACTCGAACGATCCCGCCGAGGGCGTCTACGCGCGGCTCAAGTTCGAAGGCGGCGTGCACCGTGTGCAGCGCGTTCCCGTGACGGAATCCCAGGGCCGGATCCACACCTCCGCCGCCGGCGTCTTGGTGCTTCCGGAAGTGGATGAGCCCGAAGAACTCGAAATCAACCAGAATGATCTCAAGATCGACGTCTACCGTTCCTCCGGCCCCGGCGGCCAGTCCGTGAACACCACCGACTCCGCGGTCCGGATCACCCACCTTCCCACCGGAATCGTGGTGGCCATGCAGAACGAGAAGTCGCAGCTGCAGAACCGCGAAGCCGGCATGCGCGTCCTCCGCGCCCGCATCCTGGCCCACCAGCAGGAGCAGATTGACGCCGAGAACTCGGCCCAGCGTAAGTCGCAGATCCGCACCATGGACCGTTCGGAGCGCATCCGGACCTACAACTACCCGGAAAACCGGATCGCGGACCACCGCACCGGCTACAAGGCCTACAACCTGGACCAGGTCATGAACGGCGACCTCGAGCCGGTCATCCAGTCGGCCATCGAGATGGACGAGCAGGCCCGCCTCGACGCCATCGGCGACTAGTCCGGCGCGCGCAGTGATGACAGAAGGAACCGGGCTGAGCCTCGCGGACGCGGTCCGCGGGGCCACCGCCGTCCTGGCCGCCGCAGGCGTCCCGAGCCCGCGGGTCGACGCCGAACTCCTCGCCGAGCACCTGCTCGGCGTCGGTCTCGGCCGGCTCCGCGCCCTGATGCTCGGTGACACGCCCGCCCCGGACGGTTACCAGGAGCTCGTCGCCGAACGGGCCCGGCGCGTACCGCTGCAGCACATCACCGGCGTGGCGCACTTCCGCTACCTGGAACTGGCGGTCGGGCCGGGGGTCTTCATTCCCCGCCCGGAAACTGAATCCGTGGTCCAGCTGGTGATTGACCGGCTGCAGGGCCTGGCTCATCCCAAGGTCGTGGACCTGGGCACCGGATCCGGGGCCATCGCCGGCTCGATTGCGCACGAGGTCCCCGGCGCGGAAGTCCATGCGGTGGAATACAGCGAGTTCGCGCACGCCTGGGCGGCAAAAAACTTGGCTCCCCTCGGCGTCCACCTCATCCGCGGAGACCTGCGCGATGCCCTGCCCGGGCACAACGGCACGTTCGACGCCGTTGTGTCCAACCCGCCCTACATACCGGCCGAAGCAGTCCCCATCGAACCCGAAGTGGCGCTGCACGATCCGCCCGAGGCGCTGTACGGCGGGGGAGCGGACGGCATGGAACTTCCGACGGCGGCCGCGGCCTCCGCCGCCAGGCTGCTGGTGCCCGGCGGCTACTTCGTGATGGAACACGCGGAAGTCCAGGCCGGGTGGATCGCCGCAATGCTGGAGCGATCCGGGCTGTGGACCGCGGTGACCACCCATCGTGACCTCAACGGCAAGGACCGGGCCACCAGTGCCGTCCTCGCCGACCCGACTGCCCTGCGGTGACCGGGGCAACGCATCAGTGATGAAAGAATAGGCCAGTGACGACTAGCTACGATTGCACGGCAGCTGAGGAACGCGCTGCAGGACTTGAACATGCCCAGCGGGCCATCCGGGAACACAAGTGCGTGGTCTTCCCCACGGACACCGTGTACGGGATCGCCGCTGACGCGTTCTCCCCCCTCGCAGTGACCCTGCTGCTGGCCTCGAAGGGCCGCAGCCGCAAGATGCCGCCGCCCGTCCTCATCCCGCGGCTCAACGCCCTCGACGGCCTGGCCACGGACGTTCCGGCCGAGGCCCGGCGCCTTGCCGAGGCGTTCTGGCCGGGCGGGCTCACGCTCATCCTGCACGCACAGCCCTCCCTCGACTGGGACCTCGGCGAGACCAGGGGCACCGTCGCCCTGCGGATCCCGGCCGACGACGTCGCCCAGGACCTGCTGACGCTGACCGGGCCGCTTGCCGTCTCCTCGGCGAACCGCACGGGCCAGGCCGCGGCGCAGACCGCCGCCGACGCCGAAGCCCAGCTTGCAGAGTCCGTGGAGGTCTACCTCGAGGGCGGCCCGCGTCCGGCCGAAGGTGCCGAGGCGTTGCCGTCCACCATCGTTGATGCCACTGCCCTGCCGCTTCGGGTAGTCCGCCAGGGTGCCATCAGCCTGGAGCGGCTCCGCACGGTTGTCCCGGAAGTGCTGGGCGTCGGCGAGGAGCCGGACGCTGCGGAGGATGCGCCGGTGGCCGAAGCGCCCGCTGCGGAGGAACCCGCGGCGGAGTTGCCGGTGGCCGAAGAGCCTGCTGCGGCGCGAGCCGAAGCGTCCGCTGCCGCCGCGGAGCGTAACCCGGGGGCCGGAACCGCATGAGCCTCCCGCGACAGCGCGTCCCCGTCCTCGACGTGGACGCCACACCCCTGACTGTTCCCGAACTGACAGCGGTGCTCAGCCGCTTCGTCGCGGAGGGCGGGACCCGCACCGTGGTGGGCCACAACCTCCACAGCGTCACGCTGTGCCACTCCGATCCGGGCTTCCGGGAGTTCTACCAGCACAGTGACGTCGTGCTGATTGACGGCGCCCCGGTGCTGATCCTCTGGGCCCGCGGCGGCGAGGCCCAGCAGGGCGAGGTCCCGGTGATGGACTACCGGCTGGGGTCCACGGACTGGATCCCCGCGCTGGCCGATGTCGACGGGCTCAAGCGGATCGCCGTGATCGGAGCCGGCCCCGTGGCCAACGCGCAGGCCGTGGACAGGCTGGCTGCCCAGCTCCCGCACGCCCGGGTCGCCGGAATGCCGGGGGAGGGCTGGAACGAGGAACTCGAAGAGTCCGCCGTGCAGTGGCTGGCAGAGTTCCGTCCGCAGCTGGTTCTGCTCGGGCTCGGCATGCCGCTGCAGGAACAAGTGCTCACGCGCCGGCTGGCGACGCTGCCTCCGGCGGTCTACTGTGCCGTTGGCGGGGCGATCGAGCAGATCGCGGGGATCCAGAAACTGGCACCGCGCTGGCTCGGGCGCCTTGGCCTGGAATGGGCCTGGCGGCTGGTCCTCCACCCGCGGCGCGTCGCCTACCGGGTCTTCGGTGAGCCCTGGCTGCTCACCGGGCTGCTGATCCGGCGCCGGCTACAGCCCCGGCGCTAGAACTTCTGGTCTTTCAGGGGACCGAAACCCTTGCCGCGCAGCCCGGCGGAAAAGGCCCCGAACCAGTCCGCGAGTCCACGGAGGTCCCCCCGGCGCAGGAAGTAGCCGAGGTAGCCGCCAACATCGGCGACGAGCGACTTGATCCGGAAGTGGCGGCGGATCAGGTAGCCGCGGTTCCGGTAGTAGAAGTAGCGTTTGAACGCCGATTCCGGCACGATCACATGCCAGCGGGCGCCGTAGACATGCTTGGTCTCGGCGAAGGCGTGCGGGTGCGTGATTGCCGTCGTCGTGACGGTGCCGAACCTGATCCCGGCCTTGCGGAGCCTGATGGTGAAGTCCACCTCGTCACCGCGGATGAACAGGCGCATGTCCGGCAACCCGACCTTGAAGAAGACATCCGAACGGATCAGCGCGCCGTTGAAGAAATGGCCGTCGTTCGGCAGGAAACCGATCTTCTCCACCTCGGCCCGGTCGTGGGTGACCTTGCCGTCCAGACGGAAGAAGAAGGACAACCGGTCGGGGTGGCCCGGGGCGACGACGAGGGGGACGACCGCCTCAAGCCCGCGGGCCTCCGCCTCGCGGACGAGGGTGGCCAGGCACTCCGGGTCGGCGGGTTCGGCGTCGTCGTCCATCATCCAGATCCAGTCGGCGCCGGTGGCGACTGCCTTGAGGATCGCCAGGGAGAAGCCGCCGGCACCTCCAAGGTTGGCTTCGGACCGGACATAGTCCACATTCCGGTGCGCTTCCGCGACGTCCCTGGCGGGTACCGTGCCGGAATCCACAAGGCAGATGGAGCGGACCGCTGCTGTCTGGTTGTTGATGGCGTTCAGCAGAACTGCCAGCTCCCGGGGACGGTCAAACGTCACGGCAGCAACTGCAACCGACAGGGTCATCGAGTGTTCCTTTCAGCACGGCCGCCGGTGGTTTTCCCGCCGGCAACGGGCCGTGTGACGCGAAGACAGGTGGCCGATGGCATTAGTATCTTGACTAGAGTCCACTGTAATACAGCCCTGTCAGGCACTACGCACTGCCTGCCCTGCGCACGGCGACGGAGAAGTTTCATTTATTGCAAGACAGACCCACAGCAACTGAGTTCACCCCAATCCCGGAGTCACAAGGCATCACCGTGGTTCCGGGCTCCGCAACCGGGTGACCCTTGTGCCGACGGCTTCAAGCGGGTGTCTTCGCCGTGATTATGTACCTGCTCATGATGCTCTCAGCGGCAGTCGTGAGCTATACGGCGACCTGGGGTGCCCGCCTTGTCGGAAACCGGATGGAACTGTTCTCGCCGATCCGCAGCCGTGACATGCACTCGACCCCCCTGTCGAGGCTGGGCGGCCTGGGGATCTTCGCCGGATTCCTCGTCGCCCTGCTCATTGCGAGCCAGTCGTTCTTCGTCAAGGACATCTTCCGTAACAACGACGCACCCTGGGGGATCCTGGCAGGTTCGGCCGTGATCGTCCTCGTGGGCGTGGCGGATGACCTGCTGGACCTGCGCTGGTGGGTCAAACTGATCGGACAAAGCGCCGCGGCCCTGGTGGTGGCGGTCTGGGGGGTCCGGATGACCATCATTCCGTTCATCCCCGAGCCCATTGTCATCGAGACCGACGCCATGAGCATCGTGCTGACGGCCGGCCTGATCGTGACCACCATGAACGCATTTAACTTCATCGACGGGCTCGACGGGCTCGCCGCGGGCGTCGCCATCATCGGCGGGACGGCCTTCTTCCTGACGGCCTACTGGGTACACCGGACAGCCGTGCTGCTGGACCGCTCGGACCTGGCAACCCTGCTGACCGCCGTCCTCGTCGGCGCCTGCATCGGCTTCCTGCCGCATAACTGGTTCCCCGCGAAGATCTTCATGGGTGACTCGGGCGCCATGCTGATCGGCCTGATCATGGCGTCGGCCGGCATTGTGTCCACCGGGCAGATCAGCTCCGGGCTGTACGACCGGGCGAACGGTATCCCCACCATCATCCCGATCCTGCTGCCCTTCGCCGTGCTGTTCCTGCCGCTGCTGGATCTCGGCCTGGCCGTCGTGCGGCGCACCGCGCTCGGGCGTTCGCCGTGGTCGGCGGACCGCGGCCACCTGCACCACAAACTCCTTGACATCGGCTACTCGCACCGGGGTGCGGTTGTCCTGATGTACCTCTGGACCTGTGTACTGGCCTTCAGCGGCCTGGCGTTTGCCATCTACCCTTGGCAGTTCGTCCTGGTCGGCGGACTGGCGGCGATGATCCTCATGGCCGGAGTCACGGCCTGGCCGTACCTGCGCCACAAGGCCCCGGGGCGGGGTCCCCGTTCGTCGGCCGAAGAGGGATGACGCGGGCTTTTCCGAATAATTTCTATCTATTGTAGAATTCAGGTGCGGTCCTTCGCCTGGGCCACTCTGACCAGCAAACCCTCGACGATTGGGATCTGATGACCTCCAACGCCGAACCCGGACGAACGTCCGGCGCCGGAGAAATTGGTGTCTCGGGTCCCACAAAATCGTTGTGGCTGCGCCTGCTGGCCATCAGCTCGGCTGTTGGCGGCGGCGCCCTGCTGGTCACCAGCCTGGCCGCGCTCCTGCTCGACGGCGTGGCGGCCGCGCTCTCGTCCCTCTTCGGCGGGGCGCTGGTCATCGCCTTTTTCGCGATCAGCCTGCTGGTCGGCCACTTCGGCGGACGCAACCACTCTTCCGGGGCCATCGGCCTGTTTGCGGCGACATATTTCATCAAGGTCGTCGGCTTTGCCGTGGTGCTGTTCGCCATCGGCAGTCCCGACTGGCTGAACGGGAGCTGGTTCCTGGCCGGCGCCGTCGTGACTGTGGTGTTGTGGCAGGCCGCCGAGATTTACGGTTTCAGCAAGGCGCGGCTCCAGCTCTACAACGACCCCGAGACCCCGGAAGGCGGCACCGATGTTTAGCCGCAAAGAACGACACCAGAAGAAGCCCGGCACGCCCAAAACCACCGCCGGCGCCCCCGGTGTTTCGGACAACGGACGCGACGGCGGATACAACGCCGGAATCGCCGTCTTCAGCTACATTGTTGGCGGAATCATGGTCTGGAGTTTGATAGGGTGGGGTCTGGATAATCTGTGGGGAACCCGCTGGATTGTGCTCGCAGGCGCTCTGCTTGGAGCCGCGGGAGGGTTCTATCTTTCTCATGTGCACGGCCTCACCAGCCTCCGAAATTCGACTGGTGAAGACGGCGCTGCAGGTGGCCCGTCCCAGGACGCGAAACAGTAATGCCAAAAAATTTCACAGGGGGAATGGCTGACAGCAATGTCGCCGCTCCCCGCCCAACGCCCAATGATGGACACTGCAGAGAGGAAACGCGTTGATCGCGCTTGCGCTCCCGGCCCAAGATTCAGGAACTTTTACGCCTCCTGGAATTGAAGAAATCCACCTGCCGGCAATCCTGCCGTGGGGGGCGGCCGACGGATTCTCCAAGCAGATGCTGCTTGTGATCCTTTCGGTCGTTATTATCGCCGCATTCTTTCTGATGGCTGCCCGCAAGGGTCAGCTCGTCCCCGGCAGGCTCCAGTTTGCAGGTGAAGCCGCCTACGGCTTCGTCCGCAACGGCATCGGCAAGGACATCATCGGCGGCAAAGACTTTATGAAGTACGTCCCGCTGCTGTTCAGCCTGTTTTTCTTCATCCTGGTGAACAACATCTACGGCGCCATTCCGGTGATCCAGCTCCCCACCTTCTCGCATGTCGGCGGCGCCTACGTGATGGCCGCGATCGTGTATTTCACGTGGATCGCCATCGGCGTCAAGAAGAACGGCCTGCGCTACTTCAAGCTGGCCACCGTGCCGTCCGGAGTCCCGGGCTACATTCTTCCGATCGTGATTCCGATCGAGATCATCTCCAACTTCCTGGTCCGCCCGGTCACGCACAGTCTGCGTTTGTTCGCGACCATGCTGGCCGGCCACCTCATCGTGATGATTGCCGGTTCCGGAATCGAGTTCCTCGTCATGCAGGAGAACGTCCTGCTGAAGGGCGCCTCGGTCCTCGTCCTCGGCGGCGCGGTCGCCATGTACATGCTTGAGGCATTGATCATGGTCCTGCAGGCGTACGTGTTCACGCTGCTGACCGCGATCTACATCGAAGGCGCACTGCACGCCGACAGCCACTAAGGCACCCACAAACTTCCCCTCCGGGGGATGAAGCAACCCAAACAACCTGCCACACGGGTGGCATCTTGAAAGGAAGAAAAATGGAAGGCTCCATCAACGGCTCCCTCAACCTCATCGGATATGGCCTCTCGGCCATCGGCGGTGGTATCGGTGTGGGTCTCGTGTTCGCTGCTTACATCAACGGCGTCGCACGCCAGCCGGAAGCCCAGCGCGTTCTGCAGCCGATCGCATTCCTCGGCCTTGCACTGACTGAAGCCCTCGCCATCCTCGGCCTGGTCTTCGCGTTCGTTCTCAAGTAAACCTTCAGAACCCAGCGAACATCCAGAACCAAGTAGATAAGGACGGGTGAAATATGAAGCAGCTGATCATCTCAGCCGCCACAGAGGGCACTAACCCTCTGGTTCCCAACATCTGGGAAATGTTTGTCGTCCTCGTAGGCTTTGCAGTCCTCATGTACATCGTGGTCAAGTATGTTGTCCCGATGTTCGAGAAGACCTTCGCAGAGCGTGCCGAGGCCATTGAGGGTGGCATTGCCAAGGCCGAAAAGGCCCAGGCAGAGGCTTCCGCCGCTCTCGAAGAGTACAAGCAGCAGCTCACTGATGCCCGTGCCGAGGCCAACCGCATCCGCGAGGAAGCACGTGCCGAAGGCGCCCAGATCCTTGCGGATCTGAAGGAGAAGGCAGCTGCAGAGTCTGCCCGCATCACGGCACAGGCTCACGCTGCCATCCAGTCCGAGCGCCAGGCGGCCGTAGTGTCGCTCCGCGCGGAGGTTGGCACACTGGCCACGACGCTGGCAGGGCGGATCGTAGGCGAGTCGCTTGACGACGATGCGCGTTCGGCGCGTGTGGTTGACCGCTTCCTGGCAGATCTGGAGAACCAGAACGCAGGTGCAGCTAAGTAATGGCAGGTGTATCGAGCGAATCGCTGACCGCGGCCCTGGTGGCGCTGGAAGCCAAGCTTCCTTTTGCCTCGCTGCAGTTGGCCAAGGAACTCTTCGGAATCCTGGGAACAGTGGACAGTTCGGCCGGCTTGCGCCGCGCCCTGACCGATCCGTCCCGCAGCGGTGACGAAAAGTCGGCGCTTATCAAGCAGCTCTTCGGCGGTAAAGTCTCCGCTGATGCTGTGGAAATCACGAGCGGACTGGCCGGCTCACGCTGGGCATCGGCTCGGGATATCGGCGATGCCCTCGAGACTCTTGCCGCTTCGGTGGTAATCGCCGTTGCTGAAAACAAGTCTGCCGTCTCTGCCTCAGGGATCAGCGGTCTGGAAGCGCTGGAGAACGACCTGTTCTCCTTCAACCAGGTCGTCGAATCCAACCACGAGGTACAGCGTGCCGTGTCTGAACCGCAGGCGAGCCCGGCTGCCAAGGTTGTCCTCGCTGAACGGCTTGTACCCAGTGCAAGCGAGGAGGCGAAGGTCCTCATCGGACAGGCGGTATCGCAGCCACGTGGCCTCAAGGTGACCAAACTCGTCCGTCGTTTCGCCGAGCTTGCGGCCAAGCGCCAGCAGCGCTGGATTGCAACGGTCAGCGTCACCCGTGCATTGACGGAGACCCAGACCAGCCGTCTGCAGGCGGGGCTCAATGCCCTCTACGGGCGCGAGCTCAAGATCAACATGAACGTTGACCCGGCGCTGATTGGTGGCATCCGGATCCAGGTCGGTGACGAAGTGGTAGACGCTTCGGTCCTCGCCCGCCTGGGCCAGCTTCACCGTCAGCTTGCTTAGCTAGCCGGACAAGCACAACTTAACGAAACGAAACCCCGGTCATCGTGAGCAACGATGATCACGAAAACAGGAGAGCAGGGACTGCAGATGGCCGAATTGACCATCAACGCCGACGACGTCCGTATTGCGTTGAACGAGTTCGCGGCGTCCTACGAACCCGGAAACGCAGAGCGCGTAGAGGTCGGCCGTGTAACAACCGCAGGTGACGGCATCGCCCGTGTTGAGGGCCTTCCCTCGGTCATGGCGAACGAGCTGCTTCGCTTCGAAGACGGCACGCTGGGCCTGGCCCAGAACCTCGACGTCCGGGAAATCGGCGTCATCATCCTCGGTGACTTCACCGGAATCGAAGAGGGCCAGGAAGTACACCGCACCGGACAGGTTCTGTCCGTTCCGGTGGGCGATGCCTTCCTTGGCCGCGTCGTTGACCCGCTGGGCGAGCCCATCGATGACCTCGGCGAGATCAAGGCCGAGACCACCCGTGCACTGGAACTCCAGGCGCCCGGCGTGACCCAGCGCAAGTCGGTCCATGAACCGATGCAGACCGGCCTCAAGGCTATCGACGCCATGATCCCGATCGGCCGCGGCCAGCGCCAGCTGATCATCGGTGACCGCCAGACCGGCAAGTCGGCCATCGCCATCGACACGATCATCAACCAGAAGGCCAACTGGGCTTCCGGCGATGTCAACAAGCAGGTGCGCTGCATCTATGTAGCCATCGGCCAGAAGGCATCCACGATCGCGGCCGTGCGTCAGACGCTTGAGGACAACGGCGCACTGGAGTACACGACCATCGTGGCTTCCCCCGCGTCCGACCCCGCAGGCTTCAAGTACCTGGCACCGTACGCCGGCTCGGCGATCGGCCAGCACTGGATGTACGGCGGCAAGCACGTCCTCATCGTGTTCGATGACCTCTCCAAGCAGGCCGAGGCCTACCGTGCAGTATCGCTGCTGCTCCGCCGCCCGCCGGGACGCGAAGCCTACCCGGGCGACGTCTTTTACCTGCACTCCCGTCTGCTGGAGCGTTGTGCCAAGCTCTCTGACGAGCTCGGTGCAGGGTCGATGACCGGCCTGCCGCTCATCGAGACCAAGGCAAACGACGTTTCCGCCTACATCCCGACCAACGTGATCTCCATCACCGATGGCCAGATCTTCCTGCAGTCGGACCTCTTCAACGCCAACCAGCGTCCGGCCGTCGACGTGGGTGTGTCCGTCTCCCGCGTGGGTGGCGCTGCCCAGGTCAAGTCCATGAAGAAGGTCTCCGGTACCTTGAAGCTGGAACTGGCTCAGTACCGCGACATGCAGGCATTCGCAATGTTCGCGTCGGACCTCGACGCCGCATCGCGCCAGCAGCTGACCCGCGGCGCACGACTGATGGAACTGCTCAAGCAGGGCCAGTACTCGCCGTTCCCGGTTGAGGACCAGGTCGTTTCCATCTGGGCCGGCACCAACGGGCACCTCGACGACGTTCCGGTTGAGGACATCAACCGCTTCGAGACCGAGTTCCTGGAGCACCTCAAGCACAAGTCCTCCATCCTGACGACGCTGGCCCAGACCAACGTCATGAGCGATGACACTGCAGAAGCACTGAAGACCGCGATCGTGGACTTCAAGAAGGGCTTCTTCGGCGAGGGAGACAACCTCCTGGTGGGTGCGGGGCATGAAGAGTACGCCCCCATCGACGAGGCACAGGTCGACCAGGAAAAAATCGTCAAGCAGAAGCGCTAGTTTCGCTGGCAGGGACAGCCGGGACCCACAAGGTTCCGGCAGTCCCGGCCACCGGGATCTTAGGAAAGGATAAGTATGGGAGCCCAGATCCGGGTCTACCGCCAGAAGATCAGCTCGACGACGTCGATGCGCAAGATCTTCAAGGCGATGGAACTGATCGCTACCTCGCGCATCGGCAAGGCCCGAGCACGCGTAGCAGCTTCACTGCCTTACGCAAACGCCATCACGCGTGCCGTTTCTGCTGTCGCAAGCCAGAGCGAAATCGACCACCCGCTGACCACCGAGCCGGAGCAGATCCGCCGGGCCGCCGTCCTGGTAATCACCTCGGACCGTGGCCTCGCAGGTTCGTACTCCGCGAGCGTGCTCAAGCAGGCGGAAGGCCTCAACGAGCTGCTCGTCGAGGAGGGCAAGGAAGTCAAGTTTTACCTGGTCGGCCGCAAGGCGCAGGCATACTTCGACTTCCGGAACCGTCCCTACGGGCGGGTCTGGACCGGCGGCACGGATGCGCCGGAGTTTGCCACCGCACAGGAAATCGGCGAGGCATTGCTGGCTGACTTTGCGACGGACTACGCAGAGGGCGGCGTTGACGAGATCCATGTCGTCTACACACGCTTCAAGTCCATGGTCACGCAGGAGCCGACGGTTGTCCGTCTTCTCCCGCTGGAGGTTGTCGAAGAGCAGGCGGCGTCCGAAACGGACCTCCTCCCGCTCTACGAATTCGAGCCGGAAACGGAGCAGGTTCTTGATGCTCTGCTGCCGCGCTACATCGAATCACGTATCTTCGCCGCAATGCTGCAGGCAGCGGCTTCGGAGCTTGCTGCCCGCCAGCGGGCAATGAAGTCCGCCGGTGACAATGCCACGGACCTCATCAAGAAGTTCACGCGTCTGCGCAACACTGCCCGCCAGGCTGAAATTACGCAGGAGCTTTCCGAAATCGTGGCCGGTGCCGACGCGTTGAACGCGTCCTAGCCTCCCCGAGCTTGGATCCTGCGGTACCTGCACCAAAGTAAACTTAACCCCAACGCCATCTACTGAGTGAAGTGAGAGAGATGACTGCCACTGCTACCGAACACGTAGCCGCGACGACCGGTGCTACCGGCCGTATTGCACGTGTTATTGGCCCGGTTGTCGACGTCGAATTCCCGGCTGACGCAATCCCCTCGATTTACCACGCACTCACCACCGAGATTACTCTCAACGGTGAGACCAAGACCATCACGTTCGAGGTTGCCCTGCACCTCGGCGACAACGTCATTCGCGCCATCTCCCTGCAGGCAACCGACGGACTCGTCCGCGGCACCGCTGTGGTGGACACGGGAGCCCCCATCTCCGTGCCCGTCGGCGACGTCGTCAAGGGACACATCTTCAACGTCCTCGGACAGCCGCTTGATGTGACCGAGGCCGAACTCGACATCACTGAGCGCTGGCCCATCCACCGCAAGGCCCCGGCCTTCGCGACGCTTGAGGGTTCCACCGAGATGATGGAAACCGGCATTAAGGTCATCGACCTTCTCACCCCCTACATCAAGGGCGGCAAGATCGGCCTGTTCGGCGGTGCCGGCGTCGGCAAGACCGTGCTGATCCAGGAAATGATCACCCGTGTTGCCCGCAACTTCGGTGGCACCTCGGTGTTCGCCGGTGTCGGTGAGCGTACCCGTGAAGGCAACGACCTCTGGGTTGAAATGGAAGAGGCGGGCGTCCTCAAGGACACCGCCCTTGTATTCGGCCAGATGGATGAGCCGCCGGGAACGCGCCTGCGCGTGGCACTGTCCGCCCTGACCATGGCGGAGTACTTCCGCGATGTGCAGAACCAGGACGTGCTGCTCTTCATCGATAACATCTTCCGCTTCACCCAGGCAGGCTCCGAGGTTTCCACCCTCCTCGGCCGCATGCCGTCGGCCGTGGGCTACCAGCCCAACCTGGCTGACGAGATGGGTCTCCTCCAGGAGCGCATCACGTCCACCAAGGGCCACTCGATCACCTCGATGCAGGCCATCTACGTCCCCGCGGATGACTACACCGACCCGGCCCCGGCCACGACCTTCGCACACCTCGACGCGACCACGGAACTTTCCCGTGAAATCGCTTCCCGTGGTCTGTACCCGGCCGTTGACCCGCTGACGTCGACCTCACGCATCCTGGATCCGCAGTACATCGGCAACGACCACTACAACACGGCCGTCCGCGTCAAGCAGATCCTGCAGAAGAACAAGGAACTCCAGGACATCATCGCCATCCTCGGCGTTGACGAGCTCTCTGAAGAGGACAAGATCGTCGTGTCGCGTGCACGCCGCATCCAGCAGTTCCTCTCGCAGAACACCTACACCGCCAAGCAGTTCACCGGCGTCGAAGGCTCCACGGTGACCATCAAGGACACCGTTGAAGGCTTCACGGCGATCTGCGACGGCGACCTCGACCACATCGCAGAGCAGGCGTTCTTCAACGTCGGCGGCCTGGATGACGTTGAGCGCCAGTGGGCCAAGATCCAGGAACAGACCAAGTAATATGGCTGAGCTTGAGGTTGAGATTGTCGCAGCGGACCACTTCGTGTGGTCCGGAGCGGCCACAATGGTCAAGGCCCGCACCAGCGATGGTGAAATCGGAATCCTGCCCGGCCACTCGCCCCTGCTGGCGATTCTGGCCGAAGGCGAGCTGGCAATCCAGCCGGTCTCCGGTGACCGCATTGCCGTAGTTGTCGACGGCGGCTTCTTCTCCGTCGACAACAACCGGGTCGTCATTGTCGCTGACAACGCCCAAATGGGCGACGCAGCTACTGCGGGGATCCGCTAGCACGACCTTGATGAACGATACAGTTTTTCCGTTCATCGTCCTGGCAACGATCTTTGCGTTGCTGGTATTGGCACTGTGCATTTCCGGGGTGCGCCGCTTCAATCTGCGGCGCGCCCTGGGCACGGTGGACGCCTCCATTTGCACGGCTGGAAACAGCTGGCAGATGGGGGTTTGTCGTTATCAGGACAACGACCTCGAGTGGTTCCGGCTCGCCTCCCTGAGCATGAGGCCGAAGCACACCTTTCGCCGGAGCTCGCTCGAGCTTGTCGGCCGGCGCAAGCCCACTGAATCCGAGCTCGTCAAGATCCAGCCCGACGCCGTGATTGTCGAACTCCGGTACGAAGGGCAGGGCGTCCTGCTCGCCATGCGGTTTGACGCCTACACGGGGCTGTCGTCCTGGCTTGAGGCCGGGCCGGTCATTGGCGTCGGCACCTGGCGCTAGCCCCGGTGGACTTCATCGAAGACCTGCGGCTCGTCGACGGCCCGGTCCTGTGGATTGCCTGGGCCGCCGGAGCGGCGGGAATGGGCTACCTTCTCTGGCGGGGCGGACAACGCCGCACCAGCCAGCCGCCGGGTCCCCGCTGGCTCCAGTCCCTGCTTGCCCCCGCCGCCGCCATCTTCTGCGCCGCCGCACTGTTGGCCGCCGCCCACTGGCTGCTGGTGTATGCCCTTTCCGTCTTCCCGGGGGAGCTGCCGCGTGAGGTTCTTGCCTGGTCCCTTCCCGCGGTCACGGCTCTGCTGCTCTGGATCACGGTCCTGTGGGTCAGCTGGCGCCGCACGGGCGCCCGGACCCCCGCACCCGAGGGCAGCCGGCGGCCCGCCCGGAGGATTGCAGCGGCGACGGGTGCACTGCTTGGCGTCCTGCTGTTCTCCGCCGTCCAGATCAACGGCTACTTTGGCCTCAACCACACGGTGAGCGACCTGATGGGCACCGCCGTGGCGCGGATCCAGCCGCTGGAAGATGCGCTGAAAAGTACTCCCGGAGCCCCCGCCGGCCCCGGCCTGGCGGGCTGGAAGCCGCCGGCCGATCTGCCCGCCAGCGGTGTGCTGCGGCGCGCCGTAATCCCCGGTACCAGCTCGGGGTTCCAAAGCCGGGAGGCCTACATCTATCTTCCGCCGGCCTACCGGGCCACGCCCCGGCCTGCCTTGCCTGTATTGGTCCTCTTCTCGGGCCAGCCGGGCGGTCCGGCGGACTGGCTCACCGGCGGGGCGCTGCGGGCCCGGATGGACCAGTTTGCGGCAGCGCACCACGGCGTGGCCCCGGTGGTGGTGGTTGTTGACCCGAACGGCTCCGCCTCGGGCAACACCCTCTGCATGGACAGCAGGATCGCGCGGGCGGACACCTTCCTCGCTGTGGACGTGCCGGCCTGGATCAACCGGACGCTGGACGTGGATCCGGACCCCTCGAAGTGGGCGGCCGGGGGTTTCTCCTTCGGCGCGACCTGCGCGATGCAGATGGTGACCCGGCATCCCGACATCTACAGCTCCGCGCTGGCCTTCTCTAGCGAGAAGGAACCGGCCCTCGCCAAGGAGCGGGAGAAGACCATCGCTGCCGCCTTCGCCGGCGACACCGAAGCCTTCGACCGCCAGACACCGCTGCGGCTCATGCAGGAGCGCCGCTATGAAGGGCATGGCATCTATTTTGGTGCCGGCGAGCGGGACCCTGAGTTCATTGGTTATATGAATCTCTTGTCGGAGGCTGCCCGCGCTGCCGGATTCTCCGTGGAGGCCCGCCGGATCCCCGATGCCGGGCACTCCTGGGAGACCGGGTCCAAGGGGCTGCCCGCCGGGCTCGACTTCCTGGCATCCCGCTGGGGGATTACCCAGTGAGCCCGGCAGCAACGGCACGGCAGCCGGGGACGGGACTTGCCTCCCTCCGGGGCCTGGGCCGTGAAGGCCTGCGGCAGTCACTGGGCCATCTGCGCGCCATCCCCTTCACCCTGGCGGTCCTCGCGGCCTTCCTGATCACCGGTGCGGCCACCGGAAGTTTCCTTGCCGGGCCACCGGAATCCCTGCTGGACGTGGCGTCCGTCGGCGCCCCGGACCTGAAGTCCGGGCGGTGGTGGTCGCTGTTCACCTCGATGTTCTTTGCCACGAACCTGCTGGCTTACGCCGCGGCCGCGCTGATGATCCTGGTCCTGCTGGGCTTCGCCGAACGGAAGCTGGGCACGCGGCGCACGGCCGTGTTCTACTTCGTCGCCCAGTTCGCCGCGGTCACGCTGTTCCTGCTGCTGACGCAGCTTGCCCGCTACGTCGACGACGGCTGGCTGAGCCGGATGGTGGACGCGCGGCTGATGGGCCCTTACGCCGCGGTCCTCGCCGTCTCGCTGGCGTCCAGCGGGCTGCTCCCCACGCTGTGGCAGCGGCGGCTGCGGACCGCCGTGGTCTCCATTTCGCTGATGCTCGTGCTGTACGTGGGGCACCCGGAGACCGTCGTCGGGTTCGCGGGGGCACTGGCCGGGCTGTCGGCCGGGTGGTGGATCCAGGGCGACAAGGGCACCCTGCACCGCCACCGCTCCACCGGGCGCGAGACCCGCAACCTGCTCGCGCTCACCGTGGCGATCTTCGCCGTCGGCCCCATTCTGACGGCCACGGTCCGGACCCCCACCGGGCCGCTGGCCCTGCTGCGGGATGTCGTCCTGAACCCGCTGCCCACGCTGAACCAGCTGGAACAGATCTGCGGCGGCAGCATCGACGTCACCTGCCTCGAGGCCGGCCGCGCCGGTTTTGCGGGTCCTCTGGGTCTCGCGCTGGCGGTCGTCCCGGTGGTGCTGCTGCTGATCTGCGCGGACGGCATGCGGCACGGCCGACGCCTCGCCCTCCGGATCGCGATCACGCTCCAGCTCGCCGTGACGGCCATGGCCGCCGTCTACCTGTCCCTGATCGCCAGGATTCCGCAGTACCCCAACCGGCCCCGTACCGGGGTGATGGGATCAGGTTTCGTCCACGTGCTGCCCCTCGTGGTGGTTCCGCTCGTGCTGGTGGTGCTGCTCGCGGCCAACCACCGGCAGTTCCGGGTCGAAACGAGTCCCCGGGCCCGCCGGGCCCTCGCCGCCGCCGTCGGCGGCACCTGGCTCGTGCTGGCCTCGTGCTACACCGGAGTCTGGTTCGCCGCCGGCGGCATGGACCGCGACGGCGGGCTGCTGGGCCTGGCTGCCGAACTCTCCCGCCAGTACCTGCCGCTCCCCATCCCAGGTATCTACAGCCGCATCTTCCAGGGCCGCAACGCGGTCGAGGCCTTCCTTTTCGCCACCTCCGGGATTATCTTCTGGTCGGTTGCCCTGGCCGCCGTCTGGCTGGTCCTGCAACGCCGGCTGCACCGCACCGACGCCGGAGCCGAGGACCGCGAGGTGGCCCGCGGCCTGATCCGCCAGGGCGGCGACTCCCTGTCCTGGATGGCGCTGTGGGAGCCCAACAAGTACTGGTTCGCCCCCGATGGCCACGGCGGGGTGGCCTACCAGCAGCACGGCAATGTCGCGCTGACGCTGGCCGGACCCTTCGGCCCGGCGGCGTTCCGCGAGGAGACCGCAGCCGGCTTCATCCAGTACTGCGCCGAACATGCCCTCATTCCGAGCTTCTACTCCTGCACCGACGAGCTGTGGCCAATGCTGGAGCGCCGCGGCTTCCGGCGGGTCGCCGTAGCCCAGGAAACCCGGCTGGCTGTGCGCTCACTGGAGTTCAAGGGCAAGGACTGGCAGAACGTCCGCACCGCCCTGAACCGGGCCGAGAAGACCGGGGTGCACGCGGTGTGGGGACGCTACGCCGACTTCGCGCCCGCGCTGCGCGCCCAGCTGATCGAGGTCTCGGAGGAATGGGCCGCCCAGAAATCCGTTCCGGAAATGGGCTTCACCCTCGGCGGCATCGACGAACTGCAGGACGAGGAGGTGCTCTGCTGCCTTGCGGTGGACGCCGAGGGGCAGGTGCAGGGCGTCACCAGCTGGCTGCCGGTGTATGCGGACGGGCGCCTCGTGAGCTGGACGCTGGATGTTATGCGCAGGCGCGGTGATTCCTTCCCGGGGGTGATGGAATTCCTGATCGCCTCTGCCGTGAAGGAGCTGCGGACCTCCGTGGAGGTCATCTCCCTGTCCGGATCGCCGCTGGCGAAAGACACCGCGCAGGCCGCAGGCGCCGGGGATGAGGCCGGATCCGAGGCTCTGGCAGGGATCCTGGACGTCGTCGGCAAGGCGCTGGAGCCTGTCTACGGTTTCCGCTCACTCGCCACCTTCAAGTCCCGCTTCAAGCCCGAGTACCGGACCCTGTATCTCTATTACCAGGACCCGCTGCAGCTGCCCGCCATGGGCAGGGCGCTCAGCCAGGCCTATCTCCCGGGCCTGTCGGTGCGGCAAAGTGCGCGGCTGCTCCGGACACTGGTGCGCTGATCCGGTACCACGGGCGTACGAGGGCAAAAAGATGGTCCCCGGCACGGATGCCGGGGACCATCTTTGCGCGGGGACTGCCGCAGGCAGATCCGCTGCGGGGTGCTAGACCAGCGTCACGCCGGTAGCCTGGGGGCCCTTGGCGCCCTGGCCGATTTCGAACTGAACGCGGGCGTTCTCGTCGAGGGTCTTGAAGCCACCGGTCTGGATCTCCGAGTAGTGAACGAAGACATCGCCGTCGGAGTCATCCGGGGTGATGAAGCCGAAGCCCTTTTCAGCGTTGAACCACTTGACAGTTCCCTGTGCCATGTATTTCTCCTCATTATGGATCTGGGTTAAGTCCGGCACACTTCGTACCGGACTTGGTCACTCCGCGAGAAGAACCTTGGCTGTGGGTCCGGAATTACCGGGCTTCGGCGGCAGGAGCTTCACGCTCGCAACATGTCTTGCGAGCATGAAAAAACACCTACACAAAGACTGGTCTAAGAATTTCATGCCAGTTGCCTCAGGTCAACGGCCGCGGGGCAGAATTCCATAAATTTTGTACAAAGAATCGATGAACGATTTCAAAGCGGATTACCGGCGCCACGTTTCGTAATGGTGTTGTCGAAAGTTCCGCGCCCGTCGCCGGCCGGACCGAAAAGTGCGGCAGGGCATTCCCTGCCGGAATTCGTGCTCTGACGGAACAATGGAGCGTGGCTAAATCACTGATCCCGGTAAATGGCCGTCCCGGCTCCGGGAACGCCATGCCGGAAACCATGTGGCAACCGGCCCCGGTCCCGGGGGGACCGCCACGGTGGAATCGTGGTGACTCTTAGAAGAGCCGCGATTCGACGTCGTCGACGCCGCGCATGGCGTCATAGTCGAGGGTGACGCAGTCGATGCCGCGGTCGTTCGCCAGCACCTTGGCCTGGGGCTTGATCTGCTGGGCGGCGAAAATCCCGCGGACCGGGGCCAGCAGGGGGTCGCGGTTGAGCAGTTCGAGGTAGCGCGTGAGCTGCTCCACGCCGTCGATGTCCCCGCGCCGCTTAAGCTCGATGGCCACGGTGCCGCCCTTGGCGTCCCTGGCCAGGATGTCGACCGGGCCAATGGCCGTGAAGTACTCGCGGCGGATGAGGGAGAACCCGGTGCCGAGAAGCTCGATCTGGTCAGCCAGCAGCCGCTGCAGGTCCGCCTCGACGCCGTCCTTGATCAGCCCGGGGTCCTGGCCGAGCTCATGGGACGTGTCATGGATCTGCTCATGGATGTTGATGATCAGCCGGTCGTCGGTCTTGGCGGACTGGACGGTCCACTGCTCGACCACGCCCGTTTCAACATCGACCTCGTCCGGGGTGGAGACCCGCAGGGACGCCGGGGGGCTCATCCAGTTCAGCGGCTTGTAGGAGCCGCCGTCCGAATGGACCAAAACGGAACCGTCGGCCTTGACCAGCAGGAGCCGGGTGGCCAGCGGGAGATGGGCTTTGAGCCGTCCGACATAATCAACGGAGCAACGGGCTATGACTAAACGCACCCGGTCAACACTACCGTCTGCGGGGAGAACAGGCACCCGGACTGGGGCAGAATGGAACCATGCCCCGTTCCAACCGCCCCCGCCGCGCCGTCCCCGGACGGCCCGGGCCCGGCAAAGTACAGAAGCCCGGAGCCAAGGGCGGCCCGGTGCCGGAACTGGACCTTGAGCGCGCGCGCTCCGGCTTTGCCCGCCGGGAGAGCGCACCGGACGGGGAATGGTCGGTCCGGCCGATCACCGCGAGCCGGGCCGAAAAGACCTACATCTGTCCGGGCTGTTCGACGGCGGTGCAGCCCGGTGTGGCACACCTCGTGGTGTGGTCCGAGGACCACCTTTTCGGGGCGGCCGCCGGGCTGGCGGAGCGGCGGCACTGGCATACCAACTGCTGGAGCTCTCGCAGCTACCGGTACCGCTGACTGACCCGCCGGCGGCTTTCGCTAAGCTGGACGCATGAGTTTTGACCCGGCGTCGTACGTCTTCAGCCAGCCTTCCGCACCGACCGTGATCCGCGCCTCCACCGTTCTCCCGGCCCGCCGGGAGAACGTCGTGCTCCGCACGAGCGACGGCCACCGGCTTGTAGGCGAGCTGGCACTCCCGGAGTCCGGCGAGGTGAAGGCCACCCTGATCACCCTCCATCCGCTGCCGACCCACGGCGGTTTCATGGACTCGCACGTCTACCGCAAAGCCTCCTACCGGCTGCCCGCCCTGGCCGGCATCGCCGTGCTCCGGTTCAACACGCGCGGCACGGGATCGCCGCGGGGAACTTCCGAGGGGGCGTTCGAAGAGGGGATCGGCGAACGCCTCGACGTCGAAGCGGCCGTGCAGTTCGCCGTCGACCGCGGCCTGCCGAACCGCTGGCTGGTGGGCTGGTCCTTCGGCACCGAACTCGCGCTGATGTACGGGGCGTCGGAACCGGTGGCCTCCGAGGTGGAGGGCGCCATCCTGCTCTCGCCCCCGCTGCACCGCGCCACGGACGTGCACCTCAAGGAATGGGCCGCCTCCGGCAAACCGCTCAAGGTCCTGGTCCCCGAGCTGGACGACTACCTCCAGCCGGCCGAGGCCATGGAGCGCTTTGCGGTGGTGCCGCAGGCCCGCGTCGTGGGCGTGGACGGTGCGAGGCACCTGTGGGTGGGGGAGAAGTACGCCGGCCGGGTGCTCAACGAGATTGTCGGCGAGGTGCTGCCGGGCGGATCCGGCGGATCTGCCGGCACCGAACTGGCGCAGGAGTGGAACGGCCCGGTGGCCACGGCCCAGGCCTGAGCTCCGCCTGCCTTTCCGCTGGGGAAAGGGACAGCCACTGCGTGGATCCACGCAGCGGCTGTCCCTTTTTCGTCGCGGAAAACTTTTAGTGCTCGTCCTGGTTAGTGCTTGTCCTGGCGGACGATGAAGATTTCCTTGATCAGGAGCATGATCGCGGCCGCGGTGGGGATCGCGATCAGTGCGCCCAGCACGCCCAGCAGGCTGCCGCCGGCGATCACCGAGATGACGGCGACGGCGCCCGGCACCGCAACGGCTTTCTGCATGATGCGCGGGGAGATGAAGTAGGCCTCGAACTGCAGGTACGCGAAGTAGCAGATGGCGTAGACCACAGCAGTCTGCCAGCCTGCCGTGAGGGCGATCAGTGTGACAATCACGCCGGCGATCAGCCCGCCGACGAGGGGGATGAAGGCGAGCAGGGCCACGACAAACGCCAGCAGCACGGCGAACGGAACGCCGACGATCGACATCACGATGAACGCGAAGGTTGCGTTCACGAGCGCGACGACGGCCTGGCCGATCACGTAGTTTCCCACCGATCCGGTGATTTCCTCGGACAGCGCCGCGACCCGGGCCCGGCGGGACCGCGGGGCAAGCCGGTAGCCCCATTTCTTCATGGCAGGCAGGGCCGCGAGGAAGTAGAGGCTCAGCACCAGCACGATCAGGGCGCCGAACAGGCCGTTCGCCACGGTGGAGCCGAAGCCGACGACGCCGCCGAAGATGCCACCCATGGCCTCCGGGTTGTTGACGAACTTCTCCAGCTCCTGGGTGATGCGTTCACGCACCCCGTACTGGTTGTCGATGCTGCGGAAGAAGTCGGAGTTGATGAAGTCCGTGACCCAGCGCGGCGCCTCCTCGACGATCTGGGTGACCTGCTGGACAATCGTGGGGATCAGTGTGGCAAAGAAGGCGGCAATGGCCAGTCCCAGGGTGGCAACAGCGGCCACAATGCCCGCCGCGCGGGGGAACTTTTTCCCCTCCAGCCAGCGCACCACAGGGTCCAGGCCCAGGGCGATGAAGAGTGCCGCCACGATCCAGAGCAGCAGCTGCGTGGTGTTGGAACCGATCCAGTAGACGAGCAGGGCCACGCCGACGCCGACTGTCCCCATGAACCCGACGTAGAGGGGGTGCTGTGAGGACATGCGCGGGCCGGGGTGGCCGAAGCGGGCGCTGGTCTCGCTCTCCGGCGTCGTTTCGTCGGCTTCCTGCTCCGGGGGCATCTCGAAGCGGAGCCGCGGCTGGGCCCCGGGAAGGGGCTGGCGCAAGCGGTGGGCCATCGAGTTCAGCATCCCGGCCAGGGCCGTCCGGCGGGGGGGAAACTGCTCCTGCGGACCACCCGCCGTGCTGCCGGATTCCTGGCTTTCTTCCGGTCCTGAGGGGGACGAATCCGTGTGTCCAGTCACTGCGTTGAAAGCCCTTTGTCCTCTGAATATTCCCTGCGACGCCGCTGTCGCGGCCCGGGTGTGATGATCACCGCAAACACTATCAGCAGCCTTGTTATGGCGCGGCGAAGCAGCGGCCGGGGGCGGCGAGGGAGGGATTGACAAACAGCCCGATCTGACTCCGTGGTAACAAAATGGTTACTATTGAAGTTACGTGTCCGCTGATGATAGGTAATATTTTGCGTTTCAAGACTGCAGTTGCACTAGTGCTGCTGGGCCTCCTGACACTGCTGGCAGGGATCGGCCAGAAGACATTCTGGGCTCCGGCCGAGTCCGTGACCGCCACCGTACCAGCCGGCGCCACCGCCGCGCCCCTGACCGTTTTCGACGAGAAGCTGCGCACCCTGCACGAGGGCACGGTGACGATCAATGTCAAGGGCGAGGGCAGCTTCCTGCTGGCCGCCGGCCGCCCGGACGACGTCGACGCCTGGGTCGGCACGACCGCCCACAACACCGTCTCCGGCGTCTCCGAGGACGGCAAGGCGCTGCAGGTGACGCATGCCGACGGGGCACCGACCGCTCCCTCGCCGGCCGGCTCCGACCTGTGGGTCACCACGGAGAACGCCAGCGGCGAGCTGAAGTACAACTGGACCCCGCCGGCCGACGGCGACTGGGCCCTGCTGCTCGCCACGGACGGCACCAAGCCGGCCCCCAGCTCCATCACCATGACCTTCCCGAATGACACCTCCACCCCGTGGGCCATTCCGTTTATAGTCCTCGGCGGCCTGCTGGTGCTGGCCGGCGCCGCCCTGCTGGTGCTCAAGCCCAAGTCCGGCCCCCGTGCCGGGACCGGCAGCGGGAGCTCTGCCGGAGCGACCCCAACGGTGCCCGCCGGGGACCCGGCCGCCGGTGGCCCCAAAGCCCCTGATGCGACCGGCGGCACCCCCAAGGGCGTCCCGACCAAGGACTCCGGAAAGCTCCCGGCCAAAGCCGCAACCGCCGCCCCGCGCCTGCGGCGCCCCGGCCTCGTCGTGGCCATGCTGACAGCCACGGCCGTCGCCGGGACCGGTGTGGCGGCCCAGGCCAGCCAGACGCCCGCCCCGTCGCCGGGCACCTCCTCCGCCGCCGCGGGGCAGGCGCCGGACTCACCGGTGCTGGTCGATGCCCAGTTCCGCCGCATCCTTGAGCAGGTTGCCAGTGCCGTCGACGCCGGTGATGCCGCCAAGGACGCCAGCAAGCTTGAACCGCGTGTGGCCGGCCCCGAACTTGAGGTCCGCACGCAGAACTACAAGATCCGCTCCCAGGTCGGCTCCTATGAGGCCCGGATGCCGGTCCGCGCCACGAAGCTCCTTACCACCGTGGTGACCGACAAACGCAGCTGGCCGCGCACGGTCATGGCGGTCACCCAGGGCGAAGGCAATGTGGTTCCGCAGCTGCTCACCCTGACCCAGGCCTCCCCGCGGGAGAACTACAAGCTGGTCCTCACCACGCCGCTGCAGCCGGGAACGACCTTCCCGGGGATCGCACGCGGCGGCACCGAGACCCTGGGAGGCTCGGATAAATCGGGTCTCCTCAACAGCGGCGAGGAAGCGCTGGGCGCGCTGGGCGACCGGCTGAACTCGGCTGACTCCGCCTACAAGAACAAGGTCGCCGAGGGTGAGTCCTCGCCGTACATCGCTGACAC
The DNA here is from genome assembly GCF_030433895.1 of Arthrobacter sp. PsM3. Classification (GTDB taxonomy): domain Bacteria; phylum Actinomycetota; class Actinomycetes; order Actinomycetales; family Micrococcaceae; genus Arthrobacter. The sequence continues at coordinate 103,093 of NZ_JARUXE010000008.1, read as the reverse complement.
GCTGGCCTACCAGACCGACGTGGTGAACTCAGGTGTCAATGGCACCTTCTCCTTTACCCACAAGATCGTCCCGGAGAGCGTCACAGTGTTCCGGACTGCCGACGGCGGGGCACTGGCCCTGGGCCGCCTGGACTTCGCGTTCGACGGCACCCCCAAGGCCGCCGGCGACAAGCTGACGATCGGTGACGACGCGGCGGCCCTGGCCGGCGGCAAGGAGACCAGCACCGGCATGGTGCTGAACTTCGCCGAGTCCGTGGCCGTCTACATCCCGCCGGCCGGATCCCAGGATCCAATGAAACTCGTCGCCGCCACCCGCGGCCTCGTGGGGGCCAACTTCAAGTAGGCCGGCCAGAAGCGGCACCCGCGCAGGCGCCGCTGGCACAGGCAGCGCCGACAGCAGCAGCACGGACAGGAGGGACCCGGCCGTAAGGCCGGGTCTTTTCTGTTGCCGGGGGCCCGCCCGTGGCACCTGCCCGGGCTGATGTGGCTAGAGTGGAACCATGACTTCGCCAGCTTCCCGCCCCGTCCCGCCAGCTGCCGCCAACCCGCTCAACCTGCGGGGCGCCGTCGACCTGTCCTCGCTCAAACAGCGTCCCGCGGCGCCACCGGCCGGCACCGGCCCGAGCGGCGCGCCCGGCATCCCCGGTGGGCCCGGCGCGGGCAACGGCGGTGCGGAGCACCCTGGCCGACCGCTTCGGGTGGACATCACCGAAGCCAATTTCCAGGAACTCGTTGAGCTGTCGGCGCAGGTGCCCGTAGTCGTTGCCCTGTGGGCGGCGTACTCGCCGGGCTCCGCCGAACTGGTTGACGTCCTCGAGCGCATCGTGGACAGCTACGAGGGCCAGCTGGTCCTCGGTGCCGCCGACGTCGAGGTGTTCCCGCAGCTGGCCCAGGCGTTCCAGGTGCAGGCCGTCCCCACCGCAGTGGCCCTCGTGAAAGGCCAGCCGGTGCCCCTCTTCCAGGGCGGCGCCGAGGAACCGCAGGTCCGCAGCCTGCTGGATGAACTGCTCAAGGTCGCCGCGGCCAACGGCGTGAGCGGACGGATCGGCGCGGGCGGACCAGGCGCCGCCGAGGCCGAGGCCCCGCCGTTGCCGCCCCTGCACCAGAAGGCGTTCGACGCGATCGAAGCCGGCGACTACGCCGCTGCCGCGGACGCCTACCGGCAGGCCCTCCTGGAGATGCCCGCAGATGCCGACGCCAAGGCCGGACTCGCCCAGGTGGAGCTGATGGGCCGGCTCCAGCTGCTGTCGGCCGCGGACAGCGAAGCGCTGCGCCAAAAAGCCGCCACTGAGCCGGACAGCCTGGAAGCCCAGCTCGGTGTGGCCGACCTCGATGTCGCCGGCGGGCACGTCGAGGACGGACTCGGCCGGATCGTCGCGTTCATCGGCAGGAACTTCGGGCCGGAGCGGGAAACCGCCCGGGTCAGGCTGCTGGAGCTGTTCGACGTCGTGGGCACAGCCGACGACCGCGTCGCGAAAGCGCGCCAGAACCTGGCCCGGGTGCTCTTCTGATGGGTTCGGCGCTCTTCACGCCGCTCGAACTGCGCTCCCTGCACCTGCAACACCGCGGCTGGGTCTCCCCGATGTGCCAGTACAGCTGTGAGCCGGAGACCGGAGAGGGGGTTCCTAATGACTGGCATCTGATGCATCTGGGTTCCTTCGCCACCGGCGGCGCAGCCCTGATCCTCACCGAGGCGGCCGCCGTGAACGCCGCAGGACGGATCAGCCCCCGGGACGCCGGACTCTACAACGACGAGCAGGCGGCGGCGTGGGAACGGATCACATCCTTCGTGCACCGGCACGGCGCGGCAGAGACCAAGATTGGCGCCCAGCTGGCGCACGCCGGCCGGAAGGCGTCCTCCTACTGGCCGTTCTCCGGCAAGACGGGCACAGTGGCAGCCGCCGACGGCGGCTGGCCCACCCTGGGTCCCGGCACCTCAGCTTTTGACGGGTACGAGGCGCCCTCGGCGATGACGGAGGAGGGGATCGAGGGTGTGATCGCCGATTTCGCCGCCGCCGCCGCCCGGGCCGTCGGCGCCGGGTTCGACACGATCGAAATCCATGGCGCCCACGGCTACCTCCTGCACCAGTTCCAGAGTCCGCTCGTCAACGACCGCACCGACCGCTGGGGCGGCGACGAGGCCGGCCGGAACCGGCTGACCCTCGCGGTGGTCGACGCCGTGCGGAACGTCATCCCCGACTCCATGCCGCTGCTGCTGCGGATCTCTGCCTCTGACTGGGCCGAAGGGGGCATCGATGTGGAGGCTTCGGTGCGGATGGCCAAGGCGGCGTCGGAACACGGCGTGGACCTTGTGGACGTCTCCAGCGGCGGAGCTGTGGCCTACCAGCAAATCCCGGTCGGTCCGGGCTACCAGACCGGGTTTGCCGCGCGGATCCGGCGCGAAACCGGCGTCAGGACCGGTACCGTGGGTCTGCTGACGTCCGCCGGCCAGGCCGAGCATGCCGTGGCCACCGGCCAGGCCGACGGCGTCTTCATCGCCCGTGCCGCGTTGCGCGATCCGCACTGGTGGCTGCGGGCCGCGTTCGAGCTGGGCCATGAGCTGGCCTGGCCGCCGCAGTACGAACGTGCCGTTCCCCGCCACTCCTTCTAGCGAGATTCAGGGTTGCTCGCCGCCCTGGGCCGGGCGGACGCCGGACTGGCCCAGATGGGGGTCGTGCTGGGGCGCCGCGGCGCTGCCGTGCCCTGCTGGCCGGGCTGGCCGTCAACCGCAGACGCGCGCGCCGGGGCCGGGACTGCGATAACCTGCCACTACGGCATAACCGCAACGGGGCAAGGCAAGCGCAAAGGCAGGCCATGGAAGTCGTCATTCTGTCCGGCACCAAGCTGATCGCCGCCCTCGCGGCGGACGCGATCGAGTCACTGCTCCGGCGCAAGCCCGACGCCGTCCTGGGCCTGGCGACCGGTTCGTCGCCGTTGCCGGTCTACAACGAACTGGCGCTGCGGCACGAACGGGACGGCTTGGATTTCAGCCGGGTCCGTGCCTTCGCCCTTGACGAGTACGTGGGTCTGCCGGCCGGCCACCCCGAGTCCTATCGTGAAGTGATCAGGCGCGAATTCACCGAACGGGTCAACATCGACCCGGCGAACGTCCACGGGCCTGACGGCCAGGCCGCCGACATCCCGGCAGCCTGCCGTACCTTCGAGGATGCCATCCGCGGGGCGGGGGGAGTGGACCTGCAACTGCTGGGGGTGGGCACCGACGGCCACATCGGGTTCAATGAGCCCGGTTCATCCCTTGCCTCACGGACCCGGGTCAAGACCCTGATCGAGCAGACACGCCGGGACAATGCACGGTTCTTCGGCAGCCTGTCCCACGTCCCGCACCACGTCCTTACCCAGGGCCTGGGAACCATCCTGGAGGCCCGGCATGTGATTCTCATCGCGGCCGGCGCGCAGAAGGCCCAGGCGGTCCGCGACCTCGTGGAAGGGCCCGTCGCCGCCATCTGCGCCGCCTCCGTCCTGCAGCTGCATCCGCACGCCACGATCCTGGTTGACGAGGCCGCGGCGTCCTCGCTGCGGCTCGCCGACTACTACCGCCACAGCTATGAGAACAAGCCGTCGTGGCAGGGGCTGTAGCAGCCCGTCCCAGCGGTCCCGTCCCGGCCGCGTAGCCATTGCGTCCGATCCAGCGGCTAAGATGGGTCTCATGAACAGCATGACCGATCCCCTCGAAAACGACCCGATGCGCGAGCTCTCCGGAGCCGGGACGTCGACGGCCACAATCGAGCGCGAGGAACTGCGCCAGGAAGTGGAACCCGGTGACCGGGAACGCTTCTCGCACTACGTGCGCAAGGAAAAGATCATGGAATCCGCGCTGTCCGGCGAACCCGTCATCGCCCTGTGCGGCAAGGTCTGGACGCCGGGCCGCGATCCGAAGAAGTTCCCTGTCTGCCCCGAATGCAAAGAGGTCTATGAGGGCCTGCGCCCGGGCAAAGACGGCGGCAGCGGTTCCGGCGACAAGTAGCTGGTCCCCGCGGGCCGCGAGGCTCCGGGCCCCTGCGTGCGGCCCCTTTGCGTTCCGCACCTCCGTTCCGCCTCTCCGTTCCACCCTGCGCCGGAGGGCCTGTTCCCCCCGGTGAATGATGCCGGCCCATGCCGGCCGGTGGTTGCTTACGGTTCATCCGAAAAAGATTGGTGTTTTTGTGCTTATTTGGGTTTCTCCGGCAGCGCCAGCAGTACGCGGAATGGAGGGCACCTAAATGACAGAGACACTCTTTGGCGGACCCGTCCTCCCGCCCGCGTATCCCGAGCGGGCCGCCTGGGGCACCGCACCGAAGCTCCGTGCCTGGCAGCAGGAGGCCCTCGACAGCTACTTCAGCACCCATCCCAGGGACTTCCTGGCGGTCGCCACGCCGGGCGCCGGCAAGACCACCTTCGCGCTGCGGGTGGCGTCCATGCTGATCGAGGCCAACGTCGTCAACCGCGTCACCATCGTGGCGCCCACCGACCACCTGAAGCGTCAGTGGGCCGACGCCGCCGCCAAGGTGGGGATCGCCATCGATCCGAACTTCAAGAACGCCGACGGCCAGCACGGCCGCGGTTTCATCGGCGTCGCGGTCACCTACGCGCAGGTGGCAAGCAAGCCGATGCTGCACCGGGCCAAGACCGAGGCGGCCCGCACCCTCGTCATCCTCGATGAAATCCACCACGGCGGCGAGGCGCTGTCATGGGGCGACGGACTCCGCGAAGCCTTCGAGCCCGCGGCACGCCGGCTCTCGCTGACGGGTACTCCGTTCCGTTCCGACACCTCGCCGATCCCGTTCGTGGAATACGCCGAGGACCGGGACGGCATCCGGCGTTCGAAGGCGGACTATACCTATGGCTACGGCAAGGCGCTGCGGGACCACGTGGTCCGTCCGGTGATGTTCATGGCCTACTCCGGCCAGATGCGCTGGCGCACGAGCGCCGGCGAGGAGATGGCGGCCTCGCTCGGCGAATCGGCGGTCACCAAGAACGTCACCTCCCACGCCTGGCGGACCGCGCTGAACCCCACCGGGGCGTGGATCCCGGCGGTCCTTGCCGGGGCCGACAAACGCCTCAGCGAGGTGCGCCGGACAGTTCCCGACGCCGGCGGGCTTGTCATTGCGACCGACCACGAGGACGCGCGCGCCTACGCCGGCCAGCTGAAGAGGATCACCGGCGAGTCGCCCACAGTGATCCTCTCCGATGATGCCAAGGCCTCCAGCAAGATCGAGGAGTTCACCGCCAGCGAGAAGCGCTGGATGGTGGCCGTGCGGATGGTCTCCGAGGGCGTGGACGTTCCACGGCTCTCCGTTGGGGTGTACGCAACCTCCACCGCCACCCCGCTGTTCTTCGCCCAGGCCGTCGGCCGCTTCGTGCGCGCCCGGAAACGCGGCGAGACGGCGTCGGTCTTCCTGCCCTCCGTGCCGCAGCTGATGGCGCTGGCCAACTCCATGGAGGCAGAGCGCGACCATGCCCTGGACCGCCCCGAGAAGGAGGACGGCGACGGCCTCTTCAACCCGGAAGACTCGCTCATGGACGAGGCGAACCGCGAGGAGAAGGCCTCCGATTCGCTGACAAAGGGCAAGTTCGAGGCCCTGGATTCGCAGGCCTCCTTTGACCGCGTGCTGTTCGACGGCGGCGAGTTCGGCACCGGCGGCGAGGTCGGCTCGGAGGACGAGCTCGACTTCCTCGGAATTCCCGGCCTGCTCGACGCCGAACAGGTCGGCACGCTGCTGCGCCAGCGCCAGCATGAGCAGCTCAACCGCAAGAACGCGCGCGCCCCGCAGGGCGCGGCTGCGGCCGCTGCTGCCGTACCGGCACTGCCGGATCACCGGATGCTGATGGACCTGCGCACCGAACTGGCCAAGAATGTCGCGGCCTGGTCCGCGCGGACTGGCACGCCACACGGCGTCATCCACACCAAGCTCAGGACGGTCTGCGGTGGTCCGGCCGTGGCCCAGGCCAACGAGGAGCAGCTGCAGACCCGGCTGCGGAAGCTCCAGGACTGGTTCATCGGCCGGAAGTAGCCGCCGCCGGCATAGGAGCCAGGGCACAAAATCCACCGGGCCAAATGCCAACGGCACAAAAAAGGGACCGGGATCACCCGGTCCCTCTTTTGTAAGTTCTGCAGTAGCAGGTTTGCGGCTTTCGCAGCCGCGGACCGCTGTTACTGGCCGCCGCCGCAGGCCTGGGTGAGGGCCTGGCCCGCAGAGGTGTACTTGCCCTGCATCTCCTGCAGCTTGCCGGTGTCCGGCGTTTCCTTCGCCGACTCGTCCAGGAATTCGATGATGGACTGCAGCGGGGTCTTCAGTTCCGCGGACGCGGTGGCCTCAACGGGCCTGAGCCGGTTGGCGAGGCGGATCATGCCGGCTTTGTCCGCGTTCGACGTGGGTCCCGCGCCGACAGTCTGGACCCGGGCGCAGGTCTCCGCGGTGGTGTCTTGCGGGGCCGCGCAGCCGGCGGCGCCGAGCAGGGCCCCGGCAGCGATCAGGACGGTCAGGGTCTTTTTCATGATGTACTCCGGGGTTCGTACGGGTCAGACGATAATGGCCAGGATTTCGAGTCTACTGCGGGGGCACCGTTTTCCGGTCAGCGGTGCGGCCGGATGTCGCCGCAATCGCGCAGGCCGTCCCGGCGCACCCGGGGAAGAGGCAGCCGGGACAGACGCCTCCGGGACAGACGCCTCCGGGAAGCCGCAGCCCAGGAAGCTGCCGGGAAGCCGCAGCTGCTCAGGCGATGTCGACCCCGCCGAGTTCCATCTCGGCGACTGCGTCGTCAAGATCCTCGGCAACCCCCACAGTCAGATCGCGCAGCACGGTCACGGAGTACCCGGCCTGCACCCCGTCCAGGGCGGTCGCCTTGACGCAATGGTCGGTGGCGATCCCGACGACCACCACGTCCTCGACATCGTGGCTCTGCAGCCAGTCGTCGAGCCCGATCGCATCCTCACCCGCGCCGAAGTCAGCGCCGGCGGGGGTCCCTGCCTCGAAGCCGCCGCCGGATACGGGCATGGCGCCGGGCTTCCGGTCCCCGGTGGGCACGGCGTCGTCCGGCGCGAGAAGTCCTTCAAAGCCCGAGTACGCCGCGGTGAACTGGCCCTTTCGGAAGTAGGCCTGGATGTATTCCGTGTCGAGGTCCGGGTGGAGCTCGGCACCTCGGGTTCCGGCCACGCAATGCTTCGGCCAGCTGTCGATGAAGTCCGGGTCCTCCGAGAAGTGCGCGCCCGGATCGACATGCCAGTCCTGGGTCGCGACGATGTGGTCAAACTGTCCGTGGTGGGCGTCGACGTATTCGCTGATGGCGCCGGCCAGCTCAGCCCCGCCTGCGACGGCCAGGGAGCCCCCTTCGCAGAAATCGTTCTGGACGTCGACGATGATCAGGGCGCGGGACATCAGTTCTCCTCGTAGATGGTGGGGATGGCTGCTTCGCCGCGCTGCAGCCGGTTCACGACAGCGGGAAGCTCTTTCATGGTGTCCGCGTGGCGCTTGCGGGCACGCAGCACGCCCTCCGCGCCGGTCCAGCCGGGCACCAGTTCGCCGTTCTTGACGAACTGGTGAAGCAGCGGCCGGTCGTTGCCGTCGTCCTCGGGGCGGCGGCCGATTCCGACGATCTCCTGGGTGGCCGTGCCGCGCTCGTTGAGCTTGCGCAGCGCGTACTTGCGTCCGCCCTTGCTGGTCTTGTTCTTGGCGGCCTTGGCGACGGAAACGAAATCGCCGTCGTCGTCCGTGCGGCTGACCAGCTTGTAGACCATGCTGGCCGTCGGCGCGCCGGAGCCGGTCACGAGTGAAGTCCCAACGCCGTAGGAGTCCACCGGTGCGGACTGCAGGGCGGCGATGGCGAACTCGTCCAGGTCGGAGGTGACGATGATGCGGGTCCGCTCGTTGCCCAGCTCGTCGAGGAGCCGGCGGACCCACTGCGCCTGGGCCACGAGGTCGCCGGAGTCCAGACGAACCGCACCGAGTTTGTCGCCGCCCAGTTCGACGGCGGTGCGCACCGCCGCCTCGACGTCGTAGGTGTCCACCAGCAGCGCGGTTCCGGCGCCCATCGAGGCGATCTGCGCCTCGAACGCCTCGCGTTCCGTGTCGTGCAGGAGGGTGAAGGAATGCGCGGCCGTGCCGACCGTCTTCAGCCCGTAGCGCAGCCCCGCCTCAAGGTTTGAGGTGCTGTCGAAGCCGGCGATGATCGCTGCCCGGGCGGCCGAGACGGCGGATTCCTCCTGGGTGCGGCGCGATCCCATCTCCACGCAGGGCCGGCTGCCGGCCGCGGTGATCATGCGCGAGGCCGCGGAGGCGATGGCGCTGTCATGGTTGAGGATCGAGAGGATGTACGTCTCGAGGATGCAGGCCTCGGCGAAGGTGGATTCGACGATGAGGATGGGGGAGTTGGGGAAGTACGCTTCGCCCTCCGCGTAGCCCCAGATGTCGCCGGAGAAGGAAAACCCGGCCAGATAGTCCAAGGTCTCCTCGTTGACCACCTTGGTCCGGCGCAGGAAGTCGATTTCGGTGTCGCCGAAGCGGAAGTCCGCGATGCCCTCGAGCAGCCGGCCGGTGCCGCCCACAATGCCGTAGCGGCGCCCGTCCGGCAGGCGCCGGGTAAAGGCCTCGAACACTGACTTGCGGTGGGCGGCGCCGGAATGCAGCGCGGCCTGCAGCATGGTCAGCTCGTAATGGTCGGTGTACAGGGACGTGCGGGGACGCTCCCAGCCAGCTGAGGTACTCACAAATTCACTCTAGTGCGCATCCCCATAGAATGGACAGATGACCCTCAGCGTTGCGCTCGGCCCTGACACCCAGGAGAGCACCCAGACCGGAACAGTGACGTCGACCGATGTCCTGACCGCCCCGGATATCCCTTGGAACCTCGTGATCTGGAATGATCCGGTGAACCTCATGAGCTACGTGGCCTACGTGTTCCGCAGCTACTTCGGTTATTCGGAGGCCAAAGCGAACAAGCTCATGCTGGAGGTCCACAAGAAGGGACGCTCCATCGTGGCGCACGGCAGCAAGGAGCAGGTGGAGCAGCACGCGGTCGCGATGCATGGCTACGGTCTCTGGGCCACGGTGGAAAAGGCCACCGGCGGCGGCGACGGCTCAGGTTCAGGCAAAGGCAAAGGAAAACGTGGCTAAGGCATTCAAGTCCGGAATCAAGGGCATCACCGGCTATCTGGAACCGGCCGAGCGGGAACTGCTCCGCAGCCTCTTCGACGACGTCGTGTCCATGCTGGAGCCGGAGGAACGCGCCAACCAGGATCCGCTCGCCGCGCTCGTGGGACTCGATAGCGAGGCGCGCGAACCCTCGGACCGTGCCCTGCGCCGGCTGCTCCCGAACGTCTCGAAGAACGACGCCGCCGCCTCGCTGGAGTTCCGCCGGTATACCGAGCGGTCGCTGCGCGAGAGCAAGATCGGCGCGTTGAAAGCCGCGTCCCTCGGGCTGGACAAGGATGAACTGGTGCTGAGCCCCGCCGACGCGCGGCACTGGTCCATGGCGCTCAACGACGTCCGGCTGGTGCTGGCCGAACGCCTGGACATCCGCGACGACGAGGATGCCGGCCACGTGCACCTGATGCAGGACTGGTCCCAGGCCGAGGACGTCGAAAGCTACCTCGCGCTGGTCTACAACTTCACCACCTGGCTGCAGGAATCCCTGGTGCAGGCGATGCTGCAGTCGCTGGACACTCGCGGCTGAACGGCGGCACCGGGTGCCGTGCGGCGGCCGGGGCTGCCGCCGCGTGTGACAAATTAGACATGAGTCGGACGACACAATGTGATGGCCGCGCCCGTGGCTAAGCCCTATCCTCGAATAATCATGACTTCAGCATCGAGCAAGGATCCGGCAGCGGCAGCTGTTGCGGACTCTCCAGCGAGCAGTACCGCCAGCAGCCAGACCGCCAGCCGGATGGGGTCGCGTCCCATCGGTGTGTTTGATTCCGGCGTCGGCGGACTCACCGTGGCCCGGTCCATCATCGACCAGCTGCCCAACGAATCCATCCTCTACGTCGGGGACACCGCCAACGGCCCCTACGGTCCGCTCCCGATCGCCGAGGTCCGGGCCAACGCCCTGGGCGTGATGGACGAACTCGTGGATTCGGGCGTGAAGCTGCTGACCATAGCGTGCAACTCCGCGTCCGCCGCCGTGCTCCGCGATGCCCGCGAACGCTACACCGCCCGCTACGGGATCCCCGTCATCGAAGTGATCCAGCCGGCCGTGCGCCGCGCCGTCGCAGCCACCCGCAGCGGCCGCGTCGGCGTCATCGGCACCTCCGCCACCATCGGCTCCCGCGCCTACGAGGACACGTTCGCCGCCGCCCCGGACCTGCACATCACGTCCGTCGCCTGCCCGGCGTTCGTGTCCTACGTCGAGGCCGGCATCACCACCGGGCCGGAGCTGCTCGCCGTCGCCCGCGAATACCTGGCCCCGCTCAAAGCCGCCGGCGTGGACACCGTGGTGCTGGGCTGCACGCACTATCCGCTGCTTACCGGCGTCATCTCTTTCGTGCTGGGGGAGGACGTCACCCTGGTCTCCAGCGCTGAGGAGACGGCCAAGGACGTCTACCGGGCGCTGGCCTCCCGCGGGCTGGAACGCACCGACGCCAGCGCCCCGACGCACAATTTCATCGCCACCGGCGACGCCGTACAGTTCGAGCACCTCGCCCGCCGCTTCCTCGGCCCCGAGGTGCTCAGCGTCCGGCACGTCGACCACGTCGCGGCCCAGTACCCCACGGGCAGCCTGGCCAGGATCACACCGGAAATGATCGCCGCCGCGCAGGCCGGCGCGGGCCGTCCCCGGATCTCCAACTTCGTTGGAGGACCCGCCCTGTGAAGCTGACCATCGTGGGCTGCACCGGATCCTTTCCGGGGCCGGGCTCGCCGGCGTCGTGTTATTTGCTGACCGCCAACGACGGCGAACGGAACTGGAAGATCGTCCTGGACCTCGGCAGCGGGGCACTCGGCGCCATCCAGCGCTACACGGACCTGGAGGACATTGACGCGATTTTCCTCACCCACCTGCACCCGGACCACTGCATGGACCTGTGCGGTCTCCACGTCGCGGTGCGCTGGAAGCCGGGCGGCTGGGGGCGCGGCAGGATCCCGGTCTGGGGGCCGGCCGCCACAGCGGACCGGATGGCCACGGCCTACGGCCTGGAGCTGGACCCCGGGATGCACGAGGAATTCGACTTCAGCAACTGGTCCGAGCGCAAGCCGGTGGCCATGGGCCCGTTCACGGTCACCCCGTACGCCGTCAACCACCCGGTGGAGGAGGCCTACGCGCTCCGCGTGGAGGTCACCGAACCGGACAAGGACGGCAACCCCGTCACCCGGGTGCTCAGTTACTCGGGGGACACCGACTCCTGCAGCGGACTCGAGGACGCGGCCCGCGACGCCGATCTGTTCCTCTGTGAGGCCGCCTTCGAGGAAGGCCGCGACGACGGCATCAAGGACGTGCACCTGACCGGCAAACGCGCCGGTGACGCTGCCGTTGCCGCCGGGGCCCGGCGGCTGCTGCTGACCCACATCCCGGTCTGGACGTCCCCGACCACCGTCATGGCGGAAGCCAAAGGGGTCTTCGGCCAGCACGTGGCCGTCGCCGTCGCGGGCGTGCACTACACGATCTGAGCGGAACCCTTCGGTCCCGGTGCGGCCGGACGGGCCGGACGTGCCGGACGTGCCGGACGTGCCGGGCTGGTCCGGTGCGGGTCGATAAGCTAGGGGCATGACTTCCGAAGCCCTTACTGCCCCCGTTATCCGCGCCGATGGCCGCACCCCCGACCAGCTCCGCCCGATCAGCATCACCCGCGGCTGGTCCAAGCAGGCCGAGGGATCGGCCCTGATCGAGTTCGGCAACACCCGGGTGCTGTGCACGGCCTCCCTGACCGAGGGCGTGCCGCGCTGGCTCCGGGGCGAAGGCCGCGGCTGGGTCACGGCCGAGTACGCCATGCTGCCGCGCGCCACCAACACCCGCTCGGACCGCGAGTCCGTCAAGGGCAAGATCGGCGGCCGCACCCACGAGATCTCCCGGCTCATCGGCCGCTCGCTGCGTTCCATCATCGATACCAAGGCCCTCGGCGAGATCACCATCGTGCTGGACTGCGATGTCCTGCAGGCCGACGGCGGCACCCGCACCGCCGCCATCACGGGCGCGTACGTGGCGCTTGCCGAGGCCATCCGTTTTGCCCGCGAGAACAAGATGATCGCCCGCAACGCCCAGCCCCTGATCGACACCATCGCCGCCGTCTCCGTCGGCATTATCGACGGCATCCCGATGCTGGACCTGCCGTACGTCGAGGACGTCCGCGCCGAGACCGACATGAACGTCGTCGTCACCGGGTCCGGAAAGTTCGTCGAGGTCCAGGGCACCGCCGAAGGCGCCCCCTTCGACCGTGATGAGCTCAACAAACTGCTGGACCTGGCCCTGATGGGCACGGAGCAGCTCGCCGCCATCCAGCGCGACACCCTGGCTGAAGCCCCGTGACAGGCGGCGCGTCACAGCATGGCGCATCCCGGCCGGACCCGGCGCAGCCGAACGCATCACAGCAAAAAACGGGACGGCACGGCGCCGCGCCCGTGCTGGTTCTCGCCACGCACAACCAGGGCAAGCTCCGGGAACTCCGTGAGCTGCTGCGCGGGCAGGTTCCCGGCCTAGATGTCGACAGCCAGGTGGTGGATGCGGGCGCCGTCGGCGCTCCCGACGTCGCCGAAACCGGTGTGACCTTCGCCGAGAACTCGCTGCTCAAGGCACGCGCGGTGGCGCAGGCGACCGGGCTCGTGGCGATCGCCGACGACTCCGGGCTCGCGGTCGATGTGCTGGGCGGGGCGCCCGGGATCTTCTCGGCCCGCTGGGCCGGACGCCACGGGGATGACGCCGCCAACCTGCGGCTGCTGCTGGACCAGCTGGCCGACGTTCCCGACGAGTACCGCGGCGCCGCGTTTGTCTGCGCCGCGGCGCTGGCCGTTCCCGGTTCCGGCGCAGGTTCCGGCCCGGGGGAGGGCCGGGAAGTTGTGGAGTACGGACAGCTGGAAGGGACGCTGCTGCGCGAACCGCGCGGGGCTGGCGGCTTCGGTTACGACCCGGTGCTGCAGCCCAGCGGGCTGGACCGCAGCTGCGCCGAGCTCAGTCCCGAGGAGAAGAACGCCATCAGCCACCGCGGGCACGCGTTCCGGGCGCTGCTCCCGGCGATTGTGGAGGCACTCTCCGGAAGGTAGGTGTCGCCGTCCGGGGCGCCTTTGGACACGATTCCGGCGCTTTCGGTGCGGTGTCCTCGTCGTGTCCGTGTCGAAGTGCCCCCGGACCGCATCTGACGGGCGGAGCCCCTGTCCCGTAACCCTTAAAGAGGATGGCACCCACAAAAAGGATGGCGCCCCACACAGTGGGGCGCCATCCTCTGCGCCATTTCTCCGGAGCGCCTGCCGGGTTGCCTGCCCGGAACGGGAGCTACGGCGTCTTGCGTTCCTCTTCGGGCTCGTGCTCCTCGATGAACTCCTCGACGAGGCCCGTGCCGTACTTTTCCGCCTGGCGCTTGGCGATGACGCCGCGGATGACCTCAATGCCGATCGGGATCACCGAGACCAGGACGATCGCGATGAAGATGATGTCCAGGTTTTCGCGGACCCACGGGAAGGTGTCGCCGAGGAAGTAGCCCAGCAGGGTCACCCCGCCGCCCCACAGCACGGCGCCGATGACGTTGAACACAAAGAACTTGCGCTTGCTCATCTGGGCGACGCCCACGATCACGGGGACAAAGGTCCGGATGATCGGCACAAAACGGGCCAGGATCAGCGCCTTGCCGCCGTGCTTCTCGAAGAACGCGTGGGCACTTTCGACGTTTTCGCGCTTGAAGAGCTTGGAATTGGGCTTGTTGAAGATGGCCGGGCCGGCCTTGGACCCGATCAGGTAGCCGACCTGGTTCCCGATGATCGCCGCGACGATGACCAGCATGACCAGCAGCCAGATGTTCACCTTGATGGTTCCGGTGGCCACCAGGAGCCCGGCCGTGAACAGCATCGAGTCGCCCGGCAGGAAGAAGCCGATCAGCAGGCCGGTCTCGGCGAAGATAATGCCGCAGACCAGCAGCACAACCCAGGGCGCGAGGGCGGGGTTGGCCAGGAAGACCTGGGGGTTCAGCCAGTCGGGCAGGAATGAGGCCAGCTGCGGCTGTACCGGGCCCGCGCCGCCGATCGTGGACACGGCGAAGTCACTCAGAGCTAAAAGGTTCACCTGTCAAGGGTACTTGACGGCCGCCGTCGGGCGCTCCCGGCCGGTGGCGCCACCAAGGTGCAATCCGCGGCGCGGGCGCGGCCTGTGCGGGCCGGGCCGGAATCCGGCGCTAAAGTTGGAGCGTGGGTTTGGACTTTACGGCGATCGACTTTGAGACCGCGAACGGCTTCCGCGGTTCACCGTGCGCTGTTGGGCTGAGCAAGGTCCGCGGCGGCGTTGTGGTCGAGGAAGCCTCCTGGCTGATGCGGCCGCCGGAAAACCACGACCGCTTCGACCACCACAACGTCCGGATCCACGGAATCCGGCCCGAGCAGGTGGCCGGGCTGCCCCGCTTCGGTGAACTCTTCCCGGAGATCGGCGCCTTCATCGGCGGCGACGTGCTGGCCGCCCACAATGCCGCCTTCGACCTCGGTGTGATCCGTTCCGGACTCGAGGTCTCCGGCCTGCCCGGCCCGGCCTACGACTACGTCTGCACGGTGATGCTCGCCCGCCGCTGCTACTCGCTCGTGTCCAATTCCCTGCCCTACGCGGCCGAGGAAGCCGGTGTCCCGCTGGTCAACCATCACGACGCCGCCGAGGATGCGCGGGCCTGCGCCGGGATCCTGATTGACATCGCCGCGCGCAACGGCGCCGGCAGCATCGCTGAGCTGTACCTGTCGCTGGGCCTGGCGGTGTCCCGCCAGCAGGCCTTTGACCCGTTGCGCGATCCGCTCTCCAAGGCCAGCCAGTCAGCCCTGGACGCACTCGCCGGGGGAGGAGCCGCCGTGACGCCGGTCCGCGCCTACCAGCCCGGCTGGCCGGAGGAGGGGGCCAACCCGCTGCCGAACGCCTTGGCCGAGCCCGGCCATCCGCTGTTCGGCCAGACCGTTGTGTTTACCGGCGAGCTCGTGATGCCCCGGCCCGAGGCGAAGATCCGTTCCGCCGAGTTCGGCGCCCGGCCGGAGAGCCGGGTTACGGCCCGCACGACCGTCCTGGTGGTGGGCGACGGGTTCGTGGCCGCCGACCTGCGCTCCGGCCGGCTCACCGGCAAGGCCCGGCGCGTGCTGGAGCTGCACGACCGGGGGCAGCGGATCGAGGTCCTTTCCG
This sequence comes from Arthrobacter sp. PsM3, assembly GCF_030433895.1. Taxonomy (GTDB): domain Bacteria; phylum Actinomycetota; class Actinomycetes; order Actinomycetales; family Micrococcaceae; genus Arthrobacter. The sequence continues at coordinate 87,811 of NZ_JARUXE010000008.1, read as the reverse complement.
AGGGCGAATTCCTGCAGATGGTGGGCGGCCACATCGCCTCCGCCGCGATTGCCTGAACCCGGCCGGTGCAGGGGTTCCGCGGTCATGCGGCGCAACAAACATTTCCCCCGGGGCGGCCCTGCTCCTAGCCTTGAACAATGAGCAAACTGAGCACGGCCCCCTCCGCGGCTCCGGCACCCGCAACTGCCCCGCAGGACGGACGCGGCTGGCGCGCGGTCTTCGCGTTCCCGAACCCGGTCAACGAGTATGCGGCCCGCGTCACGGCGGCCCTGGTGGTGCTGTTGTCCGTGGCGACGCTGCTGACCGGTTTCGGCTGGGGCCTGGCAGTCATTGCCGCGGGGTTCTGGCTGCGTGTGCTGTTCGGCCCGCGGATCTCGCCGCTGGCCCAGCTGTCCGTCAAGGTGCTGACGCCGAGGCTGGGGAAGACCCGGCTGGTGCCGGGGCCGCCGAAGCGCTTCGCGCAGGGCATCGGAGCTGCACTGTCGACGACGGCCGCCGTGCTGCTGGCCGCGGGGCTGGCGCCGGCCGCCTGGATCCTGCTTGCCGTCCTGGTTGTGGCTGCTTCCCTTGAGGCGTTCGCCGGCTTCTGCCTTGGCTGCGCCGTCTTCGGCTTCCTGCAGCGCCGCGGCCTGATCCCCGAGGACGTGTGCGAGGCCTGCAACAATATTTCACTCCGCCGCGCCTGAGCCGGCCCCCACGGCACCGGGATAGCCGCCGCGTGCAGAGGCAGGGTCTTCAGGGGCAGGGTCAGGCGCCGGTGACGGCCGCCAGCCGCGACGCCATGCCCCGGATGACCTCCGGGGCCTCGAGCGCGGCGAGCCACTGCGCCGGAAGGCAGTCCTCACCGTAGAACGTGCCCAGGATGTTGCCGGCAATGGACGCCGTGGAATCGCTGTCGCCGCTGTGGTTCACCGCGAGCGCGATCGCCGCGCGGAAGTGGGCCTCGGGATGACCGGCGGCCGCCGCCCGATGACCGGCGGCCGGATCCGGCGCCGTGGCGAGGACCGCATACAGTGCGACGGCGAGAGCCTCCTCGGCCACCCAGCCTTCGCCGAGTTCCCGGACCAGTTCCTCGGGGCCCAGCCGTTCTCCCGCGCCGCCGAGGCGCAACGCCGCCTCAAGCCGCGCCACGAGGTCCGGGTCGGGAACTTCGCCCTTGCGCAGGTGGCCTGCGTCCAGTTCCCCGAGCGCGAACTGTGCTGCTTCGCGCAGGCCGCGTCCGGCGGTCAGGGCATGGATGACGAGGCTGAACACCCCGGCGCTCTGCCGGGCCGCGGGGTGCCCGTGGGTCAGCGAGGCCGCGTCCGCGCTGATCTTATAGACGGCGCCGGCCTCGATGTAGGGGACCAGGCCGAACGGCGCTGAGCGCATCACCGTGCCGCAACCCTTGGAGTCCGGGTTGACCGGACGGTAGAAGGTTCCCATCTCCCCGGTGGCCAGTCCGCTCAGGCAGGCGTTCCCCGGCGCGCGGCGGTGCCTGAGGACCTCATGGGAATCGATCCAGCGGGGCGGCTGGAACGGCGCCGCCTCCGGAACCGGCACGCCCTGGGTGCCGAGCCAGCGCAGGTAGGCGAGCCACAGGCACGCGTTGGTGTCCGCGCCCACGCCCGAGTTGGCCCACTCCAGCGCCTCCAGCAGCCCGTCCACGGTGTACAGCGTGAGCTGCGTGTCGTCGGAGAAGTGGCTGCCGCCGTCGAGCGCTGAAAAATCCTGCAGCCCTTCCGGGCCGAACTTCACGCGGATGGTGGAGATCTCGTCGAATTCGACCGCGTATCCCAGCGAATCACCGAGCGCGCCGCCCAGCAGGCATCCGTGGATCCGGGATTCGTGCGAGGGGGCTGGTGCCGGTGCTGGGGTGATGGCGGGCTCGTTGCTCATTAGTTAGAATTTTACCCCGGCCCCATGTCGGCGCCGGTGCACAAGTCAAGACCGGGACAGCAGGCGACCAATGCGCGAACCAGCATGGCGGAAGACCGGATCCACGCCCGACTACCGGTTCTCGCTCGCCAACGAAACGACGTTCCTGGCCTGGATCCGGACTTCCCTCGCCCTGATCGTGGGGGCCCTTGGCATCGACCAGCTGTTCCCGGACATCGCTCCCGCCCCGCTGCGGATCGCCATGTGCGTCGCACTGGCGGTCATCGGTGCCGTCCTGGCCGGCCTGGCCTACCGCCGCTGGGGTCAGATGGAGGCGGCCATGCGCAACAACCGCGAGCTGCCGTTTTCCGGGGTGATGCTGGTGATGACCATCGGGGTGACGGCCGCGGCGTTTGTCCTGGCCGTGCTGCTCCTGGTCGCGCGGTGAGCGCCGCCGCCGTCCGGGACCCCGGGCTGCAGCCGGAACGGACATCGCTGTCCTGGGGCCGGACCCTGCTGGCTCTTTTCGCGGCCGACCTGCTGATTTGGCGCAGCTGGGCGGTCGCAGGATCGCAGTCCGCACCCGTGCGCGGCTCAGCCGGATGGGCAGGAGCCGGGACCACCGACTACCTGGGAGTCTGCGCACTGGCGGCGATGGTCGCGACCGGGGTGCTGTGCCTCTGCGTCCTGGCCCGGGTGCACCAGCTCCGCGATTCCTCCTACGCAGCCCCGGCCTCCCTCATGCGCTGGGCCGCCGCCGGGGTCATCGTGCTGGGGACCAGCGCCGTGGCCGCGATCGCGCTGGGACCCTGAGCCCGGGTCCAGCCAACGTCCAGACTCCGCTGGCAGACTGCACGCTGACCCCCAGCAAAGGAATACCGAACATGAACACGCGTGCGCCAGCCCCCGAGCCGGCCGTCCTTGAGCCGGCCTCCACCTCCGACGATCCGACGCGTCCCGGCCTGCTGGGCCGGTTGTCCGCCGAGGCACTCGGGACGTTCTTCGTGGTGATCGCCGGCCTGGGCGTCCCGCTGTTCACCATTCCGCAGTCGAGCCCGCTCCCCGCTTCCCTCGCCGCGGGGCTGGCGCTCACCGCGGCCATGCTGGCGTTCGGGTACCTCTCCGGCGGCCACTTCAACCCCGCGGTAACGGCTGGAAACGCCATTGCGGGCCGCATCCGGCTTGCTGATGCGGCGGCCTACGTCGGCGCGCAGCTGGTGGGCGCACTGCTCGCCGCGGTGACGCTCTTCGGTCTCCTGCGCACCGTGCCCAACATCACCGACACCCGGACCGCCTTCGACACGGTGGCCGCAGGTTTCGGCGAGCATTCCGTCATCCAGGCCCCGATGGCCGGTGTGCTGCTCATTGAGGTGCTTGGCGCCGCCCTGTTGGTCGCCGTCTACCTGGGCACCACGTCCGCCCGCAACCCGTCCCGGCTGGCGGCGCCCTTCGCCGTCGGCCTCACCACGGCGGTGCTGCTGCAGTTCGGCCAGGCGCCCGGCAACACGCCCTTCAATCCGGCGCGCGCCACGGCGTCGGCGCTCTTCAGCAGCCCCGACGTGCTCGGGCAGCTGTGGCTCTTCTGGGTTGCCCCGCTCGTGGGCGCGGCCCTCGCGGGACTGGTCTACCGCGGTTTCGCGCGGACGGCGCCGGCCGCCGTGACCGTGCCCGTGCCGGACACGGCGCCGGAGACCGGGGACGACGACGGACCGGACGCCGGACCGGACGGCGGGGACGCACGCGTCTCCGCCCCGGCGGACACCGGCAGCGACGAAGCCCGCGACTTCTTCGACGCTGGGCCCGGAGCAGGCGCAGGGCGCGGAACACGCCCCGGGCATGGGGAATAGTCCGCACCCGGATCCCTCCCCGCACCCCGGACCTACTAACGCGGGGTCACCTACGGCCCATCCCGCGCCCCGGCATGGGCCGTAAGTGACCCCGCGTTGCTGTTCCGGAGCGGTGGCGCAATCCTGTCGGTGCCAGCCGATACCGTAGGAGCATGCGGTTATTGCACACCTCGGACTGGCATTTGGGCCGGTCGTTCCACGGCGTCGGGATGCTTGACGCCCAGCGCGCGTTCATCGACCAGCTCGTCACCTTCGTCCGGGACGAGGCGGTCGACGTCGTCCTGATTGCCGGCGACGTCTACGACCGCGCCCTGCCGGGGGTCGACGTCGTCCGGCTCCTCGACCACGCCCTCGTCGGCCTGACCGGGGCCGGCGCCAAGGTGGTGCTGACCAGCGGCAACCACGACTCGGCCATCCGGCTCGGCTTCGCGTCCCGCCTGCTGGAGCGCGGGGGAGTGCACCTGCGCACCCGGCTCGCCGAGCTGGACCAGCCCGTACTGTTCCCGCTCGACGGCGGGACGGACGCCGACGGCGGGACGGGACCCGTGCTGGCCATCTACGGCATTCCCTGGCTGGAGCCGCGGCTCGTGGCCGAACAGCTCGGCGTCGACACGGCCAGCCATTTCGAGGTGACCCGGGCGGCCACCGCACGGATCCGCGCCGATCTTGCAGCCCGCTCCGGGACCCGGACGGTCCATTCCGTGGTGCTGGCCCATACCTTCGCCAGCGGCGGGATCAGCTCCGACAGCGAGCGGGACCTCAGCATCGGCGGCGTCGGCGCTGTCCCGCTGGACCTCTTCGACGGCTTCGGCTACACAGCGCTCGGCCACCTGCACGGCCGGCAGGAACTCTCGCCCTCGGTCCGCTATTCCGGTTCGCCGCTCGCCTACTCCTTCTCCGAAGCGCAGCATAGGAAAGGCAGCTGGCTCCTGGACGTGGAGGCGGGCGGCATCGGCGAGGTCCGCGAGGTGCTGTGGGAGGCGCCCCGGGCGCTGGCCGTGTTGCGCGGCAAACTGGAGGATCTGCTCTCCGCCGACGATTTCGCGGGGGCGGAAGCCGCCTACTGCCAGATCACCCTGACCGACGCGCAGCGCCCGGCCCAGGCCATGGAGCGGCTGCGCTCACGGTTCCCTGACACGCTCGTGCTCGCTTTCGATCCGGAAGGTGCCGGCAGCACCGCCAAGACCAGCTACAGCAGCAAACTCGCCGGGGCGGCGGACGACCTCTCCATCTGCTGCGGGTTCCTGGAACACGTCCGTGGCCGGGAAGCCGACGACCGCGAGGCAGCGGCCCTGGCCGAAGCCCTGGAATCCGTGCGCCTGGAAGGAATGTCCCTGTGAGGATCCACCGTCTCGAGATCTCCGCCTTCGGACCCTTCGCGGCCACCGAACACATCGATTTCGACCGCCTGAGCGCACACGGGCTGTTCCTGCTGAACGGCCCCACCGGAGCCGGCAAGACCAGCGTCCTGGACGCCATCTGCTTCGCGCTCTACGGTTCCGTCCCGGGGGCACGGCAGGACGGAAAGCGGCTGCGCAGCGACCACGCCGGGAGCGCTGCGGAACCCCGGGTCACCTGCGAGTTCTCCGCCCGGGGCCGGCACTTCGAAGTCTCCCGCTCTCCCGCCTGGGACAAACCCAGTGCCCGGGGCAAGAAGGGCTTCACCCTCCAGCAGGCCAATACCGTCCTGCGCGAACGTGTCGACGGCGAATGGACCGAGAAGTCCGGCCGCAACGACGAGGCCGGCGCCGAGATCGCCGAGGTCCTCGGCATGAACCGGGACCAGTTCACCCGGGTTGTGATGCTGCCGCAGGGCGACTTCGCTGCGTTCCTGCGGTCCAAGGCCACCGACCGCCTCGAGCTGCTGCAGAGCCTCTTCGGCACCCAGCGTTTCGAAGCCGTGGAACAGGAGCTCGGCCGGAAGGCGCAGGCCGCCCGGGCCGAGGTCGCCAGCCTCAACGGCCGGCTCGAGCTCCTGCTCGCCCAGGCCGAGTCCGAAACAGCCGCTTTGGATCTCGACACGGCGGAGGCGCCGGACCGGACCGACCCGGACTCCTTCCTGGCCTGGCTCGGAGCCAGTGCCGCCACCGCCGCGGAACAGACCCGCGCGGCCGCGCTGCAGGCCGAGGGGCTGCGCGCCCACCGCCTGTCGGCCAAGGACGCCGCTACGGCGCGTGCTGCGCGCCAGGCAAGGCTGGCCGCGGCCGAACGCCGGCGCTCCGCGGCGGGGGCGGCCGCTCCCGAAATCGCCGCCAAGAGCCGGCAGCTGGGCCTGCACCGCCGGGCCGAAGTCCTTGGCGGGCAACTGCAGGCGGTGGACAGCGCCGGGACGGCGGAGGAACTGGCCGCAGCCGCCATGGCCGCCGCCGCGGAAGACCTGCGCGCCGCGGCCCGCACCGACCCCGAACTCGGCACGCTCCGGACCGGGACGGCAGGCGCCTCCACCCTCGACGGCTGCACTTTCGGCGGCGGCGCCGTGCGGTCCGCGCTTGGGGGGCTGCGCTCCCTGCGCGCGGTGCTGGAGGCTCGGCTGCCCGATGAAGCCAGGCTCGCCGGTCTCCGGAGCCGGACCGCGCAGCTGCGCCAGGTCCTGGCGCAGCTGGAAGACGGACAGGCTTCCGGGGCAGCAGCCCTGCTTGCCCTGCGCAATGAATCAGTTGCCCTCCTCGCCGGGCTGCGCCCGCTGGAAGAACTCGCCGCCGAAGTGCAGCTGCGGACGAAGGAAGCAGCCGCCGCGGAGGAACTTCTTGTCCTGGTCCGGCGCTACGCCGCGGCCGGGACGGCCTGCGGAGCCGTGGCCGAACGCCATGGCCGGGCCCGCGGGGAGTACCAGGACCGGCGGCAGCGCTGGCTCGATCTGCGCGAGGAACGGCTGGCCAACGCCGCGGCCGAACTCGCTTCCCAGTTGCAGGCCGGCGTCGCGTGCCCGGTTTGCGGCAGCCCCGAGCACCCGGTCCCAGCGCCGGCCGCTGCGTCCGCGCTGACCGTAGCGGAGGCCGAACAAGCCGCGCAGCACGCCTGCGAGATGGCGGAGACCGCCCTCGCGGCGCTCGAACGCGAACTCTCCGATGCCCAGCAGGACCTCGCCGTCCTGGCGGCCCAGGGCGGAAACACCGCGCCCGAGGACGCCAGCCAGGACGCCACCTTGGCCAGGGAACGCGCCGCCGAAGCCCGCCAGGCAGCGGCGGACCTCACCGTCAGCCGGGCGCGGCATACCGAACTGGAAGAGAAGATCGCCGCCGCCGAGCTGGCCCGGTCGGCCGGGGCATCCAGCATCGCCCAGACCGAATCCACCCTCACGGAGGTCAGGGGGCAGGCCGCTACCCTCGAACTGGCCCTCGACAAACTCCGGGCCGGCCACCCGGCCCTGGCCGACCGGATCACAGCGCTGGACGGCACAATCGCCGTGCTGGAACGCGCAGATGCGGCGCGGACCCGGCTGGAACAGGCAGGCACCCGGTCCGGTGAAGCCCGGCAGCAACTCGAGCTGGCACTTCCGGGCACCGGCTTCGAGTCCGCGGACGCCGCCCGGGCCGTGCTGCTCCCGGCCGCGGACGCGGCGGCACTGGATGCCGCCGTCCGGGCCGGACAGGACGAAGCGGCCCGGATCGGAGAGCTCTTTGCCGGCGAGGAACTCGTGCTGGCGGCGCACGAGCTGGAAACGGAGGGCCCCCTCGGCGAGGAGTCCGTGGAACAGCTCCGCGCGGACGCGGCCGCAGCTGAACGCGCGGCCCGGGACGCGGAACTCGCGGCCGGCCTCGCGGAGAAGTCAGTGCGGACCCTCGGCACGATCGCCGCCAGCTATGCCCAACTCGCCGCCACCGGCCGGGAACCACGCGAACGGGCGCAACTGCTGACCGCGGTCGCCGACGCGGCCCGCGGCGCCGGAGACAACAACTACCGCATGAGCCTGAACAGCTACGTTCTGGCCGCGAGGCTCGAGCAGGTGGCCCTGGCGGCCTCGGAACGGCTGGTCGGCATGAGCGACGGCCGCTACACCCTTCAGCACACAGACGCCAAAGCAGCTCGCGGGGCGAAATCCGGCCTCGGCCTGGAAGTGGTGGACCAGTGGACCGGCCAGCGGCGCGACACCGCAACGCTGTCCGGAGGCGAGTCCTTCATGGCCTCGCTCGCCCTGGCTCTCGGCCTCGCGGACGTGGTGCAGCAGGAATCCGGCGGGGTCGACATCGAAACGCTGTTCGTGGACGAGGGCTTCGGCAGCCTCGACGAACAGGCCCTGGAACAGGTCATGGACGCCCTCGAGGGACTCCGGGACGGCGGCCGCGTGGTCGGGCTCGTGAGCCATGTAGCGGAAATGAAACAGCGCATCGGCACCCAGCTGCAGGTGGTCAAGGGACGCAACGGTTCCACCCTGCACATTTCCGACGACGCCGGGAGCTGACCCGCGGCTGCACCCGACGGCTGACCCGCGGTTGCGCTATCAGTCCTGGTTGCCTGCACTGCCTCATAAGGACGTTAAGTGATGGCGCATCGGGTGCCGGACAGGTGACAGCGCACCGGCCGGGCAGCCGGCCTGCTACTGCGCCGCCGAGGCGCCGAACCTCGGGGTGTGGACGGTGCCGAGGGTGATGTGGACGGCCTGCTGGTCGGTGTAGAAGTCGATCGAGCGGTAGCCGCCCTCGTGGCCGAGCCCGGAGGCCTTGACGCCGCCGAACGGGGTGCGCAGGTCCCGCACGTTGTGGCTGTTGAGCCAGACCATGCCGGCTTCCAGGTTCTGCGAGAAGTTGTGCGCCCGCGTCAGGTCGTTGGTCCAGACGTAGCCGGCCAGCCCGTACTTCGTGTTGTTCGCCAAAGCCAGCGCCTCGGCGTCGTCCGCGAACGGCGTGATCGCCACGACCGGGCCGAAGATCTCCTCCTGGAAGATCCGCGCGTCCGGGGCGACGTCGGCGAACACCGTCGGGGCAATGTAATTGCCGGTCGGAAGCCCCTCGGGGCGTCCGCCGCCGGCGAGCAGCCGGCCCTCGGTTTTGCCGATCTCCACGTAGGAGGCCACCTTGGCGTAGTGCTCGGGGTGGACCAGGGCGCCGACCTCGGTCTCCGGATCGTGCGGGTCACCGACCACGATGTTTTTGGCCCGGGCGGCGTACTTCCCGCAGAATTCCTCGTAGATGTCCTGGTGGACGAGGATGCGGGAACCGGCGGTGCAGCGTTCGCCGTTGAGCGAGAAGACCCCGAACAGGGTGGAGTCGATTGCGGCGTCGAGGTCGGCGTCGGCGAAGATGATCGCGGGGCTCTTGCCGCCGAGCTCCATGGACAGGCCTTTGAGGTTCTCCGCGGCATTGCGGAAGATCGTCCTGCCGGTGGTGGTTTCTCCGGTGAAGGAGATCAGCGGCACATCGGGGTGTTTGACGAGGGCGTCGCCGGCTTCCTCGCCGAGGCCGTTGACGAGGTTGAAGACGCCGTCGGGCAGGCCGGCGTCCTGGAAGATCCGGGCCCAGAGCGAGGCGGAGAGCGGCGTGAATTCGGCGGGCTTCAGGACCACGCAGTTGCCGGTGGCCAGCGCCGGGGCGAGCTTCCAGGACTCGAGCATAAACGGGGTGTTCCACGGCGTGATGAGGCCGGCGACGCCGATCGGCTTGCGGTTGACGTAGTTGATCTGGGCGCCGGGGACCTTCATGGCGTCGTCGAACTGGGCGACAATGAGGTCCGCGAAGAAGCGGAAGTTCTCCGCGGCCCGGAGGGCCTGGCCCCTGGCCTGGGTGATCGGCAGCCCGGTGTCGAAGGTCTCCAGTTGCGCCAGGCGGGTCTCCTGGGCCTCGACGGCGTCGGCGATCCTGTTCAGGATGCGGGCCCGTTCCCGCGGCTTCATCCGCGGCCACGGGCCGGCGGTGAAGGCCTCGCGCGCGGCGGCGACGGCGAGGTCGATGTCCTCTTTCTGGCCGGCGGCGGCGGTGGCGTAGTTGGTGTTGGACACCGGGTCCAGCACGTCGAAGGTCCTGCCGCTGACGGAGTCAACGAATTCGCCGTTGATGTAGTGGCGGATGCGGGTGGGGAGGTCGTCCGGGACGTAGTGCTCAGCCATGGGAATCATCCTTTGCATCTGCGGGGAGCGTGTCCAGCAGGGCAATGCTGCGAAGCTGCGCCATCACATCTCCTCATTGAGCGTGAAATCGTATACGATACAAACTGCCTGAGACGCGGCCGCTTGTCAAGCATTCACCGGTGAAGCCGGCGGAACCGGGGGAAACGGTGAAGCCGGGGGAGCCGCGCGGCCCGGCGGGGGCGGCGCCCCGGGACCTCAGGCCAGTTGGCTTTCGATGTTCCGTGCGCTGGCCGCCAGGGCCGCGGCGACCTCCGCGGGATCCTGGGCGGCGCGGATGTAGACGACGGCGAGTGCCGCCGGCCGCCCGCCCGGAACCCGGATCGGGACGGCGAGCGAGGAGACGCCGGAGATGACCTCGTCATGGCTGGCCGCGTAGCCCCGGCGTCGTGCCTCGGCCGCTTCGGCCCGGTAGGGGATGCCGGGTGCCTTGGCGGCCCAGTCCTGTTCCGAGAAGGCCGACTGGATCGCGATGCCGGGGGCGCCGGCGCTGATCGGGTGCCGGGAGCCGGGATGCTGGACCACTGCGGCGCCGGTGTGCCGCGGATCCACGGTGACGAGCGTGACGCATTCCTCGTGGTCCCAGACGGCAACAAAGGCGCTCATCGTCAGGGCATTGGCGAGCTGGGTGAGCTCCGGCAGGGCCGCCGCCTGCAGGTTCCGCGAAACTCCCCGGGCCAGGACGGCAAGGCCGGGGCCGGGCTGGACCCGGCCGCCGTCGTCCCGCACCAGCAGCGAGTGGTCTTCCAGGGTGCGGAGGATGCGGTACGCCACGGAGCGGTGCACCCCCATCGCATCGGCCAGTTCGGCGATGGTCAGTGGGTGCTGGGCGTCGGCAAGGATTTCCAGCGCGCGGATGCCGCGCGACAACGTCTGGGACGGGGAGGCCTGGGCGCTGCCGGCGGTCGGGGTCATTGGTCCATCCTAGGTGCGGGCGGTCGTGGATCCGGGATGCACCGGGCGGCCCTTGTGCTCTGCCTCACAGTGCGCTAGCGTTCTATATGGGAACGATGTGTTCGATTATAGAACAGAGTGTGACGGAACGCACCCCCACCAAACAGCCATCACCAGACGCAAGGGATCAACGATGATTGCCAAGCCCCGCACCGAGCCTGCTCCGGTGGTTCCGGGCCGCACGTCCTTGCCCCGGGCCCAGTACTTCCGCGGGAGCCTGGGCCGGTTCGCCACCGGCGTCGCGATCGTGACCTTCGACGGCGCTTCGAAGCGCCATGGCATTACGGTCAATTCCTTCACCTCCGTATCCATGGACCCGCCCCTGGTGCTGGTCAGCATCGCCCGCACCGCGAAGGCGCACGACGAGCTCGCCGGCCGGCCCTTCACGGTCAACATCCTTGGTGCGGAGCAGCGGCAGCTCGCGATGCACTTCGCCGGCCGTCCCGGACCCGAGCCGCTCTGGGTCGAGGGCGGAACGGCTCCGCGGCTCTCCCATGTGCTTGCCTACTTTGAGTGCAAGCCCTGGGCGGCGTACGACGGCGGCGACCACACGCTGTATATCGGCGAAGTAGTGGACTTCAACTACCGCAACGGCGATGCGCTGGCCTTCGCGAACGGCACCTTCACCACCATCCCGGAAAGCCTGCTGGGCATGGAAGAGCTGCTCTGAACTCCCGCTAACGGCTCAGCTGCACATCAACTCAGCCTCGTACGACTCAGTACACCGACGACTGGAGAAACAGCAATGGGAATCCGCACCGGACAGCAGTACCTGGACAGACTCAACGCAATGTCACCCCATGTGGTGATCGACGGGGAGGTTGTCAGCGAGAAGATCGCCGAGCACCCCGCCTTCCGGAACGTGGCACGCTCCTATGCCAAGCTCTTCGACATGCAGCACGACCCCAGGTACCAGGCCGCACTGACGTACACCTCGCCCACCACGGGAGACCTGGTGAACGCCTCCTTCCTGGTGCCGAAGACGGTCGCGGACCTTGAACGCCGCCGCCGTGCCATTTCCACCTGGGCCGAGTCCTCCAACGGTTTCCTGGGCCGCTCCGGGGACTACATGAACTCCTCGCTCACCGCCCTCAGCACGGCCGGAAAGTGGTTTTCCCAGGCTGACCCCAAGTTCGGCGAAAACATCCGCAACTACTACGAGTGGGCCCGTGAAAACGATGTCCTTGCCACGCACACCCTGATCCCGCCGCAGGCCAACCGCTCCGTCTCCGGCTCCGAACAGCTCGGTGGACAGCTGTCGGCCCGGATTGTCGAGGAGCGCGGGGACGGCATCGTCATCAGTGGCGCCCGCATGCTGGCCACCATCGCCCCGATCGCGGACGAGCTCCTCGTCTTTCCCTCCACCGTGCTCCGCGGCACGCCGGAGGACGCCCCCTACTCCTACGCCTTCGCCATCCCCAACGACACGCCGGGCCTGCGCTACCTGTGCCGCACCTCGCTGTACAACGGCGGCAGCACCCACGACGAGCCGCTCGCGTCGCGCTACGAGGAAATGGACGCCGTCGCGATCTTCGACAATGTCTTTGTCCCCAACGAGCGCATCTTCATGCTCGGCAACCCGCAGCTGTGCAATGGCTTCTACTCCGAAACCGGCGCCGGCGCCCTCATGACGCACCAGGTGGTCACCAGGACCATCGCCAAGAGCGAGTTCTTCCTGGGCCTGGCCTCCGAACTCGCCGACTCGATCGGCATCGACGGTTTCCAGCACATCCAGGAGGACATCGCCGAACTGATCGTCGACGTCGAAATCGGCAGGGCGCTGGTCCGGGCCTCCGAGGTGGACGCGGCGCTTAACGAGGCCGGCGTGATGCTGCCGAAGTGGTCCACGCTAAACGCCGCCCGCAACTGGTACCCGAAAGTCGCCCAGCGTTTCCCGCAGATCATCCGGAAGTTCTGCGCCTCCGGGCTGATGGCCCTGCCCGGCGAGGCCGATGTCAACAGCGATGCCCGGGCCGACATCGAGATGTACCTTCAGGGCAAGTCGCTCACCGGCCCCGAGCGCGTCCGGCTGTTCAAGCTGGCCTTCGACGCTTCGGTCTCCGGGTTCTCCGGCCGGCAGTCGCTGTACGAGTATTTTTTCTTCGGCGATCCAGTGAGGATGGCCGCGGCCATGGTCAACGGCTACGACCGCGCGCCCGTCCGCGCCCGGGTCCGGGACTTCCTGCACCGCGCCGACTGAGCGCCGCGGGAGGCTCCGCCGTCATTTTTTGGCGGCGGTGAAGCTTTTTTCCAAAGATGTGTGTCCTGTCACACATTTCATAGTATGATCTGAATACTAACTGACCGTTCGATCAGTAATTCAAGAGGCATTCAGTTATCCGCACCGCACCCACCCCGGGCAGTATCCCTGCCCCCAGCAACGGAGTTTCAATGACCGCAACTTCAAGTGTCGATTCTGAGGCGGGCCCCAGCAGCAAGCACGAGGAACGCAAGGTCCTCGCGGGCACCCTGGTCGGGACCACCATCGAGTGGTACGACTTCTTCATCTTCGCGCAGCTGACAGCAACGCTGCTGTCACCGCTGTTCCTGGCACCGCTGAACGCCTCCAACCCGGGCCTGGCGCAGATCCTGTCCTTTGCCCTCATCGGCATCAGCTTCTTGTTCCGCCCGCTTGGCGCCGTCGTCGCCGGCCACCTGGGTGACCGCCTCGGCCGCAAGGCCATGCTGGTCTTCACCCTCATCATGATGGGTGCCGCCACGGCGCTGATCGGCATGCTGCCGACCTACGCCCAGATCGGCTTCTGGGCTCCGGTCCTGCTGATCCTGCTCCGCGTCATCCAGGGCTTCTCCGCCGGCGGTGAATGGGGCGGCGCCGCCCTGATGGCCGTCGAGCACGCTCCCATGAGCAAGCGCGGCCTGTTCGGCGCGTACCCGCAGATCGGTGTTCCGGTGGGTATGATCCTCGCCACCGGCCTGCTGTACTTCCTCAACACGTCCATGTCCAAGGAGGACTTCGCGTCCTGGGGCTGGCGTGTGCCGTTCCTGCTCTCGATCGTGCTGATCGTCGTCGGGTACCTGATCCGCCGCGCCGTTGCCGAGAGCCCGGTCTTCAAGGAACTCTCCGAGCGCAAGGAGGAGAGCAAAGCGCCCCTGGGCGAGCTCATCCGGAAGCACAAGAAGGCCGTCCTTTACTCGACGATGATCTTCATCGGCAACAATGCCGCCGGCTACCTCCTGATCGCGTTCTTCATCTCCTACGCCACCAAGTCCCTGAAGATGCCCGTCGCGCAGATCCTGCTGGCCACCACGCTGGCTTCCTTCGGCTGGCTGATCTTCACCCTGATCGGCGGCTGGCTCTCGGACAAGATCGGCCGCGTCAAGACCTTCCTGATCGGCTACGGCATTGTCTTCGCCTGGATGATCCCGATGTTCGCCCTGATCGACACCAAGAACATCGTGCTTTACGGTGTCGCGCTGTTCGTCCTCACCATCGGCCTGGGCCTGTCCTACGGCCCGATGTCCGCGATGTACGCCGAGATGTTCCCGGCGAACGTGCGCTACTCGGGCATCTCCATCGGCTACGCCTTCGGTGCCATCCTGGGCGGTGCGTTCGCAGCCACCATCGCGGAGGCCCTGCTGCAGGGCACCGGGTGGACCGGTTCCATCGGCATCTACATCATGATCCTCTGTGTCATCTCCGCCGTCGGTGTCCTCCTCGCCGGGGAAACCAAGGGCCGCCCGCTCGGCGTCGTGCACCACACGCCCGCTGACGCGGCAAAGCACTAACAACCAGCCAGACAGCAGGGGCACGGGCCGCAAGGTCCGTGCCCCTCGCCTTTTAACCAACGCGGGGTCACTTAGCGCCCATCCGGAGCCTCCGGATGGGCGCTAAGTGACCCCGCGTTGCTGTTCAGGCGGGCCGGGCACCCAGCAGCCGGACGACGTCGTCGTCCCGCACCTGTCGGAAGTCGCGGTAGTAACTGCCGACGGCGCGGAACCCGCCGGGGATGAACAGGCTGAAGACGGCGTCGGCGGCCTGCTCCAGTGTCGTCTGTGCCTCCAGCGACGCCACCGGAACGGCGACGACGACGGTTGCCGCACCGGCCGCCCGCACCGCCCCGACGGCGGCCCGCATCGTCGCTCCGGTCGCCAGCCCGTCATCGACGACGATGACGGATCGGCCCTTCAGCGGCAGCCGCGGCCCCGGATAGGTCCCGGCGCGGTGTTCCAGTTCGGCTCTTGCGGTGCTTTCGACCTCGTCCAGCGCGGACTGGCGGACGCCAACGCTTAGGAGCCGGTCCGAGAGGGACCGGTTCAGCATCCGCACCACCACCCCGCCGCCGGCCCAGGCCAAGGCGCCGAACGCAGTTTCTGCGAGGCCCGGAATCCCCAGTTTGCGGACCGGAAGCACGTCCCACGGCAGCTGCAGCGCTGCGGCGGCTGCGGCGGCCACGGGGACCCCGCCGCGCGCGAGGCCCAGCACCACGGTGTCCGGCCGTCCGCGGAACTGGCGAAGGGCGGAGGCGAGGGACCTGCCTGCCTCCCCGCGGTCGGTGTAACGCATGCCCATGGAGACCCTCCTCCGGTTCCCGCCCACTCTGCTGCGGCCAGCCTACGTCCGGCCGGGGGAGCTGCGCGAGGGAAGTGCACGGATCCCGCCGACGGGCAGTTCTATCCATCCAGCGAATGGAAAAACGCCTGTAGCATGTCCGGTGGATGGCAGGCCGTGCTGGCGGCACGGCGTGTGGGGCCGAACTACCTGGGGGAATCAATGGCCGGAACCTTGTATGGCGCGGATGTGGCGCAGCTGCGCACCCTTGCCTCGCAGGCCGGAAGCAGCGCCTCGGCACTCAACGGCCTGCGCCGCCGGCTGGCGGCCGACTTGGCGGCGTCCCGCCACTGGCAGGGCAACGATGCCAGAAGCTTCAGATCGGACTGGGAAACGGCCCATTCCCGTTCCATGGTCCAGGCGGTCCATCTGCTGGAGACGATGCAGCGGGAGCTCACTGCCAACGCGGACCAGCAGGAGCACGCCAGCAGCGCCGGCTCGGCTGCCATGCCGGCCGCCCCGGCGGGGCCGGCGGCACCGCCGGGCGCCCTGCCCACCCCTGCCGAGCTGGCGGCACTGTCTCCGCAGCAGGTCCATGACCTGTGGCCGGGCCTTGGCGCGGAAAGGCAGGCTGAGTTCTCCCGGCTCCACCCCTTCACGGCCGGCAACCTGGACGGGCTCCCCATTTCCGTCAGGATCGAGGCCAATAAGGTGGCTGCCGCCGGGCAACTGGCACTGCTTGACGCGAACGGGCCCAGCACGGGCGAGGAGGCCCGCTACCTCCGGAAAGTGCTGGCCCGCCAGATCAGACTCGTCGCCTACGATCCAGGCAAGGGAAATCTCATCGAGCTGCTCGGCCGCTACGACGGGAGCACCACGACTGTCCTGACGTATGTCCCGGGCACGTTTGCGAAGGCGGGGGACTTTTACGCCGGCGGCGCCCAGAAAATGGCAGCCTACCTCCAGCAATCGGATCCGGCCGGGAGCACGGCGGCCTTTGTCTACAAGAACAGCGAGTTCCCCCAGGACCAGACGTTTGTGCAGTCGGCCGACAAGCCCTTTGGGGAGCAGGCGGGCCGGAGGCTCGCGGCCTTCGAAGAGGGCCTCGCGGCGCAGAACCCGCCCGCGGCCCAAACGGTGGCGGTGTCGCACAGTTGGGGCGAAGCTGCGGTAGCGTCGTCTGAGATGTTCGGGACACACTATGACAGCCAGATCTCCCTGTCCGGCGCCTGGATGCCGGAGGGCTGGAAAGCCGATCCTGCCACCGATTACCACCATTTCGCCTATGACTTTGACGCCCTTGCCACCGCCCAGCAGCTGGGGCTGGTGGGCGACAAGTACCCCTTGGGCGACCGAGCCTTCAGGAAGCACATCTACGATGACCCCGCCCGGAATTTTGAGTTCGGCCCGGTGAGGATCACAACGGATCCGATGGCCAAGATCGAGAACCACAGCCTGATCGCCAGCGCCCAGGACACCAGGAACCGGGAGGCTCGGGAGGACATCGCGCGCGCAATCTATGGGGGCCGCAAATGAGGGCCGCCGCACTTCTCACCCGGCTGTCTGCAGCCGCGTCCGTCACCTGCCTGGCCGCCGCACTGGCAGCCTGTGCCCCCGCCACCGAACCCCGGAGCCCCAGCATGGATCTTGCCACCGCCAAACAGTCCACCCGCGCCCAGCAGGACGAGCTGCTGGCCGCGGTCCCCTCCGCGGCGGTATCGACGACGAGGCACACCGAGACCTCCCGGGCCCTCTTCGAGTGCGAGGGCGGGGGCTACTACTGGCCGGGCACCATGGACGTGGTCCTGAGCGGGGACGCCGACGGCGCGGCGCTCCTGGCCCAGATCAAGGCAGACTGGTCGGCCAGGAACGGCTGGACCGTCCGGGACAAGACCAGCGTCAACGGGGACCCGGAACTGGTGATCGTCAGCGAGGAAGGGTTCCGGCACTCGGTCGAGTTCAACCCGCAGCGGAACGCGCTCAACGTCCTGTCCTCGTCCGCCTGCTTCCAGATGGCAGGAACCCCCGAACCGGGCGTCGACTACTAGCAGCCCGGAACCAACGCGAGGTCACCTACGGCCCATCCGGACGACGTGGATGGGCCGTAGGTGACCCCGCGTTGCAGTGAGTTGCAGTTGGACGGGCCGGAGGTCAGACGGCGAGGAAGCTGATGGCTCCCTGCTTGAAGGCGCGGCTGGTGATCGCGTTGGTGTGGTTCCGGCCCGGCAGGACCAGCTGTTCGACCATGGCACCGGCCTTCGCGCCCAGGGCGGCCAGTTCCGGCATTGACGCGGCGCGCTCATCCTTCTCACCGGCGACCAGCAGCATCGGCATGTGCGGCACCGCCTCGGCGGGATCGAACGGCTCGTTCTTGATGGCCTCCACCAGGGACAGCAGCGAGAAGATGTTGTTGCTGGGCAGCATCTGGGCCATCTTCAGAAGCCCGGCGGTGGACGCGTCGGTGATCGGGGTGCCGTCGGCCAGGTAGCGCTGCGCGGCGACCAGATCGAATTCAGCCAGCGGGTCGGCGACGTTCGGACCGCCCAGGACCAGCCGGTGCACCAGCTCGTGCTGGGTGGCGCCGAACTCCCAGGCGAGCCGGGAACCGAGCGAATAGCCGATCAGGTCCAGCCCGCTGGACGGGTCGCCGTCGCGCAGGGGGCGGACCCCGGCGTCGAACGCGATCTGCAGCAGGTCAGCGCGGATCCTGCTGGGCGTGTAAGAGTCCATGTCCTCGGGCGCCCCGCTGCGGCCGTGGCCGGGCAGGTCCACCGTGATGACGCGGCGGCCGGCCTCCAGCAGCGCGGTCAGCCAGCCGGTGTCCTCCCAGTTGAGTTTGGAGGAGGAGGAAAAGCCGTGCAGCAGCAGCACCGGGCGCAGTCCGGCGTCGGACGCGGGTTCATGCACACCGACAAACAGCTGGGGGTCGGTGCCCTCGACGGTGTGGGAATGCCGTTCGCCGGTGTGTCTGCCGCTCATGGTCTCAGTCCTCATCAAGTACGGCGCTCAGGCGGACCCGGCGCTTCGGTGCCTCTTCCTTCGGGACCGTGCCCACGATGCCGGCCGTGTTGTCCGGGACCTCAAACACAATCAGGGGCTCGCCGACATTGATTTTGTCACCGGGCCCGCCGTGGATACGCACCACTTTACCTGCCTGCGGGCTGGGCAATTCCACGGCTGATTTCGTGGTTTCAACCTCGACGAGGGGCTGGTTCCGCTCGACCTGGTCACCCGGGCCCACGAGCCATTCCAGCACGGTTGCCTCGATCAGGCCCTCGCCGAGGTCCGGAAGCGGGAAGGAAATTTCAGCCACGTTTGTACTCCAATACTCGCTGGATCCCGAAGAGGATCCGGTCAATGTTCGGGATGTATTCGTCTTCCAGGTCGCCCGAGGGATACGGGACATCGAAGCCGGTGACGCGTTCCACCGGCGCCCTGAGGGTGTCGAAGCAGCCCTGGGTGATCAGCTGTGCCACCTCGGCGCCCAGCCCGGACGTCAGCGGCGCCTCATGGACGACGACGGCGCGCCGTGTCTTGCGCACGGAGGCGGCCAGCGCCGCGGCGTCGATCGGCTTGAGCCAGCGCAGGTCCAGGACCTCGATGTCGATCCCGTCCTCGGCGGCGAGTTCGGCCACCTGGAGGCAGCGGGCCACCATGGCGCCCCATGCGACGAGGGTCAGGTGCCGGCCCTCGCGCATGACCTTCGCGCCGGTGGGGGAGCCGCCGGCCGGGTCAGGACGGGCAACATCCACCTCGCCCTTCTGCCAGTAGCGTGACTTCGGCTCCATGAAGATCACCGGGTCCGGCCGCGTCGCCGCGTACTTGAGCAGGTGGTACGCCTCGTGCGGGTTCGACGGCGAAACCACCTTCAGGCCCGGCACATGGGCGAAGAGTGCCTCGAGGCTTTCGCCGTGGTGTTCAGGGGCGCGGATACCGCCGAAGCTGGGAACCCGCAGCGTGATGGGCATCGGCAGGGTGCCGCGGCTGCGGTAGTTCATCCGGGCGATCTGGCAGACGATCTGGTTGATGGCCGGGTAGGCGAAGCCGTCGAACTGCACCTCGGGAATGGGGTGGAACCCGGCCATCGCCAGGCCCACGGACATGCCGAGGATCCCCGACTCCGCGAGCGGGGTGTCAAAGACGCGCTGTTCGCCGTGCTTGGCCTGCAGGCCGTCGGTGATCCGGAAGACCCCGCCGAGCCGGCCGCAGTCCTCGCCGAAAATCAGGGTCTTCGGGTTCTCCGCCAGCACCTCGTCGAGCGCCCGGTTCAGGGCCTGCTGCATGGACATCACGGTGCCGGCTGCGGGGCTTTCCACTGAAGTTTCGCTTTCGAGAATCGAGTTAGACATGTTCGGACTCCTCGCGCCAGTTGGCGGCCTGGGCCTGCAGGGCAGGGGTGGTTTCCTGGAAGACCAGGTCAAACATTTCGGTGCCGGGGCGGGAGCCGAGGGCCTGGATGCCGGTGCGGATCTGTTCCTCCTCTGCCTTGGCCGCGGCGAGTGCCCCGGCGAAGAAGGCCTCGTCGGCGACGCCGTCGGCGAGCAGCCGCTGCCGGAAGCGCTGCAGCGGGTCCAGGCCGGCGCCGTCGCGCTCCTCATCGAGAGAGCGGTACCGTCCGGGATCGTCGGAGGTCGAATGCGGGCCGCGGCGGTAGGTCATGGCTTCGATGAGCACGGGGCCCCTGCCGGAGCGGGCATGCGCAAAGGCGCGCCTGGTGGCCTCGACGACGGCGACGACGTCGTCGCCGTCGATCTGCAGTGCCGGCATGCCGTAGCCGGCGGCACGGGCGGCGACGGAGCCGCCGGCCACCTGGCGTTCGGTGGGGACCGAGATGGCCCAGCCGTTGTTCTGGACGAAGAACACCACGGGGGCTTTCATCACGGCGGCGAAGTTCAGGGCCTCGTGGACATCGCCCTGGGAGGAAGCGCCGTCGCCGAAGTACGTCATCGCGACGCCGTCTTTGCCGTCCAGGGTCTGGCCGTGGGCCCAGCCGACGGCGTGCAGCACGGAGCCGGCCACGACGGCCTGGATCGGGGCGAGCCGGGATTCCAGCGGGTCGTACAGGCCGCCGTGCCAGGTGGCCTTGTGGGTGGACATGTACGCCACCATGTCGATGCCCATGGTGCGGGCCACCCCCATCTCGCGGTAGGTCGGGAAGACGAAGTCCCGGGTGGTGTCCACGGCGTAGCCGCTGCCCACCTGGGCCGCCTCCTGGCCGATTTCCGGGGCATAGCCCGGGATGATCCCCTGGCGCTGCCAGGCGATGGCCGAGGTATCGAGGTGGCGGACCGCCACCATCAGCGAATAGAGCTCGCGGAGCTGGGCAGGTGTCAGCGGTTCGGCGGCGCCGCCGGAAGCCGCGGGAAGTGTATCCATGGCTGTGACCCTAGTCACCCGCCGGGCGGTGCGCAATCAGCCGTTAAATGAGTGACCAGACTGCACAAAAGTGCCAGCCCGCCACGCATTTGGGTCAACAATTTGTGCAGTCCGGTCAGCTTGCAGGGCCTCGCCCGGCTAGCCTGCGGCTAGCGCCCGGCGTGCGCCCGGCTACCGTCCGGCTCGCCCGGCTACTGTCCGGCGTCGGCGGGCCCGGCCTGCCCGGCCGGTTCCGCGGCGCGGTTCCGGGTCAGCCGGGCGCCGATCCAGCAGGCCGCCGCAATGCCGGCGACCAGGACGATGGTGCTGACGAGCTGCCTGCTGCTGTCCGGGCTGCTGAAGCCGACGGCGAAGATCAGGGCCAGGAGCACCAGGCCGAAGATCGTCAGTCCCGGAAAGCCCTTCATCCGCAGCGGGAGGGTGGTGCCCTCGCGGTCGGCGCGGCGGCGCAGGATCAGCTGGGACACGAGCGCCGAGCCCCAGACCATCAGGCAGGTCGAGCCGACCAGCTGGAACAGCGCCGGAAGGATTCGCTCCGGAAAGACCAGCTCGAGCACGGCGGCCAGGAACCCGAAGGCCACGGAGACGCCGACGGCGAGCATCGGCACCCGTGACTTGTTCACTTTCGACAGGAAGCGGGGGGCCTCGCCGCGTTCGGACAGCGAGTAGACCATCCGGGACGCGCCGTAGAGGTTCGCGTTCAGGGCCGAGAGGAGCGCGACGACGGCCACCAGGGTGATGGCGGCACCGGCGCCGGGGATGCGGGCCTGGTCCAGGACGCCGGCGAAGGGCGATGCCAGGGCGTCCGAGGTGTACGGAAGGACGGCGGCAATGACGAAGACCGAGCCGATGTAGAAGACCAGGATCCGCCACACGACGGTGCGGATCGCCTGGGCCACGCTGTGCTGGGGGTTCTCGGTTTCGGCGGCGGCCACACTGACAATCTCGGTGCCGCCGAAAGCGAAGATGACCACGAAGAGCGCCGTGGCGATGCCGCCCAGGCCGGCCGGGGCGAAGTCGGCAGTGATGTTGGACAGGCCGGGGGACTCGACATCCGGCAGCCAGCCCAGCAGCAGGGCGGTCCCGATGCCCAGGAACAGCAGGATGGCGGCCACCTTGAGGATGGCGAACCAGAACTCGAACTCGCCGAAGTTCTTAACGCCGGCGAGGTTGATCGCGGTGAACAGCACCATGAAGATCAGGGACAGGGCCCAGACCGGGATCACAGGCCACACCGTGAAGAGCAGCGCTGCGGCGCCGAGGGCCTCGGCGGCGATGACCACCACCAGCTGCAGCCACCAGAGCCAGCCCACGGTGGCCCCCGCGGTGCGGCCCATGGCCTTGGCGGCGTAGACGGAAAACGCGCCGCTGTTGGGGTTGGCTGCGGCCATTTCGCCGAGGGCCCACATCACGAGGATGATCAGGGTTCCGGCGACGAGGTAGGAAATCAGGACGGCGGGTCCGGCGGCCTTGACGCCGGCCCCCGAGCCCAGGAACAGGCCGGCGCCGATGGCACTGCCGAGTCCCATCATGGTGAGTTGGCGTGGCTTCATGCTGTGGCCGAGTTTCAGGCCGGGGCGCTCTGCGGTGGACTTCATTGTCATGCTGGCGAACCTTCGTGTGGTTTGGATCATTGGTCCTTGTGGGACCCCTTGAATTTACCGCCACGGAGCGGGGTCGCGGTGCGCCGGCCGTGAGAACATGGTGGCAGTTTGATGGCAGGAAACGCAGGATTCCCGACGGTTTGTGATGCGAACCCGGCTTCAGGAGGAACATTTGATGGACGTTGACCCTCTGGACGCGAAGATTGTCCGATTCTTCACCGATTCGCCCCGCGCCTCGGTGTTGGAGGCCTCCCGTGTGCTCAAGGTTGCGCGCGCCACCGTGCAGTCACGGCTGGACCGGATGCAGGACAGCGGGGTTATCGGCTCGTGGGTGCCGCAGCCGGATCCGGCCCGCTTCGGTTTTCCCGTGGTCGCCTTCTGCTCCCTGACGATCAATCAGGACCTGGGGCACGACGCGGTCGTCGAGGCCCTCGCGGCGATCCCGGAACTGATCGAAATCCATACCGTCTCCGGCAGTTCGGACCTGATGGCCCGCATTGCGGCCCGCTCCAACCCGGACCTGCAGCGTGTGCTCGACGCCATGATTGCGACCAGGACGGTGCTCCGTTCCTCCTCGGTGATTGTGCTCAACACGCATTTCCAGGGCCGCACGCTCCCGCTGCTGGAAGCCGCCGCCGCGGGGGAGTGAGCCGTCCGGCCCCCGGGCGCACCCGGAAGCGCCCGAATGTGAGCTGAAACATTTTGCCCCCGGCCGGCCGCGTCGTAGAATTAGTTCTAGTCATTTTGACTATAACTAATCCGGCGGTCGGGCCGGAACATCCGGGCCATCCCAGGGGAGCGGTCCGGAGCCTGAGAATGCGGGGTGAACCACCGTTTACACAACAGCAGCCAACGTCGCGGAACGCCAGCTCGCGCCGCCGTCGCTGGCCATCTCCACGGTGATCTTCGCCCTGCGCCCCAGCGAGCGTTCCGGACGCCCCACCCTCTGGATCCCGCTGGTACGCCGGATCCGCGAACCCTTCAAGGGCTTGTGGGCACTGCCCGGCGGCCCGCTGACCCATTCCGAGTCCCTGCCGGACGCCGCCTCGCGCAACCTCCAGGAGACCACCGGCCTGGCGCCCAGCTACCTCGAACAGCTCTACGCGTTCGGCGGGCTGCACCGTTCGCCCACCCAGCGTGTGGTTTCCATCGTGTACTGGGCGCTGGTGCAGCCCACCGAGGCCGCGCTCGCGGCCGAATCCGAAAACGTGCGGTGGTTCCGCGCGGACCGGCTCGGCGAACTGGCCTTCGACCACAACGCCATCATCGAATACGCGCTCTGGCGGCTCCGCAACAAGATGGCCTACGGATCCATCGCGTACCACCTTCTGGGCGAATACTTCACCCTCGCGCAGGTCCGGGAGGTCTACGAGGCCGTCCTGGACCGCGAACTGGACCCGGCCAACTTCCGCCGGCAGGTCAAAGCCACGCCGGAGATCGAAGAAACCGACCAGTACCTGCAGGGCGGCAAACACCGCCCGCCCCGCCTCTATCGCTTTACCGGCCGCCCAGGCCTTGACCCAGACAACAGGAGCACACCATGAGCAGCGTCAACACGGCGATCCAGCTGATCACGCGCGACCAGGCCGCCAGCAGCGCCAAGGGCATTGCAGCAGGCGCCTCCACCTGCAGTCCGGCGCTCGCCCGCGGCCCCTGGGACTACGACCTCGCCGAGGCCCTCGCCGGTGTGCCCGCCTACGGCCCCGGCGCCTCCGTCGCGGACCGCGCCCCGGCGTCGACCCCCCGGCAGGGCCAGTTGCCCGAGGAGTACAAGCGTGCCGGCGACGCCGAGCTCGACGCGCGGATCCGGGCCGCCAAGGCAACGCTCGGGGACCGCGCCGTGGTGCTGGGCCACTTCTACCAGCGCGACGAGGTGGTGGAGTACGCCGACTTCGTGGGGGACTCGTTCCAGCTGGCCAACGCCGCGCTGACGCGCCCGGATGCCGAGGCCATCATCTTCTGCGGCGTGCACTTCATGGCCGAGACCGCGGACATCCTGTCCCGGCCGGACCAGGCCGTGATCCTGCCCAACCTCGCCGCGGGCTGCTCCATGGCGGACATGGCGGACATCGACTCCGTGACCGAGTGCTGGGAACAGCTCGAGGAGCTCTTCGGCACCGAGCCCGACGCCGACGGCCGGGTCCCGGTCGTCCCGGTCACCTACATGAACTCCTCCGCCGCCCTCAAGGGCTTCTGCGGCGAGCACGGCGGCATCGTCTGCACCTCCTCCAACGCCGCCACGGTGCTGGAATGGGCCTTCGAGCGCGGCCAGCGCGTGCTGTTCTTCCCGGACCAGCACCTGGGCCGCAACACCGCCAAAGCCATGGGCGTGCCGCTGGAGCAGATGCCGATGTGGAACCCGCGCAAGGACCTCGGCGGCAACGAAGAGCAGGCCCTGCAGGACTCCCGCGTGATCCTGTGGCACGGCTTCTGCTCGGTCCACAAGCGCTTCAACGTCGGCCAGATCGAAAAGGCCCGCGCCGAATTCCCGGGCGTGCAGGTGATTGTGCACCCGGAATGCCCGATGGAAGTGGTGGACGCCGCCGATTCCGCCGGATCCACCGACTTTATCCGCAAGGCCATTGCCGCCGCGACCGAACCCGCCGTCTTCGCCGTCGGCACCGAGATCAACCTCGTCAACCGGCTGGCCGCGGAGAATCCGCAGCACACGATCTTCTGCCTGGACCCGGTGATCTGCCCCTGCTCCACGATGTACCGCATCCACCCCGGCTACCTCGCCTGGGTCCTGGAAGCGCTCGTGAGGGGCGAGGTGGTCAACCGCATCACGGTGGAGGACGAGGTCGCCGCCCCGGCGAAGGTTGCACTCGAGCGGATGCTGGCGGCGCGGCCGTGACCAGGCGGCTGGTGGTGGTCGGCAGCGGCATCGCGGGACTGTACGCGGCGCTGCTGGCGTCCGACGCGGTGCTCGACGGCCAGCCGGCCTGTGAGGTGGTGCTTCTGAGCAAGGGAACCCTGGAGCAGAGCAACACCTTCTACGCCCAGGGCGGGGTCTCGGCCGTGCTCACGGCGGGGGAGGCGGCGCCCGGCGATTCCGTCGCGGCGCATATCGCCGACACCCTCGCCGCCGGCGCGGGGCTCAACGACCCCGAGGCCGTGCGGGTTCTGTGCGCCGAAGCGGCAGGGGACATCGCAGGCCTGCAGCGGTTCGGTGTGCACTTCGACGCCGGACCCGGCGGAGGCCCGGCGCTTGGCCTGGAAGCCGCGCATTCCGCCGCGCGCATCCTGCACGCCGGCGGAGACGCGACGGGCGCCCGTATTGCCCGTGCGCTCGTCGCCGCCGTCCTGGACCGCGCGCTCCAGGGCAGGCTGCGGGTCGAGACCAACACCTTCGTGACCGAACTGCTCACCCGACACCAGGGACCGGGTTCGACGGCGGACGCCGCCCGGGTCACCGGAGTCGCCTACCTCTGCAACGGGCAGCCCCGGCAGCTGGACGCCGACGCGGTGCTCCTGGCCACCGGAGGTGCCGGCCGGTTGTTCGCCCGGACCAGCAACCCCTCCGTCGCCACGGCCGATGGACTGGCCCTTGCCTGGCGGGCGGGTGCCGCCGTCCGCGACCTGGAGTTCTTCCAGTTCCACCCCACCACGCTGGCTGCGGACGAGGTTCCCGGGGGGCCGCCGGAGCTGCTCATCTCCGAAGCCGTCCGCGGGGAAGGCGCCGTCCTGCTCGACGCCGCCGGCTACCGCTTTATGCCGGACTACCATCCCGACGCCGAGCTGGCCCCGCGCGACGTCGTCTCCCGCAGCATTGCCCTGCACCTCGCCGCGACCGGCGCGCGGCCGGACAGCCCCGTCTTCCTGGACGCCCGGGGGATCGAGGCCTCCCGCGGTCCCGGTTTCCTGGCGCGGCGTTTCCCCACCATCACCGCGGCCACCCGCGCCGCCGGCTACGACTGGACCGCTCAAACGCTTCCGGTGTCCCCGGCGGCCCACTACTGGATGGGCGGCGTGTCCACGGATCTTTGGGGGCGCACCACCGTCCCGGGGCTCTATGCGGCCGGCGAAGCCGCATGCACGGGAGCGCAGGGCGCCAACCGGCTGGCGAGCAACTCCCTCCTGGAAGGACTTGTCTTCGGACGCCGTGCGGTGGAGGCATTCCTGGGCGCGGCGGGCACCGGACCGGCTCCGGCCCTGTCACCCGCCGGTGCCCGGGAAGAACTCCCGGCCGCGGAGACGGGGCAGGGCATTGTTCCGTTCAGCCGGGACGCGCTGCGGCGCCTCATGACCGGCGCGGCCGGGGTGATGCGCACCGGAGCGGGCCTCGACGCCGCCGCCGTCCGGCTTGCGGAATGGGCCACGTCCGGTGGGGACCGTGCCGGCCTGGACCAGTCCGCCCACGAGGACCTGAACCTGCTGCTCGCCGCCCGGCTGCTCGTGGCGGCAGCGCGCAACCGCACCGGCTCCGTGGGAGCCCACTACCGGGCCGATGCGGACACTCCCGCCCGTCGTGCCCTGCCCTCGGCCCCCGCCGTGCTCCCAGCACCCGCCGTGCTCGCAGCTCCCGCCGGCGCAACCCCGGCGGCCGGCCCGCACAGCCAGCGGCATGCCGCCGCCTCCCGTCCGAAACAAAGGATTTCGTCATGACAGCACCCGTTGCCGCCCGCCCTGCCGCCCTCCCGGTGACGGCCCTCGCCGGAACCCTGCCCGCCGCCGCCGTGGACACGGTGCTCCGGGTCGCCCTGAACGAGGACGCGCCCTACGGCGACATCACCTCTCAGACCCTCATCCCCGCGGACGCGCGGGCGACGGCGGTCCTGGCCGCCCGCGTACCCGGTGTGCTCAGCGGCGGGGAGGTCTTCGCGGCAGCGATGAAGCTCACGGACCCCGGTGCCGACGTCGAACTGCTCGTGGCCGACGGCGCGCCCTTTGCCGCCGGAACGGCGCTCGCCAGGGTCCGCGGGAACGCCCGCGCCGTGCTGCTCGCCGAGCGCGTGGCCCTGAACCTTGTCCAGCGGATGAGCGCCATCGCCACCAGGACGGCGGAGTTCGTCGCCCTTGTGGACGGCACGGGGGCGCGCATCACCGACACCCGGAAGACGACGCCGGGGCTGCGGGTGCTGGAGCGGTACGCCGTCCGCTGCGGCGGCGGGGCAAACCACCGCTTTGGCCTTTCCGACGCCGTGCTGGCCAAGGACAACCACCTGGCGGTCCTGACCGGGGGAGACCCGTCGAAGCTCACCGCGGTGCTCCGGGAGGCCAGGTCGCGCCTCGGGCACACCACGCACTTCGAGGTGGAGGTGGACAGCATGGACCAGATCGGACCGGTGCTGGCCGCCGGGGTCGACACCATCATGCTGGACAACTTCACCCTGGCGGACCTTGCCGCCGGGGTGGCCCTGGTGAACGGCCGGGCCCGGGTGGAGGCCAGCGGCAACGTCAACCTGGCCACCGTGGCCGGCATCGCCGCCACCGGAGTGGACGTCATCTCGATCGGCGGACTCACCCACAGTGTTGCCGCCCTGGACCTGGGCCTCGACATGGAACTGGGCCTGCACGGCAAATCGAACAGCGGATCGAACGGCGAATCGAACAGCGGACAGATGGCGGGCCGGGCGACACCGTGATTTTCCTCGACGCAGCCGCCACCACACCGGTGCGCCGCGAGGTGCTTGAGGCCATGTGGCCGTACCTCAGCGGGGACTTCGGCAACCCCTCGAGCCACCATTCGCTCGGCGACTCGGCCGCGACGGCGCTCGCCCGGGCACGGGCAGCGGTGGCCAGGGCGCTTGGCTGCCGGCCGGGCGAGGTCGTCTTCACCTCCGGGGGCACGGAAGCGGACAACCTCGCCGTCAAGGGGATTGCGCTGGCCCGCCGGGCCGCGGACCCCCGGCTGGACCGGGTGGTGATCAGCGCCGTCGAACATCCCGCCGTCGAGGAGTCCGCCCGCTACCTGGAGCGCGTGCACGGCTTCGCCGTCGACGTGGTGCCGGTCGATTCCTGCGGGCGCGTCACCGGGGATGCCCTGGCCGCCGCGCTCCGGCCGGAGACCGCCCTGGTCAGCATCATGTACGCCAACAATGAGGTGGGTACGGTACAGCCGGTCGCCCGGCTGGCCGCGCTAGCCCGCGCCCGGGGGATCCCGTTCCACACCGACGCGGTCCAGGCCGCCGGCTGGCTGCCGCTCGACACCGCAACTCTGGGGGTGGACGCCCTGAGTATCTCCGGACACAAACTGGGCGCGCCGAAAGGAAGCGGGGTGTTGTTCGTGCGCAGCCGGACCCGGCTGGAACCCGTGATCCACGGCGGCGGGCAGGAACGCGGGCGCCGCTCGGGGACCGAGAATGTGGCCGGGGCCGTGGCCCTCGCGACGGCGCTCACGCTTGCGCTGACCGACCAGCGGGACCGGGCGTCCCGCGTGGCCGCCCTGCGGGATGGTTTCATCCGCTCGGTGCAGGCTGGGGTGCCGGGCGCTGTCCTCACGGGCCATCCGAGCGAGCGGCTTCCCTCCGTCGCCTCGTTCTGCTTCCCGGGAACCAGCGGCGAATCCGTGCTCCTGGAACTCGAACGGCTGGGCGTCATCTGCTCCAGCGGCTCGGCCTGCGCGGCCGGTACGGACGAGCCATCCCCGGTGCTGCGGGCGATGGGCATCGAGGCCGAACTGGCGCAGACCGCGGTCCGGTTCAGCTTCGACTCCACAGTCACGGCCGCTGAACTGCAGGAGGCGGCGGCCGCAGTCCGCACCGCCGTCGGCAGCGTCCAGGCCCTCGGCTCCCCCTGACCCCGTTTGCCCTGTCACTTTTTGGTGCTCATCCCGCCGGCATGGGGACGTTATCTGACAGGGCAAGCCGGGCACGCGGGGCAAGCCGGGCACGCGGGGCAAGCCGGGCAAGCGGGGCACGCAGGGCACGCCGGGTTTCCCGTCGGACAACTCAGCGGTGCCGGGCCCTGCGGAATATCCAGTGCCGCAGCAGGGTGAAACGCACCGCCGTGGCAACGAAGCCGGAGAGTGTGGTGGTCCACAACTCAGCGGCGACCGTGGCGTCGGGGTTGATCCAGTGCAGGATGCCGAGGCTGCCGCCGGTGATCAGCAGCGCCACGAGGATCACGATCAGGCCGTTGACATGGTCGCGCTTCATCCGGTGGCGTTCGGTGATCTTGAAGGTGAGCCGCCGGTTCAGCGCCGTGTTCATCAACGAGGTGAGGATCAGGGCGGTCGCGTTGGCAGGCTGCGGCCCGAGGTACGGCCGGAGGAAGGCATAGAGTGCCAGCGACGTCACGGTGCAGACAACTCCGACGGCGGTGAACCTCAGCAGTTGCCGGACCAGCGGGTAGCGCAGCAGGCCCCGGTGCCGGCGGCGGACGGGAAAACGGACGGCAGGGCCGGCCGGGGCGGGGGAGTGCTCCTCGAGCTGGGCATCCATCCGGTCAGTACAGCTCGCCGACCGGGATCTCCACGGCCAGGCGGTTGGACGGGCCGGGGAGCGGGCATGCCCACGCCTCGTTGTAGGCGCAGGACGGGTTGTAGGCGAAGTTGAAATCGACGACGAACTCGGCCTCGGGGCCGGAACCCTGCACCCCGTGGAAGGCACCCTTGATGGTGTCCAGAAGGTAGCGGCCCGCGCCGTAGCTGCCGCCGGGCTGGCCGGCCGTGGCGTCACGGAACGGCACGAAGATGCCGCCGCCGTAGCCCCTGAGCTTCCACACGGCGAGCTGGCCCAGTTCCGGCAGATCGAAAGTGCCCAGCCGGACAAAATGAACCACACCGTCCGTCCCGGTTTCCACGTTCATTTCCCGTCCGGCGCCCTCTTTGGTGAGCGGAATGTGGAAGCGGTAGATCGGATCGTAGTCCGCCGTTTTGAGCCCGCCGAAGCTGGACTTCGCGGCCTCCGTCAGCGGAGACGCGGGATGTGTGCCGAACATCCGGTCCCGCTCCTGGCGCCAGTAGGAATGCGCCTCGGCCGGATCCTCTGCCGCGATCTTGCGCACAGTGGCGTAGAGCGCGAACGTCCGGAGCCGCCAGTCCGCGATGTCGACGGCGGAGATGTCCGCCACACTGTCCTGGTCCCCGGAATCCGTGGGGTCAAAATCCTGATCCGCCATGTCCCCAGCGTATCCCGCTTTCCCCGTGGCGAATCGCTCCCTCGGCGCCCGGACCCGGCACTGTGCCGGACCCGGACTTCCGCGCCCGCCGGCCTCCTCCGCCCGGGCATCCACGAAACGCTGGTCCGGGAACTCAGGGCGGCCCGAAGTCCCGCTACGCTGGCACCATGAATGGGACGGATACCTTCCGACGGGCTTCGGCCCGCGGCATCCGGATCGCCGCTGCCCTGGCGCTCACTGCGGCTGCACTGTCCGGCTGCAGCACTGACAACAAGGGCAACCCCGCCTGGACGGCGGGAGGCAGCCCGGGCGCAAGCGGAGGCGTGCCGTCCGCGGAAGCATCCGCGGGGAGCTCGACGCCGGGCGTGTCGCCGGGCTCGACGCCAGGCACGACGCCGGGGTCCACGGCCTCCGGTCCGGCGGAACCGGGTTCGACGGCGCAGGCCTGGAAGGTTTTCACGGACCCGGCGAAGCGAGTCAGCTTCGAGCTCCCGCAGGAGTGGATTGCCCAGTCGGTAACCCCGGAGCAGGGAGCCCTGCCCGGAGCGCTCAGGATCGAGGTCAAGGATGCCAAGGGCGGCTACCTCGCCACCCTGCGGACCGGTCTCCAGCCCCAGCCGGCTCCGGCCTGCACGGATGAGGCCGCGAAACCGTACGTCGTCGTCAGCAGTGTCCCGGTGGAACTGCCGCACCGCGGCGGCGACGGCACCATCGACCCGCATGTGGTGTTCCGGGTGATCCAGGGCTACAAGTACTTCGGCTCCTACGGCATCACCAACGTGGTC
Organism: Arthrobacter sp. PsM3; assembly: GCF_030433895.1. Classification (GTDB taxonomy): domain Bacteria; phylum Actinomycetota; class Actinomycetes; order Actinomycetales; family Micrococcaceae; genus Arthrobacter. The sequence goes on along the minus strand of NZ_JARUXE010000008.1, from coordinate 56,756 downwards.
GGCGGCGCGGAAGGAAAGTCCTGCGTGCTGCAGAACCTGGTCCGCGGCCCCGAGGGCACGGGGGACTACTCTTTCGCCGACCTGGCGGAGCTTAGGACGTACGCCGCGGACCAGAAGGTTGCACCGGCCAAGGCTTTTGACACCCTTGACCAGGCGGCCAAATACGTCAACGAAGGCTCGGAATTCGCCGACGTCCAGCGGATGCTAATGTCTCTGGAGATCAAAAACTAGTCCCGCGCCGCCCGGACACACCCGGGCCGGAAGCGGTGACTTCACGCGCCCTACCCTCACACCCCGGAGATTCATGGAACGCTCTGTTGCCGCCCGCATGGCCTTCAAAACCGTGGCCGACACCAAGGTCGCCCTGGCGGTGTCCGTGGCACGCAACGCAGGCTACAGCGGCCTTGCGGAGTCCTTGTCCGTGACCTCCGGCGGTGAAGACGTCCCCCTCACCGAGCTTTCGGACCACCATGGGGGGCGCTTCCACTACATGGAATTCGCTGAACCCACCGAAGTGCTCGTGGAGTACACGGCCACCGTCACCGGCTTCGCGCTGCCCGAGGAACCACGGCTGATGGAACTCATCCGCTACGTCCGGCCGAGCCGGTACGCCGAGTCCGACCGGCTCCTGCCGACTGCCTACGCGGAATTCGGCGGCCTGCAGGGCAGCGAGCTGGTGCACGCGGTGCGCAATTGGGTCTTCAGCGAGCTGCGTTATATCAGCGGATCCTCACGGGGGACCGACGGCGCCGTCGAGACTCTCCTGAACCGCCGCGGAGTCTGCCGCGACTTCGCCCACCTGGCGATCTCGCTGCTGCGCGCCAAGAATGTTCCGGCGAGGCTGGCCGCGGTCTACGCCCCAGGACTGAGCCCCATGGACTTCCACGCCGTGGCCGAGGCCCACATCGACGGCGCCTGGTACGTCATTGACCCGACGGGCCTGGCGCCGCGGGAGAGCATGCTCCGGATCACCGCCGGCCGTGATTCCTCGGACACGGCATTCCTGTCGACGGTGGGCGGCAGCCTGTCACTGACCCAACTCCAGGTCACCGCCATCGTCGACGGCGAACTGCCGGCCGAAGATCCGGCCAAGCTCGTGTCCCTCCAGTAGGGCTAACCCTCAGCGCGCCGTCACCGAGGCCCGCAGCTTTTCCGTGAGACGCAGCAGCTCCTGCTGCTCGGCCGCCGTCAGCGCCGGGCCCACCAGGGCGGCGATGTCGCGGACGTGCTCCCGGCCGATCTGCTTCTGCAGCTCCAGGCCGGCTTCGGTGAGCCTGACCAGAACGCCGCGGCCGTCGTCCGGTGCCGGCATCCGCTCCACCAGACCGCGCCTTTCGAGACGCTCCACGAGCCGGCTGAGGCTGGACTGGCTCAGCAGCACGTGGTCGTTCAGCTCGTTCTGGCGGAGCCATCCGGACGGACAGCGCGAGAGCGTGAACAGCACGTCGTACTCGTTCAGGGCAAGGGTTTTGAAGGCGGGGCCGGCCTGCAGCCTGCGCATGACCGCCACCTGGGCGCGGAACAGGGATTCCCAGGTTTCCGCGGCCAGACGCACCGGTGACTCGCTGGTCTTGGTGGACATCACACGCTCTTGGGGCTGGCGGTTTCGCCGGAGGACTGCCCGGCCGAGGCCAGGGTTGCGGCGACGCGCCCGGCGTGGGTGGGCGGTTCGGGGACATGGGCCGGGGTCTTCTCTGCGTATTCCTTGCGCAGGACCGGCAGGACCTCTTCGCCGAACAGGTCCAGCTGCTCCAGCACGGTCTTCAGCGGCAGGCCGGCGTGGTCGATCAGGAACAGCTGCCGCTGGTAATCGCCGAAGTACTCGCGGAAGGACAACGTCTTTTCGATGACTTCCTGCGGGCTGCCGACGGTCAGCGGGGTCTGTGAGGTGAAGTCCTCGAGCGACGGGCCGTGGCCGTAGACCGGGGCGTCGTCGAAGTAGGGGCGGAACTCCTTGACGGCGTCCTGCGAGTTCTTCCGCATGAAGAACTGTCCGCCGAGGCCCACAATGGCCTGGTCCGCCTTGCCGTGGCCGTAGTGCTCGTAGCGTTCGCGGTAGAGGCCGATCAGCTGCTGGTAGTGCTCCTTGGGCCAGAAGATGTTGTTGGCGAAGAAACCGTCGCCGTAGTAGGCGGCGACTTCGGCAATCTGCGGCGTGCGGATCGAACCGTGCCAGACGAAGGGGGCGACGCCGTCGAGCGGGCGCGGGGTGGAGGTGAAGTTCTGCAGCGGCGTGCGGTGCTTGCCGGACCAGTTGACGGTGTCCTCGTCCCAGAGACGGCGCAGGAGGCTGTAGTTCTCGATCGCGAGTTCGATTCCGTCCTGGATGTTCTTGCCGAACCAGGGGTAGACGGGGGCGGTGTTGCCGCGGCCCAAAACCAGGTCCACGCGGCCGTCGGCCAGGTGCTGGAGCATGGCGAAGTCCTCGGCGATCTTCACCGGATCGTTGGTGGTTATCAGTGTGGTCGCCGTGGAAAGGATGATTCGCTCTGTCTGGGCGGCGATGTAGGCCAGGGTCGTGGTGGGGGAGGAGGAGAAGAAGGGCCGGTTGTGGTGCTCGCCAATGGCGTAAACATCCATGCCGATTTCTTCGACCTTTTTGGCGATCGCCACGGACGCCTTGATACGTTCGTGCTCCGTGGGGGTCCGCCCCGTGGTGGGGTCGGTGGTGATGTCGCTGACGCTGAATACGCCGATCTGCATGATGTGCCTTCCGTGGCCGGAGTGTTCCGGGAGCTGTTTCTACTATAACCGATTTACATGCATTTGCATCTATCGACCGGTATAACGTCCGCCGCTCCCGAATATTCCCCGGTGTGCCGGGGGTCGCTGCGGGGATGTTCGGAGCGCTTGTGTTCCGGATAATCTTGACCGTTACTTCTGGCGGCCGGACGTCCCTGAAAGCTGCTGGCCGGTGCGCCGTTCGACGGCGTTCCGTTCAATCCCTACGGTGTGCCGATGCACGACGGTTCGTCATTGGGGGCCGATGCCATGCTGATGAAGGGCGAGGACATCCCGGAGGGCATGTTGTATCCGGTAACCCGGCATTCCGGCAACCCGGCGCGCGAAGTGAGGTTCCGCCGGCAGGAATCACGCCCCACGCCGCCACAAGGCAGTCTGCGTCCAGCTGGGGTGCCGGCGGTCGAACATGGGCTATCGCGAGCCGGTGGGGAGGCGCGCGTCGTCGGCAATGTCCTCGGGAAAGTCGTCGGGGACGGCCCCGGGGGCGGCCCGGCGGCCGCGGACGGGGGACGTCCCGGCGTCCTTGCCGGCAACCGCTCCGCTGCGCGCCGCCGCCCTGGCCAGGGCTTTCCGCTCGCGCCGGCCCTCCACCAGGCGGTACAGCACCGGGACCAGGACCAGGGTCAGGGCGGTGGAGGAGATCAGGCCGCCGATCACCACGATGGCGAGCGGCTGGGAGATGAAGCCGCCGCCGCCGGTCAGGCCCAAGGCCATCGGTGTCAGCGCGAACACGGTGGCCAGCGCCGTCATCAGGATCGGCCGGAGCCGCTGGCGGGCGCCATGGGTGATCGCGTCCGCCACGCTCATCCCGGGCTCGCCGTTGCGCGGCTGGCGGTATTGGTTGATGAGGTCGATCAGCACAATCGCATTGGTCACTACGATGCCCACCAGCATCAGCATGCCGATCAGTGAGGGCAGGCCCAGCGGCACGCCGGTGATGAGCAGCAGCCCGATGGCGCCGGTGGCCGCGAACGGCACGGAGACCAACAGGATCAGCGGCTGGATGAGCGATTTGAATGTGGCCACCATGATCACGTAGACGATGGCGATGGCGGCCAGCAGGGCGAGGCCGAGCTGGGCGAAGGATTCGGCCTGCTGGGTCGTGGCGCCACCGATTTCTGCGGTGACACCGGCGGGCAGCTGGACGGTCTTGAGCCTGGCCTGCACTTCGGTGCTCACCGCGCCGAGGTTGGCGCCCGACGGCGTGACGGACACGCGTGCGGTCCGCTGGCCGTTGCTGGCGGTAATCGAGACCGGAACGTCGACCTGCTCCACGGAGGCGATGCTGATCAGCGGCACGGGACCTGCCGGCGTCGGCAGCGGGGTCTGACGGACGGCGTCGATGCTGGTGAAGCGGGTCCCTTCGCCGATGCGGACCGGGAAGTCGTTGGTGTCGATGCGCACGGTTCCGGCCGGGATGGGGCTGATGGTGGAGGCAAGCACCCCTGCCACCTGTTGCTCGCTCAGGCCCGCCGCGACGGCTTTGGCCCGGTCCACCTTGACCTGCACCACCGGCTGGCTGGCGGCCAGGTTGGTGGCGACCTCGGAGGCCCCGGGGACACCGTCCATCGCCTGGACCATGGTGTCGCTCGCGGTCCGCAGATCGGCGGTCGTTGCAGCCTTGAGCGTGATGTCCACGGTCGATGACGTGCCGAAGCCGCCCTGCTGCGAGCCCACGGTGATCTTGCCCGAGTCAGGGATTCTGGCGAGTTCGCTGCGGACGGTGTCCTTGAGTTTGGACTGGTTGGCCTTCTCCTCCGTCACCACGGTGAAGCTGGAGTTCGAGGCGCCGGCCGACAGCAGCGCCGAGAAGCCGGTCTGGGCATTGCCGGTGGTGGCCTGGACGTCCTTGACGCCGTCGATGCCCCGCAGCACCTCCTCAACCTTGATCGCGGAGGCGCTGGCCTCGGCGAGGCTGGTCCCGGCGGGGAGCGCCTGTTTGACGGTCATGCTGTTTTCGCCGGAGTTGCCCAGCAGGTCGGTGGCCAGCAGCGGGGTCATGGCGGCGGTGCCGCCGAGGACCAGCAGGGCCGCGATCAGGGTCACAACCGGATGTTTCTGGGTCTTGGTCAGGATCGGCAGGTAGCCGCGCTGCAGGACAGTGCGTTGCTCCGCCTCATGGGCTGTCGCGGCGATTTCCCGGGCAGAGGCTTCCCGGGCTGTGGCCGCCCTGTCTGCGGGGTTGCGCAGGAACCAGTAGGCCAGCACCGGGACGATGGTCAGGGAAACGAGGAGCGAGGACAGCAGGGCGATGGTGACGGTCAGCGCGAACGGCCGGAACAGTTCTCCGGCCAGTCCGGCCACAAAGGCGATCGGCAGGAACACGGCAACGGTGGTGAGGGTGGAGGCCGTGATGGCGCCGGCGACTTCGCGGATGGACGTCTGGATCGCCGTGATCTTCGCCTCGCCGTAGCTCAGATGGCGTTTGATGTTCTCGATCACCACGATCGAGTCGTCCACGACGCGGCCGATCGCGATCGTGAGCGCGCCGAGGGTCAGGATGTTCAGCGAGTAGCCGGTGGCCGAAAGCCCGATGAACGTGATCAGCAGTGACAGCGGGATGGAAACCGCCGTGACCAGGGTGGCGCGGACGGACATCAGGAACACCAGGATCACCCCAACGGCGAAGCCGAGGCCGAGCAGGCCCTCCGTGGTGAGGTCCTTGATGGACTTCTCGATGAACGGCGCCTGGTCAAAGATCGGCGTGAACCGGGCGTTGGAGCCAAGCTCGGCCTCGAGCTGCGGGATGGAATCCTTGACCGCGTGGGAAATGGCCACCGTGTCGCCTTCGGGCTTTTTGGTCACGGAGAGGGCGAGGGTTTCCTGGCCGTTGGTGCGGGTGATGGAGGTGCGGGCATCCTCGGCGATGCTGACGTCCGCGACGCTGCCGATTGTTGCGGCGTTCTTGGCGCCGCCGAGCGGGAGCGCCTTGATCGCGTCGAGCGAGTCGACCGGGCTGCCGATCTGCAGCGAAAGGGTCTTGCCCTGTTCCTCGATGGTGCCGGCCGGAACGAGGGACCCGTTGTTCTTCAGCGCCTCGCTGATGGACTGGATTCTCGCACCGGAGGCTGCCATGGCCGCGGGGCGGGGGAGGATCTTGATGTGCTCCGTGGCGCCGCCGGTCACGTCGGCGCCGCGGACGCCGTCGATCTTTTGCAGCCGCGGCACGGTGAGCCGGGACAGATCGGCGTTCAGTTCGCTCAGGGGCTTGTCGGACGAGACCGCGAGGAACACGATCGGGAAGTCGCTGATGCTCCCGGCGATCGCCTGGGGCTGGACGTCGTCGGGCAGCGACCGTTTGGCGTTGGAGATGGCCCGGTCGATCTGGTTCCGGGCACGGTCCAGGTTCGAACCATAGGTGAACGCCAGGCTGATCTGGGAGACACCGCTGCGCGAAGTGGACGTCGTCGACTCGAGGCCCTCCACGCCCCTGAGCGCCGTCTCCAGCGGGCCGCTGACCTGCTTGTCCACCACTTCCGGGGACGCGCCCGGCATCGAGGTGATCACCGTGATCTGCGGGAACTCGATGGACGGGATGAGCTCCTGCTTGAGCGAGGACATCGTGATCACGCCGAAGACCGCCGCGAAGACGGTCACCAGCGCAATCAGGGCCCGGTTGGCCAGTGACAGCTTTGCGAGCCGGAACATCTCATTGTCTCCTGATGGGTCGACGGACGTACTTCAAAGGGGATCAAACCGACCGCAACCCGGAGCGGGCGTCAGTTGCGCGTGTTGACCGGTTCCAGCTGCAGTGCCTTGGCCGTGGCCGCTTCGAGCCGGGCGGCGAGGTCCGGGTTCTCGTTGAGCTTGACGCCATACCCGGGCATCATCTCCTTGAACCGGGGCTGCCAGCCCTTGAACTGCTTCGGGAAGGACTTCTGAAGCAGCTCGATCATGATCGGCACCGCGGTGGACGCGCCCGGGGACGCACCCAGCAGGGCGCCGATGGAACCGTCGCGGCCGGCGATGACTTCGGTACCGAACTGCAGCACACCGCCCTTCTTCGGGTCCTTCTTGATGATCTGTACACGCTGGCCGGCGGTGATGAGTTCCCAGTCGCCGTCTTTTGCGGTGGGGTAGTACTCGCGCAGGGCCTCAACCTTGGCGCCGTGCCGCTTCGCGACTTCCTTGATCAGGTAAGCTGTGAGGTCCATGTTGTCCTTGCCCACGGCCAGCATCGGGATGATGTTGGAGGGCCGGATCGACAGCGGCAGGTCCAGGTACGAGCCCTGCTTCAGGAAGTTCGTGGAGAATCCGGCGTACGGGCCGAAAAGCAGTGAGCGCTTGCCGTTGACGAAGCGGGTATCCAGGTGCGGTACCGACATGGGCGGGGCGCCGACGGACGCCTGGCCATAGACCTTGGCGCTGTGCTGGGCCGCGAGCGTCTCGTCGGTGCAGCGGAAGAACTGGCCGGAGACCGGGAAGCCACCGTACCCTTTGCCTTCGGGAATGCCGGAGGCCTGCAGCAGATGCAGCGCTCCGCCGCCGGCGCCCACGAAGACGAACTTCGCGTGGATCGAGCCGTGCTCGCCGGACCCCGGGTGCTTGATCGCGAGGTCCCAGCCGCCGTCGGAAGCGCGCTTGATGCCGGAGACATTGTGGCCGTAGTTGACCTCGACGCCGTTGTTGCCGAGGTAGGTGGTCAGCTCACGGGTGAGGGCGCCGAAGTCGACGTCGGTCCCCTCGGCGGCGCGGGTGGCGGCAATGCGCTGCTTGGGGTCGCGGCCCTTGACGATCAAGGGGGCCCATTTGGCGATCTGGGCATGGTCCTCGGAGTACTCCATCGAGTGGAACAGCGGGTTCGGCTTGAGCGCCTCGTAGCGGGTGCGCAGGAACTTGGCGTTCTCCTCGCCGATCACGAAGCTCATGTGCGGGACAGTATTGATGAAGCCCTTGGGGGAGCCGATCATGCCGTTCGTGACGAGGTGCGACCAGAACTGGCGGGAGAGCTGGAACTGCTCGTTGATGAGGAGGGCCTTGGCGGGGTCCACCGAACCGTCTTTGGCCGCCGGGGAGTAATTAAGCTCACACAGTGCGGCATGGCCGGTGCCGGCATTGTTCCAGGGGCCGGAGCTTTCCAGACCCGGCTCATCCAGCTTTTCGAACAGGGAAATAGTCCAGTTCGGTTCGAGCTGCTTCAGGAAAGCACCGAGCGTGGCGCTCATGATGCCGCCGCCAATCAGGACGACGTCGGCATGTTGGGTCTTGGAAATGAAAGTCACAATCAGTCTCCGATAGCAGCGGGTCTGGCTGTCACAGAATATCCCCGCAGCGGCCTCATACTGAAATTGGGTCGGTCCGTCAAGGCTTTAGCTCCACCTTCGTGAAAACTTCATTCAGGACCGGTGACGCCGGGTACTTCAGCACGCGGTCCGACAGGGCCAGCGCCGAGATCGGGAAGGCAATCGGCACGGCGGGGACCGTGGCGGCGATCTGTGCGTTGATGGTCTGGTACTGCTCGGTCCGCTCCTTGCCCTCAGGCAGGCCGCGCGCCCGGGCGATCTTGGAGAAGACCTGCGCGTCCTGGTAGCCGAACTCGCCGGTATTCTCGCCGAACAGCGGGCCCACAAAGTTGTCCGGGTCGGAGTAGGAACCGTTCCAGCCCAGCAAATGCAGGGCGTGGTCGCCGGGGGAGGTTACTTTCTGGAGGTAGCCCTCGGACCACTCGACCGGCACCGGCTTGATGTTCAGTCCGACGGCGGTGAGCTGCTTGCTGATTTCCGCGTAGACCTTTTCCGGCGTGGGCAGATACGGCCGAGTGACGTTCAGCGGGTAGTAGAACTTCAGTTCCTCGCCCTTGTAGCCGGCCTCGGTGAGCAGCTCCTTGGCCTTTTCCGGATTGTGGCCCAGGGACGGTGCGTTGTTGTTGAAGCCGCTGAGCTTCGGCGGCACGAACTGGGTCGCCTGGGCGGTGTTGTCAATAAAGAACCTGCGGATCAGGGTGTCCTTGTCCAGCGCCATTTCGATGGCCTGGCGGACTTTCAGGTTCTGCAGGATGGGCACTTCCTGGTTCATCCCCAAATACATAACGGAGAAAGGATCCCGCTGGATGATCTGCTTTCCGCGCTTGACGAGCTGGTCGAAGTTGCCCACGGTCACGGCATCGTAGGCGTCGATCTTGCCGTCAAGCAGGGCCTGCATCCGGGTCTGTGTCTGATCGTAGGTGACGAAATGGATCGTCCCGATCTGGCCTTTGTCCCCCCAGTAGTCCTTGTTGCTGGTAAGCGTGACGCCGCCCGCGTCCCAGGAACTGAAGGCATACGGACCCGTACCGACCGGGTGGAGCCCGTATGCGGAGACCGGCTGGCCGTCGCGGCTCTGGTTCAGATCGTCGGCGTTCTGGGACTTGAGCGCCTGGGGAGAGGAGATGGCGAAGGCGGGCAGGGTGAGGGCCTGCAGGAACCCGGTGAACGGCTGGGTCAGCTCGATCCTGACGTTGTCCGGCGCCAGGGCGGTGCAGCCCTTGTAGATCGAAAGGGACGCCTGATCGGCGTGGGCCTTGAAAACGCCCTTGAACGTGGTCCCCGGAGCCTGCTTCCGCAGCGCTTCGGGGAAGTTGAACCAGCGGTCGAAGTTGCTGCACACTGCGGCGGCGTCGAAGGCCGTCCCGTCCTGGAAGGCCACTTTCCCGCGGAGCTTGAACGTGTAGGCGCGGCCTTCGTCGCTCGTGTTCCATTCCGTCGCCAGCAGCGGGGTGGGTTGTCCGGTGGTCTGGTCCACACCGACGAGCCCTTCCAGCACCTGGCGGGTGATCCGGTACGACTCAATATCGGAGACAACCGCCGGATCGAGCCCGAGCGGCTGGGAGCCGGTGCCGAAGGTGAAAACTGCGCTGGGCGCGGCGTCGGTGGAGCTGGCCGAGGCGGACGCGGAGCCGGGCCCTGGTCCGGGGGTGCCGGTGCACGCGGCGAGCGGCAGCATCAGGAGCACGGCACCGAAACCGGCTGCAATGCGGCGCACCGCACGGGCTCGCACCGTGCTGGGGCGCACGGTACCGCTGGTCACTGTACTTCTGGGCACTCGGGAATCACCTCGGGGGACTCTGGGTGGACCGCCGGCTGCGGAACAGGCCCATTCTAGTTGACCGGCCGGGAGGATCTCTGTGAGCCGGTCAAGCTCTCCCGGAGGGTGTGCCGTGCCGTTGCCCGGCGCACGCCAATGAAGGCCCGCACCAACGGTGCGGGCCTTCATTTCTCCCAGTTTTGGTCCAGTGAGTCAGGCTGGGACCGCAGCAGGAGCGTTCAGTGCTGCCTACTTCGGCATCAGCACCGAATCGACCATGTAGACGGTGGCGTTGGCGGTCATGACGCCGCCGCAGACAACGTTGGCCTCGTCAGCCTTGAGCGCGTCCTTGGAGCCGGTGACCGTGATGGTGCCGCCCTGGACCGTCTTGTGCGTGCCGACGATCTTGTCCGGGCTGATCTTGCCGGGGACTACGTGGTAGGTCAGGATCTTGCTGAGCAGGGCATCGTCCGTCTTCAGCGTTTCGATCGTGGCGGCGTCGATTTTCTTGAAAGCGTCATCCGTCGGTGCGAAGACAGTGAATTCGCTGCCGTTCAGCGTGTCCACCAGGTCGACCTTCGGGTTGAGCTTGCCGGAAACCGCCGCCGTCAGGGTGGTGAGGATCGGGTTGTTGGACGCCGCAACCGCTACCGGGTCGAGGGCCATTCCGGAGACGGAGCCGGCGCCGCTGGGGACCTGGGCGGCGTAGGCTGCGCAGCCGGAACCGACGAGGTTGGCGGCCGGATCCATCGCTGCTGCCGAGCTGGCCGACGGCGACGGTGCCATGGACGATGCCATCGGTGTGGACGCCGGAGCCGAGGAGCTCGGTGCCGCTGCGGTGGTGGATCCGCCGCAGGCAGTGAGGCTGAGCATGGCTGCAGCAGCGATACCTGCAACGGAAAGTGTCGTGCGCTTGATGTTCTGCATTTCGGTTTCTCCTTTGTTGTGCCGATTATTGCCAGCGGCGGACTATTGCCGCTCTGGCCCTTTTCCGACTTGTCGGGCACCGACCCTTGGTTGGTGTCTCAATGGGTATTCGCGGGGTCGGGGGAAACGGATGGGTGCCGGATGGGAATTCTTTTTTCGCGGCCGGTTCTGGCCGCCCCGCCCCGGTTCCAGGCGGTTCCAGGCGGTTCCAGGCGCTTCCGGGCGCTTGGGGCGGACCCGGCGGCCCGGGGTGTGCGGCCCCGTGCCGTCAACCGGCGGCAAAACAGGGAAGGCTCAGCATTTGTTTCGGGGCAGCGGCATTGGGGACATCGCAGAGCATTCAACGGTTAGGAATCGGCGGTTAGGAATCGGCGGTTAAGAAAAGAAAGCCCCGGTCCGAAGACCGGGGCTTTCCCTAATGTGCGCAAGGGGGGATTTGAACCCCCACGCCCGAAGGCACAGGAACCTAAATCCTGCGTGTCTGCCAATTTCACCACTCGCGCGCGGCGCCGCCACTTGGCAGGTCCTGGGACCGTTGTGGGCGGATGCCAGGCTCCATTGTACATTTCGCAACGCACCGGGCGGCGATGTCCGCTTCGCTGCCGGCCCGGGCGCCGGTGGGCACCGTCCGGAGTCTAGGCGTCGACCTTGAGGTCCCGGCGGAGCTTGGCGACATGCCCGGTGGCCCGGACGTTGTACTGCGCCATGAGGACCTTCCCCTCGGGGTCGACGACGACCGTGGACCGGATCAGCCCTTCGTAGGTCTTGCCATAGTTCTTCTTCTCCCCCCAGGCCGCATACGCCCCGGCGACAGCATGGTCCGGGTCGGAGAGCAGCGGAAAGGTCAGGGCCTCTGCGGCGGCGAACCTGGCGAGCTTTTCCACCGGGTCGGGGGAAATGCCGACGACCTCGTAGCCGGCCTGATGCAGGGACGCCAGGGAATCGCGGAAATCGCAGGCCTCCTTCGTGCAGCCGGGGGTGGAGGCCGCCGGGTAGAAGTAGACGACCGTGCTGCGGCCATGAAAATCCCCGAGGGAGACCTCCGCGCCATCGGAATTCTTCAGCGTGAAAGCTGGCGCCGGGTCACCGGGGATAAGTCGTTCCGTCAAGGTGTGCTCCTTCTCGAGGCGGTCTTAGGCTGGGGTAATTCCAGCCTAATGAGCGTTGGTGCGGGCGCCGAATCCTATGCTGGCTATACTCGGGGGTATGCCTGATATGGATCGCTGGCCCACTGGGCGCCTATTGTCCACGGCAGCACGCCTTGTTGAACACTCCTGGAACGAGAAGCTGGGGGCCATTGGCCTGACCCATGCCGGGGTCATCGCCATGGAAGTGCTCTCCGTCAACGGACCAATGACGCAGGCCCAACTGGCCCAACTGGTGCGTGTCCAGGCGCAGACCATGGGCAAAACTCTCAGCCGGCTGGAAGCGCACGGTCACATCTCCCGGCAGCGTAGTGCCTCCGACCGGCGCAGCCACGTCGTGTCGCTGACGGACCGCGGCCGGGAGGCTGTGGCTGAAGCCGCAGACATGGAGCGGTCGGTGCTCGCCGCCGCTTCAATCGACCCGGATGTGCTCAGGCAGGAACTCCAGGCAGTCGTCAGGGAACTGGCCACCCGGATTTCCGCTCCGGACGCAAAGGCGATCGTCACCCCGGCGGAACCAGGCCTGCCCGTCGACGCCAACTAGGGGACTGCCCCCCCGGGGCCGGCCACCGACGTCGAACGCCGCGCCGGAGGACGCCCCCACTGCCTCCGAATCCCGCCTTTGCAGGGCCCGGACCCTGCGGGGTGCCCTGAGGCCCTTCCCGGATCCGCGCCGGCAGTGCGAGGATGAGCCTGTCCCCGCCCGGCTGACGCGGCGGAGCAGCGGATCCCGAGGAGAGGATTGACCCATGGGCAGTTCCAGTAACGGCGCCTTCAAGATCGTCGTCGGCGTGGACGGTTCGGAGTCGGCGCAGGCGGCCATGGACTGGGCTGTTGACGAGGCCCGGCTGAGGAACGGCCGCGTCGTTGCCCTCTCCGCCTGGCACTATCCCTACGTCAGCGACGCCCTCGGGCAGGTGTGGGAGTATCAGGGCTTTGAGGATGACGCGCGGACGGTCCTGGACCAGGAACTTGAGCGGGTCCGAAACCGCGGCGTGGAAGTCACGAGCAGCCTTATTGAAGGGAACCCGGCGTCGGCCCTGGTGGACGCTTCACAGCAGGCCGATCTCATTGTTGTCGGCTCGCATGGACGCGGCGGCTTCACCGGCATGCTGCTCGGATCGGTCTCCATGCAGACGGTCCACCATGCCCATTGCCCGGTGCTCGTTGTCCGCGGCGGGGCCCCCGCCACCAAAGTCCGGGAGACCTGAGCGGCGGGACTGGTCCGCGGAGCATTCCAGGCGCGGGCCAAGGCCTTGTGGGGCGCTGGCAGCCGGGCTAGTCTGGCGGCGGCTGGCGCGCACGACTATGTGCGGCCCAGGACCGACCAGGAGGCTTCCGTGCAGATTGACCCGAACACCACCGCCGTTGTGCTCATCGAGTACCAGAATGACTTCGCGACCGAGGGTGGGGGGCTGTACGACGCCGTCCGGCCCGTCATGGAGAAGACCGGCATGCTGGCCAACACGGCCCTGATCGTGGAGGCAGCGCGGGCCGCCGGTGCAACGATCATGCATGCACCGATCACCTTCGCCGCGGGCTACAACGAGCTCGGCCCGCACCCGTACGGCATCCTCAAGGGTGTTGTCGACGGCAAGGTGTTCGTCAAGGGGACCTGGGGCGCTCAGATCATCAACGAGCTGGCTCCTGCGGAGGGGGACATCCTTATTGAGGGCAAACGGGGTCTGGATACCTTTGCCAGCACCAACCTGGACTTCATCCTGCGCAGCAAGGGGATCAAGACGATCGCGCTCGGCGGCTTCCTGACGAACTGCTGCGTGGAATCGACCATGCGTTCGGGCTACGAGAACGGCTACCAGGTGATCACCCTGAGTGACTGCGTGGCGGCCACCTCCATTGAAGAGCACGAGAACGCCATCACCTACGACTACCCGATGTTTTCCACGCCCATGAAGTCGGAGGAATTCGTCAGCGCCCTCGGCTAGTGCCGAGACCAGCCGGCCGGCGGCGGGGGAGGGGGCTGCCGCCGGCCTGGAGCCGCGGATCATGACGGGGCGGCTTTGTTGCGGCGCCTCGCCTTCCCCGCCCGTGTCCCTCACCGACGCGGCGGCGTGCCGCGGATAGGCTCAGGGGATGGACGCCAACCCGCCGGGGGAGCTCGAAGGGCAGACCTCGATCAATGAGCTGCTTGACGAGCCTGTCGGCGTTTCCGCAGTGCAGCTGTCGCTGCCCATCCACTTCCAGCTGGCAGTTGCGCTTCGGCGCCAATCCTGAGCTGCGGACCTATTGGATGTGGGGTCCGTCCGGACTGTCGGGTCCCTGCGGCGCCGGCAGCAGTTACGCAGCCGGGCGTCCTGTCGGATGATCGGACAGGACGTAGGCGAAGCCGCCTATCTGCGCGGTGAAGTCCCGGCCAGCACCGGCACCGGTGGACGACGGCGCCGTCGTCAGTGTGGTAACCAGCACGAGCCTCGTCCCTGTCTGCAGTCCCTGAACGAAGTCCAGCACCTTCCCGTACTGCCCCGTCACCGCGAGCTGGATCGGCATCAGCACCAAACCGTCCGGGGCCGTCCCGGCGCCGGGCGCAGGTGCCGTTGTGCCCGCTGGCGCCGCCGCGCCGGTCCCGGCAGCTTTCGGGGCCACGTATGCTTGGCCCTCGGTCACTGCGAAGTTGCCGAGGGCCACTCCGTGGGCCACGACGACGGCGTGTAGCTCGTCGATGAAGGCAGACATGTCGGTGCCCGCCGGTACTGCCTTGCGGAGTTGATCCCGTTGCGCTTGCAGCGTGCCGATGTTCGCGTAGTCCTTTTTCAAGACCGACAGGACGTCGGCCTGCGAGGCGTTGCTCGCCTGAACTGCCTTCGTCTCCTCGGCGGCGGCCACGGAGGCGGCCAGCTGAGGCTGGACACCGACGGTCCAGCCGAAAAATATGACGACGACCATTGCAAGTGCCGCGCCGATGACGAACAGCCTATTCCTGTCCATTACTGGCCTTCCGCCGGGAAGCGCTTGGAAAACGCGCCTTCGTTGATATGCATGGTGATGTTGACTGTGTAGCTGCCGTCGTCGTTCTTCGCCAGGGTATCCGGCAGCGCATCGGCAAAGCCCGGGAGGGTCTGGATGCTGGTCAGCCAGGTGGGAACCGCGGGCAGCGTGGGGCTCCGGGCGGAAAAGCTCAGTGTGGCAACGCGGGCACCCTGCAGGGGAGCGGTGGACTGGGCGTACGGGGTGACGGGAGATGACGAGTCGATTTTTACCGTTTCGATGGTCACGTTGCCGGGCAACGTCTTTTGGACGGCATCGAGGTATGGCTTCCAAGCAATCTCTGTGCTTGCCCCGGTCCGGAGCGCGGCCTTGATGCGGGCAACCTCGGCCTGCACTTTCCGCACGTCGAGGTATTTGGTTTGCTCCGCCAGCAGGGCATTTGTTTGTGCCTGCTCGGCGAGAAGACCGCTCCTTGCCTGCATGGCGGCCACATTCGCGGCGCCGGAGCCAAGCACCATCACTACGAGCACGGCGACGACTGCGAGGACCAGGCGCTCCCGCACTTTCTTAGCGGCCACGAGCCGGCGGAGTTCCGTGGGCAGCAAGTCAACGCGGCGCTCCCCGCCGAAGGCCAGGAGTGGTTCCTTCCGCATTGGTGAAATCTTCGGATAGGGCTTCCCCTTTGGCAGGGACAAGGCCGGGGCCTTCTTTGGCTGCGGCTCCATCGGGCTCCCCGAGCCCGATTCGACAACGGCCAATGCCTTCGTGGCAGAACTGCTGTCAGGGGTTTCCGCTTTCGGCATCTTGCCGAGCTTCTTACCGACCGTGTTTTCATCGATCGTGGCCGGTGCGATTCCAGGCGACCGGTCACGCGCGGTATTCGCTGTGTCCATGGCACGTTCACCGATAGCTAGGCCAAGGGCAACAGCCATGGAGCCAGGGCCAGGGCCCAGGCCGCGGGTCAGTCCTACGCCCCCAAACGGGTCAGCCATAACGACGTCGAGCCTGGTCATCTCGCTTAGGGCCTCAGCGAAGCCCGGCAGCTTGGCTCCGCCGCCGGTGAGGACGAGCCGGCCAATCGTTTCCTGCGGCCGGGTTTTCAGGAAATATGTGACGGTGTTGCGAAGGCTGTCCAGCAGTTCAATACTCAGCTCGTGAATGACCCGGAGGGCCTCGTGCTGGTCTTCGGGCACGTCCCTCAGCGAACGGAGGCCGATGTTGCGCTTTAGCTTCTCGGCGTCGTCGGCGCTGATCGCGAGACGCGCCGCGAGCGCGACGGTCAGGTCCAGGCCTCCGGTCGGGATCAGGCGGACGAACTGCGGAACGCCGTCGTTGGCGATGACAATGCTGGCCGTGCTGGCCCCCACGTCAATGACAGCCATTCCTCCTTCGGCTTCCCCGCGCCGCAGCAGCAAGCGGGTGAGGGCGAAGGGGATCAGGTCGACATCGACCGTCAGTAGTCCGGCGCGCCGGACCGCCTCGACGTTGCCCAGGAGCGCTTCCTTCCTCGCTGCGACCAGAAGACCGTTGGCCGTGGGGCCGTCCGGACCTGCTTCCTCCGACGTCGGATAGAAATCGAGCTGCGCCTCGGAGACCGGAACGGGCAGCATGTCCTGGACTTGGAATGGCAGCGATTCCCGGATCATTCTGAGCGGGGCCAGCGGCACCACGAGGTCCCGCACCAGCACGCGCTGGTTGCCCAAGCCGAGCGCTACTGTCTTTGATTTGAAGCCGCCCTCTGACCACAGTTTCTTGAAGGCAGCCGTGACTGCAGGCTGGTCCGCGACCTCGCCATGGTTGACGGCGCCGACCGGCAGCGGGACCTCGAAGTACCTGAGGACAGTTGGCCTGGCCTTCTCCGGATTGGCCACTTCGACGGCGCGCAGCGCTGTGCTGCCGATGTCGACTCCTACGACGCGTGATGGCATGGCCGGCACTCTTCCTTAATCCGTTGTGTAGCTGTGTTGTTACAGTCCGACGAGTGCAAGATAGCCCCTCCAAAGCAGAGTTCCTGCAAGGATCCCTATCCAGGCCCCGGCCAGCATCCACGGACCAAAAGGTATTCCGCTCTTGCGGCCGGCCTTGCCGGCTGCCAGAAGGATGAGGGAGTACACGCCGCCCAGCAGGAAGGCCGCGAACGCCCCGACAACCAGCGGGCCCCAGCCCGTCCAGCCCAGAAACATTCCCAGCAGTCCCGCCAATTTCACGTCACCGAACCCCATACCGCCTGGATAGGCGAGCGCCATGAGCAGGTACGCGGTCCACAAGGACGCCATGCCGACGCCGGCGCTCAGGAGTGCGGAATAGTCCCCGCTGATGATGCTGGCCGCGGCGAACAGCGCGGCACCCACGAGGTAACCCGGCAAGACGATGGCGTCGGGCAGCCGCAGGGTGTCAAGGTCGATGAGTCCGAGCGCCACGCTGACGGCCGCCAGATACAGGAAGCCGACCAGGACCAGGATGCCGGGGGCGCCATCCACGGGACGGGCCGACGCCGCGCCGGTCCAGGCCCAGAGCACGACTCCCGCGAAGGCGATGCCCGTGGCTGCCTCCACGAGGGGGTAGCGCTTCGAAATCGGCGTCGCACAGTTGCGGCATTTGCCCCGCAGCACGAGCCAGGAAAGGACGGGGACGTTGTCGTAGGCCTTGATGGTGTGACCGCACGAGGGGCAGGCGCTGGGCGGCGACACGACCGAGAGGCCGTTCGGGACACGGTAGACCACCACATTCAGGAACGAGCCGATGAGCAGTCCGAAGACGCCCGCGCAGGCGGTGGTGAAGGAGAGCCAGAGGCCGGGTTCGGCGATGGTCATGCCGGACTCCCGTCTGCGTTGAACGCCTTGCCGACCTCGGCCTGCACACTGATTCCATAGGTCGTCGAAGGCGGGACGATGAACTTGGGCGGTGCTATGTTTCTGTACCGCTGGTCATAGAGGTAGTTCTTGATGTATCCGGTGCCCCCGCTGCCCCCACTGGTGCCGACAGGTCCGCGGAAGTTCTGGGCGATGGCCCCGTTGACCGTGAGGGTTCCGCGCTTGCCGCCCAAGTTGTAGTTCTGGACCTGGAACGTGTGGTTGACGGAGAGTATGGCCGCGTCGATTCTGCGCGCGCTGTCGGATAGGAGCTTGGTGAAGTTGCCCGGATTAGCGGCAGTGCAATCACTTGTTGTGTACGCAGTGCAGTCCATGGGGTTCCAGACCCAGACCGCGTTCTCCGCCACAAGCCCAAGAATGTCCGCTTTGGAGTCCTGGTAAGTAATGTCGCCAGTCACATAGATGTAATTGGCTGCGCTGACCGTCAAAGCGCCGCGCATTGTGCCTTGGACAAATACGTCGCCGTTGCGGCAACCGTAGGCCTGGGTCCCTGCAGCCGCAGTGGGCACCTGCTCATTGGCGAGGGGATAGCCGATCCCGTTGCCACTGCTTGTGCACTGCACGCCGCGGGGAGCGCTGGTGGTCGTCCAGTAGTTCGGATCGCTAGGGCTATTCGTGGGCACGCTCTGGACGTAAATAAGATTGTTGGCGGGAACGGCAATTTTTTGGCCGGTGTCCCCGGCAAGGGTGTTGGCATTGGCCGCCAGGGTCTTGCTCGGGTCACCCGGGGTTCCGCAGGGGGAATCCCCGGTGGACGGCGTTCCGACCGCGGTCGCAGGGTTCCCGATGACGCGCGTGGCCTTAGTCCAGGGAGAGCGTATTGTCATGGTTCCGTCGGCGTTAAAGGTGACTTTCGTCGGCCCCGTGTAGAGGCAGCCGGGTCTGGGCACCTGAGCCCTAATGTCGGTGCGGGTCTCATCCTTCATTTTCCCGTTCGAGGGCGGCATGGCGATTACGGGTGCAAATGCCGGGCTGCCAGGAACCTTGAAGGTGGGCGTGGAACACCCGGAGGACGGCTTGTCATACCGCGGCGAAGTCCTGGTGGTCGCGGTGGTCACCGGACCGTTGAAGGTGGCACCGCAGACATAAATGGTGTCGTTGGAGTGCAGCGGGCCATTAATCACATCGCTACCGGCGAACTGGATCTGGTCACAGGTGTTGCTCCGGGACTGCCACTCATACTTGGCGCAGTTCGGCTTGCCATTCGTGCCGTCGAAGCCCGTGAGGGCGGGGTCCGCTACTTCATAGTTGCTGAAGTAAAGAAAATCGATGAACCCGGACTGTTTGAGGTTTACCACGACACTCCGGGCCTGCGCTCCCACTCGTCCGGTCGCCCGGAGGCGGAGCACGCCGGTTGAAGAATACTTCGAGTTATCCACCTCGTAGCGGTACGATGCCGGGGCGCCGGTTCCGGCAATCGTGGCCCACGTTCCGGCTGCGCCAACGCCAAACGCCGGGTTCGACTTCGATCCGGTGGGCAGCACCAACGTGCCGGCGGCCTTGCTCGTGGCACTGAAGGCGGCTTCCTGGTTGCCGTACTGAACGTAGGTGCTGTCGTTGGCCAACTTGCTCTTGTAGTCATCGACCCCCGCATATGCGGCGGCAACGGCCGCGTTCCAGTCCTGGTCGGTCTGGGCCTTGACTACGCTGCTGAGGGACAGGCTGAGGGCTGCCGTGACGAGCACGGTCAGGACTGCGCCAATGCCGAGGACCACCACCAAGGCGACTCCCTCCTCGCGCCGCGCCCAGCTTCCGGCCGCGCGAATCCGACGCCGGGACGTTCGCACGCCGATCATGAAATGGACTCCAATGCGTTGAGGTTGGGTATGCCAACGAGGTTGGTGAGAGTTACGGGTGAACTGCTATTGGTCAGGCTTTGCTGCGTCGTCAGGGTCACCTGGACAGCCACGATCCTCTCGAGGCTGGCCGCCGGGACGTCGTTCCTCGCCGCGGCGAGTCTCGTAGTCTCGGTTCCGCGGACATCGCCGTAGTAGGTGAATAGGTCCGCCGCAGTGCCCTGGGGCGTCGGAACGGCTGTTGTCAGGATGCGGGTGGAGTCGGGGACCCTGTAGCCGGAAGCACCGGGGGTCGGCGAAGGGAAACTCCAATAGCCGCTCTGGGACGTTGCAACCCAGCGGTCCTCGACGAGCTGGCGCTGGGCGTTGAGATAGAAGTGCGTCATGACCGGGCGCGGAACTGCTGGATCCGACGTCACGTACGAGTAGAGAATTACGGACTCGGGTTTCGCCTCCAGGAAGGCCGGGGCGTCCAATGGCAAATTCTCGACCGGGTTGGACGTGCCCGCACGAATGACGCGGACCACTTCGTTCATTCCGTTGGATGCGTTGGCGGTGTTGGCGTTAAGGGCACCCGCCATACTCATCGCCTTCGTGGCGCTGACGTACAGTGCCGAGGCAGCCGTGAGGACGATCATGAGCACGATGCTGGCAACCAACAACTCGGTCAGGCTCATGCCCCGTTCGCTCTCATTTTCGGTGCGCCGCCAGCGGGCCCGGCACGCGCGGGCAAGGGTGATCATGGCGTTGGCGTTGGCGTTGGCGTTGGCGTTGGCGTTGGCGTTGGCGTTGGCGTTGGCGTGGGCCGAGGGTCAAGGGTCACAACTCCCGTTGACGTAGACACGACACTCGGCGTGGCCACGGTGAGAGAGGCTGCCGGGATCACCGTTGTTTTGGCGCCGAGCGTGGCACCCTTGTAAAGAGTCCACGAGCCGTAGGGCAAAGCGACTGTCCCTGACGACGCGAGAGCGGCAAACGTGTAAGTCATCGGAACTGAGCAACCCGGGTCGTCTGTGCCCGTGCCGGCGGCCGAAACCGCTGTGAGGAACTGGCCCGAAGCGCCGGAAACCGCGACCAGCCCCATGGGCATCCCGGCGGCCGCCGCCGTCGTCGACTGGGTCCGTACCTCCGCAGTGGCGGCCGCCTCGTCCGCCGGCCAGGCCGCCGGATCTACCGAAATACATCCGGGCGAGGTCGGGCTGGGCGGCACGCTTTGGCTGGGCGCCACGTACTTGCCGGCCATCACGGCGTAGCCGCTCGGGAACGGGAAGAGCTGCAGAGTGCGATTGGAAGCTGTGGGCGCTCCAGGGGAGACATAGATGCCCGCAGTGCTGATGAAGCTCGTATCGAGATTGCTGGGAAACTGCACAGTACCGGCAGCGGCGTTGGACGCGTAGCCAACGGAGAACGAGCCGGCCAGGTCGAAGACAAACCCTGCGGCGGCGGAGGCACCGGCCGCGACGGTAATGCCGGTGGTACGGACAGGCGACGGGGCTTGTTGCTGGTCGACATAGCCGGCCCGGGAGATCGTAACGTCATAGGTGCCGGGCGCAACCCTCAGGAGGTAACTGCAGCCCTGGGCGTCGGTGACGGGTCCCGAGAGCGACACTGCGGTGTTACCAGCCACGCCCGCCGTCGGAGCAGCGGATACGGAAACCCCAGCGCTGCCGGACCCGCTGGCGGAGAAGACGGAGACGATGATGGTGCCAAGGGCAGGATCATTGATGCGGTCCCGGGGGGCAAGCAGCGTATCCGCCCGGGCGGGTGACGCGCCGGCCCGCATGCCGTCCCATGTGACGGTGACATTGATCCGCTTGTACTGCAGGGCGCCGGTTCCTGTGCCGCAGCCGTTGTCTTCCCCGGCGCCGCTGACCCACTGCGATTCGCGCGTGATGCGGAAGGTTAGGCCGGCGTTTGTGACCGTGCGGGTGACATCGCCCAGGGTAAAGATGTCCTTGGCCGAACGGCCAAGGTCGATCTCCTGGGCCGCGAGGTTTGTTGCCGTCTGCCGGGCACGGGACTCGTTCGTCAACGACAGCACAGAAAGAAGCGAGAACGCGACCCCCACAGCGAGGATCATGAACACCATCATGGCGATGAGCACCTCGATGAGGGAGAAGCCGCTATCCGTGCTGGCAGGCGTTCGGAGACGAGTGAGGAAAGACTGCATGGGCCACTACTTCAGCTAGGGCTACCGGGGAGAGTTGCCGTCGCATCCCCCGAGCGTCGGTAGTAATAAGCGAAAGCTGATGGGAGGCCGTAACGGCATCCCATCAGCTCACGATCAGCTGCGCTGATTAGGCGAAAGCTGCTAACCGGCCACGTAGGCGGTGCAAGTGCCTTCTTTCACGGAGTTCTTCGCATCGATGGCGAAGTTCTTGCCGCTTGCGCTCTTGGCGGTGATGCAGAATGCAGTCGACTTGTCGGTGGTGTAGATGAGTGTGGTGAATGCGGAGTCGTAGTTGCTTTTGGCGGGCGCAGGCGAAGCTTTATCAAAGGCCGTCTGGTCGGCGGGCAGCACTGCGCCCCCGGCGCTCGTCGTCTGTGCGCTGATAACGGCCGTCTTAGCGTTGGTCAGGTCGGACTGAACGGCGCTGTCCTTGGCGCTGCTCTGTACGTTGAGGTAGACCGGGATCGCGATGGCGGCGAGGACGCCGATGATGATGACCACGACGAGGAGTTCGATCAGGGTGAAACCCTTTTCCTGCTCGGCGAGGGAGGAGCGCTTCTTTTCGAGCGCCGCAAATGCACGTGAGACCATGATTTTCCCTTTTGTAAAGTTTGAGTGAAGAGCGAGAACGTTGTACTGCGAAAAGAACCCCAGCGGAGAAGAGAGCCGCCCGGGGTACCAACAGCACCCTCGGGCTGACTCAGTTCGCTTAGCGTAATGGGTCCGATTAGCGATAGATCCAGTAACTTGCGTTCACACCAATAACATGCGTTACAAAAGCGTAATCACAGCGGGCGGCTCGAGATCCTAGGGAAAAACTGCGCAAAACCCGCTTGTCTGTGGGCTATTTGATGAGGGTGAAAATATTGAAGATCGGCAGGTACAGGGCCACGATCATGCCGCCGACCACCAGACCCAGGAACGCGATCATCAAAGGCTCGATCAACGCAGTGAGCTGCTCCGTGGTCGACTGGACCTCGGCGTCGTAGAAGTCCGCGATCTTGGACAGCATCTGCTCCAGCGCGCCCGAGTCTTCGCCTACCGCAATCATCTGGGTCACCATAGGCGGGAACACGGGCGAACCGGCCAGCGGACCGGCGATGGACTCACCCTGCCGAACGGCGTCGGCCACCCGGTTGAGAGCCGATTCCATCACCCAATTGCCGCTCGACTCCCCGACGATCCGCAGCGCCTGAAGAATCGGCACGCCCGCGCCGATCATGGCCGAGAAGTTGCGGCTGAAACGGGCGACGGCGAGCTTGGTCATGAGCGGCCCGAACACCGGCAAGCGGAGTTTGACCGGATCGACTACTTTGCGCACAGACAGCGTGTTTTTGTTCTTTCCCCACCAGATCGAGAAAACGATGCTGCCGACGATTGTCACGGGTACGGCCCACACCATCTGCTCTGAGAACCAGACGAGCACCAGCGTGGGGCCCGGAAGGGTTCCGCCGAGGTTGGCGAACATGGTCTTGAACACCGGAACAATGAACAGCAGCATGGCCGCGACGGAGATTACGGTCATGACCAGGACGACCATCGGATAGCTCAGCGCCGATTTGATGGTTCCGCGCAGCTTGACGTCCGCCTCGAAACTGTCCGCGATGGACTCCAGTGACTGGTCCAGAAAACCCCCCACTTCGCCAGCCCGCACCATGTTGATCATAATCGGCGGGAAATCGGCCGGATGCTTCTGCATGGACTCTGACAATGACACGCCGGACTCGACGTCGTTCCGGATACCCACCAGAAGCTTTGCGAGGGTTTTGTTCTCGGTCTGCTCGGACAGGATGTTGAGGGCACGCAGCAGGGACAGCCCGGCGCCGACCATGGTTGCCATCTGCCGGCTCATAATGGCCAGGTCCTTGAGCTTTACGCTCTTTTGGAAGCCAGGAACGGAGATCTCACGGTTCAATCCGGTGCCGGCGGACGCATCCACCACCTTGACGGGGGAGAGTCCCAGCGTCCGCAGGTGTGCTGTGACGCCTGCTTCACTTGCCGCGTCCACTTTGCCCTTGACGAGCTTTCCGGCCGTGTCGCGGCCGGTGTAGGACCAGGACTGCGTGTTTGCCACTACAAGGCTTCCGCGGAGAATGAGTCGCCGAAGTCTATGGTTCCGCTGGCCGGGCCCATCCCGGCACTGCCGCCCGGAGAAGCGGTCCGGTGAACAAGCCGGTCGAAGGTCTCCTGATCGTGCACCTTTTCCTCCGCTGCCTCGCGGAGGATGTCGCCGGCGTTGACCAGGTCGGCCAGGTGCTGGTCCATGGTGTGCATGCCCAGGCCCCGCCCGGCCTGCATCATGGAGCGAACCTGGTGCGTCTTGCCTTCACGGATCAGGTTCGAAATGGCCGGGGTAGCGACGAGGACTTCGGTGGCCACCGCCCGGCCGCTGCCGTCCGCGCGTTTCACGAGCGTCTGGCAAATCACGCCCTGCAGCACGCCAGCCAGCTGTGCGCGTACCTGACCCTGCTGGTGCGGCGGGAAGACGTCAATGACGCGGTCGATGGTCTGCGCTGCATCCTGGGTGTGCAAGGTGGCAAAGACCAGGTGGCCAGTCTCAGCGGCAGTCAGGGCGACGGACATCGTCTCCAGATCGCGGAGTTCGCCGATGAGGATCACGTCCGGATCCTGGCGCAGCACATGCTTCAGCGCTGCAGCAAAGCTGTGGGTGTCACTGCCCACCTCACGCTGATTGACGAGTGACATCTGATGCGAATGCAGGAACTCGATCGGGTCCTCCACCGTCACGATATGGTCCGCACGCGTGCGGTTCACGAGATCGATCATGGCCGCGAGGGTGGTCGATTTTCCGGATCCGGTGGGCCCCGTCACCAGGACCAGGCCACGCGGCAACTTGGCGAAATCGCCGATCCGTTCCGGGATTCCAAGTTCCCGAAACTGCTTGATCTCCCAGGGAATCAGGCGGAAAACTGCGCCAAGCGAACCGCGCTGCTGATAGAAGTTCACCCGGAACCGGCCGATAGTGGGCAGGGTGTGGGCGAAGTCCAGTTCCAGTTCCGCATCGAAGATTGCCCGCTGCTCGTTTGAAAGCAGGCTGCCAAGGGCTGAGAGCACCTTGTCTCGGGTCCACGGTTCAACCGCGCCGGCAGGCCGCAGCCCGCCGTTCACGCGGATCATCGGCGGGGCGTTCACCGTCAAATGCAGGTCGGAGGCTCCCTGCCGGACGACGTCGTGCAGCGCGCTGATGAGGTCGGGATCAACGGCCGGGACGGCGTTGGCGGCGTCCGCGTCGCGGTCGTCGACGTCGAACGCCGGAGCGGGCGTTGGCTCCTCACCGGGGTCCGGCTCCGGGAAGCCGGCATCCTGCTCAAAGGCCGGACCCGCTGTGCGGGCGGCGCGCCGGCCCTCCGGGGCGAGGCGCTGTGGTGCCCAGCCAGGGGCTGTCTCGCCGGGAGACGCCACTGGAATCTCATGGATGGGTTTGTCGTGCAATGCGTTGTCCCTTTCCCAAGTACCAAAATCCACTATGCGACCACCCTCAGGATCTCTTCGACGGATGTCAGCCCCTGTTTGACCTTTTCCCAGCCGTCCTCGCGCAGGGTCAGCATTCCCTGTTCCCGGGCCAGGCGGCCGATGTCGGCGCTGGAGGCGCGGGCGACGGCCAGGCGTTCGATTTCTTCGGTGACCGTCATGACTTCGTGGATGGCCAGGCGTCCGCGGTAACCAGTATTGGAGCAACTGACGCAGCCGTTGGGTCGATAAAGCAGCGGCGGGGGCAGGTCGGGGTCGAGATGGAAGGGCAGGGCGGCCAGCATTTCCGGCCCGTCCTCCATCGGTTCTTTGCAGCGGATGCAGAGCTTGCGGGCGAGGCGCTGGGCGACTACGCAGTCCAAGGCGGACCCTACCAAGAACGGTTCAATGTCCATCTCTGTGAGGCGCGTGATGGCGCTCGGCGCGTCGTTCGTGTGCAGGGTAGAGAGCACGAGGTGGCCGGTCAGCGATGCCTCGATGGCGATCTGTGCGGTTTCGTGATCCCGGATTTCGCCAATCAGGACAACATCGGGGTCGCTTCGCAGGATGGAGCGCAGGGCGCTGGCGAAGGTCAGCCCGGCTTTCGGATTCACCTGCACCTGGTTTACGCCCCGCATCCGGTACTCCACCGGGTCTTCCACGGTG
Source organism: Arthrobacter sp. PsM3 (assembly GCF_030433895.1). Taxonomy (GTDB): domain Bacteria; phylum Actinomycetota; class Actinomycetes; order Actinomycetales; family Micrococcaceae; genus Arthrobacter. Next base: position 31,018 of record NZ_JARUXE010000008.1, on the reverse strand, counting down.
ATGACGTTGATTTCCGGCCGGGAGACCTCATTCAGGGTCGTGTATAGGGTGGTGGACTTGCCGGAGCCTGTCGGTCCGGTGACCAGGATCATGCCGTACGGCTTTGTATAGGAAGCCTTGTACGCCTCGTAGTTGCGATCCAGAAGATTGAGATCGCGCAGCCTCAGGCTGGACGCGGAGCTGTCAAGGATTCGCATGACGATCTTTTCGCCCCACACGGTAGGCAGGGTCGCCACGCGTAGATCCACAACGCGGCTTCCGTGACGGACTGACATCCGGCCGTCCTGCGGTTTGCGTCGTTCCGCGATGTCGAGCTCGCTCATGATCTTCAGGCGGGAGATCAGCCCGTTCTGGATGCTTTTCGGGGCACCCTGCATTTCGTGCAGCACACCGTCAATGCGGTAGCGCACCCGGACTTCGTGTTCCGCGGGCTCGATGTGGATGTCCGAGGCGAAATCCTGGATTGCCTGACTAACCAGCAGGTTGACGAATCGGACGATCGGAACGTCGTCGTCGGAGGGACCGGCGTCCGCCTCCGTGCGGGCGTCGGCCTCGGCGCTCTCTTCTTCCAGGGTGTTCGTGAGGTCGGTCAGCTCGCCGTCCGCACGCAGGGTGCGGTTGAGGGCGGACAACAGGTCCCCGCGCTCGGCGACGACGACGTCCACCGGCAGATTGGTGGCCGCCCGGACGTCATCGACGGCAAGGATGTTTCCCGGGTCCCACATTGCGAGGGTCATCCGCCCGTCAGCGACGGTGAGCGGAAGCACCTCGTACCGGCGGCAGATGGAGGCAGAAACCCGGGCTACGGCCGCACTGTCGATTTCAGAAATGAGTAACTCGACGAAGGGCAGGCCGGCCTGGATCGCGCGGACCCGGGCAACCTGTGCACTCGTCACCAGGCCATTTTCCAAAAGGGCACCGATGGTCGAGGCGTCGTCGGCGCGGTTGGTCGAGAGCCGGCCCAGCCGCTCAAGAGGCAGCATGCCTTCGAGTAGCAAGATTTCAGTCAGGGATTTCACTCGCGCCTCTTCGCTGGTCCGTATTTGGCCGGGCCGGCGTCAGGGACCGCCCTAGCAAGCCCAGACTAGCCGACCGGTTAGCGCCAAATTGGAAACCCCGCTCCTCGCCGCGCCGCGTCTCTGAGCGTCCCTGACACGCACATCCTCCCCGGAATCAGGGCGCTCCCCCAGATCGCCTGTCTTCTTAGCAGCAGGGGGCGAAGCGGGGGACGGGTCATTTTCAGGATGCGCCAGCGCCCAAGGCGCATATGCCGTGTTCCGTCCAGCTTCCTCGACGGACTGCCAAGCGACGGCGGGGCTTTCGAGCACCTCTTCCGGGCCAGGGGTCCTGGAACCCTGATCACCGCGCAGTTACGGGGTCTTCACCGGGGAACAAAAAACCCCGCCCTCACCAGCCGCTAAGCCAGTAAAGACGGGGTTTCTTTCCTTGGTGCACCCCCCGGGACTCGAACCCGGAACCCATTGATTAAGAGTCAATTGCTCTGCCAGTTGAGCTAGAGGTGCATCTGTTGTTTTAGTTCCCCGCGGGCTTTTTGTTCCCGCGTTGTTCTCCGCAACGACATGAAACTCTACACGAGTTTTTGCGGCGTGTGAAATCGGGCTGGGCGGCTGCCGAGGGGTCTACTCCGGGAGCTTCAAAACCAGCACGAAATCAGGGTTTTTGTTGTTGCTGAGCACCCAGAGCCGGCCGTCCGGAGCCAGCGAAACATCTCTGATCCGTCCGTACATCCGTGTGAAATAGCCCACAGGATCGCCCGCGAACTCGCCGTTCAGCGGCGCGGCCCACAGCCGCTGGCCCCGCAGGGCGCCCAGATAGGCCGTGTCGCCGACTATTTCGAGCCCGCTGGGAGAGGAATCCGCCGTCGAGGGCCACACCACCTTCGCGTCCAGGAAGCCGGCGCGGTGCGGGGCGCCCGTCACTTCAGGCCAGCCGTAGTTGCCGCCCGGCACAATCAGGTTGAGCTCGTCGTCGACGTCGGGCCCGAATTCGCTTGCCCACAGCCGTCCGGCGCTGTCCCAGGCGAGTCCCTGGACGTTGCGGTGGCCCAGGCTGTAGACGGGATTGCCGGCGAATGGATTACCAGGTGCAGGGAGCCCCTCGGCCGTGATGCGCAGGATCTTACCGCCCAGGGCACCAGGGTCCTGGGGCTGGCCGCGGCGTTGCGAATCACCGGTGCCGACATACAGGTAGCCGTCCGGGCCGAACCGGATCCGGCCGCCGTTGTGCGTGGAGGCCTTGGGGATTCCGGTGAAGATGACTTCCGTGACGCCGAGCCGCAGGACCCCGGCGTCCTCCACAAGGGGCAGCCGCGCGATCCGGTTGTCGCTGGCGGCGGTGTAATAGGCGTAGAGGTACCGGTCTGTCGTGAAGTCCGGGGACAGGGCCAGCCCCAGCAGCCCGCCTTCACCGCCGGGCACGACGTCGGGAACCTTCCCCAGCGTGCCGGCCCGGCCGGGGCCGGAGCCGGGTGCGATAGCCCGGAGCAAGGCGCTGTCGCGTTCGGAAATGACCGCGGTGCCGTCGGGCAGGAAGACCGTTGACCAGGGCATCTGCAGATCGGCGTCGATCGTCGCGGCCACCGTCGGCCGCCCCACGCCCGGGCTCCCCCCGGAGGAGCTGCTGCCGGCCGGGGGAGTGCTGCCCGACGCGGCACTGCCCGCAGCTGCGGAGGTGCCGCCAGGCGTCCCGCCGTCGTTGCCGGGAGTGCAGCCGGCCAGCAGGACCGCGACGGCGGCCGCCGTTCCCAGCCACCGCAGCCAGTCCGCTGGCCGGCATGCCGATCCCACCGGGCGGTCATCAACTGTTCCCCGCTGCCCCGGCCGTGAAATCAACATGAGCGCTCCGGATTCTGCCCGGGAGGTCTCAGCAGCCCCGCCGCGAGCTACTGCCGGGTCCGGCGCGGCGGCCGGAAACCCGCGGCCTCGGCGTGGGCTGGGGACAGGAACCAGACTTCGGCGCGGGTTTCCTCGAAAGCGGGGCTGGTCTCGTCGTGATAGACCATCGAGGAGGCGTTGCCCTTGACGGTGAAGCCGTCGGGCCCGCTGCCGTCGGGGGCCGGTGCTGCCGACCCCTCGCCGTACGGCTGCTCGACGGCGAGGTGGCCGGCGGGTTCGGCCGCGTGGCTGGCAGCCGTTTCGGACGCGGCCGAGGACATGGCCGTCTGCCGGGTGTCTGCCTCGGCCAGGGGGTACCCGGGCGCCGGCTGTGCCGGCGGAGTTGCCGCCACGGCAGTCCTGCCCTGCCCGTTCTCCGCGTCCAGAACGGCCTCCGCCGCGGCCGATTCGGCGCCGGGGAGGGTGGGCGCGTGGGGCTCTGTGTATTCCGGGTGGTGCACCGGGGCGCTTGCGGCGGCCGCGGCTGCGGCCGCCGGAGCTTCCTCAACGTGGTCGCCGTGCGCGGCACCGTGGCCCGGCTCCGGGTGGAGGACGGCGTGCGGTTCAGCCGGCGGTGTCTCGGACCATTGGGTTTCCCATTCCGGGTTCTCGGCGGCCGGGGCCGCTTCAACGGCCGGCGAGGCCGCGGCGCCTGAGCTCTCCGTGGCTGGGGACGCCTCAGCGGCGGGCAAGGTCGCGGCGCCAGCCGCGGCGGGACCGCCGCCGGAAACGGCGCCGCGGTGGCTGGCATCGTGGCCGGCGTCGTGCAGATGGGCAGGGGCGGAATCGGGGGTGGCGGCGGTCCCGGTACCGGTGCCAGCGGTGCCAGCGGTGCCAGCGGTGCCAGCGCCGGACTTGCTGCGTGCGCTGTTGCGGTTCAGCAGCCACCAGACGATGGCGACAATCGCCACGATGACGACGAGCCAGATGATCCAATCCATAGCAGAGCCTTTCTGTCCATGAGGCAAGGTTGCCGTCGTTTGACCGTACGTCTGCCCGAAGGGGGCTGTCCAGCCGCCCGGCCGCCGCCCTGTAGCCTCACTTCATGGATTTCAAGAGACTGCGGATTCTCCGTGAACTGGCCGACCGCGGCACGGTCGGCGCCACCGCTGAGGCAATGAAGGTGACGCCCTCCGCCGTCTCGCAGCAGCTCAAGACCCTCCAGGGGGAGCTGGGCGTCGTCCTGGTCAGGAAATCGGGCCGGGGTGTGCGTCTCACCGAGGCCGGACTCGCCATGGCAGGTGCGGCCGCCGAGGTGTCCACCGCCATGGCCCGTGCGGAAGCCACCATCGACACGTACCGGCGCGGCTGGCAGACACATGTCAGGGCAGCGTTCTTCCCGAGCGCCGCCGAGATGTTCCTCCCCGGCCTCCTGCACCGCGTCAAAGCCATTGACGGACTCCACTTCGAGGCACACTTCGAGGATCCCAACGTGGCCGGATTCGCCGGGCTCACTGCCGACTACGACATCGTTCTGGCGCACAGCGTTGACGGGCCCGACGTCTTTGCCCGGCTGGGGCTGACGGTGGTGCCGCTCCTGGATGAACCCCTCGACGTCGCAATCCCCGAGGGCCATGCGCTCGCCGGCAAGACGACGCTGCGGGCCGAAGACGTGACCGGCTTCCCCTGGATGGGAGTGCCCGAAGGCTTCCCGTTCGACACGGTGCTCCGCCAGATCGAAGTGCAGGCCGATTCCCCCGCGGTCCGCGCCCAGACATTCCCCGACCTCCGGGTCCTCGAGGCCCTGGTCAGTGCCGGACACGGGCTCAGCCTGCTGCCGCGCTATACGGCGCTGAAAAACCAGGGACGCGGGTTCGTCCTGCGCCCGCTGGCCGGGGTCAAGGCCAGCCGCAGCATTGTTGCACTGGCGCGGCCCGACGTCGCGGCGCGGACCACCATCCAGCAGGTGCTCACCCTGCTCAAAGCCGAGGCGCAGTCCGTCGCCGAAGCCCCGGAACTGCGTGACGCAGCTCACCTTAATTGAATTGCCGTGGCAGGGGAGTCCAGTAGGTGAGACGGAAGTCCACTATCTGGTCGCAATATTCCCGGTTTTCCGCTTAATGCGCCCTTCCGGGTCGTTGCGTCCCGCGGGGGAGCCCTAGACTTTGACCCATGAGTGAGGACACCCAAACAGCGACAGAGACCAAACCGGACATCAAGCCCCGCAGCCGGGTCGTCACCGACGGAATCCACGCCGCGCCCGCGCGCGGGATGTTCCGGGCGGTCGGCATGGGCGACGACGACTTCGCCAAACCCCAAATTGGCGTGGCCAGCTCGTGGAATGAAATCACTCCCTGCAACCTCTCCCTGAACCGGCTGGCCCAGGGCGCCAAGGAAGGCGTCCACGCCGGCGGCGGCTTCCCGATGCAGTTCGGCACCATCTCCGTCTCCGACGGCATCTCCATGGGACACGAGGGCATGCACTTCTCGCTGGTTTCCCGCGAAGTCATCGCCGACTCCGTCGAAACCGTCATGCAGGCCGAACGGATCGACGGCTCCGTGCTCCTGGCAGGCTGCGACAAATCCCTCCCGGGCATGCTCATGGCAGCCGCCCGCCTGGACCTCGCCGCCGTCTTCCTCTACGCCGGCTCCATCATGCCCGGCTGGGTCAAGCTTGAGGACGGTTCCGAAAAGGAAGTCACCCTCATCGACGCCTTCGAAGCCGTCGGCGCCTGCGCAGCGGGCAAAATGAGCCTCGAAGACCTGACCCGCATCGAAAAAGCCATCTGCCCGGGCGAAGGCGCCTGCGGCGGCATGTACACGGCCAACACCATGGCCTGCATCGGCGAGGCGCTGGGCATGTCCCTGCCCGGCTCGGCAGCCCCGCCCTCGGCCGACCGCCGCCGCGACGCCTTTGCGCACAAGTCCGGCGAAGCTGTGGTCAACCTGCTCCGCCTGGGCATCACCGCCCGGGACATCATGACCAAAAAGGCCTTTGAAAACGCCATCGCCGTCACCATGGCCTTCGGCGGTTCCACCAACGCCGTCCTCCACCTGCTGGCCATCGCCCGCGAGGCCGAAGTGGACCTCACACTCGAGGACTTCAACCGGATCGGCGACAAGATCCCGCACCTGGGCGACCTCAAGCCGTTCGGCCGCTACGTCATGACCGACGTCGACAAGATCGGCGGCGTCCCCGTCATCATGCGTGCACTGCTCGACGCCGGCCTGATCCACGGCGACTGCCTCACCGTCACCGGCAAGACCGTCGCGGAAAACCTCGCGGCGATCAACCCGCCGGACCTGGACGGCAAGATCCTCCGTGCCATGGACAACCCCATCCACAAGACCGGCGGCATCACCATCCTGCACGGCACGATGGCTCCCGAAGGCGCCGTCGTGAAGAGCGCCGGCTTTGACGCCGACGTCTTTGAGGGCACCGCCCGCGTGTTCGAACGCGAGCAGGGTGCCTTGGATGCGCTCGACAAGGGCCGGATCAAGGCGGGCGACGTCGTCGTCATCCGCTACGAGGGCCCCAAGGGCGGACCGGGCATGCGCGAAATGCTCGCCATCACCGGCGCCATCAAGGGTGCCGGGCTGGGCAAGGACGTGCTGCTGCTGACCGACGGCCGCTTCTCCGGCGGAACCACGGGCCTGTGCATCGGCCACGTTGCCCCGGAGGCAGTCGACGGCGGCCCCATCGCCTTCGTCAAGGACGGGGACCGGATCCGCGTGGACATCGCCGCCCGCAGCTTCGACCTCCTGGTCGACGATCCGGAGCTCGAAGCCCGCAAGGTCGGCTGGGAGCCGCTTCCGGCCAAGTTCACCAAGGGTGTGCTCGCCAAGTACGCCAAGCTCGTCCACAGCGCCTCCACCGGCGCCTACTGCGGGTAATGATTAGTACGGGTAACCGGGCTTAAGGGAGCTTCCGGGTCCCCAGGCGCACGGCGTCCGCGCCGGCCGCCTGAGGCAGGGAACACCCGCCTGCCGCCGAAGGCTGCCGGGCCATCGGGGGTGGGCAGAGATCAACCAGTGGACAATGAAGTCCAAATAGTGAGACAGAGTGTGGGCTCGTTGACAGGTGTCTTACTTAGAGGGAAAACTGAACGCATGACCGCATTCGTTACCGCCGGCGTCCTCGTCGTCCTTACCAAGCGCGTGGCTCCATAGCCCGGCTGGTAACGAACCGTCACGCGCAAACCCCTCGAAGAGCCGTCAGGCTGAGGGGTTTTTTTATTTCCGCATCACCGAAGATCCACCCGCAGTACCAGCAGTTCCACGATCACCGAAGATCCAACCGTAGATCCACAAAGGAAGAGTCCGATGAGCAAAGGATCGCCGATCAGCCCCTCGCTGATGGCCACTAAGTCCGCTGGAGCCTCCAAGGCTTCGGAACGCGTCGCACGCCCGGCCGACGCCGGCGTCGACACTGCTGCTGTCTCTCCTGTCCTCGGGCCGAACAACGTCGTACCCCCGACGGTGATGACCGGTTCACAAGCAATCGTCCGCTCGCTCGAAGAACTCGGCGTTGACGACATTTTTGGTTTGCCCGGTGGCGCGATCCTGCCCACCTATGACCCCTTGATGGCTTCCCGAATGAACCACATTCTGGTCCGTCACGAACAGGGAGCCGGCCACGCAGCGCAAGGCTACGCCATGGTCACCGGACGGGTCGGCGTCTGCATCGCCACCTCGGGTCCGGGTGCCACCAACCTCGTTACCGCCATCATGGATGCCCACATGGACTCCGTGCCCATGGTGGCCATCACCGGCCAGGTCTCCAGCGGCGTCATCGGCACCGATGCCTTCCAGGAGGCGGACATCGTCGGCATCACCATGCCGATCACGAAGCACTCCTTCCTGGTCACCGACCCCAACGACATCCCGCACGTGATGGCGGAGGCGTTCCACCTTGCCTCGACCGGCCGCCCGGGTCCCGTCCTGGTCGACGTCGCCAAGGACGCCCAGCAGGGTCAGATGACCTTCTCCTGGCCGCCCAAGATCGACCTGCCCGGCTACCACCCGGTGCTCCGCGGCCACAACAAACAGGTCCGCGAGGCCGCCAGGCTCATCGCGGCGGCCAGCAAGCCCGTGCTCTACGTGGGCGGCGGCGTCGTCAAGGCACACGCCTCCGCGGAACTGCTGGAACTCGCTGAACTCTCCGGCGCCCCCGTGGTCACCACCCTGATGGCCCGCGGCGTCTTCCCCGACTCGCACCCGCAGCACGTCGGCATGCCGGGCATGCACGGCACGGTCTCGGCCGTGACCGCCCTGCAGCAGTCGGACCTGCTGATCACGCTCGGGGCGCGCTTCGACGACCGGGTGACCGGTGTCCTGAAGTCCTTCGCCCCGAACGCCAAGGTCATCCACGCGGACATCGACCCGGCCGAAATCTCCAAGAACCGCACCGCCGACGTGCCGATCGTGGGGTCGGTCAAGGAAATCATCCCGGAACTGAGCGAGGCCCTGCGCGCCGTGTTCGCCGTCTCCGGCACCCCGGACTACACCAACTGGTGGGCCTTCCTGAACAACCTCAAGGAGACCTACCCGCTCGGCTGGACCGAACCGGACGACGGCCTCAGCGCCCCGCAGCGCGTGATCGAACGCATCGGCGCCCTCACGGGCCCGGAAGGCGTGTACGTCGCAGGCGTCGGCCAGCACCAGATGTGGGCCTCACAGTTCATCAAGTACGAACGCCCCCACGCCTGGCTGAACTCCGGCGGGGCCGGCACCATGGGCTACGCCGTGCCGGCCGCCATGGGCGCCAAGGTGGGCAACCCGGACCGGGTGGTCTGGGCGATCGACGGCGACGGCTGCTTCCAGATGACCAACCAGGAACTGGCCACCTGCGCGATCAACAAGATCCCGATCAAGGTCGCCATCATCAACAACTCCTCGCTGGGCATGGTGCGGCAGTGGCAGACCCTCTTCTACGAGGGCCGCTACTCCAACACCGACCTCAACACCGGCCACGACACCGTCCGGATCCCGGACTTCGTCAAGCTCGCGGACGCCTACGGCTGCGCTTCCTTCCGCTGCGACCGCGACGAGGACATCGACGCCACCATCCAGAAGGCCCTGGAGATCAACGACCGCCCCGTGGTCATTGACTTCGTCGTGAGCCCCAACTCCATGGTGTGGCCGATGGTCCCCTCCGGAGTCAGTAACGACCAGATCCAGGTTGCCCGCAACATGACCCCGGAATGGGAAGAGGAGGACTGAACATGACCCGCCACACACTGTCCGTTCTGGTCGAAGACAAGCCTGGTGTGCTGACCCGCGTCGCCAGCCTCTTCGCCCGCCGGGCCTTCAACATCAACTCCCTGGCCGTCGGGCCGACGGAAGTACCGGGCATGTCCCGGATGACCGTCGTCGTCGACGCCGACGGTGAGCTGGTCGAACAGATCACCAAGCAGCTGAACAAGCTGGTCAACGTGATCAAGATCGTTGAGCTCACCCCAGAATCTTCCGTACAGCGTGACCACATCCTGGTCAAGGTACGTGCGGATGCCGCTACACGGCTGCAGGTTACCCAGGCTGCAGACCTGTTCCGCGCATCAGTGGTCGACGTCTCCACCGAGTCGGTTGTCATTGAGGCGACAGGCCACCCCGAAAAGCTCACGGCACTGCTCTCAGTGCTCGAGCCTTTCGGTATCCGCGAAATCGTGCAGTCCGGCACCCTGGCCGTTGGGCGGGGATCCCGCTCCATGAGTGACAGGGCCCTGCGCAGCGCCTGAGCCAAAGCGCGGAACACGGCCGGGGGCACGCCCCCGGCAGCGGACGTGACCTGCCGCAGCACCACACCAGGTTTAGCGAAGTTTCACCGACAAGCACCACCCAAGAATCCATTCAAAGGAGACACCCCAGTGACTGAAATGTTTTACGACGACGACGCCGACCTGTCGATCATCCAGGGCCGCACCGTCGCCGTTATCGGTTACGGCTCCCAGGGCCACGCCCACGCCCTTAGCCTGCGCGATTCCGGCGTTGACGTCCGCGTCGGCCTCAAGGAAGGCTCCAAGTCACGCGCCAAGGCCGAGGCCGAAGGCCTGCGCGTCCTGAACGTCAAGGACGCCGTCGCCGAAGCCGACCTCATCATGGTCCTCACCCCGGACCAGGTCCAGCGCCACGTCTACGCCGAGGACATCGCCCCGAACCTGCAGCCGGGCGACGCCCTGTTCTTCGGCCACGGCTTCAACATCCGCTACGGCTACATCAAGCCCCCGGCAGACGTCGACGTCGCCCTCGTTGCCCCCAAGGGCCCGGGCCACATCGTCCGCCGCGAATTCGAGGCCGGCCGCGGCGTGCCGGACCTGATCGCCGTCGAGCAGAACCCGTCCGGCAAGGCCAAGGAACTGGCCCTGTCCTACGCCAAGGCCATCGGCGGCACCCGCGCCGGCGTCATCGAGACCACCTTCACCGAAGAGACCGAGACGGACCTCTTCGGCGAGCAGGCTGTCCTGTGCGGCGGCGCCTCCCAGCTGATCCAGTACGGCTTCGAGGTCCTCACCGAAGCCGGCTACAAGCCCGAGGTCGCCTACTTCGAGGTGCTGCACGAGCTCAAGCTCATCGTGGACCTCATGGTTGAGGGCGGCATCGCCAAGCAGCGCTGGTCCGTCTCGGACACGGCGGAATACGGCGACTACGTCTCCGGCCCGCGCGTGATCACCCCGGACGTGAAGGAAAACATGAAGGCTGTCCTGGCGGACATCCAGGACGGCACCTTCGCCAAGCGCTTCATCGACGACCAGGACGCAGGAGCCCCCGAGTTCAAGGCGCTGCGCAAGAAGGGCGAGGACCACCCGATCGAGGCCACCGGCCGCGAACTGCGCAAGCTGTTCTCCTGGATCAAGAACGAAGACGACTACAACGAAGGCTCAGTGGCCCGCTAAGCACTGACCGGCAGGGGAGCCGGACCGCCAACTGGGGTCCGGCTTCCCTGCTTTTATGCAGCACCTGTTTCTATCCAGCACCAAAATCCCTGCCTGTTATACAAGAGAGCTAAAGAGGTCACCGGTGACAAGCACCAAACCTGTAGTACTCCTCGCTGAGGAACTTTCGCCCGCCACGATCGAGGCCCTCGGCCCGGATTTTGAAATCCGGCAGACCGACGGCGCCGACCGTTCCCAGCTGCTCTCGGCGATCGCCGACGTCGACGCGATCCTGGTCCGCTCCGCCACCCAGCTCGACGCCGAGGCCATCGCCGCCGCGAAGAACCTGAAGGTGATCGCCCGCGCAGGCGTCGGCCTCGACAACGTTGACATCAAGGCCGCCACCCAGGCCGGTGTCATGGTGGTGAACGCGCCCACCTCGAACATCGTCTCCGCCGCGGAACTCACGGTCGGGCACATCCTCAGCCTGGCCCGCCACATCCCGCAGGCCAGCGCCGCCCTCAAGGACGGCGAGTGGAAGCGCTCCAAGTACACCGGCATTGAACTCTTCGAGAAGAAGATCGGCATCATTGGCCTGGGCCGGATCGGCGCCCTCGTCGCCGCCCGCCTGAAGGGCTTCGACACCAAGATCCTCGCCTACGACCCCTACATCACCTCGGCCCGCGCGGCGCAGCTTGGCGTCCAGCTGGTGACCCTCGACGAGCTCCTGGCGCAGTCGGACTTCATCAGCATCCACATGCCCAAGACGCCCGAGACCGTCGGCATGCTCGGCGCCGAGGCGTTCAAGAAGATGAAGAGCACCGCGTACGTCGTCAACGTCGCCCGCGGCGGCCTCGTCGACGAGGAAGCCCTCTACGCCGCCCTGGAGTCCGGCGAAATCGCCGGTGCCGGCGTCGACGTCTTCGTCAAGGAACCCAGCACCGACCTGCCGTTCTTCAAGCTCGACAACGTGGTGGTCACCCCGCACCTGGGCGCGTCCACGGACGAAGCGCAGGAGAAGGCCGGCGTCTCGGTCGCCAAGTCCGTCCGCCTGGCCCTCGCCGGGGAACTCGTCCCCGACGCGGTCAACGTGGCCGGCGGCGTGATTGCCCCGGACGTCCGCCCGGGCATCCCGCTGATGGAGAAGCTGGGCCGCATCTTCACCGCCATGACCCACGCCTCGCTCACCCAGTTTGATGTCGAGGTCGCCGGAGAAATCGCCTCCCTCGACGTCAAGGTGCTCGAACTCGCGGCCCTCAAGGGCATCTTCGCCGACATCGTGACCGAACAGGTCTCCTACGTCAACGCCCCCGTGATCGCCGAGCAGCGCGGCATCAACGTCCGCCTGATCACGACGCCGGAGACCGAGTCCTACCGCAACGTGCTGACCCTGCGCGGCGCCCTCAGCGACGGCACGCAGATCTCCGTGGCCGGGACCCTGACGGGCCCCAAGCAGGTCCAGAAGCTCGTGGGGATCAACGGCTTCGAGGTGGAGATTCCGATCAGCGAACACCTCGTGGTGGTGGCCTACTCGGACCGCCCCGGCGTGATCGGCACCATCGGCCACATCCTTGGCATGAACAACATCAACATCGCCGGCATGCAGGTTGCGCGGCAGGACGAGGGCGGCCAGGTGCTCGCCCTGCTGACCATCGACAGCTCTGTCCCGCAGCAGGTTCTGGACGCGATCAAGGCCGGAATCGGCGCTGACATGGTGCGGGAGGTCGACCTCGAGGACTGATGTCTTCACCGTGGACACCGGCGGCGGTTCCGACCCCCGCCGGTGTCCACGAACGCATGGCCGGTCTGCGTACAATGGCTACGTCCGATTTTCGGATTCGGCCGGCAGCCCGGCCTTTACTTTTGCACACCCGGCAGGGGACGCCTTCACTTCCGCATGGAATGAACTTCAGTGTGCGCACGCAATCCAGCTTTCAGGAGCCCAATGAACGCCGTCCAGAGGTTCATCAGAAGCCGAGTGCTTCTGCTGACCGCGTCCATTTTGATCGTGGCCATGTGCCTCTCGGTCCTCGTGCAGGGTCAGTCGCAGGCCGCTTTGAACCGGACGGTTGACCAGAACTCGCGGGGGCTCTACGACATTCTCGTCCAGGCCAAGCCCGACAACAACGGCGGCCTCATGCAGCCCGAAATTGCCACCGGCCAGGGCGGCATCAGCTTCGAACAACTGGACTCCCTCCGGAAGCTCTCCGGCACCTCCGTGGCGGCACCGATCAGCCTCGTCTCCCGCGTCACGCAGAACCTTGAGTCCCCGCGCCTGGATGCCACCGACTACCTCGGCTTCAACGCCGGACTCGCCGGAACCGCCGGGGACCCCAGCGCCACCGATCCGAGCAAATGGCCCGCCGCGGAGTCGGTCCTGTCCGGCACGCCGAAAAAATACCGGCTCACCGCCAGCGCCGTCAGCTCCGACGGCCAGTCCGAGCACACCCTGTTCAAGACCATGGCCGAGGGCTCCCTCGGCAAGGCGAAGCTCATCGAGGAACAGGTCGGCGGCGGCAAGAACGTCCGCATCGCGGGCCCGGCAGGGGAGACCGGCATCAAGTTCCCGGCTCCGGCCGGCGGCTCCGAGCACAACCTCTTCAACCTCTCCGTCTCCCTGCCGCTCGCGCCGCAGGTGACCGAATCCGTCGTCGCCGTCGACCCCGTCTCCGAACGTGCCCTGCTCGGGCCCGCCGGCGACTTCCTCGCCCCGCTGGAGAAGGCGCCGCCCGCCGACGCCCGCAACGCCGCGGCAATCGGCCGGCACCTGGAGAGCCTCTTCACCACCGGCATCGGCATGGGCGAACTCAAGGAAGGCCCCGATTTCCTCGGCATCAAGCTCAAGTACTGGGCGCCGATGATGAGCCAGTACCAGCAGGCCAAGAACAGCGGCCTGCTCACCGCGGACTCCCAGGCGATCCCGCTGATTGTGCGCTCCGGCACCTCCCTTGACCTCAAGTACTCGGTCAAGGTCGAGGAAATCGACGCCTCCGGCAACGTCACCAAGGACGTCGGGACCGTGACCCGCTCGCTGGACAAGGACTACCTCCCGTTCGTCTCCAAGTCCCCGTTCGCCCTGGCCTGGCCCGGGTCCAAGGACCTCTCGCAGCTGCTCGGTGACACCGCGACCTTCAGCCAGGGCCTCTACAACCCCGCCACCTGGAGCACCGACTTCGCCGCCGCCCCGAAGTACAAGGACGGTCAAACCGCAGGCAACGGTGCCGTGGACAAGAGCGCCATCCCCGGCGACTGGGTAACTGTTAACCGCCTCCCCGAGAAAGCGGCCAACGGGGCCCCCGTGGACCAGACCCAGCGCAAGCCCGTCGACGAGCGCTCCTACCGCGAAAACCTCGAGACCGGCAAAAAGCTCGCCACACCGCTCGCCATGGTCTACGGAACGTTCGACGCCGAGACGGTCAAGAAGGCCGCCGGCGACGTCAACCGCCTGCCCCTGGGCGGCTACGATCCCACCCCCTTCACGCTTTCCAAGGATGCCTCCGGCAAGGACGCCGGGAACACCGAGCTCAAGCCCTCGCTGAGCGCCACGGGCCTGGCCAGCCAGTCCGCCGGCGCCATCACCGACTTCTACGGCCTCGCCGCCGCCCGCGGCTACCAGGACAACGCCTCCGTGATCGATGCGGTACGCGTCCGGGCCAAGGTGCCCGGCAGCTGGAAGGAAGCACAGCCCGTCGTGGAGAAGCTCGCCAACGAGATCCGCGACATGGGGCTGCAGGCAACGATCGTTGCCGGCTCCGCCCGTGAGGACGCCAGCATCTTCGTCCCCGGCTACTCCAAGGACGACGCCGGCAAGGAGTCCCCGCTCGGCACCGTCCAGCAGTCATGGGTCCGCCAGGACGCCGCGGACGCCGTCTCCGGGTCCCTCACCGCCACCAACCTGACCCTGCTCTTCCTCACGCTCTGCGGAGCCGCCCTGCTCACCGGCGCCTCGACCGTCAGCTACGTCCGCAAACGCCGCAGCGAGGCCGGAACCCTGCGCGCCATGGGCTGGACCCAAGGCCGGATCCGGTCCTGGGTGCTTGCCGAATTCGGCGTCGGCGCGGCCCTGCTGGCCCTCGCCGGAATCATCCTCAGCCTGGTCAGCTGGAACCCTGCCACGGCGGTCGTCTCGGCCGCCGTGCTGGTGCTCTATGCGGGCGCGGCGTTCTTCGCCGCCCAGCAGCTGCGCCACCGCGACGTGGTGGACCAGGAACCGCAGCACGATGAACGGCTCATCGCTGTGGATTCGCCGCTGACCTTCGCCAACCGGCAGTTGAGCACCAACAAGTTCAACACCATTTCCCTGGCCGTCGCCGTCGGCGTTTTTGCCGCCGCGGTCGGCGGGATGGTCGCACTGCTGATCGACATACCCCGGGCCGCCGGGGCGAGTGCGCTCAGCGGGCTGGCCGCCGCCAGCATCGCGCTGCCGAGCATCATCCTCGGAGTGTCCGGTGTCGCCGTCGGGCTGCTGCTGACCATGGTCACCGGCCGGTTCGAGCTGCAGGCCAAGCGCCAGTACCTCGGCACGCTGCAGGCCATGGGCTGGAACCCGGACATGCTCGGCCAGGTCCGCTTCTTCGAAAATGCCATGGTGGGGACTGTCGCGCTGCCGCTCGGCGTCCTCGGCGCCCTGGGCGTGGGCCTTCTCCTCGCCCCCTATGCCGCGCTCTGGGCCGCTGTCGCCGGGCTCGTGGCTGTACTTTGCTGGATTCCCATTGCAACGAAAGTGGTCCGATGAACAACGACCTCAACCTCGACCGTGAGGCTCACGACCGGATGACGGCGAGCACCCGCCGCGGCGGCCACAAGACGCGCGCCAACACGATCGTGAAGGCCACCGACCACGCCACGCCGCTGGAGCTCAGCAACATCACGATCCACTATGGCGGGGGCAAAGGCGGGGCCGAAGCGGTCAACGTGGTGGACGACTTCAACATGACGCTGCACGCCGGCGAGATGCACTGCGTCGCCGGGCGCAGCGGCTCCGGCAAGACCAGCATCCTGACCGTCGGAGCCGGCTTGACCCTGCCGACGTCGGGCCGGGTGTTCTGGGAGGGCGATTCCCTCGAGACCATGGGCGACGACGAGATCGCCGACCGCCGCCGCGCCCTGATCGGCTACGTCGACCAAGGCGGCGCCCTGATCGACGGCATGAGTGCGCTCGAGAACGTGCTGCTGCCCGCCGTGCCCGACGGCGAGGTGGACAGGCGCCGCGACATGGCCAAGGACCTCCTGGACCTCGTCGGCCTGGGCCGGCGCATGCGCCACCGCCCGGCCCAGCTTTCCGGCGGTGAACGCCAGCGCGTGGCAATCGCCCGGGCCCTGATCCTCGGCACCCGCGTGCTGATCGTCGACGAGCCGACCGCCAGCCTGGACCGGGCTTCGGCCAACCGCATCATCAGCATCCTCAAGGACACGACCTCGGACGGCATCGCCGTGCTGGTCGCATCACATGACCACGAACTTGTCCGCCAGAGCGATACCCTCACCGAACTGATCTAGGTTAAAACTGTGACATCTTCCGAGAAGACCCCGTTCTACATCACGACGGCCATCAGCTACCCCAACGGGGTGCCGCACATCGGCCACGCCTACGAGGTCATCGCCACCGATGCGATGGCGCGCTTCAAGCGCCTGGACGGCTTCGACGTGTTCTTCATGACCGGCACGGACGAGCATGGCCTCAAGATGCAGCAGACCGCGGAAAAGGAAGGCATCCCGGTCAAGGAGCTCGCCGACCGCAACTCGGCGGCGTTCCGCCAGATGAGCGATGACCTGGGCATCTCCCTGAGCCGCTTCATCCGCACCACCGACCCGGACCACTACGAGGCAGCCAAAGCGCTCTGGCAGCGGATGGAAGCCAACGGCGACATCTACCTGTCCAAGTACGCCGGCTGGTATTCGGTCCGCGACGAGCGGTACTTCGTCGAGGACGAGACCGAGGTGCAGGCGGACGGCCTCCGCTATGCGTCCGAAACCGGTACCGAGGTGGCCTGGACCGAGGAGGAGAGCTACTTCTTCAAGCTCTCCGCCTACCAGGACAGGCTGCTGGCCCTCTACGCGGACCACCCCTCCTTCGGCGCGCCGCACAACCGCTTCAACGAGGTCGTCAGCTTCGTCAAGGGCGGCCTCGAGGACCTCTCGATCAGCCGCACCTCCTTCGACTGGGGTGTCCCCGTGCCGGGCAACCCGGACCACGTGATGTACGTCTGGGTGGATGCGCTCACGAACTACCTGACCGGCGTCGGCTTCCCCGACACCGAATCCGAGTCGTTCCGGAAGTACTGGCCGGCGGACGTCCACGTGATCGGCAAGGACATCTCCCGCTTCCACGCCGTCTACTGGCCGGCGTTCCTGATGTCGGCCGGGCTGGAACTGCCCAAGCGCGTCATGATCCACGGTTTCCTGCACAACCAGGGCGTCAAGATGTCCAAATCGCTCGGCAACGTGGTGGCCCCGGCGGACTGGGTTGCCCAGTACGGCCTGGACCAGGTGCGGTTCTTCCTGCTCCGCGAGGTGCCCTTCGGCGCCGACGGCTCCTACAGCCACGACGCCATCGTGGGCCGGATGAATGCGGACCTGGCCAACAACTTCGGCAACCTGGCCCAGCGTTCGCTGTCCATGGTCGCGAAGAACTGCGGCGGCGCTGTACCCGTCCCGGGCGGTTTGAGCGCAGAGGACGCCGCGCTGCTGGGCCAGGCGAACGGGCTGCTGGACATCTCCCGCGCAGCGTTTGAAAAGCAGGAGTTCAGCCGCGCCCTGGAAGCAATCTGGACCGTCCTCGGCGACACCAACGCGTACTTCGCCGAGCAGGCACCCTGGGTGCTGCGGAAGACCGACGTCGAGCGCATGAACACCGTCCTGTACGTCACCCTCGAGGTGCTGCGGATCGTCGCCATCCTGGCCCAGCCGGTCATGCCGGCGGCCGCGGCGTCCATCCTGGCCACCCTGGGCCAGCCCGAGGGCGGGGCGCGGGAGTTCGCCGCCCTGGCCTCACCGATCGAGGCCGGCACGCCGCTGCCGGCCCCGGCCCCGGTCTTCCCGAAGTACGAGGAGCCCGCCGAGGCCTGACCGCCACGGCGCCGGGGTGAGACTTCGCGCCCATGTCCGGCAACGGCATGGGCGCGAAGTCTCACCCCGACGCAGGGACGCTGGAAATCGACTGTTCGAATAATGAGACGACTTGACCAGCATGTGGATCTGTTGGCTACGCTGAAAACATGAGCGCATCAACGATTGACCTGGCTGTTATTCCCGGCGACGGCATCGGCCCCGAGGTCACTGCCGAAGCCCTAAAGGTCCTCGAGAAGGCTGCCGCGGCCGAGGGGATCGTCCTGCAGCAGACCCACTACAAACTCGGCGCCCAGCACTGGCTCGAAACGGGGGAGACCCTGCCGGAGGAAACACTCGCCGATCTTCGCACCCGCGACGCCATCCTCTTCGGTGCGGTCGGGGCAGCCCCCGGCGACACCCGGATCCCGTCCGGCATCATCGAGCGCGAACTGCTGCTCAAACTGCGCTTCAGCCTGGACCACTTCGTCAATCTGCGCCCTTCCCGCCTGTACCCGGGCGTCGGCAGCCCGCTCGCCAACCCCGGCGACATCGACTTCATCGTGGTCCGCGAGGGCACCGAGGGCCCGTACGTCGGCAACGGCGGAACGCTGCGCGCCGGCACCCCCCACGAGGTCGCCACCGAGGTTTCGCTCAACACCGCCCACGGCGTGGAGCGCGTGGTCCGGGACGCCTTCCGCCGCGCCAACGACCGGCCGCGCAAGAAGCTGACCCTCGTCCACAAGCACAACGTCCTGGTCTTCGCCGGCCACCTCTGGAAGCGCACCGTGGAGGCCGTGGCCCAGGACTTCCCCGAGGTGACCCATGACTACCTGCACATCGATGCCGCCACGATCTTCATGGTCACCGATCCTGCGCGCTTCGACGTGATCGTCACGGACAACCTCTTCGGCGACATCATCACGGACCTCGCCGCCGCGGTCACCGGCGGCATCGGCCTGGCCGCGTCCGGAAACATCAACATGGAACGCACCGCGCCGTCCATGTTCGAACCCGTCCACGGGTCCGCACCGGACATCGCGGGCCAGCAGAAGGCCGACCCCACCGCGGCCATCCTCTCTGCCGCGCTCCTGCTCGACCACCTAGGCTACGGCGCCGCCGCCGGCAAAATCGAAGCGGCCGTCATTGCCGATGTCGCAGGCCGCGGCTCCTCGGTCCGCAGCACCAGCGCGATCGGCGACGCGATCGCCGGGGCCCTGTAGCGGCCCTGTAGGCCGCTTCCCGCCGCGCGCCGGCGGGTCCGCTGACGGGCGTAAGCTTGTTTCGAATCACCAATATGCTGCCGTGGTCCGAGGATGAACCACGTTCACACGCCAGGCAGCCGACCGTGGAGGAACCATGACTCAGACTGCCCATGGCGTCGAATTCACCCAGCATCTTTCGGCAACCCCGAAGTCCGCTGAAGAACGTGCTGCCATCCTGGCGAACCCGGGTTTCGGCAACTATTTCACCGACCACACCGCCATCGTCGACTACAGCGTCGACGCCGAGGGCAAGGGCGGCTGGCACGATGCCCGGGTTGAGGCCTATGGCCCCATCTCCCTGGACCCGTCCGCGGCCGTGCTCCACTACGGCCAGGAGATCTTCGAAGGGCTCAAGGCCTACCGCCACGCCGACGGCTCCATCTGGACGTTCCGCCCCGAAGCCAACGCCGCGCGCCTGAACAGTTCGGCCCGGCGCCTGGCCCTCCCCGAGCTTCCGGAAGAGTACTTCCTGGGCGCCATCCGCGAGCTCGTCTCGGTGGACAAGGAATGGGTTCCCTCCGGCGACGGCGAGGCCCTCTACCTGCGGCCGTTTATGATCGCCACCGAGGCCTTCCTGGGTGTCCGCGCCGCCCGCGAAGTCTCCTTCCGCGTCATCGCCTCCCCGGCCGGCAACTACTTCGGCGGCGAGCTCAAGCCGGTCTCCATCTGGATCTCCCGTGAATACGCCCGCGCCGGCCGCGGCGGAACCGGCGCCGCCAAGTGCGGCGGCAACTATGCCGCGTCACTGATCGCGCAGCAGGAAGCCGAGGCCCACGGCTGCAAGCAGGTGCTGTTCCTGGACCAGTTCAATGACAACGCCGTGGAAGAGCTCGGCGGCATGAACGTGTTCTTCGTGATGAAGGACGGCTCCCTTGTCACCCCCGCGCTGAGCGGAACCATCCTGGAGGGCATCACCAGGATGTCCGTCATCCAGGTTGCCAGGGACATGGGCCGCGAGGTCACCGAACGCAAGATCACCCTGGATGAGTGGCGCGACGGAGTGGCCTCCGGCGACATCGCCGAGGTCTTCGCCTGCGGCACCGCCGCTGTCATCACCCCGATCGGGGTGCTCAAGGACAACACCGAGTTCATCGGCTCCGAGAGCGCGTTGGCCGGGGCGACCACCATGGCCATCCGCGAGCAGCTCCTCGGAATCCAGACCGGAACCGTCGAGGACACCCACGGCTGGCTGACCCGCCTGGCCTGAGCCCCGGACCCCAGGCAACAGGCAGCGCCCGATGGCGGCTCCCACCTTGCGGTGCGGGGCCGCCGTCGTCGTTGGACCAGAGGTTCGACGCGCAGAAGTCTTGTTCTTCCGGGACCAGCGGTTCCACCGGCTCTTCCTGATCCAACCGGAGGACACCATCGCAGTACTGCTGCTCGTCTGACTGCCGCTTCGGTGGGAAGATGGAATTGTGATCCCGGACGACCCCCGCGCCATGGTGCGCAGCACAGAGCTGACCCGCTTCAGGCTGGCCCCCAACCCGGGGCCGATGAGCCTGCACGGGACCAACTCCTACGTCATTTCCGCCCCCGGAGCGGCCGGCACCGTCGTGGTTGATCCCGGCCCGCTGGATGAGCTGCACCTGCGGGAACTGGCCGGGGCCGGCGCCGTCGAGCTCATCCTGATCACGCACCGGCACGCCGACCACACCGCCGCCGCCGCCAGGTTCGCCGAACTGACCGGCGCACCCGTGCGCGCCAAGGACCCCGCCCACTGCCACGGCGGAAGCCCCCTCGTGGACGGCGAAGTCATCCACGCCGCCGGCGCGGAAATCAGGGTCCTGGCGACGCCGGGCCACACCTCGGACTCGGTTTGCTTCCACCTGCCGCAGGACGGCGCCCACGGCTCGGTCCTCACCGGCGACACGATCCTGGGACTCGGAACCACGGTCCTGGACTACCCTGACGGCACGCTGGGCGACTACCTGGCCTCGCTGGACCGGCTGGAAAGCCTCGGCGCAGCCACCGTCCTCCCGGCCCACGGGCCGATGCTGCCCGCCCTCGACACCATCGTCCGCGCCTACCGGGACCACCGCGAGGACCGCCTCGCACAGATCCGCTCCGCCCTCGAGAGCCTCGGCGACGGGGCCCAGGTCACCGAGGTTGCCGACGCCGTGTATGCCGCCGTCGATCCCGCCGTGCGCCCCGCGGCGGAACTCTCAGTGGCGGCCCAGCTGCATTACCTGCGCCTGGACAGCAGCACGTCCTAGCCCGCCGGAGACGGTACGCTTGGAGCCATGCGTATCGCCCGGTTTGTTGTTGATTCTGATCCCCTCTACGGCATTGTTGAAGGTGAGCCCGGCCGTGAGGAAGTCACTGTCATCAACGGCGACCCCTTCTTCCACGGCGTTGAACGAACCGCCGTCCGGCACAAACTGGAGGACGTGCGCCTGCTCGCCCCGATCATCCCGCGCAGCAAGGTCATCGGCGTGGGCCGCAACTTCGTGGAACACGCCGAGGAACTCGGCAACGAAGTCCCGAAGCAGCCGCTGCTCTTCCTGAAGCCCAACACCTCTGTGATCGGGCCCAACGATCCGATCGTCCTGCCGGAGTTCTCCGAGGAAGTGTCCTTCGAAGCGGAACTCTGCGTCGTCATCAGCCGAATCTGCAAGGACGTCCCGGAGGACCGCGTCGACGACGTCATCTTCGGCTACACCTGCGGCAACGACCTCACCGCCCGCGACGTCCAGAAGACCGACCTGCAGTGGGCCCGGGCCAAGGGTTTCGACACGTCCGCGCCGCTGGGGCCGTGGATCGAGACCGAACTGAACACCGAGGACCTGCAGATCCAGGGCCGCCTGAACGGTGAACTGCGCCAGGACGGAAGCACCAGCCAGATGATCCGCGGCGTCCGCGAACTCGTCTCCATCGTCTCGCAGGCCTTCACCCTGCTGCCCGGCGACGTCATCATGACCGGCACTCCCGCCGGCGTCGGACTCGTCCAGGCCGGCGACCGCTTCGAGGTCGAGATCGAGGGCATCGGCCGCCTCTCCAACCCGGTGGTGCGGCGGTAGCCCGCTCCGCACGAAGGAAACAGCTCCGATTTCGGACAGCCGCACTGTGGATCCACGGTGCGGCTGTCCGTTTCCGTAGCGGAGACCGCGGGCGTCCGGCGATGATCGGGGTTGGTAATGTTGGTACCACTATGACTACTCCCTCCGCGTCCAACGCCGTCTCCAGCTCCGCCCCCAGTGTGACCAGCGAAGTCACCGCCGACACCCCGGTCCGTGTCCGGTTCTGCCCGTCACCCACCGGCACCCCGCACGTCGGCCTGATCCGCACGGCCCTGTTCAACTGGGCCCACGCCCGCCACACCAAGGGCACCTTTGTCTTCCGCATCGAGGACACGGACGCGGCGCGCGACTCGGAGGAGAGCTACCAGCAGCTGCTCGAGGCCCTGAAATGGCTCGGCATCACCTGGGAGGAAGGCGTGGAGGTCGGCGGACCGCACGAACCTTACCGCCAGTCACAGCGCCTGGACCTCTACAAGGACGTCGTCGCCAAGCTGATGGAAGCCGGCTACGCCTACGAGTGCTACTCCTCCCCGGAGGAAGTCGAGGCCCGCCACCGCGCCGCCGGCCGCGATCCCAAGCTGGGCTATGACAATTTCGACCGCCAGCTCTCCTCGGAGCAGCTGGCCGCGTTCAAGGCCGAGGGCCGCAAGCCCGTGCTCCGCGTGCGGATGCCGGACGAGGACGTCACCTTCACCGACATGGTCCGCGGTGACATCACGTTCAAGGCTGGCAGCATTCCGGACTACGTGATCGTCCGCGCCGACGGCTCCCCGCT
This sequence comes from Arthrobacter sp. PsM3, assembly GCF_030433895.1. Taxonomy (GTDB): domain Bacteria; phylum Actinomycetota; class Actinomycetes; order Actinomycetales; family Micrococcaceae; genus Arthrobacter. Next base: position 8,209 of record NZ_JARUXE010000008.1, on the reverse strand, counting down.
CTACACCCTGGTCAATCCCGTGGACGACGCCCTGATGGGAATCACCCATGTGCTCCGCGGCGAGGACCTGCTCTCGTCCACGCCCCGCCAGGTGGTGCTGATCCGCGCGCTGATGGACATCGGCGTCGCCAGCTACATGCCGGTCTTTGGGCACCTGCCCTACGTCATGGGCGAAGGAAACAAGAAGCTCTCCAAGCGCGACCCGCAGTCCAACCTGTTCCTGCTCCGGGACCGCGGCTTCATCCCCGAAGGCCTGCTCAACTACCTCTCCCTGCTCGGCTGGAGCCTCTCCGCCGATGAGGACATCTTCACGGTGGACCAGCTGATTGAGCACTTCGATGTCAACGATGTGCTCGCCAACCCGGCCCGCTTCGACATCAAGAAGGCCGAGGCCATCAACGGCACGCACATCCGGATGCTCGACGCCGAGGACTTCCGCGCCCGGCTCGTCCCGTACCTGCGCACCGCCGGCTTTGTCGGGGACACCCCCACCGCCCGCCAGGAGGAGATCCTCGCCGAGGCGGCCCCGCTGATCCAGGAGCGCATCTCGCTGCTGGGCGAAGCCCCCGAAATGCTGGCCTTCCTGTTCAAGACCGACGACGGCATCGACGTCGCGGACGACGCCCGCAAGGGGCTTCCGGAGAACCTCACCGAGGTACTCGACGCCGCCCTGGCCGCCCTGGCACCGCTGGCCGAGTGGAACGCGGACGCCATCCAGGCCGCCCTCAAGGCAGCCCTCGTGGAGGGACTCGGGGTCAAGCCGCGGCTGGCCTTCGGCCCGGTCCGCACCGCCATCTCCGGCCGGCGGATCTCCCCGCCCCTGTTCGAATCCATGGTGATCCTGGGCAAGGACTCCTCCTTGGCCCGGCTGCGCGCCTTCCGCGGCTGATGACCGCCGTGCAGTCCGGGAACCGACCCGGCGACCGGCCCGAGGCCCGGATCAGCGCGCTGGCCGCCGGCCTCGGCGGCATCCGCGGCGTGTTGTTCGACATCGACGACACCCTGGTGGACCTTGAGTTCGCCATGACGGCAGCGCTCCGCGACGTCAGCGAGCACCTCCTGCCCGGCATGGACGCGGCCGGATGGGAGAAGTTCGGCCGGATCTTCACGCACGAGACCACCCACTTCTACGACCGTTACCTGGCCGGGGAACTGAGCTTCAACGAGCAGCGCCTCCTCCGGGGCAGGGCCGCCCTCGGACACTTCGGTGTGGAACTGGAGGAGGGCGAGCAGGCCCACCACTGGGTCAGTTCCTACGCCAGCCGGCAGCACGGCTACATCCGCGCCTTCGACGACGTCACCCCGATACTGGACGCCCTGGATTCCGCGGGCATCCCCTATGGGGCTGTGAGCAACAACGTCCACGACTACCAGCGGGTCAAGCTGGATGCCGCCGGACTGGCACGCATCAGCGTGCTGGTGGGTACGGACACCGTGGGTGCGGCGAAGCCGGATCCGGCCATCTACCTGGAGGGCGTCCGCCGCCTCGGCACCGGCGCGGGCGAAACGCTTTACGTGGGGGACAACCGCCTTCTCGACGCTGACGGCTCGACGGCGGCGGGCCTCCTGGGCGTCTGGCTGAACCGCGGCGGGGAACCGGCCCCGGGCTTCGCCGGCCGCGAGATCGGTTCCCTGCTGGAGCTGCTGGCCTGACTGCCGCCCTAACCGCCCCTAACCGCCCCTAACCGCCGGTTTCAAGCCCCGGCTTGGCGGCGCGGCCAGGAACCCGGCGGTTCCGCAGCACAAAGAAGGCGCCGACTGAGCCGAGGCCCAGGACGCCGACGATCCCGAGGGCCGTGGCGGCGTCGGACTGACCCACCATGTTCGAGGGCGAGACTGCCGCGGCGCTGGCGTACAGGGTGCCGGTGCCCGCGGCAACCAGGGCGTTCCCGTCCGCGAGCTTGTCCGCGCCGGTGGACAGCTGCGAGGAACCGGACGCCAGTTTGGTGTTGCCTGCCGAGAGCTCGGAGGCGCCCGACGCGAGGGCCAGGGATCCATTGAGCAAGCCGGGATTCGCCGGGTCTGCCGGATCTCCCTTGATGCCCGCGTTAAGGGCCACGGTTCCATCCGCGAGCCGGGAACTGCCTTCGGTCATCCTGGCGGCAGCCTTGATGAGCCCCGGGTGTTCGGGATCCCCCGGAACGCCGTCCATGCCCGTCCGGATCTTCGACGTTCCATCTGCCAGCAGTTCCGTGCCCAGGACCACGCCGGGGCTGCTGGGGTCCCGGCTGTTGAGCTTGCCGGCAAGGGTGCCGAAACCAGCCGTCAGCTTCCCGGTCCCCGCCTGCAGCTGGCCGGCGCCGGCCTGCAGGCGGCCCGCACCGGTCTGCAGCTGCGAGGCCCCGGCGTCCAGCTTCCGGGCACCGGCAGCGATCTTGGCGACTTTGTCCTTGACCGCGGCCAGGGGCACCAGGCCCTGCACGGGATCCGAGGCCGCGGCCTCCAGCAGCTCGAGGGCCTGCGCCAGAGCCGCCGTTCCGGTCCCGGCTTCGGGGTCGTTGTGGGCGCCCCGGTAGCCCTTGAGCTGGACCGTTCCGGCCGCCAGCTCACCGGAGCCTTGAGCCAGCCGTGCCGCGCCCGCATCCAGCTGCGTGGCGCCGTCGGCGAGGTTGTTCTCGGCAGTGCCGGCGGCCGTGGGCGTCAGCGCGGCAGAGAGCTGGACGGCCCCCGCCGCCAGCTTGTGCGCGCCGTCGTCGACCTTGTAGACGCCGGGGGCAAGTTTGGTGTTGACGTCCCTTTCAATCTTCACCGCGCCCGCGGATAGCTGGTCGGCGCCGGCCTGGAGCTTCTCGGCGCCGGGGGCCAGTTTCCCGCTGATCCCCTCATGGACCTTTTCGGCCCCGGCCGAGAGCTTGCCGGCACCGGTGTCGGCCTGCCCGGCGCCGGTGGCGAGCCTGCCGGCTCCGTCTTTGAGCTGTGCGGCTCCGGCAGAGGCCTGCCCGGCGCCTTCCTTGAGCCGGGCCGAACCATCCGTGATCCGGCCGGTGACGAGGGTGTAGAACCCCAGAAGGGCGATGAGAAGCAGGGCAAGGATGGCGATGGCGATCTGTTGGCCACGGGTGCGGGTCCTGCTGGCTGCGGCACGGCTCTGTGTCACTGTGGTTCCTCTCGACGGTGTTGCCGGCAGCGGCTTTGCTGCCGGCCCTGGGCTGTGACGCAGCTAACACCCGGAAAATCCGACGCCGCTGCCCGCAGCGGACTGGGGGAGGGTTGGTTACTCGTAAGTAACTTACCGAGAGTAAACTTGTCGGTGCCTGATTGGCAAGGGTTTTTCTGTTTGGGAGCGGGTGCCCGGTGCCGCGAGGGCCATTCCGGGGGCGTCAGGGCGGCCGATTTGTGCGCAGGAAAACTCTCGGGTAAAGTAATTACTCGTGCTGAGGCGCCGGGAGCGCGGGTTTAGACCCGGGGATCCGGCCCGAAAGTTCCATTGGGATATGGTGTAATTGGCAACACTACGGTTTCTGGTACCGTCATTCTAGGTTCGAGTCCTGGTATCCCAGCTCTGAAAAATCCGCGGATTTCCGCGGCTGATCAGGGGTTTTGAATCGGCCTGCCGATTTGAAACACTTGCTGAGTGTATGAAATAATCGCTTAGCGCGAATGGCAGGAATGCCGTTCAGGAGAGTACGCGGCCCCATCGTATAGCGGCCTAGTACGCTGCCCTCTCACGGCGGTAACGCGGGTTCGAATCCCGCTGGGGTCACAGCTGAAACGGTCCCGGGCATCAGCCCGGGGCCGTTTTTCGTGTACCCATCCCGCGGCGCCGGACCGGCGCAACCCGAAGCTGGCATGATGATGCGGTGAGCTCCGACGAAACCCCGGGCCAGGCCGTTGAATTACTGGAAGCCGTCCATCGCGACCTGGCTGCGATGTCCCTGCCGCTGGCCCTGCCCGGCTCGGACGATGCCCGGCAGGGCATCCGCAGCGCCGTTGCCCAGCTCGAGGACTACATCCTGCCGCGCTACCGGAGCCTGGAGGCACCCCTGCTGGCCGTCGTGGGCGGTTCCACCGGCGCCGGTAAATCGACCCTCGTCAACGGACTCGTCGGGCATGCCGTCACCCGCGCCGGTGCCATCCGGCCCACCACGCGCCAGCCCATCCTGCTGCACCACCCCGCTGACGGGCGCTGGTTCGAGGACCAGCGGGTCCTGCCGAACCTGAGCCGGATCCGCGGCTCCGTGATCCGGGAACCACTGCCCGCCAGCGAGGCCGGACCTCCCCCGGACCCGGCCGCCGTCACCTCACTGGTGCTGGTGGCGGATCCGGCGGTGCCGCAGGGGATCGCGCTGCTGGACGCTCCCGACGTCGACTCGATTTCCGCTGACAACCGCAAACTGGCCGGCCAGTTGCTCGCCGCTGCCGACCTGTGGGTCTTCGTCACCACTGCCAACCGCTACGCCGACGCAGTCCCGTGGCGCCTGTTGCTGGACGCGGCCTCGCGGGACATCATGGTGGCCGTGGTGCTGGACCGTGTCCCGGCCGCCGCCGAAGCCGAGGTCAGCGCCGACCTGCAGTCCATGCTCAGCAGGGAAGGCCTGGGCGGGGCCCGCCTCTTCGTCGTACCCGAAGCGGCCCTGGACGGGATGGGGATGCTTCCGCCCGGCGCTGTGGGGCCGGTGCGGCTCTGGCTGCAGGAAATCGCAGCGGACGCCGCCGGGCGCGCCGACATCGCCCGGCGGACACTGAACGGCACCGTCAAGGCACTGGGGAGCCGCGTCGAGGCGGTGGCGCAGGCCGCCGCGGCCCAGGAGCATGCTGCCCAGGTCCTCGCCGGGGACGCCCAGGACGCGTACCGGGCCGCCGTCGCCAGGATCCTTGAGGCTACCCGGGACGGCGCCCTCCTCCGGGGCGAGGTCCTGGCCCGCTGGCAGGACTTCGTGGGCACGGGCGAGTTCTTCCGGGCCATGGAGCAGAATATTGGCCGGTTCAGGGACCGGGTGGGTGCTTTCTTCCGGGGCGAACCGACGCCGGCCGTGCGGGTGGAGACCGCGATCGAGTCCGGACTGCAGGCTGTCATCATCGATGAAGCCGCCACTGCGGCGGAGGCCACCGACCAGCGGTGGCGCTCCGACCCGGCCGGCCGCCAACTGCTCGGCGCCGACGACCTCTCCGGCACCTCCGAGGGTTTCGCAGGGAAAGCGGCTGCCGAGATCAGGGCCTGGCAGGGGAGCCTCATGGAACTCATCCGGACCGAAGGGCAGGGAAAGCGCACGCAGGCCCGCTGGCTGTCCTTCGGCATCAACGGCCTCGGCGCAGCCCTGATGATCGTGGTCTTCTCCATGACGGCCGGACTGACCGGGCTGGAGATCGGCGTCGCAGGCGGCACCGCCGTCGTCGGGCAGCGGCTGCTGGAAGCGGTCTTTGGAGAGGACGCCGTCCGCCGGCTCGCCAAAACGGCCCGCGAGGATCTCCACGCCCGCTGCCAGCTGCTGCTCCAGGCCGAGCAGCAGCGCTTCCTGGCCCGGCTTCCTGTCTCCGGCGGGGTCCCTCCGGCAGTGCTTGAGGGCCATGCTGCGGCGCTCCGCCGGCTGGCGGCCTCCGCATGAGCCGCCACGGCGCCGCCGCCGAGGCCTCCCGGCTGGACCGCCGCCTCGAGGCCCTGAACGAGGTGCGCGAACTCGCCGCGGGCGCGCTCCCGGAGGACGTCTTGGACGGAGTTCTCCTAGTGTTGGAGCGGGCGGCTTCCCGGCGTTCCCTCTCGGCCGACCACACCGTCGTCGGCTTTTTCGGGGCCACCGGCAGCGGAAAATCCTCGCTCTTCAATGCCGTCAGCGGGGCGGACATCGCGACGGCGGCCGTCCGGCGGCCCACGACGTCCGAGCCGCTCGCCGGCATCTGGGGCGCCGAGGGCAGCGGCGAACTGCTGGACTGGCTGGAGGTCCGGAACCGGCACCACGCCACCGCGGTCCCCGGCTTCGCCGACGACGGCACCGGACTCATCCTCCTGGACCTTCCCGACTTCGACTCCACCCGCGCCGCCAACCGGGAGATTGTGGAGCGGATGGTGGGACTCGTTGACGTCCTTGTCTGGGTGCTCGATCCGCAAAAGTACGCAGACGCCGCGGTTCACAACGATTTCCTGGCACCCCTCGCATCCCACGGCGCCGTCACCCTGGTGGTGCTGAACCAGATCGACCGGCTCCCTGCACAAGAGGTCCGCCCGGTGCTGGAATCGCTCGGCGGCATCCTGGCGCGCGACGGACTCGGCAAGGTACAGGTCATCGGCGCCTCCGCACTGGTGGGCAGCGGGGTGGACAACGTCCGGGCCGCGATCCGCCAGGTGGCCACGCAGCGGCAGGCCCAGTCGCAGCGCCTCGGCGCGGACGTCACGCGGGCCTCGGCCCGACTCGCTGAGGCATCCGGTGCGGGCGAGACAGCCGGGGTCACCGCAGCGGCGAAAGCGAGGCTGGCCGAGGAACTGTCCGTGGCGGCGAACGTCCCGCTCGTGGTGGACGCCGTCGTCCGGTCCTACCGGCTGGAGTCGACCCGCCGCACCGGCTGGCCGGTGACGCGCTGGCTGGTCCGCTTCCGGCCCGATCCGCTGCGGCGGCTGAACCTGCGCCGGGAGGGCGCCAGTGCGGAACTCAACCGCACCTCGCTGCCATCGGCCGGCGCCCCGGAGCGTGCCCGCACGGATGCCGCCGTCCGGGAATTCGCCGACGCGGCCTCCGACGGCGCCCCCGGCCCCTGGCGGGCCGTGATCCGGGCTGCTGCCCGCGAGGGCCGCGAGCAGCTGCCGGATGCGCTGGACCAAGCCATCGCCTCCACGGAGCTGAAAGCCGGCCGCAAGGCCTGGTGGTGGAGGGCGTTCAACATTGTGCAGTGGCTGGCCCTGCTGACAGCCCTCGGCGGTTTCGCCTGGCTCGGCGTCCTCGCCGCGCTGGGCTATTTCCAGCTTCCCGTCCCGCAGGTGCCGCTCGTTGCGGGCTGGCCGGTGCCGACCGTGATGATCGCCGGCGGCGCGCTGCTCGGAATTGTCCTGGCCGTCCTTGCGAAGTTCATCGCGGCCGCGGCCGCCCGTGCCCGGGGCGCCGCAGCCCGGAAGCGGCTCAAGGCGTCCGTCGCGGCGGTGGCGGCGAAACTGGTGGTGGAACCCGTGGAGCTGGAGGTCAGCCGGCTCGAATCCTTCAACAAGGCCCTGCGGGCGGCGTCGCGCTGACCGGGCTCCGCCTAAGCCGGCGCTGCGGCGTCGCGGACCTTGACCATCGTGCGCAGGTTGCGGGTGGTGGTGGAGGCCTTGTACTTCGGCTTTGAGGAGAGTTTGCTGAACGGGCTGTCCAGGGTGCCGCCCGCCGGGGCCAGCCAGGCCAGGGCCTCCGGACCCAGCATGGTCAACTCGGCCCCGTCCGCTGCGCTGCCGGCCTCATACAGCTCGGCAAGCACGTCGGCGTCCGAGCCGAGTGTGAGATAGGTGTGCGTAGTTTTGTCGTCCGCGGGGTAGGGACATGCCGCGACCAGTTCGCTCACCCGGTCCGCCGCCAGAACCACCACCCAGGCGTCATAGCCGAAGGCCTCCCGGAGGCAGGCCTCGAATTCCTTCTTGACGCCAGCCGGGGACAGCTCACTCGAAAGCACGACGTTGCCGCTGGCCAGGAGCGTCTTCACTGCCGAAAAAGGACGGGACTTCAGGGCATCTTTCAGTTCGGCCATCCTGATGGTCACGCCGCCGACATTGACCCCGCGCAGAAAGACCGCATAGCTGTTCATGCGGACAGCTTATGCTTCCGGCAGAGCCGAAGTCAGCAGCGGGGCCGCGGGTCCAGCGCTGGGCGGCCCCGGGCCTCGTTCACCCAAACCTTGCCCGCTGACCCAAACCTTGCCCACTCGTCGACGGTTGCAAGCGCCGCTTGCAACCGTGGACGTGGTAGCGCCGGCCCGGGTTGTGAAAGAAGCGCGGCGACCCGGACGCCCGTCTGTTGAAGGCTGGCCATTCTCGGGGTGCCGGCTGGTTTGTTTGTCGGTTCCGGTGCCGCGCTGCCGCAAAGTCGATGTCGAAATTTTGTCAGAGGCTCCCTCTATTCTGAAAGTGTGGCTAGCGGAGCAGCGTTGAGCGTGGAGAGCAGGGAGGCCCTGGCGGCTGTCGCGGCGTCCACGGCTGCGCTTGCTGAGTTCATCGGCGTGGGCGCGGACGGCACGCATCTGCGGGACACGGACCCGTTCCGGGGGATCGATCCGTTGCGGGATCTGGCGGATGATTGCCTGGATGCGT
>NZ_JARUXE010000089.1 GCF_030433895.1 Arthrobacter sp. PsM3 | reverse complement strand
GGCGAATGCTTGGCAGCCAACGAGTGTGCCGGAAACTGCCGATGAGGACGCCCGGACAGGACTAGCGGCACCTGACCCGCAGCATCCCGGTACCGGCGAACGAACCGGCATCCCTCAAGTTCCTAAGGCCCAGTGGAGCTCTACTCTGAACTCCCCTGGCGTGATGCCGGTCACGCATTCCGTCCGTGTAGAAAAAATTACGCCACAGAATTCATCTAGGCGAGCTGTTTATAGCTATTCGCGTGAGAACTTCAGGGCCACCTCTTCCCACCCCAGTTAACGTGTTGGAAACATTTGCAACCAAGGCCGCGAGCATCCATGCCGTGCCCGCGGTGCTAAAGTTTGGCACCTCAGGCTTGTGACTTGCGTCTCAAGCAAGCAAGCCGAGCGTGAGGGAAAGTTGGTACCTGGTGTCTGCACGTGCTGATCGGTTCATCACTCCCCGTTCTCCAGTGGAGGGTCTGAACCGCCGGAAACTCTCATTCCTGCCGGTATTTGCACAGGCGATAGCCGCGGTGGCGCCCGCGGGTGCCATGTCGGTCATTCCGGCTCTTGTCTTTCCGGGTCTTGTCTTTGGATCCAGTGGACCTAACCTGGTGCTGACATTCAGTGTGGCCATGGCGGTCATGGTTCTGGTTTCCTTCTGTCTGAGACCGATGGCAAAGCGCATGGCTGCAGTCAGCGGCCTCTACAGCTACACGGCGAAAGGACTTGGCCAGCGGACAGCAATTACCGCTGGCTGGTCCGCCATGTTCGGGTACGCCGCCGTCGCCATGGCCGGCCTACTGGTTGTCGGCACATATGTCGTTCAGCTGTTCATCAACCTTGGGGTGACCCCCGCAGACTCCAGAGTCGTCACTGTGCTCGTTATTCTTGCCACGGCGTCCGCCGCCTGTTTCCTCATGGTTAGGGGAATCCAGATATCCGCGTGGGCCACGCTGTTGATGGAGTCCATTTCAATTGGAGTCCTCGCCGTCCTCATGCTTGCTTACTTCACCTTTCACGCGCCGAAGGTTAACATCGAGAGCCTGTTTGTCTGGACCGGGAATTTAGACTTGTTACCAATCGGAATCGTCGTGGCTGTAAGTGCCTTTGTCGGCTTCGAAAGCCCGACCACACTGGGAGGCGAGGCGCAGCGGCCTTTCGTCAGCGTCCCAAGGGCCATCACATGGACCCCCATCATGGCGGGTGTGCTATATCTTTTGGCCGTAGTCTCCCAGGACGTGGCCCTCAAAGGGGCACCCCCAAACATCGTAGCCAGCTCCACTCCGTTGTCTGATTTGTTTTCCCAGACTTCCCCCGTGTTCGCCGCAGTCCTTGACCTGGGCATCGCAGCATCCTGGTTTGCGTGCACGATCGCTTCGGTGAATGCCCTTGCTCGGATAGTTTTCTGTATGGGAAGAGAAGGGGTTGCGCCGCGACTGTTCGGTAGCACGCATCCCGCCTTTCGAACCCCGTCCGCGGCAATCATTTGCGTAATGCCGGTAGTTGCCATGGTTCCAATCGCGATCATCATCTCTGGTACCAGTCCCGAGCGGGGCCTGGTGGACCTCTTCACTCTGGGCGCCTACGGCTACCTTGGCTCCTATATTCTGGCCAGCGCGTCCCTACCCTTCTTCCTGCGCCGAATAGGAGAAAACACTCACGTCAGCTGGATATTGGGAGCGGTATCCACCGTGACACTCGGGGCCGTGCTCTGGACGGCGGCGGCGGCATCAGTTCGCACAGGCAACCTGCAGGCTGTCATCTATGGTGGTGTCGTTCTCGGCAGCATCATTTATGCCACGTTCCTGCACCGCCGGCTACCCGAGCGTCTGGCGGCCGTGGGCATCTACGACGAGACCCGGGAATTAGACCTGTTTCGTGGCAGGCCCGACCGATGAACTACAGGGCAACGCATTCCAATGCAGCGTCAAACTCGTTCCGGATCCTGGAGATCGTGGCACGGCTCGGAACGGGGACTACGGCGAAAGAGATCACGAATGCTTTGCAGATGCCCCAGGCGACCGCCTACCGGATCCTGAATTCGCTCGTCGCGGACGAATATTTGGTCCGCACATCCAACCTCCGCGGATTCGCGCTCGGACACGCACTCTCAGGCCTGGTTACGGCAGCGACGCCCCCCACCGTTCCCACCGCCGCCCGAACCGTCATAGAGAAATTCCGGAGTGGAAACCGTTTTGCAGTGCACTTAATCATGTTCCGGAACGCTTCCCTCCGAATCGCAGATGAAGATCCCGATTATCCGCTCCACTCAGTATTCGAAATGCTTCGGTATCCACACAGCTCTGCCGCAGGGAAACTGATGCTTGCTGAACTTGCCGATTCCGCACCTCCATTCCCAAAACTGCCGCTGATGCAGCTGACACAGCACACCATCACGGACAGGGGTAAATTGGAGGAAGAACTCGCGGAAATAAGGATCAAGGGCGAGGCCTCGGAAATTAACGAATTAGAGCAAGGATCTGCCAGCCTGGCGCTTCCAGTAAGACTGCCTAACGAACCGGTCGGCGCAGCCCTTTGCCTCTCCAGTCCTGCAGAACGGTTCGGCATAATCTGCGAACACTCGGAAGCGGCCCGCGAGCTGACGTCACGACTGGCACCTTTGCTGTTCTGAATAGAAGTCGAAACGGAACGAGCCCGGCATTCCCTACGGCTGAATACCGACAGCCATAACCCAGTAACGCGGCCAACGCCAAACCGCAGAACTCGAGTACGCTTCGTGTCCGATTAGGCAAGGGATAACCGGGGTAGTCCATAAACCGGCCAGTCCGCTAATGCGGATCCGTGGAGGCTCTCTACCCACCTTCCCAGTGGCCGGTTGCGCCGGATCCGCCCTAGCGCCTTCGACAACCTCGATATGTCCTTACTGCGGGCTTCCGTTCAGGGTGTCGCGCTCAGCCCCGATAGTGGTGTTCTCACCATGGCCGGTGCGGACCACCGTTTCAGGCGGAAGGCTCAGCAGGCGTTCCCGAATCGAAGCAACAATCGTGTTGTAGTCGCTGTGGGAACGCCCCGTGGCGCCCGGACCGCCGTTGAACAGCGTGTCTCCAGTGAACACGGTTCCTTCGCTTTCCAGGTAGAAGCAGCTGGAGCCCGGAGAGTGGCCAGGGGTGTGGATGGCCCGCAGGGTTGCCCCGCCCACCTGGAACACGTCGCCGTCGGCCAGCTCCTGGTCCGGTTTGTGGTCCGGGTAGACCTGTTCCCACAGCATGAGGTCATCAGGGTGCAGATGGATGGGGGCATCCACTGCCGCCGCGAGTTCCCGCGCCGGGCCGATGTGGTCGTTGTGGGCGTGGGTCAGCAGGATGGCCAGGACCTTCCGGCCGCGGACCTGGTTGATGATCGCGCCTGCATCGTGCGGCGAATCGATGATCACGCACTCATCCTCGTTGCCCACAATCCAGACGTTGTTGTCCACGTCCCAAGTGCCGCCGTCGAGCGAGAACGTGCCCGAAGTGACGAGGTTTTCGATGGTGACGCTCATGAGAGCTCCTTCAGAGTCTGTAGTTCGACAACCGAGCGCAGGACCTTGCCGTCATGCATCTTGGCGAAGGCCTCCTCCACCTGGTCCATGCTGATCCGTTCGGTCACGAAGGCGT
>NZ_JARUXE010000088.1 GCF_030433895.1 Arthrobacter sp. PsM3 | reverse complement strand
CGGCCGGTCCCTCACCCGGATGGGGACGCCGGAGCAGGAGCACAACGACAGTGACTACTCCGCCCCAGAAAATCAGCATCAACACGGCCATGGCTACCCACGCGCCGATACCCCAGCCATTTCCGTCCCAGCCATACATCATGATCAGACCTCCTCCTGTGAAACTACGTTGGGCCCGCTTCCCGGAACAGTGCCCAAAGCCCCGGCGGGTATATACAGTCTGCATCGGGGGCCGACGGCGGCCAGCCATGCTCCGATGCGCGCGAGGACACAACGGTGCCTTTTCGCCTCCCATGAGGCTCCGGTCCGGAGGCCGGCCGGGTCTCAGGTGGTTTGGAGCTCTTTCAGCGCGGCCCGGAGCCGGTCATCGGCTTCGCCGGCGACCAGGGCGACGGCCGGGGCATCACTGAGCTTGACCATTGTCTGCGGGTCGATCGTCTGGATGACGGTCGAATGGGCGTCGTTGCCGCGCCGGATGACGACGTTGCAGGGAAGGAGCAGGCCCATGTCCGGTTCCGCGGTGAGAGCGCGCTGGGCCAGGGCGGGATTGCAGACGCCCAGGATGAGGTAGTCGCCCAGGGCCTGTCCGCTCTCCACCCCGAGCTTGGCCTCAAAGGTTGAGCGGACATCGATTTCGGAGAGGACCCCGAAGCCCTGGCCCTGGAGTGCCTCCCTTGTCCGGCGCACCGCTTCCTCGTACGGCAGGGCGACGGTGATGGTGTGTGCGTAGCTCATGGTTATGCTCCTTCATTGGGTTTGGCTGTGAGTCAATGACGCCGCATCGCGGTGTCACCGGGATTCGATGAGGCCCATCATGCCGCTGTCCTCGTGGTCGAGGATATGGCAGTGGTAGACGGTCCTGCCGGTGAAATCATCGAACGCGATCCGGACGCGCACGCTGCTGCGGGCCGGGACGTTGACCACATCCTGCCACTCGGGGTCGGCCACGGGCCCGCTGGCCGTTTCGATGATCTGCATGGGCCATACGTGCAGATGGAAAGGGTGGTCCATGGGGCTCGTGTTCGTCAGCGTCCACTCCTCGAGGGCCCCGGCCGGGACGGTGGTATCAACCCGGGCCGGGTCGAACGGTTTGCCGTTAAAGGTGAACCTCATTCCCGACCCCATGCCCATGCCCATGCCCATGGCGAAGGTCAGCTCGCGCCGTGCCGTGACCGCAGCGGACCGCAGATCCCGGGCTGCCGGCTGGGCCGGGAGCGGCTCCGCGGACGGGACCGGTTCGCCGCTGACCGAGTAAGTGGCCAGGACGGTCCCGTTGGGGTCGGCCTGGGCCTGTTGGCCTCCGGTGCTGGCGCCCATCATGGATCCTGCGCTTCCCCTGTCCACCGGGAGGGTGCGCAGCACGGCCGTGCCGGTGGCCGCGGTGACGAGGAGGTCTGCCCGGTTGCCTGGAGCCAGCAGCACCTCCTCAACGTCCCGGGGGTTCTGATAGCGGCCGGAGTCGAGTCCAAGCAGCTGCAGGCGCTGGCCGTCCAGGCGCAGTTTCAGGTACCGGGCGGTGCAGGCGTTGATGATCCTCCACCGCTCGCGCTCTGCCGGTTTAGCCGAAAGTCGCGGGTTTAACTGGCCGTTGACCAGAACCAGGCTGCCTTCCCGGCCCATCATTTTCTCCATCGCCGACACCGCAACGATGCTTCCGTCGCTGTTCAGCGAGATGTCCGAGATGACCATGACCCGGTCCCGTGAGACCGGTACAGGGTGCGTATCCTCAACGATGATGGCACCGTACAGTCCGCCGAAGACCTGGTCGGCGACCATGCCATGGTGGTGGGGGTGGTACCAGTACACCCCGGGCGGGTGGTCCGCGGGGAGGCGGTATTCGTACTCGAAGGACGTCCCGGGGTCAACGGAGAGGAGCACATTGTCGCTGTTGCCCTGCGGGGAGACGTGCAGGCCGTGGACGTGCACGTTGGTCGGATCCCGCAGGCCGTTCTCCAACGTCACGTTCACCCGGTCACCAGGCCTCAGGAACATCGTCGGGCCGGGCACCGACCCGTTGTAGGTCAACACGGTGGCATTCGTGCCGGCAATCCTTGCCTGACCCGGCGCCGCTCTCAGGTGCACCTGGAGCATTCCGCTGCTGCTGCGGAGGACCTCGGGTTCACTGAGGGCCTGTCCGGCCGCCGACTGGTACCCGGCTTCGGAGCCCCACAACAGGCCTGCCGCGCCCGTCAGCGCGGCTGCGGTTCCGGCACCCCCCAGAATGAGGGCAGTGCGTCGGCGGACAGGCCGCATCAATTGTCGCCCTTGAGGATTTTGAGACGTTCCTGGTACTCCTCCGCGGTCAGCTCGCCCCTGGCAAAGCGTTCATCCAGGATCTCCCGGGGTGTGCCTCCACTGCCCGCAAGCCCGGCGCCCCCGCCGTCAGGAGAGCCTGCGGGTCCGCCGCGGCGCCTTGCGACCGAGAAGAACCATATCCCCAGGCCGGCAAGCAGCAGGACCCCGACAATCAGCAGCAGCCAGAACATCCAGGTCCAGCCCATGCCTGATCCATATCCACCCATCATTACCCGTCTCCTTATCCCGCGAAACCGGTACGACCGGCCTGCGTGATCACTTTCGAGGCTACACCCTAATACCCGTGGGGGTATATGGTCGTGCGTTCTATATGCGGTCCCGGACCGCCGGACTTCGCTCCTCAGGACTCGGACCGGGGCCACGCAGGCTAGCGAAGTATCAATCCGGCCAGCACGGTGATCAGACCCAGAAGACAGAGCAGCAGGCGGAGGAACACTCCGATGTATTCGGCCGCTTTGACCTGGGCAGGCTCCGCCGGCCTCGGAAGGCCGTAGAGTGCGGCGCCGAGCCAGAGCTGGTACCGGAGGACCTCGTCACGGAAGATGGACCACACGACGGCGAGGACCATCATGGCAAGCCCGAGCTCCACGGTGACGCTGCCACGGGCGCAGGAGGATGTGCCGATCCCGTATAAGGCGGCAACGTCCAGACCGGCCGCGGCCAGCAGGATGCAGCCGGTCAGTTCCCAGCGGCGCACTGTCCGTCTGGCCGGGGTGGTCTCCGGACGGGGCCGGGCGCTTTTCCGTCCCGGTCGGTTCAGGGCCATCCAGAGCGCTATGGCGGCGGAAACGATGGATCCCCCGAAGAGGACCATGATCGGGTCACGCATCGAGGGGTCAGGGGGCGTTGGCGGAACGGAACGTCATTCCGCCGTCGGTGGAGACGACGAGCCCGGCGGCAGTGGCGGCCCAGATCGCCAGCTGTGCATCCGCGCCCTTCACGGCCGCCACAGCCTGGACCGTTTCCTGGATTTTGCCCTTTCGGATCCAGGTCGCCCCGGCGTCCGCCGAGGTGTGGACCGTCCCGTCCGGTTCTACTCCCACCGCCTCGGCGGGGCTGGCGAAGGCGGCGAACTGGACCACGGGTCCGGAGTCCGCCATGGTCCAGGTTTTACCGCCGTCGGTTGAGCGACGGCTCCCTTGTGGAGTGGTTGCCAGGACAGTGTCGCTGGTGGGGTTACCGGCGAGGACGGCCGGGACGAAATCGGTGGCCACCGTGGTCCACGTTTTTCCGTCCGGGCTGGTGCGCAGTGCGCCGTCGAAGCCGACGATTCCGGATTTGGTCGCGGTGAGCGCGTGGAAGTCGGATTCGTCCTGGCGGGAGAGCTGTTCCCACGTTTTGCCGGCGTCGGTGGATCTGATCAGCCCGATCGGATTGGGAAGGCTGGAGCCTTCCCCGGGGTGTCCGGATGCGTAGAGGACGCCGTGGTCCGTGCCGCCGGTGAAACCCATCAGGTCGTTGGTGGCGCCGATTTTGGTGGCTGGTTGTTTCGTGACGTCGAACAGGCCATCGTGCGTGGCCAGAAGCACCTGGCCGGTTTCGCTGCTGACGCTCAGCCCGTGAACATGGGCGTCAGGCAGGCCGCTGCCGGTGCCGGCGGGGGAGGTTGCCGCCGTGCCGGATGAGGGACTGCATGCCGAGAGGGCGAGGATGAGGCTGGCGCCGGCGGCCAGGACGGTTGCGGCGCGGCGCCGGGGACGGGAGGGACGGGCCATGGGGACTCCAGGGATTCAGGCGGGGCAGGGCAAGAGGGAATGGCGCCGGCCCGTGACGGGCC
>NZ_JARUXE010000087.1 GCF_030433895.1 Arthrobacter sp. PsM3 | reverse complement strand
CCACGTCGAAGGTCTTGCCGGACGCGGCCGGACGCCACTGGCCGCCGATCAGCAGACCGGTGGGAACAGAGGCCAGCAGGGCGCTCTCACGCTCTGCGGTAACAATGGGCTGGGCAGTTACAGTCACGGTTGACTCCCTCGTCAGCGATTCGGGGTGAATGGGATCGGGTTCAGCACCGCCCGAGTCCTCACTCATCAGGTGCTGATTTACTGTCACGGTACTGCCGTGCTCTCCGGGCTGTCTACGCATGCCCGCACTACGTCGTACCGGATCCGCTGTGCAGCTGCACAGCGGACGTTCGGGCGGGCGCCCGGCCTGCTACCGGGCGGCAAGCACCGCGGAGTAGAGTTCCCGCTTGCTGACCTTGGCGTCCTCCGCCACGGCTGCGACGGCTTCCTTCAGCCGGATGCCCTGCGCCATGAGCGCGTTGACGTCCGCCACGTGGTCTTCCGGTTTGCCTGGTTCCCGTTCCGGGGCGCCCCCCACCACGACGGCGATCTCGCCGCGCACCTCGCTGGACTCGGCCCACTCCAGCAGTTCGCGGAGGGTGCCGCGGATGACCTCCTCGTAGGTCTTCGTCAGTTCCCGGCAGATGGCGGCGCGCCGGTCCGCGCCGAACCGCTCGCGCAGGGCCCGGAGCATGGGTTCGAGCCGGTGCGGGGCCTCGAAGAAGACCATGGTGCGCCGCTCGGCGTCGAGATCCGCGAGCCGGGAGGACCGTTCCCCGGCCTTGCGCGGCAGGAAACCCTCGAAGCAGAAGCGGTCGGTCGGCAGGCCGGAGAGCGCGAGGGCGGTGAGCACGGCGGAAGGTCCGGGGGCAGCGGTGACCGTCAACCCGGCGGCCACGGCCCCTTCGACCAGGCGGAAGCCGGGGTCCGAGACGGACGGCATGCCGGCGTCGGTCACCATGACGAGGGTCTTGCCGGCGCGTACCTGGTCCAGGAGTTCACCGGTCTTGGCGGCCTCGTTGTGCTCGTGGTAGCTGATGATCCGGCCGGCCACGGTGATGCCCAGATTCTGGACGAGACGGTGCAGCCGCCGGGTGTCCTCCGCGGCGACGATGTCCGCCGTCGTCAGCAGTTCGATCAGTCGGTAGGTGGCGTCTCCGACGTTCCCGATGGGGGTCGCCGCCAGCACGATCCGGCCGGGGCCGCCGCTTGGCGCAACGGCCGCCGCCGCGGGGCTTCCCTCGGGCCCGGGACCTGCGCCGTCCCCGACGTCGTCCGGCGCGGCCGCGCCATCGCTGGGAAGATTCGGGGCAGTGCTGAGTTTAGGATCCACACGACCAGCCTACTGGCACGGGGCGCGGGCGGGCGGCGGGGCTGACCACTTGGCCAGCGGCCAGGCCATCGGCCCCAGCCGCCGAACCGGGCCGGCGGCCTGGCCGGAGGCCACAGCCGCGAAAGGTAGCATGGGCAACGTGACGCAGACCCCCACGAGGCCTGTCGAGACCGGTTCCACCGGTTCGGCGCCCCCAGCCACCAGCACCGGACGCAATCTGGAGGGGCACCGCTGGGTCAGCCGCCCGGCGGAGGCGTTCACCCCCGAAGCCCTCCGGGACCGCCTGATCGGCAGCATCCAGAGCTGGCGGGACTATCCGCCCTCACTCCGGCTGTGGTTCTGGCTCATCCCGGCCATCACCGCGTCCCTGGGCGGAGTCCTCCGCTTCGTCCGTCTGGACACGCCGCGCAGCCTGGTCTTCGACGAGACCTATTACGTCAAGGACGGCTACTCGATGCTGGTCAGCGGCTACGAGCGGGCCTGGCCGGAGAAGGCCAATGACGCCTTTGCCGCCGGCAATCCCGGCGTGCTGCTCGACTCGCCCGAGTACGTCGTCCACCCGCCGGTCGGCAAGTGGATGATCGCCGCCGGCATGTGGCTCTTCGGTTCGGACAATCCTTTCGGCTGGCGGTTCGGAGCGGCCCTGACCGGGACACTGTCCATTTTCCTGCTGGCCCTGATCGCCCAGAAGCTCTTCGGCTCCCTGACGCTCGGGGCGGTGGCGGGCCTGCTGCTGGCGGTGGACGGCCACCACCTGGTGATGTCCCGGACCTCCCTGCTGGACATCTTCCTGATGTTCTGGGTCCTTGCCGCGTTCGGCGCCCTGCTGATGGACCGCGACGACGGCCGGCGCCGGCTCGCCGCGCGGCTCGGCCGGCAAGCCGCCGCCTCCCCGGACGGACGGCCCGGCCTGCTCCAGCTGGCGTCCGGCCCCTGGCTGGGGATCCGCTGGTGGCGGATCGCGGCCGGCGTATGCCTGGGACTGGCTGTCGGGACGAAATGGTCCGCCCTGTTCTTCCTGGCCGGCTTCGGGCTCCTGACGGTCTTCTGGGACCTGAGCGCGCGGCGTATCGCCGGCATCCACGGCTGGATCAGCGGCGGGATCCTCAAGGACGGGATCCCGGCCTTCCTCAGCATCGTCCCGGTAGCCGCCCTGGTGTATGCCGCCACGTGGACCGGCTGGTTCCGCTCCACGAACGCCTACTTCCGGCACTGGGCCGAGTCCGTCCCGTCGGCGGAATGGGGCTGGCTGCCGGATGCCGTCCGGTCCCTGGCGCACTATCACCTGGAGGCCTACAAGTTCCATCAGGGGCTCAGCGCCGAGCACCCCTACGAGGCCAGCGCCTGGAGCTGGCTGGTGCTCGGACGGCCCACGTCGTTCTTCTACGAATCCCCCAAGCAGGGCAGTCCGGGGTGCGATACGGCCAGCTGCACGACGGCGATCCTCTCCGTCGGCAACCCGCTGATCTGGTGGGGCGCCGCCGTCTGCCTGGGCGTCCTGCTGTTCTGGTGGGCCGGGCGGCGCGACTGGCGTGCGGGGGCGGTGCTGGCCGCGGTGGCATCCGGGTACCTTCCCTGGTTCCTGTACCCGGAGCGCACCATGTTCTACTTCTACGCTGTGTCCTTCGAACCATTCCTGGTGCTGGCCCTGGTGTATTGCCTGGGCCTCGTCTTGGGGCAGCGCACCGATCCGCTGTGGCGGCGGCGTTCCGGGCTCTACCTCGTGGCGCTCTTTGTGGTCACGGCCGTCGTCGTGTCGGCGTTCTTCTATCCGATCTGGACCGCCGAGACCATTTCCTACCAGGATTGGCGGTTCCGGATGTGGATGCCGTCCTGGATCTAGGGCAGGATTGCAGGGGACGTCCACCACCGCCAGGCGGACCCGGAACGGAGAAACGGTCGTGAGAGAAGCAAGCACCGGAGTGCTCGTCGAGCTCGACCCGGGCAGCAACGTGACGGATCTGCTCCTGGAACAGCACGCCAGGGATCCCGTGCATGCGCTGTACTCCCGCAAAGGACCGGCCGGCTGGGCTGATGTCACCGCACAGCAGTTCCTGGACCAGGTCCGGGCCCTGGCGAAGGGCCTGATTGCCGGCGGCATCACCCCCGGGGAAACCGTGGCGGTTATGTCCGGCACCCGCTACGAGTGGACCGTGGTGGATTTTGCCATCTGGTTCGCCGGCGGCGTTACCGTCCCCATCTACGAAACGTCCTCGGCCAGCCAGATTGAATGGATCCTGCATGACTCGGGTGCCCTGCGCATCTTCGCGGAGAACGAGGCCAAGGCCGGCCTCGTCCGGGAGGTCCTGGACGGCTCGTCCCCGCTTGGCGCCACCGTGCTCCCCGTGGTGCGGATGGATTACAACGGTGCGGCACCGAACCTCTCAAGCCTGGCCGCGGCGGGCGCCGGAGTCGGCGACGCCGAGCTGGAACGGCACCGGTCCACCGCCGGACTCGCGGACGTGGCCTCGCTCGTCTACACCTCCGGCACCACCGGCCGGCCCAAGGGCTGCGAAATCACACATGGGAATTTCGCCCTCGTCGCCAGAAACATCGTGCTGTTCCTGCCCGAAATCCTTTTGCAGCCCCGCTCCAGGACCCTGATGTTCCTCCCGCTGGCCCACGTCCTGGCCCGCGCCGTCCAGGTAATCTGCCTGAGCGCCGGGACCACCCTGGGCCACTCCGCCAGCGCCAAGGAACTGCTTGAGGACCTCGCCAGCTTCCGGCCCACCTTCCTGCTCGTGGTGCCCCGGATCTTCGAGAAGGTCTACGCCGGCGCCGCCCACAAGGCGGCCCTGGCGGGGAAGCAGCGTTTGTTCGACTCGGCCGCCGCCGCCGCCATCGACTACTCGAAGGCCCTCGACGCCGCGGCCCGGGGCACCGGGACGGGCCCCGGCGCCGTGCTCCGCGCCAAGCACGCCCTTTTCGACCGGCTGCTGTACCCCAAGCTGCGGCAGGCCTTCGGCGGCCAGTTGGGCTACACGGTCTCCGGTGCCAGCCCGCTCAGCCCCCACGACGCGCACTTCTTCCGCGGCGCAGGCATCCCGGTCCTGGAAGGCTACGGCCTCACCGAAACCACGGCACCGTGCACGGCCAACACCCCGACGCGGACCAAAGTGGGCACGGTGGGCATCCCGGTGCCCGGAACCACCATCCGGGTCGCGGAGGACGGCGAGATCCTGGTCAAGGGCATCGGGGTCTTCAAGGGCTACCACAACAACGCAGCAGCCAATGCGGAGGCGTTCGTGGACGGGTTCTTCCGCACCGGCGACCTCGGGTCCCTGGACAGCGATGGTTTCCTGACCATCACCGGCCGGAAGAAGGACCTGCTCGTCACCGCCAGCGGCAAGAACGTAGCCCCCGGGCCGCTCGAGGAAAAGATCCGCGAGCACGAACTCG
Organism: Arthrobacter sp. PsM3; assembly: GCF_030433895.1. Lineage (GTDB taxonomy): Bacteria > Actinomycetota > Actinomycetes > Actinomycetales > Micrococcaceae > Arthrobacter. Next base: position 437 of record NZ_JARUXE010000087.1, on the reverse strand, counting down.
TCCTGCAGGCCGTGGTGATCGGGGACGGCAGGCCGTTCATCTCAGCCCTGATCAACCTGGACCCCGAGGGCCTGGAAAGCTGGTGCGCCGCGCAGAAGATTGCCGCGATGAGCCCCGCCGAAGCCAGCCGGGACGCCCTGGTCCGCAACGCCCTGCAGCGTGCCGTGGACGAGGCGAACGCGCTCGTCTCCCAGGCCGAGTCGATCCGCAGCTTCGTGGTGCTGGACGCCGACTTCACAGTGGAATCCGGGCACCTGACGCCGTCGCTCAAACTCAAGCGCGCCGCCGTCGTGCGTGACTTCGAAGCGCAGATCAACCGCATCTACGGCTGAAGCACCGCCGGTGCCCACCGGGGAGGTGCGCAGGGCAAGCACGGAGTTTAGGCGCAGAGGACACGCAACGGAGGACACACGCAGAAGCGGCCGGCACCGCAGTGC
>NZ_JARUXE010000086.1 GCF_030433895.1 Arthrobacter sp. PsM3 | reverse complement strand
CGTGGACATAAGCACACTATGTCCAACCCCGGGCCCGGCCACTGGGCATGCCCCCCTGGGTGAGGCGGCCGCGAGCGCTAGATCCTGGTGGAGGCTGCGCGCTTCTGGGCTTCGTAGGCGCTGGCGACCATGTCCTCGACGGAGTGGCGCATCTGCCAGTCCAGGTCGCGTGCGGCCAGGGTGCCGTCGGCCACGATCCGGTCCGGATCGCCGGCCCGCCGGGGGCCGATCTCCGGCTCGAAGTCGATGCCGGTGACCTTGGCCATCGCCGTCATGATCTGCCGGACGGACAGCCCGTCACCGGACCCCAGGTTGTAGACGCGTTCCAGCGGCCGGCCGGCGGCCAGGGCCCGGGCCGCAGCGACGTGCGACGCCGCAAGGTCGGCCACGTGCACGTAGTCGCGCACACAGGTGCCGTCGGCGGTGTTGTAGTCGATGCCGTTGATACGCGGCGTCTTGCCTGCCGTCAGCGCACGGAGCACGATCGGGAACAGGTTGTGCGGGCTCGAGTCGTAGAGCTCCGGCGAGCCGGATCCGACGACGTTGAAGTAGCGCAGCGAGGTGTGCTTGAGCCCCCGGGCCTTGCCCTGGTCCCGGATCAGCCATTCGCCAATCAGCTTGCTCTCCCCGTAGGGGGACTCCGGCTGCGTCGGGGTCTCTTCCGTGACGACGTCCCCCGTGGGGGTGCCGTAGGTGGCGGCGGAGGAGGAGAAGACCAGGTTGCCGACCTCGGCCAGCTCCATCGCCTTCAGCAGCTCCGCCGTGCCGGTGACATTCTGCTCATAGGTGAGCAGCGGCTCCTGCACGGAAACGCCGGCGTATTTGAACCCGGCCAGGTGGATCACCCCGGTGACGGCGTGGTCCAGCATCGTGCGGGCCACGAGCTCCGAGTCGAGGATCGTGCCGTGCACGAACGGCACGTCGTCCGGGACGAACTCGCGGTGCCCGCTCGAGAGCGAATCGACCACCACCGCCTGCATTCCGGCCCCGCGTAAAGCGGAGACCACGTGAGAACCGATATATCCTGCGCCACCTGTAACGAGCCATGTCATGGTTCCACCCTACCCAACGCCACCGGTCCGCAACCCGCCCGGAAACGCGGTACCCGGGGGGGGGTTGCGCGCCCGGGGTTCCGGGTGTTCCAGTGCGGCAGGTGCTAGCTCTTGCGGGCGTAGCCTTCCCACTTGCTGGCCTGGTGCTCGCCGTCCACGAAACGGATGGTCCCGGACTTGGAACGCATCACGATGGACTGGGTGAGGACCTTGTCCTTGGAGTAACGCACGCCCTTGAGCAGGTCACCGTCGGTGATGCCCGTGGCCGCGAAGTAGCAGTTGTCGCTGGAGACGAGGTCGTTGGTCGACAGCACACGGTCCAGGTCGTGGCCGGCGTCGATGGCCTTCTGCTTCTCGTCGTCGCTGGTGGGCCACAGCCGGCCCTGGATCACGCCGCCGAGGGACTTGATGGCGCAGGCTGAGACGATGCCTTCCGGCGTGCCGCCGATACCCATGAGGGCATCAACTCCGGTGCCGGCACGCGCGGCAGCGATTGCTCCGGCAACATCGCCGTCCATGATGAATTTGGTGCGGGCACCGGCTTCGCGGATTTCCTCCACGAGCCCCCGGTGGCGGTCCCGGTCCAGGATCATCACGTTGAGCTGGTTGACCTTGACGCCCTTGGCCTTGGCGATCAGGTGCAGGTTCTGCTTGACCGGCAGGCGCAGGTCGACCATGTCGGCGGCCTCAGGTCCGGTTACGAGCTTCTCCATGTAGAAGACCGCGGAGGGGTCGAACATGGAACCGCGCTCGGCGACGGCGAGGACGGCGAGGGCGTTGTTGATGCCCAGTGCTGCCAGCCGGGTGCCGTCGATGGGGTCGACGGCGACGTCGCATTCGGGACCGGTGCCGTCGCCGACGTTTTCGCCGTTGAAAAGCATCGGGGCTTCGTCCTTCTCGCCTTCACCGATGACAACAACACCGTTGAAGTGAACGGTCTGCAGGAAGGAACGCATGGCGTCGACGGCGGCGCCGTCGGCCTTGTTCTTGTCCCCGAACCCGACCCAGTGGCCTCCGGCGATGGCGGCGGCTTCGGTGACGCGGACCAGTTCCAGAGCAAGGTTGCGGTCCGGCTCGTCGATGCCGACGGCGAGCGACGGGGAAAGCGTGGAGTACTTCTGGGTCATTGGCGCTGGTGTCACGTGAACCTCTTCTTCGAGTGGGGATCATTGAATCCGAACGGACAGGATCGCTCCGTCGCGGTGATTCGTTGGTTTGTGATCTCGTCTGTAACTGATCATAGTCGCGGAGGAAAGCCGCGTCTTGGAATGACCATTCCGTGAAACGGCCCGGCCCCGGCTCCAACCTCTCCCGCCGGGCCCCGCCGAATGTGAGATCGGCCCGGAATGGGCGACTATAGAGGGGTGAGTGAATTGCAGGAAACGCCCCCCGCCGCCCCAGCTTCCCCTGCCGGCACGTCCGGCCAGGAGTCTTCCGGCGAGCCGCCCGTCAAGCCCGTCCTGAGCGCCGGAGCGGCCAAGCGCGCGAACGCCTCGGTGATCGGGATGATCATCGCCCTGGTTGTGAGCATCGCTGCTTTCCTGCCGATCGTCCTGATGAACCCGTCCCCCAAGACCGACGGCTACCGGCCCAACATCAACGTCGGCTCCGTGGCGCAGAACGCGGCCGGTGTGGCGGGATTCACACCGGCAGCCCCGGATACCGGCGACACATTCCGCGCAAATTACGCCCGGTGGGAATCCGGCACGGGCAGCGGCGTCCCGACCTGGGAGGTCGGCTACCTTACCCCCAAGGAATCCTTCATCGCCCTGGTGCAGACGCGGCAGTCCAATCCCACCTGGCTGCTGCAGCAGGTGAAGAGCGCGCCCGTCACCGGCACCCGCAGCGCGGGCGGGCGTGAGTGGGAACTTCGCGACACGGGCAAGGGGGAGAAGAGCATGGTGCTTCTCGACGCCATCGGCTCCACCGTCATCCTCACCGGGCCCGCCCAGCTGGACGAATTCACGGCGCTGGCAGCCGCCGTCGTCAAGGATCTCGAGAGCGGTTCCCGCACGCCCGGCGGCAGCGCGTCACCGGGGAGCACCCCGGGAGCAACAGTTTCGCCCTCCGCCACCCCTTCACCGTAAGGTATAGGCCGTGGCCACTTATCTCACTCCCGCCCTTGCCTGGCGCCGTCTCCGCGAGGGCAACGAACGCTTCGTCTCCGGCAAGTCGTCCCATCCCAACCAGGACGCGTCCCGGCGCTCGTCCCTGGTGGAGAACCAGCACCCCTTCGCGGTGATCTTCGGCTGCTCCGACTCACGGCTGGCCGCCGAAATCATCTTCGACCTGGGCCTGGGCGACGCTTTCGTGGTCCGCACCGCGGGCCATGTGATCGACGACGCCGTGCTCGGCTCGCTCGAATACAGCGTCAGCGTTCTCTCGGTGCCGCTGATTGTCGTCCTGGGGCACGACAGCTGCGGGGCGGTCACGGCCACCAAGAACGCGATGGAGACCGGAGAGATGCCCGTGGGCTTTATGCGCAGCCTCGTGGAACGCATCACACCCTCGGTGCTGACCTCGCTGCGCAACAACCAGCACGAGGTCAACGAGATGGTGGTCGAAAACGTCAAACAGACCTCGCAGCGGCTCGTGGACAGCTCGCGGGTGATTTCCGAGGCGGTCGGGAGCGGACGGGCAGCAGTGATCGGGCTCGCCTACAGCCTGGCCGATGGCCGCGCGGACCTCGTTTCCGGAATCGGCGAGCTCTAGGTTCACGCAGCGGCCAAGTAGCAGACCCTTCACGGTTTTCGATGCAGCGGCTCCGCCCAATAAGCTAGCCCCATGACTTCCACAGAAGAGTTGAACACCGAAGAGTTCCGCATTGAACACGACACGATGGGCGAAGTCCGCGTCCCCGTGAACGCCCTGTACCGTGCCCAGACGCAGCGCGCGGTCGAAAACTTCCCGATCTCAGGCAAAACCCTGGAGCGCACCCACATCGAGGCCCTCGCCCGGGTCAAGAAGGCTGCAGCCCAGGCGAACGCGGAACTGGGGGTGCTCGACGGCGAGCTCGCCCAGGCCATCGCCGATGCCGCTGACGAGGTTGCCACCGGAAAATACGACGGCGACTTCCCGATCGACGTCTTCCAGACCGGCTCGGGCACGTCCTCCAACATGAACACCAACGAGGTCATCGCCGAGCTCGCCTCCCGCGCCCTCAAAGCCGCCGGCAGCGAGAAGGTGGTCCACCCGAACGACCACGTCAACGCCTCACAGTCCTCCAACGACGTCTTCCCGACCTCGGTCCACGTGGCCGCCACCTCCGCCCTGATCAACGACCTGATCCCGGCGCTGGGCTACCTTGCCGACTCGCTGGAGCGCAAGGCCGTCGAGTTCAAGGACGTCGTCAAGTCCGGCCGCACCCACCTGATGGACGCCACCCCGGTGACCCTGGGACAGGAATTCGGCGGTTACGCCGCCCAGGTCCGGTACGGCGTCGAACGCATCAACGCCTCGCTCCCCCGCGTCGCCGAAGTTCCGCTCGGCGGCACCGCCGTCGGCACCGGCATCAACACCCCCGCCGGTTTCCCGGAGCGGGTTATCGAACTGCTCGCCGCCGACACCGGGCTGCCGCTGACCGAGGCCCGCGACCACTTCGAGGCCCAGGCCAACCGGGACGGCCTGATCGAAGCCTCCAGCCAGCTGCGCAACATCGCGATCTCCTTCATGAAGATCAACAACGACCTGCGCTGGATGGGCTCCGGCCCCAACACCGGCCTCGGCGAAATCGCCATCCCGGACCTGCAGCCGGGCTCCTCGATCATGCCGGGCAAGGTCAACCCGGTCATCTGCGAGGCCTCGATCATGGTCTGCGCCCAGGTCATCGGCAACGACACCACCATCGCCTGGTCCGGCACCAACGGCGCGTTCGAGCTTAATGTCGGCATCCCCGTGATGGCCGCCAACCTGCTCGAATCCGTGCGGCTGCTGGCCAACACCAGCCGCGTCATGGCGGACAAGATGATCGACGGCATCACAGCCAACGTCGAGCGGGCCCGCTTCCTCGCCGAGGCGTCACCGTCGATCGTCACGCCGCTGAACAAGTTCATCGGTTACGAGAACGCCGCGAAGATCGCCAAGAAGGCCGTCGCAGAGGGCCTGACCATCCGCGAAACGGTCGTCGCCATGGGCTTCCTGGAGCGCGGCGAACTGACCGAGGAGCAGCTGGACACCGCCCTGGACGTTATGTCCATGACCCGTCCGCCGCACAAGGCCTGACACCCACCCCGCCGCCGCGCCCTTCCGGCG
>NZ_JARUXE010000085.1 GCF_030433895.1 Arthrobacter sp. PsM3 | reverse complement strand
GGGGGGGGGCGGCCCCGCCACCGCCGCCGCCGGCGGCACCGTGGCCCGCGGCCGCGGACCCTGGGCCCTGGAACGCCAGGTCCGGATGACCGCAGGCTCCCTGGTGCTCGCCAGCATCGTCGCCGCGAAATTTGTCTCACCGAAGCTGGGACTGGTCGCCGGCGGCATCGGCGCCGGACTGACATTCTCCGCGGCCACCAACAGCTGCGCCATGGGCCAGATGCTCTCGAAGATGCCGTGGAACCGCTCCGCCAACGAGCCCACCGCGCACCAGGCACTGCAGAACCTGGACGCCCGGGCATGATCCTCACCGCGGCGGCGTTCGGGCTGGTCGTCGGCGGCCTGCTGGGCCTGGTCGGAGGCGGCGGATCCATCCTTGCCGTCCCCGCCCTGGTCTACGGCGTGGGGCTGCCGCTTGCCGCGGCCATCCCGACGTCGCTGGTCGTCGTCGGCGCGTCCTCCGCCGTCGCGGTGCTGCCCCGGCTGCGTGCCGGGGTGAACTGGCGGCTCGCGCTGATCATCGGCGCCGCAGGAACCGCCACCGCCTACCTCGGCGCGATGGTCAACCGCCTCCTGGACCCGAAGATCCTGCTCCTGGCCTTCGCCGCGATCATGGTCTTCGCCGGCATCCGGATGCTGATGCCGTCCACCTCCGCGGGCGGCTCCTGCGCCCTGCCCGGAGGCGGGGTCAACTGGCGCAGCTGCCTGCCCAAGGCGATCGCCACTGGCGCCGTCGTGGGGTTCCTGACCGGCTTGCTCGGCGTCGGCGGCGGATTCCTGATCGTCCCGGCCCTGACCCTGGTCCTGGGCCTGCCGATGATGGTCACCGTAGGCACCTCCCTGGTGATCATTGTGATCAACTCGGCCGCCGGCTTCGCCGCGCACCTGGGCGACCTGCAGATCGACTGGGCCGTCACCGCAGCCTTCGCCATCACGGCAATGGTCGCCTCCCTCGCGGCCGGGCGGATCGGCACCAACATCCCCGACAAAACACTCAAACGCGGCTTCGGCATCCTCGTCCTCGTCATCGCCGCCTACGTCGCAATGCAGGCACTCCTGTCCTAAGAGTGCCTGCAAGGGAACAGGGAAGCGCCGGAGGATATATCCTCCGGCGCTTCCCTGTTCTTCGACGCCTGGGCCCGGGTGCCGGGCGGGTCGGCCTACCGTCCGAACAGCTTCGCGAAGAAGCCCTTGCCGGTCGACTTCTCCTGCTCGTGCCCGCGGCAACGCTGGGAGGCCGGAACCCCGCGCATCACCTGATCAACGTGCTGGCCGCAGCCCGCCCACGTCGTCTTCTGGCACTTCTTGCATGTCACGGCACGGCACATCTGGTGGCTCCCTTTAGTGGCTGGATGGTCCCATCAGTATACCCCATGGGGTATTTTAGGAGGGAAAACCATCCCCCTGAAGCTGGAGGGGCAGTCCGGCGTGCCGGGGTGGGGGCAGTCTTCGAAAGAGTAGCGTGTCGTGCCAGGGGGGAAGTCGTGGAAGAAATACTGATTGCAGGCGGGAAAGGCCGGCTCGGTGTCAGCGGTGCAGGGTTTCTTGACCTGTTCTGGATGCCCGGTTCACAGGTTGACCTTGACGACGCCATGAAATCCATCGGGAAGATACAGGGACTGAGCCCCGGCCGGGCACTGCCCCTCCTGGTCGAAATCACTGATGTGACCATGAATGCCGCGGCGAGGGGCGCCTATGAAGCCGCGAAGGCTGTCTCCGCTGTGGCCATCGTGGGATCCACGGTCGTGGACAAGGTTGCCGCGGCCGCCCTGGGACGGCACGGCTTCTGTCCGCATGCCTACTTCACCTCGCGCGCGGAGGCAATTCAATGGCTGGACGGTCTCGCCTCCTCACAGGGCCGCGGGCTCCGCCAGGCCTAGCGTCTCCGCCCTCTGAGGTGCCAGGGGGTGGTGTGAGGCGTCGTCACGACGTCCGCCTCCGGCAGGAGGGTCCTCTTGATTCGACTGCGCATCGGGAGGATTGTTGGCCCTGCGGAACGAGGCAGTGCCGCGAAGACGCGGTTTTTCATAGCGGGAGGCACGATGGCGGCAGAAATGGTTTTCCGGATTGTTGTCGGGGTCGACGGGTCGGACTCGTCGCTGGCAGCTCTTGAATGGGCCCTTGACGAGGCGCGTCTGCGGTCAGGGGAGGTTTACGTTGTCACCGCATGGCACTACCCCGTCATTGGTGACGCTGCCGGCAGGGCTGAGGACCATGAGGCATTCGGAGACAATGCCCGGAGTGTGCACGCTGATGCGCTGCGGCGGGGATCCGAAGCCGGGGTTCCGGTCACCGGTGAAGTGACAGAGGGCCATCCTGCTGAAGTGCTCCTGAAGGCTGCAACCGGGGCAGATCTGCTGGTGGTCGGATCGCGCGGCCATGGCGGCTTCGCCGGAATGCTCCTGGGCTCGGTATCCAGCCACGCCGTGCACCAAGCCCATTGCCCGGTGCTGGTCGTCCGTACTGGCGCGGATACAGTTCAAGGCTGAGCGCAGGTGCCCGGGCCTCAGGGGCTCACCTCCGCGCAGGCCACCCGGCTGCTGGAAACCATCGGCCCCAACGCGGTTCCCCTGAAACATATCGGGCTCGCCGAACGCATCCTCAGGAAACTCTGGGCCCCCGTGCCCTGGATGCTGGAAGCCACAATTATCCTGGAGTTTGCCCTCGCCAAATGGCTCGATGCGACCATCATCCTGGCGGTCCTGACCCTGAACACCGTGTTGGGAATTATCCAGGAGCGGCGGGCCGAGGCGGCAGTGGAGCTGTTGCGCACCCGGCTGGAGATCAATGCCCGGGTGCTGCGTGACGGGACGTGGACGCTGATGCCGGCCTCCCGGGTGGTTCCCGGCGACGTCATCCACATCCGGGTCGGCGACTTCGTCCCCGCGGACCTCCTCCTGCAGAGCGGGACGGTCATGGCGGATCAGTCCGCTCTCACCGGGGAATCGCTGCCGGTTTCCCGGGGACCGGAGACCACCGTCTACTCCGGCGCCACCGTCGTCCGCGGGGAAGCCACCGGCACCGTGAGCGCCACCGGTGCCGCCACGTACTTCGGCAAGACCGCCGAACTGGTGGGCAGCTCCGCGCCAACAGCCCATCTCGAAAACGTTGTGCTGCGGATCGTCAGGGTGTTCATTGCCGTGGACCTGGGGCTCGCGGTGGTGGGAACCACTCACCTGGCCGCAGTCGGGGCCCCGATCGCGGACGTCATCTCCTACGCGGTGATCCTGCTGCTGGCCTCGGTGCCGGTGGCCATGCCGGCGGCCTTCGCATTGGCCGGCGCACTGGGGGCAAAGCATCTGGCCACCATGGGGATCCTGACCACCCGGCTGACGGCCCTGCAGGACGCCGCATCCTTGAGCGTGCTCTGCATCGACAAGACAGGCACCCTGACCGAAAACCGGCTCGCGGTGAATGCCGTCTACCCGATCAGGGCGACGAACCGGGAAGAGGTCCTGCGGTGGGCCTCGGCGGCCTCCGACGCCTCCACACAGGACCCCATCGATCTGGCGATCCTCGCCGCTGACGGTGCGCCACCCCAGGACCGGTCAAGCTTCACACCGTTTGATCCCTCGACCAAGCGGTCCCAGGCCACCGTGGTCAGCGGCGGCAGGACCATTGGAGTCGCCAAGGGTGCCCCGCATGTCATTGCGGCCATGGCAGGGGAAGAGCCCCCGCCGGAGCTGGGCTCACTCGCCTCCGGCGGCGCGCGGGTCCTCGCCGTCGCCATCGACGACGGGAACGGCACCTGGCGCCAGCTCGGGCTGGTTGCCCTGGCCGACCGGATCCGGCCCGAAGCCGCGGGACTCCTCACTCGGCTCACGGGTCTTGGGATCCGCGTCATCATGGTCACCGGCGACAGCGCCGCGACGGCCGCGGCAGTTGCTGCCCAAGTAGGTCTGGAGGGAAGCGTGGTCAGGGTCGACGGTCTCGCGGCCCTGGCCGGCGGCCGCGGGTCACCCTCCGTCGTCGCGGAGGTCCTTCCCCAGGACAAGCACCGGATCGTGCAAACACTTCAGCAGGCGGGCCACGTCGTAGGCATGACCGGAGACGGCGTCAATGACGCCCCGGCGCTGCGCCAGGCCGAAGTCGGCATCGCCATGGAAGCGGCCACCGACGTGGCCAAGTCCGCAGCCGGGGTCATCCTCGTCCGCGGCGGCCTGACCGACATTGTCGGCCTCATCGAGGAAAGCAGAAGAATCCACCAGCGCTCCCTGACCTATGCCCTCAACGTCAGCGTGAAGAAGCTCGAAGTGCCGCTCCTGCTGACGGTCGGTGTGCTGGCCTTCGGGCAGCTGGTCTTCACGCCCCTGCTGATGGCGTTGCTGCTGCTGGCGAACGATGTGGTGAGCATGATGATCACCACCGACAACGCGGCGTCGTCGCAGAAACCCAACACCTGGAACGTGCGCAGGACCATCTCGGGTGCCCTCGTCGTCGCCACACCAATGCTCGGATCTTCCCTGGCCCTGTTGTGGGCCTCCGGGCAGCTCTGGCCCGGAGGAGGCCTGGACCAGCTCCGCACGGTTATTTTCCTGACGCTGGTCTTCAGCAGCCAGATCACGACCTACGTCGTCCGCACCGCCTTACCGGCGTGGAAGGACCGGCCCTCCCGGCTGCTGGTGGCTGCTTCCGTCCTGGACGCTGCGGCCGCGTCGGCGCTGGCGCTGTGGGGGCTGCTGATGGCACCGGTCCCCGCCGCCCTGCTGCTGCTGATCCTCGCCGCCACCGCCGCGGGAGGCTTCACCGCTGACCTGCTGAAGGTACCGGCCTTCCGAAAGCTGAAGCTCCACACCGGTTAACCACCTGAGGCAATGCCGCGGGCCCAGGCTGCACCGGGTGTCCAGCCAGTGCAGCATGGACGGAGTGTTGCACGGTGCGCCCCGTCAAGTCCTTGACGGCGATCCTGACCTTGAGCTGGCTGTGGTTTCTAGTGTGCGGGTTTGTGGTCTGTGGCCCGCATCCGGACGGCCACGAGGATTCCCGACAGTGCGGTGAGGACACCCACGACGGCGACCGCTGCCGGGATGCCGTAGGCATCCGCGAGGATTCCGGCGAGGAGGGCGCCGACGGCGAATCCGCCGTCGCGCCAGAGCCGGTAGATCCCGACCGAGCGTGCCCGCCAGGCCGGGTGGGCGACGTCGCCGATGGCAGCCAGCAGCGTGGGGTAGACCATGGCGGTGCCGGCGCCGAGCAGGACCGCGGCGGCGAGCCAGATCCCGAAGTCCTGGCCGACGGCTATCATCGCCAGGGCGGCGGCCTGGAGCAGCATGCCGCCGACGATCAGCCATTTCCGGCCGTATTTGTCCGACAGTGCCCCG
>NZ_JARUXE010000084.1 GCF_030433895.1 Arthrobacter sp. PsM3 | reverse complement strand
GCAATGTGTGGCTGGTGAACCAGAACATGCAGCTGGTCAACAACTGGGACGACGTCATCCCCCCGCAGCAGACCTCCGACGATGCGGACAAGGACTCCGCCGACGAGGTCCAGCAGACCGTCCTCCCGGACCGCACCAAACCCAACAGCGCCCCCGCGGCCAAACCGGACAGCTTCGGCGTGCGCGCCGGCAAAACCACCATCCTGCCCGTGCTCGACAACGACACGGACCCCGACGGCGACATCCTCACCGTCCGGGCACCCGATCCGATCAAATCCGGACTCCTGGCGCCGATCTATGGTTCCACCGGGTTCCAGGTCAGCGTGCCCGCAGAGAAGACCGGCACGGAGACGTTTAAATATTCGGCGGACGACGGCCGCGGGCTCTCCGCCTCCGCCGACGTCACGCTCACCGTTGTCCCGGCGGGGGAGAACTCCGCCCCGCGGCAGAAACCCAACCGGAACACCTCCCTCCTGGTGCAAACCGGCAAGCTGGTCAGCCAGAACATCCTGACCGACTGGATCGACCCCGACGGCGACGACCTCTACGTCGTCAGCGCCACCAGCAGCGACCCCCGCGACCAGGTCAAAGCCCGTCCCGACGGGCTGCTCAGCTTCCAGGACGCCGGCTCCGAGCCCGGCCGCAAGGTGGTCACCGTCACCGTCTCCGACGGCCAGGCCAGCACCGAAGGCAAGATCACCGTCGACGTCCGCGCCCCGGGCGCCCTGCCGCCGATCGCCAACGCGGACCACATCGTCGCCGTCGCCGGAGTGGACACCGTCATCGCCCCGCTCAAGAACGACTCGGATCCCCAGGGCGGCGCGCTCCGCCTCGCCCAGGTCACCCCGGACGGCAACTCCACCGCCACGATGGGCGCGGACCAGCAGACCTTCACCTTCTCCTCCACCGCCCAGGGACCCCACTACGTCTCCTACCTCGTCACCAACGGCCCGGCCAGCGCCCAGCAGCTGGTCCGCGTCGACGTCGTCCCCGGCAACGGCGACGGCGCCCCCGTGGCCGTGCGCGACACCGCCCTGCTCCCCAGCGGCGGAAGCGTCCTGGTGGATGTCCTCGGCAACGACTCCGACCCCTCCGGCGGCGTCCTGGTGGTCCAGTCCGTGACCGCGGCGGACGGGGAGCCCGTGAGCGTGTCCGTCCTGGACCACTCGGTGGTCCGGATCACCGACATCCGCGCCGAGGGCCAGCTCAACGTCAAATACACCATCTCCAACGGCAAGTCCTCCGCCACCGGAGAGATTGCCGTCCTCGTCGTCCCGGCCCCCACCAAACTCCAGGCGCCGCAGGCCAAACCGGATGAAGCGACCGTCCGTGCCGGCGACGTCGTCACCATCCCGGTCCTCGGGAACGACACCGACCCCAACGGCGGAAAACTGACCCTCGAACCGGCGCTGGCACAGCAGCCCGACGCCGCCGACGGCCGCATCTTCCCCTCCGGCAACGCGCTGCGCTTCATCGCCGGCGAGCAGCCGAAAACCGTGTACGCCATCTACAAGGTCACCAACGACTCCGGGCAGTCGGACTCCCAGCAGGTCACCATCCGGATCCGGGCCCGCGACGACGAACGGAACACCCGCCCCGAACCGAAGAACCTGACCGCCCGCGTGGTGGCAGGCATGGTGGTCCGCATCCCCGTGCCGCTGGACGGCATTGACTCCGACGGCGACTCCGTCCAGCTGACCGGCGTGGACAAGGCCCCGGCCATGGGAACGGCCGTCGTCAAGGACGGCTACCTCGAATTCACCGCCACCGGCGACTCCGCCGGCACGGACACCTTCAGCTACCGCGTCCGGGACCGGATCGGCGCCGAAAACACCGGCACCGTCATTGTCGGCATCGCCCCGCCGGAAGCCAACAACCAGAAACCCATCGCGGTCGACGACGCCGTCGACGTCCGCCCCGGCCGCAAGATCGCCGTCGACGCCCTCAGCAACGACTCGGACCCGGACGGGGACCCGGTCAGCCTGGTCTCCAACGCCTTCGAAGCCCGGCCCGAACTCAGCGTCGAGCCGGCCGACGGCGGCAAAGTCCTCCTCACCGCCCCCGGCACCGCCGGCAGCGAGAGCGTCGGCTACAAGATCCAGGATGACAAGAAGGCCCAGGGCAGTGCTGTCATCCGGGTCCGGATCAGCCCGGATGCGGCCCTCAAGCTCCCGGCCGCCAAAGACGACGTGGTCACCCCCGCGGAGACCCTCGGCAAGTCCGCCGTCGACGTCCCCGTCCTCAAGAACGACTCCGACCCCGACGGCGTCGCCGCCGAGCTCAAGGTCTCCCTGCCGGACGGCAACCCGAACGCGCGCGCCGGAGGTGGCGGCAACGTCGTCGTGACCCTCGCCCCGAAGGACCAGCTGGTCCCGTATACCGTCACCGACGTGGACGGCCAAAGCGCGACGGCGGTTATCTGGGTTCCCGGCCAGGGCGAGCAGCACCCCACCCTGGCGCGCACCGACGTCGTCGAAGTGATGTCCGGCAACGAAATCAACCTCGACCTGAACGAGTACGTCCGGGTCCGGGCAGGACACACGCCCCGGATCACGCAGGTGGACAAGGTCCGGGTGCAGGGGGCTGACTCGCAGAACGTCGTGGCCGGGAACGGCACTGCGCTGCGCTACGCCGCGCTGAAGGACTACGTGGGCCCCGGCTCCGTGACCTTCGAGGTCACGGACGGCACCGGACCCGACGATCCGCAGGGCCTGAAATCGACCCTGAGCATCATCACCAGGGTCATTCCCGACCCCAACGCCAACCACCAGCCCACCTTCAGCGGGACCGACCTCGAGGTGCCGAAGGCCGAGTCCGTCAGCCTCGAGCTGGGCAACCTCGCCAAGGATGTCGACTCGGGCGACCAGGAGAAGCTCAAGTTCGAGCTCGACGGCACCCTGCCCGAGGGGCTCAAGGCCACCATTGAGGGCCAGACCCTCAAGGTCAGCGCGGAGGCCACCATCGCCGCGGGACGCCGGGGGAGCATCCCGCTGAAGGTCACCGACGGCCGCTCCGAGCCGGTCAAGGCCACGGTGGAAGCCACCGTCGTCGCCTCCAACCGGCCCCTCCCGACGGCCAACGAGGACGTCATCGAGAAAGCCAACGCGGGCAAAACCGAGACCATCAACGTCCTGGCCAACGACTTCAACCCGTTCGCCGAAACCCCGCTGAAGATCATCTCGGCCACGGTCGAAACCGGCTCGGCCGCGGGCGCCCCCGCCGTGAACGGGGACTCGATCACCGTGACTCCCGCCGACGGCTCCAAGGGCGTGATGGTGGTCCGCTACACCGTGCTGGACAAGACCGGGGATCCGTCCCGGCAGGCCAGCGGCCGGGTGCGCATCACGGTCCGGGACAAACCGGATGCCCCCTCGGCCCCGTCCGCGACCGACGTCCGCAGCCGCACCGCCGTGCTCAAGTGGGCTCCGCCGTCGGACAACGGCGCTGCCATCAGCAAATACACCGTCAGTTCCAGCGGCTTCAGCCAGGACTGCGCCACCACCACCTGCACCCTCAGCGGCCTGACCAACGACGTCAAGTACGTCTTTACCGTCACCGCCACCAATGAAGTGGGCCAGTCAGCGCCCTCGGCGTCCTCCAACGAGATCAGGCCGGATGAGAAGCCCTCCCCGCCGGAGGCCCCCACGGTCAAAGCCGGGGACAAAAACATGGTGATCGCCTGGCCTGCGGCAAAGACCGAGGGCTCGGCCGTCAAGAGCTACAACTTGGAGATCTCCCCGCCGCCGGCCACCGGGGTCGCCGTGAAGAACGGCGTCACCGGGCTGAACTACACCTGGCCGGGACTGACCAACGGCGTCCGCTACAAGGTGCGTGCCCAGGCCGTCAACGAACTCGGCCCGTCCGAGTGGGGGATCTACTCCGCCGAAGACAACCCCGCCGGCGTCCCGGCAGCCCCGGCGGCACCGACGTCGACGGTGGCCTCCGCCGTGGGGACCTCCAACCAGCTGAAGGTGAACTGGAGCGAACCGAACACCAACGGCGACGCGGTCAGGAACTACTACGTCACCATGAGCGGCGGGGGCGGGACGACGCAGACCCAGATGGTTCCCGGGACGGTGCGGACTGCGAACTTCACCGCGAACAACTCCGAGGCTTCCTACACCTTCACCGTGCAGGCGGAGAACAAGGCCGGCAAGGGCGCCGTCAGCGCACCGTCCGCGCCGCGGCGCGCCACCGGCAAGCTCTCCCAGGTGTCCGGGGTCAGCGCCGCCGAGGCCAACACCGGCGGCGCGGGCAGGGCCGTGACCATCAACTTCCGGGAACTCACCGACGCTGAGCGCAACGGCTCGGCGCCCAATGAGGTCAGCTACACCTACAACGCCAGCACGGGACAGTCCGGGCCCATCCGGCCCGGCCAGACCGTGGGCGGCTTCACGAACGGGGGCGCCACCAGGATCACCGTGGTGGCCAACTCCACCGTGGCGCCGAGCTCGGACGCCAGCGCCGCTGCCGGCGCCACTCCCTACGGCGCACCCG
This sequence comes from Arthrobacter sp. PsM3, assembly GCF_030433895.1. GTDB lineage: Bacteria > Actinomycetota > Actinomycetes > Actinomycetales > Micrococcaceae > Arthrobacter. The sequence continues at coordinate 867 of NZ_JARUXE010000084.1, read as the reverse complement.
GAACGCCCTCCGCCTCCGGCCAGAACGGCGGCCAGAACCAGAAGTCGCTCAGTTTCAGCTGGAACTCACCGTCCACGGCAACGAACGATGTCGCATCCACCCGGATCAACATCGACGGCCGCGGCTGGGAAAACGTCGCCGCATCAGGCAGCCGGACCGTGAACACCGGCGGCTTCGACGAACGGCACTCCATCCAGGTCCAGACGGTCAACTCCGTGGGGACCGGCGGGGGCATCGCCACGGCCACGGCGCAGTCCGGCCCGGCCAAGACCAACTGGGACGCCGCAGTCAACGGCTACCGCACCTGCACGGACGCGCCTGCCTCCGGGCAGACCTCGTGGCGGTCGCCGGCGGGCGCGGAACACACGTGCGATGGCGTGATCCGTGACTATCCATGGGCCTACGGCTCCGACGGGTCCTTCACCGTCAACTGCTTTATGTGGCGCACCGTGCCGGATGCCCGCGGGACCTACAAGTGGTACCGCATCAATTCGCACCCGGACGGCCGTTTTGTGGGCCGCACCATCCAGGTCGGCAACACCACCCTGGGCGAGCCTGAGGGTCATGGAATCCCGCAATGCGGCTGATCGCCGGACCGCGGAGCGGGACCTCCCTGGCTCCCGCGGGGGAGCCCTCCCCATCGCGCGCTCCCGCAACGAACGGTAGGCTGTCGCGGGAAGTGAGGGCCTCGTCTCAGGCCCACCCCGGGAATCACAACGCCATCTGCAAGGAAATCTGAAGCTGTGACACGTCTTTTCGCCACGCTGGGGTCCAGAAAGCCGGGCTTCAAAAATCCCGGGTCCACCAAACGGCGCCCGCTGACCGCCCGCCGCAAACACCTGATGGCCGGAACCGGCATTGTTGCTG
>NZ_JARUXE010000083.1 GCF_030433895.1 Arthrobacter sp. PsM3 | reverse complement strand
CGCGCTACGCTCCCGGCCCAGCGCTACCCGGATCCGCGTAGCGTCCGTGCGAATCCGCGTCGCCTGTCCGAAAGCGCGTCGCCCGGCGTCGCCCGCGCCCCCGTCTGGCGCGCCGCCCGACCAAACGCCCCGCGGTGATCCGGAACACGCGCGGAAACGCCAAAGAAAATGCCCGCTGCCTGGAAGGCAACGGGCATTCACATGATGCGAAGTATCTCTACTTCTTATTGCGACGCTGGTGGCGCGTCTTGCGAAGCAGCTTGCGGTGCTTCTTCTTGGCCATACGCTTGCGACGCTTCTTAATAACTGAACCCACGAAAGTTCCTTACCGGCTAGATGCAGTACCTGCCTGTTGGAAAGGGTCCGCGGGCTAAGCAGCAGACTGTACAACTGACAGGTTCTTACAATGACGTAAAACGTTCCTTAACAGGGTACCGCCTATCGGGGGCACACCACGACCGCAGGCACCATCCGGGGCCCGTGGATTCTTATTCCGGCTGCGGAAGACGCCGGATGCTCAGGCGGTTTCCGTGTTCCCGTCGACGACAGCACCTTTGAGGTACTGGTCGACGGCGGTTTCCGGCACCCGGTAGGAGCGCCCGAAGCGGACCGCCGGCATCTCGCCGGAATGGACAAGCCGGTACACGGTCATTTTGGACACGCGCATGACATCCGCGACTTCGGCCACGGTCAAGAAGCGTGCGTTGGAGAAGTTAGCCTCCGAAGACATTTCCCTAATTCCTTTACTCAAGCGAACGGCAGCCCCATCAAAACGACATGGCGGTGTGCCGACGCTGAGCCATCAATCAACCATGTACTAGATACTGTAGGGGCTGATGGTGCCCCTGTGAAAGAGTTGCACGGGATTGCGCGTGCCCAGGGCGCAGAACTGTGCGCCTGCGCGGCCCCTCCGGCCGCGGGTCCGGCGAATCCGCGGCCCCCTTCCACTGCCGGCCGCGATCCGGCGAAAACGCGCCCCCTCCACCGCGGCCCGCGGGCGCGCCTAGCCCCGGGCTCGGCGAATGCGCGGCCCGCGGGCGAGCCTAGCCCCGGGTCCGGCGGATTCGCGCGGAGGCCGCGAGCTGTGCCAGCACGGATGCCGTGACTTCCCACTCCATGCAGGCGTCCGTCACGCTCTGGCCGTAGACGAGATCGTCCACCCCGGCGGCGTGCTCGGCGACGTCGAGGTTCTGCGCACCGCCAACAAGGAAGCTCTCCAGCATGACGCCGGCAATGGCACCGGCCGAGGCACCGCCGCTCTCCAGCTGTGAACCGATTTCGAGGGCAACTTCGGCCTGCCGGTGGTGGTTCTTGCCGCTGTTGGCGTGGCTCGCGTCCACGATCAGCCGCGGGTTGAGCTGCTTGGCGGCCAGCTTGGCGGAGGTGGCCTCGACGTCGGCGGCGGCGTAGTTGGGGCCCTTGCGACCGCCGCGCAGGATAACGTGCGCGTCCGGGTTGCCGGCGGTGGCGACCAGTGCGGCCCGGCCCTCGCCGTCGATTCCGAGGAACGCCTGCGCTGCCCCGGCGGCGCTGCACGCGTCCAGCGCGACCTGAAGGTCGCCGTCAGTCCCGTTCTTGAAACCGATCGGCATGGACAGCCCGGACGCCAGCTGGCGGTGGATCTGGCTTTCCGTGGTGCGGGCACCGATGGCGCCCCAGGAGACCAGGTCCGCCATGTACTGCGGGCTGATGGGCTCCAGGAACTCGGTGCCGGCGGGCAGGCCGAGCGCGGTGACCTGCTGCAGGAAGCGGCGTGCGGCGCGCAGCCCGGCGGCGATGTCATGACTGCCGTCCAGGCGCGGGTCGTTGATCAGGCCCTTCCAGCCCACCGTGGTGCGGGGCTTCTCGAAGTACGCACGCATCACGATCAGCAGGTCTTCCTTGTGCTTCTCTGCCTGGCTGACCAGACGGCGGGCGTATTCGAGGCCGGCCTTGGGGTCGTGGATGGAGCAGGGGCCCACAATGACGAGTAAGCGGTCATCGACCCCGTCCATGACGGCGCGGACCTCGTCCCGGCCCCGAGCCACGACTTCGGCGAGACGGACGTCCAGCGGCAGCTCCGCGAGCATGTCCCGCGGGGTCGGCAGCGGCGTGAACTCGCTGACGCGCAGGTTTGAGGTGGACTGCTGGGATTCGGGGGCTGCTTCGATGCTCATGGGGGTCCTGTTCCGGGGTGCGGAGCGGGCCCTGATCAGAACCCGCCGGGAAATGGCGAAGGGCAGAGAATGATCTCTGCCCTGTTGGCTCTGAAGGAAGGTTGGATGCGTGTCAGCTAGACGCGGGCCCCTCCAGAGCCAACGAAAAATACGCATACCAACGGTTTGTCATAATCCCGACCATAGCCCGGCAATTGCCGCCGCCGCAAAATCCGGACGTAACATTTCCGGCTCGGAGTGCTGCAGCCGCACCCGGGAGATCAGGAGTCCCGGATCAGGCCCCCGAGCCCAGGCCGGCCTCCGCGTAGTAGCCCTCGATGTGGTCCGCCACCAGCTGCGCCGCGCGGCCGCCGTCGTGGTTGGAGATGGCCGCCAGGATCCCCCGGTGTTCGGCACGGAGCCGCGCCGCGGTGGAGTCCCAGTCGGGCAGGTTTCCGGTGAACCGGCCGGCGTAGTCCTGGATGGCCTCGCGCAGGGAGCCCATCATGGCGCTGACTACCGCGTTCCCGGCGGCATCCGCCAGCGCCAGATGGAAACGGATGTCCAGGGCAAGGAACTCCTCCGTGTCGGTGCAGCTGTCCATCTGCTCCAGCAGCTGTGCGGCCTCGGCCAGCGCGGGCGATTCCGGGCGCGCCCGGGAAGCGGCCCAGGATTCCAGCAGCACACGCGTCTCCACGATGTCCTTGACGGGCAGGTGCGAGGTGGCCACATGCAGCCGGAGCGCCGAGCCCAGTGCCGCGGTCGGGTCAGCGATGACGACGGTCCCCGCGTCCGGGCCCGAACCCACCCCGGCCCGGAGCACACCCATGGCCTCCAGGACCCGGATGGCCTCGCGGACGGAGGTGCGGGAGACCTTGAGCTGCTCGGCGAGCGCCCGCTCAGCCGGCAGCCGTCCGCCCAGGGCAAGCTGGCCGCTGGAGAGCTGGCCCTCAATCCACTGCAGGACAAGCTGGTGGGTACGCATGGGGCCATCCTACTTGATGTGGTTGGACCACACGCTTAGACTGTGGCTGGACCACACCCCCGGTGGAGTTTTGGCGGGGACCCGACATCCAGGAACACGAGACCTGCCCGGAGGCAGCCATGACGCAGACCATCGAGCCCGGCAACCCCGAGGCGCCCACCCAAGCAGCGGACACCGGCGCGGCTAGCCACCCGGCCGCAGCCACCCCGGGAGCCGTTCCCGCCGCGCTTAAGCGCCGCATGCCCAAGTACTCGGACCTCGCCCCGCTGATGCAGTTCAAGAAGCCCGAGTTCAGCCGCGCCTCAAGGCTGCGCCGCGCCAGCACCATCTGGGATCTCCGGGACATGGCCAAGCGCCGGACACCCCAGGCCCCCTTCGACTACACCGACGGCGCGGCCGAAGCCGAGATCACGCTGGGCCGCGCCCGCGAGGCGTTCCTAGACATCGAATTCCGGCCCGGCATCCTCCGGGACGTCTCCAGCGTGGACCTCAGCACCGACGTCCTCGGGAAGCCGTCGCGGCTCCCGGTGGGCATCGCCCCGACCGGTTTCACCCGGATGATGCAGTCCGAGGGTGAGTACGCCGGGTCCCAGGCCGCCGCGGCCGCCGGCATCCCCTACACGCTCTCCACCATGGGCACGGCCTCCATCGAGGACGTGGCCGCCGCCGCACCGGATGGCCGGAACTGGTTCCAGCTCTACCTGTGGACGGACCGTGACCGCTCGCTGGAGCTGATCGAACGCGCGGCCAGGGCGGGCAACGACACCCTCATGGTCACCGTGGACACTGCCGTCGCGGGGGCCCGGCTGCGCGACGTGCGCAACGGCATGACCATCCCGCCGGCACTGACGATCAAGACCGTGTTGGACGCCTCCTACCGGCCGGCGTGGTGGTTCAACTTCCTCACCCACGAGCCGCTGACTTTCGCCTCGCTGTCCCGCTACACCGGCACCGTCGCGGACCTGATCAACTCGATGTTCGACCCCACCCTGACGTTCGATGACCTCGACTGGCTGCGCGAGACATGGAAGGGCAAGCTCGTGGTCAAGGGCATCCAGACGGTCGAGGACGCTCGCAAAGTCGTGGACCACGGGGCCGACGGCGTCGTACTTTCCAACCACGGCGGACGCCAGCTGGACCGCGCCCCGATCCCGTTCCACCTGCTCCCGGACGTCAAGGCGGCGCTCAAGGCGGACAACAGCGACGCCGCGATCATCCTGGACACCGGCATCATGAGCGGTGCGGACATCATCGCGGCTCTGGCCCTGGGCGCCGATTTCACACTGATCGGCCGGGCATACCTGTACGGGCTCATGGCCGGTGGGCGGGCCGGTGTGGACCGGGCCATCGAGATCCTGGAAAAGGACATGCTCCGCACCATGGCGCTGCTGGGCGTCAGCCGGATCTCGGAGCTGACCCCGGACCACGTGCGGCTGCTCGGCAAGTAGTTCCCGGCATATAGCCTGTGCATAAGATCCCGCCGGAAGTGGCGCGGCGGCAGTGTCTGTCGACAAACACTGCCGCCGCGGTCATTCCGGCACAGGAGCACCCGGGCGATCAGACCTAGATGAGCCCCTGGGCCAGCATCGCGTCGGCCACCTTCACAAAGCCGCCGATGTTCGCGCCGAGCACGTAGTTCCCCGGGTCCCCGTACTCGTCCGCGGTGGCGGCGCAGCTGTCGTGGATCCCGACCATGATCTCGGTGAGCCGTTCCTCGGTGTGCGCGAAGGACCAGGAGTCGCGGCTTGCGTTCTGCTGCATTTCCAGCGCGGACGTGGCCACCCCGCCCGCGTTCGCGGCTTTGCCCGGGCCGAACAGGATGCCGGCGTCCTGGAAGACCGCGACGGCGGCACGGGTCGAGGGCATGTTGGCGCCCTCCGCCACCACGAGGAGTCCGTTGCGGACCAGCCGGGCGGCGGCGTCGCCGTCGAGCTCGTTCTGCGTGGCGCACGGCAGCGCGACGGTCGCGTCAAGGTCCCAGACGGAGCCGCCCTCCACGTAGGCGACGGCCGAGCGCCGGGTTTCGTATTCCTTAAGCCGTCCGCGCTCGACCTCCTTGATCTGCCGTAGCAGCGCGACGTCGATCCCGGCCTCGTCCACGATGTAGCCGGAGGAATCCGAGCAGGCGACCACGGTGGCGCCGAGCGACTGGGCCTTGGCGATCGCGTTGATGGCGACGTTGCCCGAGCCGGAGACCACCACGCGCTGGCCGTCTAAGGACTTCCCGCGGGTCTTGAGCATCTCCTCGGCGAAGATCACGGTGCCGTAGCCGGTGGCCTCGGGCCGCACCAGCGAGCCGCCCCAGGAAATGCCCTTGCCGGTGAGGACGCCGGATTCGTAGCGGTTGGTGATCCGCTTGTACTGCCCGAACAGGTAGCCGATTTCGCGGCCGCCGACGCCGATGTCCCCGGCCGGGACGTCGGTGTACTCGCCGATGTGGCGGTACAGCTCGGTCATGAAGGACTGGCAGAAGCGCATGATCTCGGCGTCAGAGCGCCCGCGGGGGTCGAAGTCGGAGCCGCCCTTGCCGCCGCCGATCGGCATGC
>NZ_JARUXE010000082.1 GCF_030433895.1 Arthrobacter sp. PsM3 | reverse complement strand
CTACGGCCGGGTCGACGCCGAAGGTACCTTCCACACCCTCTGGGGCGAGGACAAGACGGAAATCGAAGCCGTGGACACCCACTAGGCCTTCGAGACAGGATTCGCGATGCTTATGGCCTTAGCAAGACGACAAAGGAGCACTCCGAAGTTCACACCCTCGATTGGAACTCAAGACACTGCGGTCCGCCAGCTAGCGTCCGCGCGTTTCCGCTGCCCACAAATGAGAACCAACGAGGGCGCGGCCTTCGCCTGGTGGCTGGAGAAATGCAAATGCCTGAGTCGCTGATAAGAATGGGGGCAAGCTGGCTGGTCGGGGAACACCTCCGCCTCGAACCCGCTCTGGGAATCACCCCCTGGTGGCTCAGCCGCGCAGACCCTCACATGCGCGTTCTCATGGACGAAGAAGGCCCCTTCGAGAAATGGGCCTACCAAACGATGCAGCCGCGGGCCGCCAGTTGGACGCGTTCCTCGCCAGCCTGATGTGCGGCGAATAAGCCATGAACCGCATGACTGCGCCGGGGCGGTCGGGGACGGTGGCGCCGCATCGGCCGTGCCCCGGCTGTGGGCGAGGAACGCGACACCAATAGCTGCCTTTTCTGCACTTGCCCGGAACCGGATTAATCAGCCTGTTCCGTGCTGTGCCCGTAGCGCAAGTGTTGTCGTCGCTGAGTTGGGCTGGCTGACCGTGCAGCACGCGATTCAGCAAGGATGCCCAGGATGAAGGCTTTGTGGCTTGGCGCGGAGAGTCTAGTCTCCTAGAGAACATTAATTGAAGATTCAATTGAATTAGGGAAAGGCACTTATCCGCTGAGTCCTACTCTCCAGTCAAAGACCGTCATCACGAAGCGTCTTTTGGGAGGCCAGCCGAACTCGCCGAACTGCGGGGCCCGGCGGTTCCGGGAAATTCCACGGTCTGTAGGTGCGTGACCTCGTTGGCGCGCAGACCCCAAGCGTTGCCAAACAGGTGAGGCGGCCGTCGCCCAGGTTTTGAACGATCCTCCCATTACCGAGGAGCAGCGGACCGTGACTGGCCCCGCAACAACAACCGGCTGCGTACCGCCAGGGCCTTCACTCGCGGCAGCCGGATCCGGCGGGGCCCAGTCTGTTGTTGTTGCCCGCGAGTCGGACCGTCTCGTGGCGAGTCGCCAGCCGCCGGCCCGCCCTTCGAACCCGGCACGATAGACCGGCAATCAGGGACGCGAGGCCAGTCCTAACCTTCGAACACGGCACCCGCCTCGGTCCCGTCCGCCCGGCGCTCTTAGTGCGTCAGGTCCTTGCCTTTGGTTTCCGGGATGGTGAAGACGAACAGCGCGCTGACGATCAGGAGCACCACGGCGTACAGGTTGAACGCGTTGGCGAGGCCGATGCCACCCAGCCAGGTCTGCAGGTACGGGGCGGTCCCGCCGAACACGGCCACGCAGATGGAATACGGGACGCCGACGCCGATGGTCCGGATGCTGGTGGGGAACAGTTCCGCGTAGACGGCCGGAACAATCGCGGCGCTGGCGGCAATGAAGATCAGCATGACGGACATGGCCACGGCCAGTTGCCAGGCCGAGTCCTTCAGCAGCCAGGTCATCGGGAAGTGCATGACGGCCGCTCCGGCCGCTCCGGCCCAGAGCACCTTCTTGCGGCCGATCCGGTCAGACAGTTTGCCCCAGACAGGCAGGGCGGCAATGAACACGATGTTGGCGACGACGCTGGCCCACAGGGTTTCCCCGCGGTCGATCTTCAGGACGGTGGCGGCGTAACTGGGGGCCACGACACCCCAGATGTAGTAGATCACCGTGAGACCCACCGTCAGCCCCACGACCTGGAGGGCCTGCTTGCGGTGCCGCACAATCTGCGGCCAGATCGGGGCGCGCTTCTCGGAGGTCGACTCGCCTTCGAAAGCCTCGGACTCATGCAGCTTGGAACGCATGATCAGGGCATACAGCCCCATGACGGCGCCGACGAGGAACGGAACGCGCCAGCCCCAGTCATTCATCGCATCGGTGCTCAGCGTCATGTTCAGGACCGCACCCAGCAGGGTGCCGACCAGGATGCCGACCGTGCCCGAGGTGTAAATCAGGGTGGCCCACAGGCCGCGTTTCTCTTTCGGGGCCACCTCAGAGAGATAGGTCTGCGACGACGGCAGCTCACCACCGTGGGCCAGGCCCTGGACCAGCCGGGCCAACAGCAGCGTCAGCGACGCCCAGACCCCGACGGCGGCGAAGGACGGGGCAACGCCGATCATGAGGCTGCCCAGTGACGCGAGGCCGACGGCGAGCGTCATGGATGTCTTGCGGCCGACGCGGTCGCCGATCCAGCCGAACAGGAATCCTCCGACCGGCCGTGCCACGAAGCCGACGGCGAAGATGGCCAGGGTTGCCAGCACGGCCGAGGCGGGATCCGCCTTGCTGAACAGCTGGCTGGCGATGAAGGGCGTGAACGTGGCGTAGATCGCCCAGTCGTACCATTCGACGGCGTTGCCGATGCCCGTGCCGAGGAGGGTCTTCCGGGTGGCCGCCCGGGTGGCGTTCTGCGGGTTAACGATGGTGGTCATGATTTCTCCTGCGATGTAGGGCTTTAGGAGGCGAGTGAGATGGGGTGGCCGGCGGCAAGCGCGGCGATGCGGGCAATGGCAAGCTCCGCGTAAAGCGCTGCCCCGTCGGCGAGGACGCCGTCGTCGAACGTGGCGTAGGGGGAGTGGTTGAACGCCGTGGAGGTGTGGTCCGCTCCCGGGGCGACGGCGCTGAGCCCGATGAAGGTGCCCGGCACTTCTTCCATCACCCTGGAGAAGTCCTCGGACCCGCTGAGCGGGGCGGCCCAGCGGGTCAGCCTGGCGTCGCCGAACAGGTCCTGGATGGTCTTCTCCGCGGTGAGGGTCTCGTTTTCGTCGGTGATGCTCAGCGGGTATTCCCCGCGGTATTCGACCTCCACCTCCAGGCCGTGGGCGTGGGCGATGCCTTTCAGGAGCGTGGGAACGGCGGACATCATCCGTTCGCGGGAGGCGTGCGAGAACGTCCGGACGGTGGCCTCGATGCGCGCCGATTCGGGGATCACGTTCCGGGCGGTGCCCGCGTGCAGGACGCCGACGGTCAGGACTACGGGGTCGAACATGTTGAACTGCCGCGTGATCATGACCTGCAGTGCGGTCACCATCTCGGCGGCTGCCGTGACGGGGTCCTTGGCTGCGTGCGGGGCGGAGCCGTGGCCTCCGGCGCCCAGGACCGTGACGAACAGTCCGTCCGAGGCGCTCAGCATCACGCCCGGCTTGGTGGCGAACTGGCCGTACGGCTCCAGCGAGGAGAAGACGTGCATGCCGTAGGCTGCGTCCGCGCGGCGGCCCGCGGCGTCAAGAACCCCTTCGCGGATCATGTGGCCGGCGCCGTCCCAGCCCTCCTCGCCCGGCTGGAACATCAGGACCACATCGCCGGCGAGCTGCCCGCGGCGCTCGGCCAGCAGGGTGGCGGCTCCGGCCAGCATCGAGGTGTGGAGGTCGTGGCCGCAGGCGTGCATGGCGCCGTCGACCCGGGAGGTGAAGTCGACGCCGGTCCGCTCCTGGACCGGAAGGCCGTCCATGTCCGCGCGCAGCAGGACAACTGGTTTCTCGGCCGAAGCGTGCGGTGCGCCGCCGCGGAGGACGGCGGTAACCGACGACGTCGTTTCGCCGAGGGTGATCTCATAAGGCAGCCCGTCGAGGGCTGTGAGGACCTTTTCCTGGGTCCGGGGGATCTGCAGGCCGATTTCCGGTTCCCGGTGCAGCTCGTGGCGCAGCCGGGTGATCTCGCCGTGCAGTTCCCTGGCATCCTCTGTGACCGACATATGTTCCTGCTTCCCGAACGATTGGTAAGTGCCTTGCACCAATTGTGGGGTGACTGGGATCACAGGGCGGGAAATGGCTGGATACGTGCAGAAGTATGATGGCTGGGACAGGGTTCGTGCAGTGGCGGAGGAGATTCCGGTGGAGATCGGTGAGGAAGACCTCCAGCTGATCAACGCGCTGCAGATTGCGCCGCGGATCAGCTGGTCGGATGCCGCCGGCATTCTGGGCGCCCACGCCACCACGCTGGCCGCCCGCTGGGAGCGGCTGAAGGCCTCCGGCGCCGCCTGGAGCACAGCCCATCTGATGGGAGATCCGAAGCAGATGTGCCTGGCGCTGGTGGATGTGGACTGTGAGATGAAGCTGCGCGCCGAGGTCACAGCCGCGCTGGCGGCCATCCCCGAAGTCGTCACTGTGGAGGAGGCTGCCAGCAACCGGGATCTCATGCTGACCGTCATCACGCCCACTTTGGCCCAGTTCAGCGACGTCGTGCTGGCACGGCTCAAAGAGATCCCGGGCCTGACCAAGTACCAGACGTCGCTGTGCACGCGTCTGCATTCAGGCGGTTACGCGTGGCGGCTGAACGTCCTGGACAAGGCGCAAAAGGCCTCGCTCCAGGCGCTCGCAGGGCCCGAGGCTTCCGGCCCGGCGCCGGCCGGCAACCAGGGCCCGCCGCTGCCGCCAAGCCATCTGGAGCTGATCCCGTTCCTGGCCATGGACGGGCGCGCGGCGGCTGCCGACATTGCCCGCGCCCTGGGACGCAGCCCGGCCACCGTCCAGCGACAGCTGAACCGTGTGCTGGCCAGCCAGGTTCTCTCGTTCCGGTGCGAAATCGCGCAGAACTATTCGGGATATCCGGTCAGCTGCCAATGGTTCGCCAACGTCCCGCCCGGCCAGCATGAAGCCGCCGCTGCCGAGCTGCGCAATTTCCGCAATGTCCGGCTCAGCGCTTCCACCACGGGCCGCACCAACTTTGTGATCCTGATGTGGCTGCATTCCCTGGCGGACGTTATGGGCGCCGAACAGGCACTCCAGCTGCGGATCCCCGGAATCCAGCTCGTGGAAAGCGTGGTGGTGCTCAACACCCCCAAGCGGGTCGGCTGGATGCTGAACCCGGACTCGACGGCGACCGGCGCCGTCGTCGTGCCCGCTGCGGAGCCGGCGACGACGGCGTGAGCGCCGACGCGGGCCTCTTCTGCAGGTGACCCCGCGCGTGTGTGGTGTTTATTGCTTCACCCGTTCCTGCTCCAGGTCCTGGGCGAGCTCGGCCTGGAACGCCGCGTAGCGGGCCAGGTGCGCGGGGCGGCGGCGCAGGATGTACCAGGCGATGCCCAGCAGGACGAACCAGATGGGCGTGACCAGCAGGGCGAGGAGGGTGTCCGGCTGGGTGGTCAGTGCCCAGAGCACGAAGGCGAAGAAGGCGAAGACCACCCAGGCCATGGGGATGCCGCCGGGCATCTTGAACCTGGATGCGTCATGCAGCTGCGGACGGCGCCTGCGGAAGGCAATGTAGCTGGCCAGGATGATGGACCAGACGAAGACGAAGCAGACCGCGGACACGGTGGTCACCATGTCGAAAGCCTTGCCGATGTCCTGTCCTGCGTACATCAGCACGACGCCGGAAAGCAGGAGAACGCACGTCAGGAACAGGGCGTTCCGGGGCACTTTGCGGCTCGAGAGCGCGCCGAATGCGGCCGGGGCGTCGCCCTCCTGGGCAAGCCCGTACACCATGCGCGACGTGGAGTAGATGCCGGAGTTGGCGGAGGACATCGCCGAGGTCAGCACCACCAGGTTGACCACCGTGGCGGCGGCTCCCAGGCCGGCCAGGGAGAACATGGCGATGAAAGGGCTGTGGCCGGCGCTGAACTGGGTCCAGGGCGTGACGGACATCAGGATGATCAGTGCGCCGACGTAGAAGAGCAGCACACGCACGGGAATGGAGTTGATCGCCCGGGGCAGGTTCTTCTCCGGGTCCTTGGCCTCGGCGGCGGTGGTGCCCACGAGCTCAATGCCCACAAAGGCGAACACGGCGATCTGGAAACCGGCCACGAAGCCCATGAATTCGTTCGGGAAGAAGCCGCCGTGGCTCCACAGGTTGCTGAAGCTGGCCGGTCCGGCGTCGGAGCTGAACCCGCTGAAGATCATGAACAGGCCGACCACAATCAGGGCCGCGATGGCGACGATCTTGATCAGCGCGAACCAGAACTCCGTCTCGCCGAACGCCCTCACCGTGGTCAGGTTCAGCAGCAGGAGGATGGCGATGGTCACCAGGCCGGGGATCCACAGCGGGAGGGTGGGCCAGAGCTCCTTGGAGTAGCCGGCGATGGCAATGACATCCGCGATGCCGGTGATCACCCAGCAGAACCAGTAGGTCCAGCCGGTGAAGAACCCGGCCCAGGGGCCGAGCAGGTCCGCGGCGAAGTCGCTGAAGGACTTGTAGTTCAGGTTGCTCAAGAGCAGCTCGCCCATCGCCCGCATGACGAAGAACAGCATGAAGCCGATGATCGCGTACACGAAGATGACGGAGGGGCCGGCCGCCGAGATCGTCTTGCCCGAGCCCATGAACAGACCGGTGCCGATGGCACCGCCGATCGCGATCAGCTGGATGTGGCGGTTGCTGAGCTGCCGGTCAAGGTGGGGCGACGGCGCCAGCGTTTCAGTCTGGGTCTTCATTTTGCTGCTCCTGAAATTGACGCGAGTACGGTTGCCGCGGGGCCGGGCGCCGGGGTTGCCCCGTCGGTTGCCGCGGTCAGGTGGTTGAAAGTGTAGAAGTGGATGCCTGCGATTCTGCCCGGGTGTTCGGCCAGCTCGGAAATCAGGCTCGCAGGCTGGTAGCGTTCCCCGCTGAGGAGCCGGCGGGCCAGCGGGCCTTTGCGGCTGAGGAATTTCAGCGAGGCGCCGACGCCGATCTGGGTGCCAAGGGCGACCAGTTTGGTTCTGGGTACGGCACCGGGGACGCCCGCCCAGACCGGCAGTTCCACGCCTTCGCGGCGCAGCAGGCCCACGTAGTCCACGATCTTCGGGGCGGAAAAGCACATCTGCGTGACGATGCGGCTCGCCAGGTGCTGTTTGGCCAGCAGTGCATCCAGCAGGTCGAGCCCTCCGACGGAGGGGTGGCCCTCGGGGTAGCCGGCGACCCCGATGGAGATGCCGCCGCCGGTGTACTGGGTGATGTCTTCCATCAGCTCCCCCGCCGTGCCGTAGGGTCCTGCGGCCCGCTGGGAGTCCCCTCCGATGGCAAAGACCTCCCTGATGCCGGCCGCGTCGCAGTCGCGCAGGATTCCGACGAGCTGGGGGCGCTCCTGCAGGGCGCGCGCCGCGAGGTGCGGGACCACCGTGTAGCCCAGCTGGGCCAGCTCGACTGCCACGCGCATGGTGCGCCCGATGCCGTGGTGGGGCAGGCAGGTGATGCTCAGTGTTGTGTCCAGGGGCACGGCCGCCGCGACTTTTTCGACGATGCCCTCGGAGGGGATGATTTCCAGTCGGGTGGGGAACATCTTGGGTCCTTTACGGGTGTCAGGCGCCGGCATGGGCGGCGAGGAGTGAGCTGGCTTCCTGGCGGGTGGTGCCGGAGGACTCGATGTGGGCGA
>NZ_JARUXE010000081.1 GCF_030433895.1 Arthrobacter sp. PsM3 | reverse complement strand
CTAACCCGCATGCTGCCCTGAGATCACTGCCGAGGCCACGAAATTTTCGCGTCAGAGCCAATGATCTACTGTATCCGTAAGCCCTGGGCAGAGGACATGTTTTCCTCTCTGTAGGTCAGCAATTTTCGCAACATTCAGTCCGGAGCTGTTTCCTGACCCGCCTGTCGTGGAGGTCGTGCGCCGCGCCCGGCGCCGCAGGACCTCGGTGACCATATGGTTCTCCCGCACCAGCAAATGTCAGTGGTCAACTGTGATGGCTGCCTTGGGCAGAACTTTCCGGACGGCACCGCGGAACTCGAAGGACATGTCCATCTCCACCACTGTCTACGTGGTTAGGTCAGATCTGGCTGATCGTGAGCATGAGATGTATCGTACGTAGCACGAATGGACGGGAAGGGTCCTGAAAACCCGATATGCTTCAAGGGACCCAGAGCGATTTGCTGCCTTTTTTGCCTCTGCAATAGCCGCGATCGACTCGAACGACTGATGTTTACGATGACTGATGTTGACACACAGTTGCCGTCAAACCATCTCGGTATAAAGAGGACGATATATGCGCGTTGCCATCGCGTTTAACGATGTGTCGATGGGGGGCACTTCGCGGTCCGCAGTCACATTCGCGGATGCTTGGCATCTCGCAGGGGCGGAAGCGATTGCGTACTGCCCTGGTGGACCTCATCCGTCGAGAACAGCGCAGCTCAAAGAATCGGGCATTCCCGTGACGGCTCAGCTTGGGGAAATCACCAAGTTTCGACCTGACTTGCTACACATTCACCATGGTGCCCCAAGTGGAGCAACAACTAGCTGGGTGGGCAACCTGCTCTCAGCAACAAGTGAGCTCGAGCCGGCGGTCCTGACGCACGACATCTTCGGCCAAGGTCTTGGTGCTGCAATAAAGAAGACGCTGAGGGCCTCCTCTGTTCAACCTCAGGTTGTCGGACTCCTGGGGGATTGGCTGGCCGCCCAACATTCCGCCCAGTGCGGCGGGCAGGGAATTTCTCGGCGCATCATTCCCAATCCCCAAGACTTTTCATTTTTTCGTCCACCATCGAGTTTGGAGAGAAAAAATGCCCGAGCAAGACGGGGAATATCTAACTCAGAAAAGGTTCTTCTCCGAGTTGGATCGCCAATTAACGAAAAGTGGACAATTGATGGATACATCCGATTGGCTGAGTTCGCAATAAAGTCCACAAACTATCGACTGCGCTTGATCGGCGCTCCGCCCAAGCTGCTTGATGCGTTGCCACGCAGCGAGAAGATAGATGTACTTCCTGTGATCACGGATGATGAGCAACTGCGCGAAGAATACTGGACAGCGAACACATTCATGCATTGGGCGGACCGTGGCGAATCCTTTGGGAATGTGATACTCGAAGCCCTGGGTACACGACTTCCCGTTGCCTACCGCTCGAGGGCACTGCGGGATAACACTCCCTGGGAATTCCAGAAACTCAAGGATTTTTCCTACGCCTCGGGCACGAAATCCTGGCTATCGCTGGCCGCCATACTAGACAGGAGTGCCATTCAAAGCATAGCGGACGTTCCGGGAGAACTGGAAGAGTATGGGGTAAGGCGACTAAGCGATGTACTGTCGGACATTGTTTGGAGATTTGATAGCTTATCGCACATGGCGGGTCCAGCAGTTATCCCCCATCTCTTAGAGGCTTCATTTCGGGTGCCGCAAGAGCTGCCCAAAATGTGTCAGCTTCAAGTTGCACTGCGGCACAACCCTGTTTCAGCAAAGTTGAAAGACCTGAATCGTAGGTTCAACGTTTGAACCCCGTAGGAAGAAGGTTTTACACGTTATGACGATTCGACATGCCGTCGATCGGGTGTTCGGTCAAGCCCTACTTTTGATACCTAACTTCTTTGTTTCAATAACTGCCGCTCATCAACTTCAAACGTCGGCTCTGGCTGCTTTTTTCATTGCCTGGACCATCGAGTCTCAGTGGATTGCGGGAATTCGGGCGATATTGGTCCCGACACTAGTCCTGCACGAGAGCCGCCCTCGCGCCCTGGCTCTTTTTGGGACTTTAAGCGCCCTTGCGCTAGTGCCTGGCGGTGTGATGTTCTTCGTTGCCTATGATGGCGGCCTTGACTTCCTTAGCTCCTTAGCGCTGGCATTCACGCCGCTTGTCCTTGGAGCCCTTGACTGCGTGCGTTCAATTTCCGCGAAATCGGCACGCCGACGCGGCAGACTACTGATCGTGGACGCTGCGCCCCTCGTAGGTGTTTGCGGTGTTTTTGGCCTTGGCCTGATCGCTGTAGTGCCCAACAACGTCCTCACCACGACGGTCGGGGTGCTCGCTGGGAGTATGGCAGGACTCTTCTTGGCCCTGAAAGGTGTCAGTCAGGATCCAAAGCAGCTGGATACGGCACGCGTGTGGCTGCGAGCGTCACGCGGGCTGTTGCTGGCGGGAATCCAAGAATGGGCTGTGTTTGCGTTTGTTGGTCTGGCTAGTATCGGCATCCTCAATGAACTTGCGGGGCCCGAGGCCGTCGCAGGAATTCGGCTCGCCGAGACCCTCCTCGCTCCCCTTGGCGTTCTTGCACTCGCGGTTCCCGTGGCTGTGGCCCCCATGATTCGGAGTCTGGAAGCAAGATGGCCTGGTCCGCTAAAACTCACCGCGGCTCTCTTGATGGGTGTCGGATTCGCCTGGATAAGCCTGGTCCTCCTTGTCCCAGCATCCTGGGTCGCCTTCGTTGTAGGGGATCACGGAAGCGAAGCTCGCATGGCTGTCGGCGGCCTCGCTGCTGGCGCGATGGCTGGATTGGGGGCTTCCGTATTGTCCATTGTTCTAAAACGAAGAAACCAACTCAAAAAGCTTCGGGCCGTGCGTTGGCTGGAACTAGCAATCGCCATTCCGTGTGTCGCTGTTGGTGCACTCGGGGGTACTGTCGCCAGCGCAGCAGCGAGTATTTCAGTATTTCAGGTAGTCGCAGCCTGCGCTCTGGTGTTGGCCGAAAGAATGAGCGCAAGAGGAGATACCAATAGGCGGTCACAGCAAGAATTTGAAAGAGTGATTTAGTGCCTATATTCAGCAACGTATTTTCGTCTTCCAATTGGGCTTTTAGTCGCATATTGCGGATAGTATCCCGTAGTGCTCTTGCGCCACCAAGGGTTCGTCGTGGATTATTGTATGCGTCGGGTATCACCGTCGCGAACAGCACGATTCTCAGCGACGTCCACATTGCCGGGGATAACCTGATTCTCGCAGACGATGTCTTCATTAATGCTGGGTGCTATCTAGATGCACGCGCACGATTGGTTTTGGAACGCTCCGTAAATGTCGGCATGCGGGCGCAATTCGTGACATCGACACACCTGATAGGCCCTTCCGAGAAGCGGGCGGGCAAACCATTGGCTAAACCTATTCGGATATGCCAGGGTACCTGGATCGGGGCGGGAGCAATTATTTTGGGCGGCGTCACCGTTGGTGAAGGCAGTATCGTTGCTGCCGGTGCGGTAGTGACAGGTGATGTTCCCCCGAATTCTTTAGTAGCGGGGGTGCCGGCGCGTATTGTCCGAGAGCTGTAAAGCGGCTATAAATTTCATGACTTCCCGAACCGGGATTTTAACTGGAGACCACTTGTGAATACTATCGAGAATTGCCAAACTACATGCATTGGCTAGCTTGGTCACTTCTAACCTTGGCCGTATTTTCAAAACTGAGGCATCCCGCGGCGTGGCCTGCGATACTCTTCGGAGGTGTGTTCACATTGTTGGGCACTTTCGGAGACGAAATCTGGCATTGGTCGGCCGAAAATAACGGTGCAGGATTGCCTAGTGATGTACAAGGGGATCCAACACAAAACGTGGCATTTTTATGGGCTGCCTTAGGCTCTTTGATATTCTGCGTCAGTATGCCTAGGAGTTGGCGCCAAGAACGCAGCGACATTCCCCGAATTGCTTCATCGAGCTGGCCGCGCTATCAGAGACTGAGCCTTCGAGCGTCCAGTTTTGTCTATCTGGTCTGGCTTGTCGGGCAAGGGCCGAGCTTTTTTGATCGCCAGATATACGCCATGACGGATGGTGTGGATTTTATCGTCAGACTAACGGGGTTCATCGGACCAGTCTTGGGCTTGGCCGCGCTCGTAATTGGGATCATTGGTGAAGCCACAAATTGGCAGCGAGTTCTGCAGATGAGTGTCGGTCTTGTGTGGTTTGCGTCAGGAATAGCCGTTGGTACACGCATGGCGGTCGCATTTCCACTTGCCCTTATGTTCGTCTTGTTATCTAGGCTTTGGCATCGAACCGCGTTCTTTTCCGGCCTAGGATTAATCCTCGGTGTCTATCTATGCGCTCATGGGACGTTGGCCGCATTTGCCATGTCGCTCACCGTTCGCGGGCAGCCGCACGGACTACTGCAACTGGGCGCCTTGGTCCAAGATGAGCGGATACCACGGTTGCTGGATCCGGCGCACTGGATTACGGCGGTTCAACTCCTAGTTTCCTCAATCACAGCTTCCGTTCCCATCACTGAACTTTCCGTCGCCAGGGCGCCATCCGCTGCCTTGCTCCTTTCGAATGCCAACCCCTTGCCATCGCAACTCTTGAATTTGAACACCTTCGACCAAGAAAGGCTTTGGCCTTTTGCCTGGATTCCTCTTTCCATGGTCGGAGAATGGTATGGAGCAACTGGGCCCGCTGGGCAGATGGCTTTGTTCTTTGGTATCGCCCTCCTTGCCGCATTCGGGGTAAAAGTGGGTACCGAAAGCAGAAACCCGATTATAGTAGCTGTAGTCATTGGGTTGTCGGCCATGGTTCTCGCGATGAGTATCCAATATCCGTCACGTTCGTTCTGGAGAGGCGTCAGCCTACTCGTATTGGTAGCCCTCGTTTCGTTTGGGCTGGCGAGATCCAAGGGTAGGCCTAGTCACACTCGACAAGCCGCCGGGCAATCAGTCACGGGCGGCAATTTCGGACGAAAGGAACGGTCCGTGTCTATAGGGACCTCCAGGGAGGACCCACCGGACTCCGGGGCCACTGTCTTAAGCGGAGTCTCTCTGCGGGCTATGCACGCAGAGTCGGGCCAGAGCCGACACTTTTCTTAGCGCAGAAGACTTGGGGTCTGGTCTTTTGGTTAGCGGGCAATAGATTGCCGCGGGCAGGCTGTCCGGGCGGCCGCGACAGCGTCGATCTCGTCGGACTTTCCCATTCCCTTTCCGGCACGGGAAGCGCGCTTGGGCGGCGCACGTCGCAGACCGCGATCCCTTCCGTCTTGAGCGTGCGTGTGATTGGCCCCGTTAGATCCCGTACCCGGCTCATCAACTTTTAGCCTCGATTTTTCATGATGCTCGTTTATGGTTGCTGATTTGTGGCGGCGGCTGGTGGGCGGTTGTTGTCTGTTTTCGGGCAGTCTGGTGTGGCCTGTTGGTTCGCCTGGGTTGGCGCCGGTTCCACTTCCGGTGATCGTGCTGTTCGTTGGGACAGGATGAGGTCCACGATCAGCCGGTGGAAGGAACGAGCCCTTTGTTGAGCCGGGCGTTGTTCTCCAGGAGGAGTTTCAGGAGGTCCTGTTCCGGGGCTGAGTCCGGGAGCAGGAGCTGGTGGCGGCGGGCGCGGGTGATGATTTTCCCGGCGGTGGCGAAGAGCCGGTAGCGCCAGCGTTTGATGTCCCAGGCCTTGGCGTGGTGGCCGTCCGGGAGGGCTGCGAGCTGGATCCAGGAGACCAGGTTGAAGGCCAGTGCGGCGATGTTGGCCCAGGCCTGGTTCGCGGCGAAATCGAAGAACGGCAGCTTGCCCAGGCCGGTGTTTTTCAGGGTTTTGATCCGGTTCTCGCACCGGCCGCGGGCGCGGTGCCGGGCGTCCAGGAACGGTCCGTGCCAGCGTGGGGAGTTGGTCAGGAACGCGGTGATCCGGTGCCCGTCGGTATCGAGCAGGGTCGGCTGCGCTCCGGGGTGCAGCGGCTCGGCGCGGAGGAACAGGTTCGTGCCCGGCGGGTAATCGGTGAGCGGAATGATGTCGGTGACGTTGATGACCCACGCATCGTTCCGGTCGTTTCCGGACTGGTCCAGGGCCGGCTGCCAGTGCTCTTTGTCGGTGATCCAGTCGATCATGTGCGCCTTGCCGAACGGCAGCGCGAAGCTGGTGGAGAACTGCACGCCGAGGCTGTGCAGGTGCCAGAGGAACTTCCGTGAGGCCCCGGCACTGTCGGTGCGGACCAACACGGCTCTTCAAGGTTCGTGGGGAATTGAGTTCGTGTCGTTGAAGACAAGAGGGCCCGTGGCCCTGCTGGGATGATTGTGTCTAAGCATTCAACCTGGAACAGGACCACGAGCCTTGAACGAGCCTACCGGGGGCGCAGCCGACCCTGCCACCATCCTTTTCAACCTGCCCGACTACCACGTCGTCTCCACCACCGACACAGCCGGCCGCCGGCAGGTCACCGTCGAAACCAACCAGCCACCGGGCTGCCCGAGCTGCGGCGTGATTTCCTCCCGGCGTAAGGAACGACGTCTCCAGCGGCTAAGGGATATTCCTGTCGCCGGGCCGGTGGAGGTGCTCTGGTCCAAGTACCGCTGGTACTGCGAAGAACCGGCCTGTGACCGGCTGTCGTTCTTTGAGGGCTCTTCAAGGTTCGTGGGGAAATGGATTCCCGGATGACTGTCATGCCGCCGTCCGGACGGAAGACGCCGAAGCTGCGAAAACCGAACTCGAGGAACTGGTCAAGGCAGCCGCACGACCGGAGACCACCAGGCTCTACCGCACTGTCTGCCGGTGGTGGAAAGAGATCGAGGTGCTCATCATCACCGGCGCCACCACAGGCAAGGTAGAGGCCAATAACAGGCCCTTCGCATTTAGGCATGGTTGGTTTGTTTGATCCGGTAGGGCCGGTGGCCGCCGGCGGCGAGTAGGCATCTGAGTCGGTAGTTGGTGAAGTTGCGGAAGCCTCTGGCGATTCGGCGGGTGGTTTCGATGACGCCGTTTATCGCTTCGGTGGGGCCGTTCGAGGCGCCGTTCGTGTCGAAGTAGGCGAGGATCGCGGTCTTCCATTGTTTCAGTGTCCGGCCGAGGCGGGCGACTTCCGGGATCGGGCAGGTCGGGAATGAAGCAATGACTTCGTTGACGAGTTCTCTGCCCCGCTCCGGGCGGGTGTGGTAGATGTTTCGGAGCTTCTGGTAGCGCTGCCAGGCGAGGGTGACTTCGTGGTCGGGGTCGCCGGCGGTGAGTTTCGCGTCCAGCCGTGCGGATTGCTTGTCGGTGAGGTGTTCGGCGCCGATCTGCAGGGTCCGACGGATCCCGTAGAGCGGATCTCCCTTGCGGCCGCGGTGTCCGAGAGTGTCCTGCTGGACCCGGCGGCGGACTTCGTCGACCATGGCCGATCCGAGTTTGACTACGTGGAAAGCGTCCAGGACCGTGATGGCTTCGGGCAGTTCGTCGCGGATGGCGTTGGCGTAGCCGCGGAAAGGATCCAGCGCGGCGGTCTTGATCCCGGCCGTGAACCCGGTGCCGCGGTCTTTGAGCCAGTCGGCGTAGGCCTTTCCTGACCGTCCCGAAACCAGATCCAGGAGCCGGCGTGAACCACGCCGTGGGCATCGCGGGTGTGGTCCGCGATCCCGGTGACCATGCCCGATCCTGGCGGGCCGGTATGTGACCAGACATGCTCATCGACGCCGAGCGCATCCACCCCTTCGAGCCGGCCTGTGTCAGCGATCCGCCGCGCGGCCTCTGTCTTGATGGCGTCCCAGGCCGTGTGCCAGGAAACCCCGAGCTGATGAGCCAGGGCCGAGACCGAGGTGTCGAAACGCTGGAGCGCGTCGGTCGCCCAGGACACCGCGCGGGCAGTGAGTTTCGCCCGGGGACCGGCCAGCGAGTGCTCCTCGGTGAACGTTGTCCTGGGGCAGCCCGGGTCCGGCATCGCCACACACGCTTGACCCAAAGCAGCCGTACAGGCGTGCCGAAACAGGGAATGTCATGGAGCAGGACCTGGCGGCGTCCGTGGCCGACCGCAACGACGCCGCAATCAGGGCAGCCAGTGACGTCGTCCCCGGTTTCGACGCCCAGAACCAGGGCGGCCGCGGTTGCCGTGACAGTGCTGATGTGGACGCCCTCGACACCGAGCAGCGCATCCGCGCGCGTGCACCAGCGGCCACCGGAACACGACATAGAGTTATTCATGTCAGCTGCTGAGGGTCGGCTTCGCTCGTCCCGCCGTGTAACGTGAAAAT
>NZ_JARUXE010000080.1 GCF_030433895.1 Arthrobacter sp. PsM3 | reverse complement strand
CCCCCCCCCCCCCCCCCCCCCCCCCCCCCCCCCCCCCCCCCCCCCCCCCCCCCCGACCCTAACTTAGGGATTTCCCGTGGACTTTATTAAAAACACCCTGGCCGTGTTCCCGGCACTCCTGCAGGCCGTACCCGTCGTCGTCCAGCTGGCGCTCGGTGCCATGGCGATCGCGCTCGTGCTGGGGCTGCTGGTTGCGCTGGCGCGCATCTCCTCGATCAAAATCCTTCGCGGCATTGCCACGGTTTACCTGGAGGTCATCCGCGGCACTCCGCTGCTGGTGCAGTTGGTCTACATCTTCTTCGTGCTTCCCAGCATTGGCGTAAGCATCGATCCGGTGCCGGCCGGCATCCTGGGCCTGGGCCTGAACTACGCCGCCTACCTGTCTGAAGTCTTCCGCTCCGCCATCCTCTCCGTGGAGCACGGCCAGACCGAAGCCGCACTGTCCCTGGGCTACACGCCCAGCAAGACCCTGTGGAAGGTGGTCATTCCCCAGTCCTTCGTGGTCTCCATGGGGCCGATCGGCAACTACTTCATAGCAATGATCAAGGACACCGCCCTGACGTCCGTGATCGCCGTGACCGAGATCCTGAAGACCGCGAACATCCTCAACAGCCAGACCTTCCAGACCACTGCGATCTACACCGCGGCGGCCATCCTCTATCTGATCATCAGCCTGCCACTGTCCCGCGTCGTGGTTGTGCTTGAACGAAAGGCACGGGCCAGTGGCTGACGAGACCATTATTGACGTCCGCGATGTCCACAAGACCTTTGTTTCTGACACGAAGCCGAGTTTTTGGCAGAGGATTACCGGCAAAGCGCACGTTCAGAAAAGGGTGGAAGTACTTAAGGGCGTGGACCTTGTGGTCCACCGCGGCGAGACCATCGCCATACTGGGCTCCAGCGGATCCGGCAAGAGCACTTTGCTGCGCTGCATCAACAAGCTTGAGACCATCGATGCCGGGCGCATCTACGTCAACGGCCACCTGATCGGCTACGAGGAACGCGACGGGGAACTGATCGCTGAGAAAGCGTCCGTCACTGCCCAGAAGCGGACCGACATCGGCTTCGTCTTCCAGCACTTCAATCTGTTCCTGAACAAGACAGCTCTGGGGAACGTCATGGCGCCGCTGCGCGACGTCAAGAAGCTCTCCACTGCCGAGGCCAGGGACATTGCCCTGCCCAACCTCGAAATGGTGGGGCTGGGGGACAAAATCGACAATTACCCCAGCAAGCTCTCCGGGGGCCAGAAGCAGCGGGTGGCCATCGCCCGGGCACTGGCCATGAACCCCAGTGTCATGCTCTTTGATGAGCCGACGTCCGCGTTGGATCCGGAGCTTGTGGGCGAGGTTCTGGCGGTCATCAAGAAGATCGCCCAGCAGGGAACCACGATGGTGATCGTGACCCATGAGATGCAGTTCGCCCGGGACATCGCCGACCGCATTGTGGTCATGGACCAGGGGGTCATCGTGGAGGAGGGGCCGCCCAGCCGGATTTTCACCGCACCGCAGCATCCGAAGACGAGGGCGCTGCTGAGCCGCTCGGGCATTCTGCCGGAGTAGAGGTCCTGATCGGAACCTCACCGACGGGACCGCCCGCACGCACTTCGAGGCCTGAGGCCCGCGCGGCCGCGCCCGGCCTAGGATGAGGGGGATGACCACCACACGCCAAGCCGCCTTCAGCCTCCGCAGCATCGCCGTCCCCGCCTTTGGCCCGGCCCTGCTGTTCAGCATCGGCGAGGGCGCGATCCTGCCCGTGGTGGCCCTCTCCGCCCGCGACCTCGGCGCCTCGGTGGCGGTCGCCGCACTGGTGGTCACCCTGATCGGCCTCGGCTCCTGGTTCTTCAACCTCCCCGCCTCCCTCATCACCCTGAAGTTCGGCGAACGCTGGGCGATCGTCGGCGCCGCAGCCGCCAGCGCCGTCGCCCTCGCCGCCGCGGCCCTGTCCCCGCTGCTGCCCGACGGGCTGTGGCTGCTCGCCGCGGCGATGCTCGTCGTCGGGATGGCCGCGAGCGTCTTCAGCCTGGCCCGGCAAAAGTACCTGACCGAGGCGGTGCCGGTGATGCTCCGGGCGCGGGCCCTGTCCACCCTCGGCGGGGTCAACCGGATCGGCATCTTCATCGGCCCCTTCATCGGCGCGGCGGTGATGCAGTCCGCCGGCATCACCGGCGCCTACTGGGTGGGCGTCGTCGCCATGGTGGCCGCCGCGGCCCTGTCGGTGACCATCCCGGACCTCGTGGCCAAACCCGCGCCCGACGGCGGCGCCCCCGTCCAGCGGGCCACGATGCGCAGCGTCGCGGCCTCCCACGCCGGGGTCTTCCTGAGCGTGGGCGTGGGGGTGCTGCTGCTCAGCGCACTGCGCGCCTCCCGGCAGGTGGTGATCCCGCTCTGGGCCGAGCACCTCGGGATGGACGCGACCCAGGCGTCACTGATCTACGGGCTCTCCGGCGCCATCGACATGCTGGTCTTCTACCCGGCCGGCAGGCTGATGGACCGCAAGGGCCGGCAGTGGGTGGCCATTCCCTCGACCCTCATCATGGGCACGGCCATGCTCCTGATCCCGCTCAGCACCGGCTTCGTGGGCCTGCTGCTCGCTGCGCTGCTGATTGGCTTCGGCAACGGCATCAGCTCGGGCCTGAACATGACGCTGGGGGCCGACTTCTCACCCGACAACGGCCGCGGCCAGTTCCTGGGCATCTGGCGGTTCATGGCCGACGCCGGGGCCACCGGCGGCCCGGTGCTGCTCTCGGGCGTGACCGCCATCGTCTCGCTTGGGGCCGGGGTGGCCGCCACCGGGGTGCTGGGCTTCGCGGCCGCCGCGGTCTTCGCCGTCACCATCCCCAGGCTGAAGCACCGGCGCAACTACTGAGGGTTCCGCCCGGAATGTTCAGACGGCCTTGTTCGGTTAGGCTGGCCGGAGCCGGTCCGCTCAGGACCCGTATTGGGGGATACATCTTGAACACCACTTCGCACGTCCGCGCATCACGCACCGCAGCCGCACTGGGCACCGTCATGGCGGCCGCGGCCCTCGCGCTCGGCGCCGCAGGACCGGCCCAGGCAGCGTGCACATATACCGTCATCAACGGCGTAAACGTCTGCGTCCCCGACAGTACCGGGGGGACAGCCGGCGGTGGCACCGTCGTTGTTGGCGGTGGCGGTTCCACGGTCCCCGGCGGCGCGGCTCCGATCGTAGGAGGCAACGGGGGAGCGCCGCTGCACCCGGCCCCTTACGCGCCAGCCCCGGCGCCGTATGTCCCGCCAGCCCCGGTGTACGCTTCGGCCCCCGTCCAGGCCTACGTTCCGCCTGCTCCGGCGCCGGTGACGAACCAGCCGGTCAAGGGGTTCGCCCCGGCCGAGCCCAGCCAGCCGGTCAAAGGCGTCGCCCCGGCAGAGAACCCGGTCATCGACGGTGTCCCTGCGGTGGCCCCGGCCGCCGAAGCCACTCCGACTGAGTCCTCCTCCGTGGCGCCGCCCACCCCATCAGGGACCGCCACGGCCATGCCGTCAGGGACACCGAGTCTTTCAACGGCCCCCGCGGCAGAACCGATCCAGAGTGAACGTACAGCTGACGCTGACAATGGGACCGCGCCCGGATTTGTTGCCGGAAGCCTCGGTGTCCTCGTGGTGGCGGCCGCCGCCGTCTTCTACCGGCGCAGGCTGCTTGCCGCCAGGAACCGCCGCGCGAAGTAGTCCAACTCCACAGCAGCGCCTGATCCCGGATCGGTTCCACCACATGCCACAAGTACGCCGAACCGTGGGTGCAAACGGGCCAGCCTCCGTTACGCTTTCCGTAGCCGGCTCCTGACCGGCGATCACATTGGGGGAAACACAATGTCCGGTTTCACACACGTGCGCCGCCGTGCCTTGCGCGCCTTCACATCCCGAGGTATCGCCTTAGCTCTCGCGGCGGCCATCCTTGCCTCAGCAGGCGGAGCCTCAACAGCTCTCATATCAGCAGCGCCAGCAGAAGCGGCGTCCACACAGACCCAAGTTGATGCGGCAGTCGCCCAGATTCTCAGCGGAACCAACGCTGAACGGGTCAAAGCTGACCTGCAGCCGCTGAGGGTTGCTCCATCCATGAACAGCGTTTCCCAGAACTGGACGCAGGCAATGGCGGCACAGTCGCTCATGACCCACAACCCGTACTTCTCGACGCAGCTTCCCCAGCCGTGGATGGGAGTGGCAGAAAACGTGGCGATGGGCTTCACGGCGGGCACCGTTGTCGCCGGGTGGATGAATTCCCCCGGCCACAGAGCCAACATCCTGGGTGACTACACCCACATTGGAATTGGTTACTGGGTCGATGGCACGGGACGTGCCTGGTTCACGCAGAACTTCGGGAAATATGACGTCGTCTCGCAGCCCTCCATGGTTGGCGAGCCGGCAATTGTCGTCGACAAATCCGGTTTCACCTCCAGCTGGGTGCCGACGCCGAACGAGACGGTCACCCGTTACGACGTTCAGCTCTACGCCGCTGGCGGCACCACGCTCCTGGACTCAAAAACAACAACCTCTCCGACGGTGACATTCACGGGACTCACTGCGAGCACCGGATATGTCGTGAAAGTCGCAGCGGTCGCCGTCGACGTCCCCGGACTCGCGTATTCCTCCCCGGTGAAGACCTTCACGGTCACCACCTCGGCTCCCGCGCCGACAGTGCCGGGCGCGCCGAAGCGCTTGAACGACTTCACGGGTGACGGCAAGACGGACGTGATCGCCCGGGACGCATCCGGTGAGCTGTGGCTGTACCCCGGAACGGGGACCGGAGACTGGTCCAAGCGGATTGACCTCGGCGGGGGGTGGAATGTGATGTCCACGATCGTGAGTGCCGGTGATTTCAACGGCGACGGCAAAGCCGACGTGATCGCCCGGGATACCAGTGGTGAGCTGTGGTTCTACCCGGGGACCGGGACCGGAGACTGGTCCAAGCGGCAGGATCTGGGAGCCGGCTGGAACGTCATGACCTCGATCGTGGCCCCGGGGGACTTCAACGCCGACGGCAAGCCGGACCTGATCGCCCGGGACAGCAGCGGTGAATTGTGGCTGTATCCGAACAACGGGGCCGGTGACTGGCTCAAGCGCGTCGATCTGGGCGCCGGGTGGAACATCATGAACTCCATCGTCGCTCCCGGGGATTTCAACGCCGACGGCAAGGTGGACCTGGTGGCCCGCGACACCAGCGGCCAGCTGTGGCTTTACCCCGGCAACGGCCAGAATGAATGGTTCAAGCGGGTGGATCTGGGCGCGGGCTGGAACACCATGAACGCCATCACCGCGCCCGGCGACATGGACAGCGACGGCCGCCCGGACGTGATCGCCCGCGACACCACCGGGGAACTCTGGCTCTACCCGAACAACGGTGCCGGTGACTGGTTCAAACGTATCGACCTCGGACCGGGCTGGAACCCCATGACCGCCATCCTGTAACCGGCGCACCACCAGGGGGTCCTCCGCACCGCACCACGGAAGCGGAGGACCTCCTTTGGATTAGTGCCAGGTTAGAAAGCACCGGCACGTACCGCTGACGGGTCCGGCACCCGCCTTGCGATTTGCCTGACCACGTAGGCGGCGTCCCTGCCCACTCCGCCGATCAGGCCCGAGGTGAGGGCGTACTGGAAGGGCATCCCGACGAAGTACAGCCCCGGAATTCCCGGGACGGCTCCGCGCTCGGTTTCCGGCCAGCCCGACGGCCCCAGCTGCAGCCCGTCGATCCAGTCCAGGTCCGGGCGGTAGCCGGTCGCCCAGATGACCGTCCGCACGACTGCAGGCCTGCCGCCGTCGGACACGCCGCCGTCGCCCGCGCCGCCGTCGAATGTGGGCTGGCCGCCTGCGGTGCCGGTGAGCCGCGGCACCCGGACCACGCCGGCGCGGTCCAGGTCCTTCGCGGAGATCCGGATGAGCGGTGCGCCGCGCTCGTGGAAGCCCGCCGCGACCTTGCGCCCCACCGGGGTGCGCAGCGTCAGGACCGAGTGGATGAACCGCCAGTAGGCCCCGCCGGCGTAGCGGAGCAGGGGACCGGGAATGTGCGGGGTGGGCCGGCCCGACAGGAACACCCGGTGGCTCGCCGCGAGCTCCAAGGCAATTTCCGCGCCGGAGGTGCCGGCGCCCACCACCAGGACGTCACCCGCAGGAATGTCCGCCGGGCTGCGGTACTGGGAGCTGTGCAGCTGGTGGATGGCGGCGTCCAGTCCGGCAGCAGAGCCCGGCAGGCGGGGGAGTGCGTTGGCCCCGGTGGCCACGATGACGTTGCGCGCCCGCACGGTGCCGGCCGCGGTGTCGACGGCGAATCCCGCGCCGGCCGGGGTGATGCCCTGAACGCGGATGCCGGTCCGCACCGGCAGGCTGAACCGTGCCGCGTAGCTTTCGAGGTAGGTGGCGAACTCCTCCTTCCCCGGGAAGGTGTTCCGCTCCCCGGGGAAGGGCAGTCCGGGGAGAGCGTCGTGCTGGGCGGGGGTGAACAGGCGCAGGGACTCCCAGCGGCGGCGCCAGATATCGCCCACCCGCGGGTCGCCCTCGAGGATCTCGAACCGCAGCTTCGTCCGGGCGAGGTGGTACCCGGCGGCGAGGCCCGCCTGGCCCGCGCCGATCACAACGGCATCCAGCTGCTGGCTGTTCTGGTTCATGGCGGGCTCCCTTGGCTAGAGCATCTTCCTCTTACTCACTAGAATAGCGTTCCAGTGAGTGGAGCGATAGTCTAAATTTATGGAGAAGACCACGCGCCGGGCGGTCCAGGCGGCCGGCACCCGGGACGCCATCGTCGAGGCGGCCGGCCGGCTGTTCGCCGCCGACGGGTACGTCCGCACCACCATCGACGGGATCGCTGCCGAGAGCGGGGTGGCCGTCCAGACGGTCTACAACTCGGTGGGCAACAAGGCCGCGCTGCTCTCGGCCGTGCTGGACCGCGCCGCCGCGGGGCCAGGGGCGCAGGCAGGCGTGCTGGACTTCATGCGGGAGCGCACCCGGCGGGCCGCCGACCTCGACGCCCTGGTTGCCGTGCTGGCGGACTGGTTTGTCGAGGTCCATCCGCGCACGGCCGGGATCAACGCCGTCATCGCCCGGGCCGCGGCCGTGGATGAGGCTGCAGCGCGGCTGGAAACGGACCGCGCGCAGCAGCGGCTCCGGCGCTACGAGGAGGCCGCCGCCGCGGCCCGGGCCCGGGGCGGTCTCAGCTCCGGCATGTCCGACGCCGAAGGGGCCGCGGCCATCTGGTCGCTGGGCCATCCGCAGACCTACCGTGCCCTGGTGCAGGACGCCGGCTGGTCCGTGCCGGCCTACCGGGCGTGGGTCGCCAAGGCCCTGGCGGCGGCGCTCGCCTAGGGAACTCCAGATTGGTGCTGCGTGCCCCAGGAACCCCGAAAATCGCCGGTTCCGGACCCAAAATCACGCGTGAGCCGTTGTGGAGGGGTGATGGGTCGGCGGTCTACCGGGGGTGTTCCCTCTATCCACGCCATGACGGGCAACCCCCGAGCTCTTTGAGACGCGAGGAAACCGGGTAGTGCCACCCCGAAGACAGGTACCGTCCACTTGAGACCCGCAGGCGGCCTGACCCATAGACTCCGGACTGAGCCGCTATCCGGCTAACCGTTATGAGGGTGTCCGCCGGGCACCCGATGGTCTCGGCGCAGCACCGCGCCGCGGCGATTTCCTTCCGTCAATGACAGCAGGTCATCTTCGGCAAGGCCGGCACGCACGCGACACAGGAACAGACTTCGCTCGCCACACACAGGGGGACTTGATGCGGTTCTTAACAAGATTGTCCGGGCGGCATCAGGGCCGGCCTTCCGCCCCGAGTATGAAAGAACTGGGCGTCGGCAAACCCCGGTTCCGCCGGGGGACATCCGCTTCCTTCCTGTTCCGGCGGCGTGCGGCCATCATCAGCTCGATCCTGACGGTTCTAATGCTGGTCGGCAATATCCCGGCAACTGCCGCGGCCACGGTGACCTCCACGATCCCGGTCGGGTGGCGTCCGTACGGTGTTGCGTTCACCCCGGACGGTTCGACAGCCTACGTCACCAACCAGGCTTCCGCGACGGTGTCGGTCATCGATGTAGCGTCGGGCACGGTGGCCTCGACGATCCCGGTGGGGTCGTCTCCGTTCGGTGTTGCTGTCAGCCCGGACGGGTCGACAGCCTACGCCACTAACCAAGGTTCCAACACGGTGTCGGTCATCGCTGTGGCGTCGGGCACGGTGACCTTGACGATCCCGGTCGGGTCGTCGCCGTACGGTGTTTCCTTCACTCCGGACGGGTCGACAGCCTACGTTACCAACCAGGCTTCCGCTACGGTGTCGGTCATCGATGTAGCGTCGGGCACGGTGGCCTCGACGATCCCGGTCGGGTCGTTTCCGATCAGTGTCGCGTTCACCCCGGACGGGTCGACAGCCTACGTCACCAACCAGGCTTCCAACACGGTGTCGGTCATCAATGTGGCGTCGGGCACGGTGACCTCCACGATCCCGGTCGGGGTACCGTACGGTCTTGCATTCACCCCGGACGGGTCGACAGCCTACGTAACCGGGCTCGGTGCTTTTCCAAGGGTGTCGGTCATTGATGTGGCATCGAGCACCGTGGCCTCAATAATCCCGGTCGGGTCGTCTCCGGTCAATGTTGCTGTCACCCCGGACGGGTCGACAGCCTACGTCGCCAACCAGGCTTCCAACACGGTGTCGGTCATCGCTGTGGCGTCTGGCACGGTGACCGCCACGATCCCGGTCGGGACGTCTCCGTTCGGTGTTGCGTTCACGCCGGACGGATCGGCAGCCTACGTCACCAACTACTTCGACGACACAGTGTCAGTCATTACAGTGGCGCCGGCCGCGCCGGTGTTCAGCGCTTCCACACCGCCGGCGGCCGGGACTGTC
>NZ_JARUXE010000007.1 GCF_030433895.1 Arthrobacter sp. PsM3 | reverse complement strand
ACCAAAAGACGTCGTAGACAAGACAGGGCCAGGGCGGGCCGGAGCCCTGCGACGGACAGCACTGGACCCAACAGCCGGCCGCGCCAGCGGACGCCCGAAACCTGGTTGGAGCGCAGCGGAAATCAGGGCCCTTGCTAGGGTGGAACTGTCCCGCCAGTCGCAGCTCACTCATCCCCCGAGTGGACCTCCTGGCGGGCTTTTTCATTCGAAGGCGCCAGCGCATGGGGTTACGGAGTATTTTTTTAGGGAACGCCCGAGGGCCCGCCGGCACGGGTGATTCGGCGCCCGCGGCGGGCTCCCTGGAGACGCGGGAGCCGTTGATGGCCGAACAGCTCCTGGACCTCGATGAGGCGTGAGCTGAGCTGGCGGCGGCGCAGGAGGCATCGGAGCTGATGAACTTTCGTGCCTGCACCGCACGGGTCTGCCCTGAAGCGACGACCCGGCAGCAGTCAGGGCGGTAGCGGCAACGCTGCGGGAATTCCCGGCAACGGAAGCCCAGCCGCCAAGGTAGCAGCGACAGGCTGGCCGCCGGCTGGCGGCAGGCCCCGCGCCGGTCTTAGAGTCCTGCCCCCGACCCGGGCCCCGGAAACGGCCCGATAAGAGGTAGTCGGGGCCGCCAGGGCTGTCAGTGACAGC
The DNA here is from genome assembly GCF_030433895.1 of Arthrobacter sp. PsM3. Lineage (GTDB taxonomy): Bacteria > Actinomycetota > Actinomycetes > Actinomycetales > Micrococcaceae > Arthrobacter. Next base: position 152,553 of record NZ_JARUXE010000007.1, on the reverse strand, counting down.
AGGAAGTTCACGAGAGTCAGCGGTTCCAGGAGGGGCCTGATGCCTCCCGCTTTAGGAGGTCAGGGAAGTCAGGTGGTGCCCCTCCCGCGCAGCTCAGAGCTGGGGGCCGCCGCCACTGGTCTAGTCGGCCTGGTCGTTCTTGTCCGGGGTTTCCGGCACGATGCGCTGGAGGAGCGCGTCGTGCGCTTTTTGCAGGGTCTCTGCCCGGGCCTCGGCCGCGGCCAGCCTGGTAGCTGCGTCGGCGGCGGTGTTGCTGGCCTGCTGTTCGGCGGTGCGTGACTTCTCCAGCTGCGCCTTCATCGCCGCGGCCTGGGTGTCCAGTGAGGTGATCCGTGCGGTGAGTTCGGTGACGGCGGCGTCTTTCTCGGCGCTGACTTTGTCCAGGTCAGCGACGAGTTCGGAGATCTCCAGTCCCAGGTCCTTCTTCTCCTGCGTCCAGAGCGCTTCCGCGGCGGTGTGCCGCTCATTGGCCAGGGCGGACGCTTCGGCCCAGCAGGCCCCTGCCAGGCGCGCGGCCTGTTCCAGCACTGTTGCCGGCGTCGCGGCGACCTGTCCTCCCGCGGCCTGCTTCTCCTCGACCCATTCCTTCAGGTAACGGGTGGCATCGGCGTTGCTGACACCCGCCGCTGCCCGCACCGTCGAGACGGTAGGCCGGCGCTCGGCGCTGATCTGCTCCGCAGCAGCAAACACGCGGTCTTTCACACTCAACGCCACGGCGACAACCTCAAAAAGTAGTAGTAGGAGTAGTAACAAAACTACTACTCCTACTACTTTCTGGCAATACCGCCGCCCCGAACTGCCTCATCGGCCGGTCGCTGCCACCACTGGCGGGAACCGGGGGCCGGCCGCCCAGGGGTCCGTGTCCCGGGCCCCACGGTGCCGGCCGCCCCGCGAGAGGCCGTGGCAGGATGGGGTCCATTATGGACAGGCGGTTACGGCGCGCTCCGGACGCGGAATGGGTGTTGATGTACCGGCTCGGGCTGAGCCGGAAACGCATCGCTGAACTCGTGCGCGTCCATCCCGCCGTCGTCGGATACCACCTGGTCATCGCCCGCCGCCAGGACCCGGGACTTGAGACCGCACACCACGCCGCCGCGGCCGCCAGAACCAGCCCCTCCCCCAGGAGCCTTGCCCGCATGGATGAGATCATCGCCTGGATCATGGCCGAGGCCCGGCTCCCCCGGGGCCACTCGGAGAACAGGGGTGAACGGTCGATGGCCCGGTGGCTCTCTGATCGCCGGCGCGAAGCAGCCGAAGGCACCCTTGACCCGGCCTACCGTGACGGACTCGCACGGGTTCCGGAATGGACCGGGAACCACCGGGCCATAGCGGACGAAGCCAGGTGGCACGACCGCTTGGCCGAGCTCGTGGACTTCCGCGCCGAAGGCAACGACTGGCCCCGCCACCACGACTATGCCTCAGAACGCGAACACACCCTCGGGGTGTGGATCCACGCGCAAAGGTACAAACGCCGCCGCGGCGACCTCGACCCCGCGAAGGTCATGCTCCTGGATCAGGCCGCTCCCGGCTGGCAGACCGGGAGAAAACGGGGCCGCACTCCCCGCCGGCGACCGGTCCCGGGTTGTGCCCATTGTGGACAGGTGGAGCCCTCCACACAGCTCAAAGCTGTCCCCACTGGCGTCCAACCCGGCCCATCGGGGGCCGGTCCGGAACCTGGATAGTTCTTTTGTCGGGGTGCACCAGTACACTTAAATGAATCGAACATATATTCGAATAAAGGTGTGTTGTGGGCGTTGTTGTAGGTCCCCGTGTGATAGATGCGGGCGCATCGTTGTTGTCGGTGCTGATCTCCCCGGTCGCCGTGGCGGCCGGGTATCCCTCACCCGCGCAGGACTACTTTGATGGCCGGATCGACCTGAACGAGCACCTGATCAAGGACGTCACGAGCACCTATGTCGTGCGGGTCTCCGGGGACTCGATGGAGGGCGCGGGGATCAGCGACGGTGATGAACTGATCGTCAACCGAGCCCTGGAACCGGTGGACGGGTCCGTGGTCGTGGCGGTGCTGGACGGGGAGCTGACCATCAAGCGGCTGCGGATCACCGGAACCGGCATCGTGCTGCAGGCAGAGAACCCGGCCTACCCGGATATCCGGGTGCCGTCCCTGTCCGATCTTGTCGTGTGGGGCGTCGTCACCCGATGCCTTCATTACGTTTAAGGCCGGTCGTGTCTAAGCCGGCTGTGATGCGGCATATGCCGCAGATCGCGCATGTGGATGTGAACTGCTTCTATGCCTCGGCCGAGCGGGCGTTCGACCCGTCCCTGGAGGGCCGGCCCGTCATCGTGCTCTCCAACAACGACGGCTGCGCCGTCACCCGCTCCCCCGAAGCCAAAGCCCTCGGCATCGCCATGGGTGAACCGTGGTTCAAACTCGCCCCGCGCGCCAAACAATGGGGACTCGTTGCCCTCTCGAGCAACTACGAGCTCTACGGGGACATCAGCGCCCGGGTCATGGAACTGCTTGGCCGGTACTCGGCCTGGCTGGAGGTCTACAGCATCGACGAGGCGTTCCTCGGCGTCAAAGGCACCCCGGAAGAACTCCTGGCCCTGGGCCGGGACATGAAGACCGCCGTGCGGCGGAACGTCGGGGTTCCGGTTTGTGTGGGGATCGCGCCCACGAAGACCCTGGCGAAGCTGGCGAATAAATGGGCCAAGAACAACCCCGGCTTCGACGGGGTCTGCCACTGGGACTCCGTGCCCGCCGCCGACAGGGAAACGCTGATGCGCCGCCTTTCGGTCATTGAGATCTGGGGTGTCGCCACGCGGCTGACCAAACGCCTCAACGCCTTAGGTGTTCATTCGATCCTTGATCTGTCCCGGGCCGATCCGGTGATGATCCGGGACCGGTTCTCCGTGGTCGTGATGCGCACCGTCCTGGAACTGCAGGGCACCCCCTGCATACCGATGGAGGAAGAACGGATCGGCCGGGACCAGCTGATCTTCTCCCGCTCCTTCGCCACCCCCATCACCACTGCTGCCGGGATCCGGCAGGTCATGAGCGTCTACGGCCAGCAGGCCGCGGCGCGGCTGGCCAAACACGGGCTCCAGGCCAAGGTCCTCACCGCGTTCGCCGGCACCTCACACTTCAACCCGAAAGACACCTCCTACCCCTCCGTCTGTATCCCGCTGCCGATGCCCACCGCCGACCCGGTGATCCTGACCAAGGCCGCCCACGCGCTCCTCCCCCGCATCTGCGAGGACATCCGGTACGCCAGGGCCGGGATCATGGTCACCGACCTGCGGCCCACCGGCAACCAGGCACCCCTGGCCCTGTTCGAGAACCCGCACGAGGAACGCCACGTCGGCACCCTCCTGGAAGACATCACCCGCCGGTACGGGCGCGGATCCATCGGACTGGGCCACGGCGGCATCCGCGGCGGGCCGGACTGGACCATGAAACGGGACATGCTCTCCCCCCGCTACACCACCCACTGGGACGAACTCCCCCTCGTCAAAGCCGCCTAAAACCAACTTCGCCCGCACGACAGCACCACGAAAGTACGCACTCCCATGACCAGCACCATCGAAGCCCCCACCCAGACCAACGACGTTCAGGTCCGGACCGACCCGGCAGGCAAACCCCTCGCCATCCGCCACGACGGCCGGATATGGCTCGTCGATCCCGACACAGAATCCCAGCACTGGTTCGGACGCGACGCCTGGTGGGACACCCGCCGCACCGCAGCCGTCGGCAGCGGCGACCTCGTCAGCATCGAATTCTGGCGGGTCCAGGTCCGCCCCGACGCTCGTTCGGCCCTTCGGACCTTTACGCTGCGCCGGGAACCTCTCTCCACCCAGTGGCTCCTGGAAAACATCAGCGACGCCGACGAATCCACCGGCAATTGAACCGCCAATCCATCAGCGATGAGACGTGGGAAAGGATCCGAACCGAGTTCGCGCTGCCGACCCTGCAGCAGGTGCGCCGCCGGCTCTCCGAACTCACGGACGACCCCGAACCGGTCATGCGGCAGCTCGTCCGCGTCATTAACGACGGGACCTTCTGCCCGGGCTTCCAGTTCCTCCCCGGCGGGCAGCTCCAACCCACCGTCACGGCACTCTTCCGTCGGGCCATGGAGCTGGACATCCCGCACAACTACTTCACCCTCTGGATGATCACCCCGTCCCGATCCCTGGCCGGCACCCGCCCCGTCGATCATTTGAAGAAGGACCCCGCTCCCCTGCTCCGGGCGCTCGAATCCTACCGCTGGCGCTAAAGCCGGCTCTTGACGGGATCACTGGGGTGCGTAGCGTGGGCCCATGGGACTCATCTACGACAACCCAGACCTCGCCGCCCTCACGCTGACGCGGCTCGCCGCCGAAGAATCCGAAGGCCCCGGCACCCTGGAAGGGCGCATGCGCGCCTACCTGGACGACCTCGAAAACCGCAACGGCACCGCGTACCTCGAACTGGTAGCCATCACCCTCGCCCGGGTCCACTTCAAATCCCTGGACGACCTGGCCCGGGCCACCGGGGCAGACGCCGCGGCACTTCTCGACACCGCGGAAGTCGAGGCGTTAGAGGGCTCCTAGGCGCCACCCGGCATGCGGTGTTCAGGTGGAACTTACCGGCACGATCCAGGCATCCGTCGGCCGTCACACACCGTGCCACCGGATTGAATTTGGGCGGGTATCTTCAGCCGTGGAGACCAGGGATTGAGGGCACGCAGAGACAGCGAAGGCCGGCACCTTTTCGAGTGCCAGCCTTCACTGTTTAAGGAGCTGTTGATCAGTCTTTCGCGGCTACGGCGACGTCCCGGGTCTGTGCTGAAGCAAGTCATTCAGCGGCTCCTGCAAAAGGCGCGTCAGTTGACTTCCCACTCGGTCGTCTTAGGCTGTTCCAGCTCGACGAATCTGGCGGCCATTGTCGCGTTGCCTCGTGTGAGCTTCCTAATTGTGAGGTCTTCGGCCTTGGCGTTTGCAAGCCGCAGGTTGTTGGCCGACTTGTGCAGGGCCTCTTTCGTCTTCTCCAAGTCTTTGATCGCTTCGTCGATGCGCTTGATTGCCTCCACGAAACCGTCGGAGGCGAGCCGCCAGTTGCGGCCGAACGCGTCCTTGAAATCATCGATCTGCTGCTCGAAGTTCGTGATGTCGAGGTTCTGCGCCTTGACCAGCGCGAGCTCGGTTTTGTACTTGAGCGAGTTCATCGCGGCGTTCCGCAGCAGCGCGATCAACTGGATGAAGAACTGTGGCCGGATGACGTACATTTTCGGATAGCGGTGAGAGACGTCAACGATCCCGGTGTTGTACAGCTCGCTGTCGGGCTCGAGCAGAGATACCAGCACGGCGTACTCGCACCCCTTCTCGGTGCGGTCTTTGTCCAGCTCCTTCAGGAAGTCTTCGTTCTTGTGCTTTGTCGCGGTGCCGTCGTTCTCGTTCTTCATCTCGAACATGACCGAGACAATCTCAGTACCAGCACTATCGGAGTCGCGGAATATATAGTCGCCCTTGCTACCGGCCCGGGCATCGTTGTCCTTCTCGAAATAGGAGAGCGGGAAGGCTGTGGCCCGGATGCGGTTGAACTCGATCTCGCAGTGCTGTTCAAGAGTTTCACCGACCATCTTGGTCGACAGCTTCGCCTTCAGGTCCCGCAGTCGCTCAATCTGTTCTTCACGGTCCTTGATCTGGGTTTCGTACTTGTCCTTCAGGGACGCCTCCCCGAGCTGCTTCGCAAGCTCGGCTCGTTCGAGACCACTCTTGAATTCGTCCCGCTCCTTTTCGACAGTGCCGACTGCCTCGGTGATCGCAAGTTTCTGCACGATCTCAATAGCCTCGAGCTTCGCCGTGAGGTCTTGGATCGCGGTGTCCTTCGTCGAGGCGGCCTTCTGAAGTTCGTTGACGAGCTTTGCTTCGGCCAGCTCCGCCGATGACTGTTTCTCCTGCTTCGTCTGTTCGAGCTCGTTCACGAGCGCGTCGCGCTCCTTTTCGACGGCGCTAAGGGCCTCTGCTACAGCGAGCTTCTGTGTGACCTCTCGGGCATCGAGCTTCGCCTTCAGCTCCTGGATCGCGGCATCCTTAGCCGCTGCAGTCTTCTGAAGTTCATTGGCGGCCTTCGTCTCCGCGAGTTCGAGGGCCGTGGCCTTGTCTTGCTCGGCCAGCTCGAGTCGCTCGTGGAGCTGCTGTTCGAACTCGGCATCGCGAACCTGCTTGACGATGTCGGCGTAGCCGGCCTCATCGATGGTGAATGTTTGTCCGCAGTGCGGGCACTTGATTTCATGCATAGCTGGAACCCCAATCAGGCTATGTCGGCCTCGAACGGCCGCACTTGTGTGCCCCTCCGGTCTTTCAGAGGGGAGAAGAATTGTCGAGATACGCCGGTCTCCGGCCTGGCGGCATACGTGTCAAGCGACCTTTAGCAGTCCCATCTGGCTTACCCCGGGATCTGGATCCGTGCGGATTCCTGCATGAGCGTATTGGAGATCATCACCGTTGAAGCACCGGGAGTGATGTCGAAGGCGATGAAGCCCCGTGCTTTGTCACCGGGCAGGACGTCTCCGGAGGGGAGCTGGTTGTCCGCGAAGAGATCGAGGTCGGCCTTGCGCCCGTTGGTGTCCTTGGCGGAAAAGTAGAACGGATTGGAGCTGGTTTTGCCGGACTCGGTTTCCCAGAGTACGTCCAGGAGCAGATAGCTTCCGTTCTTCGCCGGAGTGGCGAACGCGGTGGTGCTGACGCTGGCCGTCCGGACGGCGGAAAGGATCGTGATCCTGGCGATGTTGCCGTTGCTCATCTTGACGCTGAACGGAACACCGACGACGGGTGCGGCAGCCGGAGGTGCGGTGACCGGCGCGGGAGCGGCCGGAGCCGGGGCTGCAGATGAGGCCGCTGACGACGCGGCGGCGGACGGCGCAGCGGGGCTCACGTCACTGGCCTGCTTGGTGCCGCCGGAACAGGAGCCCAGGGCGATGCCCAGCACCAGGATCCCTGCCGGGATCAGGAATCGCTTCTTCTTGAAGAACGGGCGCGGCTGGGGCGCTGCAATCGCGCCTGCAAAGGGCTGTTCGGAGTTCTCGTGGGACATGTTGTGCCTTTCTATCCTGAATGAATGATGGGAATGCGGGAAGTTACTGCTTTTCCCATTTGCCGCAGCGGCTGGACTTGAAGTCCTGCCCGCTGTTCAGTGCAACCGAGGGCCGGCCACCGCCTGGGAGATCGTTGTCGATGATGTTGCTGCCGTTGCTACCAGTTGCGTAGATGCCCCAGTAGCAGGACGAACCGACGTCGGCTGCCGCCCGGTAAGTTCCGGCCTCGATGTCCTTACCGACCGTCCAGGTGCCGTCACCGATAGTGTTGGCCGCTTTGGCCTTCTCGGCGCCAGTGACAGCGTCTTCGCGGACTTTGACTGCAGCCTCGGCAGTCTTTACGGCTGCGTCGGCCTTCCCGACCTCTGTTTCGCGGGCCGTGACCTTTGCTTCGCGGTCCGTAATGCCGTTCTGAAGCGTGTCGTATTTGGACTTCATCGAGGCGTAGCTGGATTCGGCCGAGTCGCGCCCGGACTCGACGGATGCCTTCTCCGCCGCCAGCGACGCGTAGGCGTCGCTGGACTTCGGGTCCGGCAGCGTGGTGCCGATGGCAGTGGCACCCGCCAGCAGGGCCACGACAGCGACGGCAGCGAAGATCCGCCGCTTCCGTGCCGGTTTTGCCTGGCCGGAAGGAGACTTCCCTTCGTGCAGCACGTCTTTGATGTGGGTTTCCGCCGGCTCGTTCGTCTCGATGTTCAGCATGTTCTCTTCCTCTGATCCCGGGTAGCTGCCGAACGGCGGCAGGATACCGATCCCCCAATGCGTGGTTCCCCGCCGCCGTCGCAGCTCCAGAGGATTCCCTCGCAGCTGCAGAACCGAAACTACGGCGACCAGGCAAAGGCATCACGAAAGATCACTGATAACCCCGGTTATCAGCACTTCCAAAGAGAAGGATGAACCCATCCGGTTAAGCTGGGGGTCGACGTCGTAAGGAGGCGGAAATGAATGAAGCTGAAGACCTGCACATGACCCTGTCGGACGTGGCTGCCCTGGCGCAGGTCCAGCGGCCGGTCGTTTCCATGTGGCGCAAACGCAGCGCAGGGTCAGCTCATCCGTTTCCCGAGCCCGCCGCCCAGGAAGGCGGCCGCGACCTGTTCGACGCCGATCAGGTCGCCGTCTGGCTGACGGCCACGGGACGGGGTAACAACCCGGAAGCCGTGGGCGACGTCGCCGCTTTCGCCCGGGTGCCCGGCGCAGCAGCCGGTAGCGCCCAGGGAACCACGTTGGACGCCCTGACCTCCCTCCTGACGCTTAAGGCAATGACCGGCCACGCGCTGGGGACATTGAGCACAGCTGAATTGCTGGATCTGGCGGACGAATGCGACCCCGACGACAAGTTTCTCTATTCGGAGCTGGAGGCCAAGGGCGCGTCGCTCTCCTCCTCGGCAGCGTTCGCGGACCGGCTGGTGGACAGTGCGTACAACGCGTCTGCTGCTTTCGAGCAACTCTTGACGGCGAGGTTCCGGACGGGGCAACGGGAGCCCTCGGATACCGCCCTCGCCGACTCTGCCGTGGAGCTGGTTGCCGCTGCTGCCGTCGAACTGGCTGCAAGCCTGGGCGGGAACGCTGTCTTTGTCGACTCCACGCGTGGCGGCAGCGACCTCCTGATGGGCGTCGCCCGGGCTGCCGGCGAGAGCTCCCCCGTCACCTTTCTTACAGCGGACGACGACGGTGGCGCCGGTCGCCTGGTGCGTCGCCGCCTGCGGGTGCACGGCGTGGAGGCCGGACAGACCCGTGTCGATCCCGGCGGCGAGTTCGCCGTCCACGGACCTGTAGTACACGTGGCGCAGTACCCGTCCCCCGGTGAATCCGGCATGGACGCGGCGCAAATTCTCACGGCGGTGGAACAGCTTCTCCTCCAGATGGACGATCAGCAGCGGGCTGTCATCATCGCCCCGGCACGGGTTCTCTGCGATCTGCCGCTGGACGGCGGCCCGGCAGGGCTCCGTGCGGGGCTGCTGCGGATCGGCCGGGTGCGCGCCATCGTGCGGCTGCCCCAGGGGCTGCTGCGTTCCAAGCCACGCGAGGCCCAGGCGCTGTGGGTGCTGGGACCGTCGTTCGCGGAGGTGCCCATTGCCGAACGCTGGACCATGGTGGCGGACCTCAGCACCCAAGACCTCACAGAAGACGTGAAGCAGGACCTGGTCAGCGACATCGTTGCCTCCATGGGAAACGGCGCCACGGTGCGCGCCCACTCCTTCCGCTTCGCCCGGCTGGTGCAGACCCGCCTGTTGCTGGCCAGCAGGAAGTCTTTGGTGACAGCGCCATCCCACCGTTCGGCTCGGATGCCCGGTGGTGCCGAGTCAGCACTCCGGGTGGAGGAGCTCGTGCGCCTGCTGCAGTCCAGCAAATCGCAACATACCGCGGCCGTGGACGTCCTGCCGGCAGAGTCGAACGCGAAGGCCCTTTCCGCCGCTGTTCAGGAACTCATCGCCGGCGGCACCCTGAAGTACATCAAGGGGAACCGGCTGGAGGATGCGGACCTGTCTCCGCGGGAGGGGACCCGGGTCGTGGGTCCGGCGGAGCTGCTGGACCCGCACGGCGCACCGCCCCGGCACATCGGCTTGCTGGACCTTGCAGCAAATTATCCCGCAAGCCGTCTCACCCAGCCCGGCGACGTCATCTTCTGTACGAGTCCCCAGCCTGCGGCAATGGTGGACACGCACGGCGGCTCCGCCGTCGTCTACCCCGCCCGCGTATTGCGGATCGACGCCGGTGACCCCGGCGGGCTTTTACCCGACGTTGTTGCCTCCGACATCAACAGCCTTTCCGCAGCGGACAAATCCTGGCGCCAGTGGCGCCTGCGCCGCACACCGGATGCCCAGCGGAACAAGCTGGGCGAAACTCTCGCCCGGCTGCAACACGAGCAGCAACAAGCCCGCGAACGCCTCGGGCGGCTCGATGAACTCGCTACCCTGATTACGGACGGCGTAGCGGGCGGAAGCCTCACCCTGACAGACCCCAGCAGTAAGCTCGCCGAACCACAGACCGAAGGAACCCAGTAATGCCCCCGAAATTGAAGGTGGACCTCGCCCCGTCCACCATGAAGGAACTCAAGGACACGCTCTGGAAAGCCGCGGACAAGCTGCGCGGCTCCATGGATGCCTCCCAGTACAAGGACGTGATCCTCGGCCTGGTGTTCCTTAAGTACGTCTCGGACGCCTTCGAGGAACGCCGCGGCCAGATCCAAGCCGAGCTGGAAGCGGACGGGCTCAATGAAGAGCAGATCGCCCAGCTGATCGACGACGTCGACGAGTACACCGGCCGCGGCGTTTTCTGGGTCTCCGAACGGTCCCGCTGGACCTACCTGGCCGAGAACGCCAAGGGCCTCCCGCCGATGGACGGCGCAGAGCTAAAATCGATCGGGCAGCTCATCGACGAAGCCATGGACCTCATCATGGCGGACAACAAGTCCCTGGCCGCCACGCTCCCCCGCATCTACAACCGGGACAACGTGGACCAGCGCCGCCTCGGGGAACTGTTGGACCTGTTCAACTCGGCACGTTTCACCGGCCAGGGCGCCAGCAAGGCCCGCGATCTGCTCGGCGAGGTCTACGAGTACTTCCTGGAGAAGTTCGCCAAGGCCGAGGGTAAGCGTGGCGGCGAGTTCTACACCCCGGCCGGCGTGGTCCGCGTCCTCGTGGAAGTCCTGGAACCGCACCGCGGCCGCGTCTACGATCCCTGCTGCGGCTCGGGGGGCATGTTTGTCCAGGCCGAGAAGTTCCTGGCGGCCCACAACATGGAGGGCTCGGACATCTCCGTCTACGGTCAGGAGCTCAATGAGCGCACCTGGCGGATGGCCAAGATGAACCTCGCCATCCACGGCCTCAACGCCAACCTCGCCTCCCGCTGGGGCGACACCTTCGCCCGGGACCAGCACCCCGAGCTGAGCGGCAGCAACGGCGCGGACTTCATCATGGCCAACCCGCCTTTCAACATCAAGGACTGGGCCCGCTCCGAGTCCGACCCCCGCTGGAAATACGGCGTGCCCCCGGCCGGCAATGCCAACTACGCCTGGATCCAGCACATCATCTCCAAGCTGGCACCCGGCGGTAGTGCCGGCGTAGTCATGGCCAACGGCTCTATGTCGTCGAACTCCGGCGGCGAGGGCGAGATCCGCGCCCAGCTTGTTGAGGCAGACCTGGTCTCCTGCATGGTGGCCCTGCCGACCCAGCTCTTCCGCAGCACCGGTATCCCCGTCTGCACCTGGTTCTTCGCGAAGGACAAGACCGCCGGCAAGAACAGCGCAGTGGACCGGACCGGACAGGTGCTTTTCATCGACGCCCGCAACCTCGGCTACATGGTGGACCGCGCCGAGCGCGCGCTGTCCGATGAGGACATCGCCAAGATCGCCAACACCTACCACGCCTGGCGCGGGACCACTTCCGCTGTTGAGGCGGGGCTCATCTACGACGACGAAGCCGGCTTCTGCTATTCCGCCAGCCTCGCGGAGGTCAAGGCTTCCGATTATGCACTGACGCCGGGCCGGTATGTCGGCGCCGCTGACGTGGAAGACGACGACGAGCCCATCGAGGAGAAGATCGCGCGGCTGCGTGAGGAGCTTTACAAGCAGTTCGACGAGTCCGAGCGGTTGGCAGCCGTGGTGCGCAAGCAGCTCGGGAGGGTTTCGTGAACGAGTGGCCAAAACGCACCCTGGGCGATCTTGTCGAGCTACAGCGTGGACATGATCTACCCGCTCAAGACCGAAAGCCGGGATCTGTTCCGATAATTGGTTCGTTTGGGGTTACGGGAACGCATGACAAAGCGAAGTACTTTGGTCCCGGAGTTGCGATCGGCCGGAGTGGGGCTTCAATTGGTAAGGCAACGTTTGTTGATGAACCATACTGGCCGCTCAATACGTGCCTTTTCGTCAAGAGCTTCAATGGCAATGAACCTCGTTGGATTTACCGATTATTAGACGGAATCGACTTCGCCGCCTTCAACTCCGGAAGTGCGCAGCCTTCGCTGAACCGCAACTTTCTGAGAAATATTCCAGTATCGGTGCCCCCGCCGCATGAGCAGCGAGCGATTGCGGAAGTACTGGGGGCGCTCGACGACAAGATCGCCTCCAACGCCAAACTCGCAGCAACAGCAGAAGAACTTATTTCAGTTCATTTCCAACGAGCAATCGAATCCGAGGGGACAACTCCGAGATCGCTCTTTGAGGCCATCGACATCGATTTCGGCGAGCCCTTCAAAGGGAGCGAATTCTCAGATCCCGGCACCGGCCGACCATTGATTCGCATCCGGGACTTAAAGACATTCACCAGCCAGGTTTGGACAACGGAAAATCGATCTCGGGAAATCCTGATTCAGCCCGGAGATGTCGTCGTCGGGATGGATGCCGAATTCAGGCCCACGTCGTGGCTTGGCGAGCCTGGGCTCCTAAACCAGCGGGTATGTCGCGCGCGCGGAAAGTCCGTAGGTCCAGCCTTTGTGCGTGAGACCCTTAGGGCCCCCCTCCGGCGAATCGAAAACTCCAAATCGGCCACAACCGTCATTCACCTCAACAAGAAGGATTTGGAAGAGGCCGAGGTCTTGATGCCAGCCTCCGAAAGGCTGACGCTATTCGAGACAGCCGTTGAGGCGCTGTATTCGCTACGAGTGAGCATCGCAGTGGAAAACCGCTCGCTCGCGGCTACCCGCGGGGCTCTCCTCCCCCAGCTGATGTCCGGCCAATTGCGTGTCAAGGAGGCCCAGAAGGTGCTGGAGGTTGCCGGAGTATGAGGACGAATTGATCTGAGTCAGTGTCTTCAACCTCGAAGCAACAATTTAAGTGCACTTCAGAATGACATTTTGCCAACCAGGGGGAACCGTGAAAGCAGCACCCGCAGTAGCCTTTTCCGAGGCCGATTGGGAGGGCATGGCCCTGGAACTCTTAGCCGAGCCGCTTGGCTGGCGGCCCGCTTCGGGCCAGCAGATCGCGCCCGGCACTGATGAGCGGGAATCCTGGGATGAACTGCTGATCCGGTCCCGGCTGCTCGCGGCCTTGCAGCGGTTCAACCCAACGGTTCCGGCCCAGTACCTGCAGCAGGCCCTCGCCGAAATCGCCTCGCCCAAGTCCAACGATGCCATTACCGAAAACCATCGCATCCACAGCTACCTCGTGGACGGCTACCGGCTCAGCTACATCGATTCGGACGGCAACGAGGCCAACCCCACGATCCATCTGCTCAGCTCGGACCCGGATCAGAACGACTGGCTCGCCGTCAACCAGGTCACCCTGCTGCAGGGCGACTACAAACGCCGCTTCGACGTCGTGCTCTACTGCAACGGCATGCCGGTGAGCATCATCGAACTGAAGAAGGCCGGCAGCGCCACGGCCGACGTCGCCTCCGCGCACGCCCAGCTGCAGACCTACCTGCGCGAGTTCCCCCTGGCGTTCCGCTTCTGCGTGTTCACGCTCGCCTCGGACGGTATCCAGGCCAAGTACGGGACCCCGTTCACTCCCCTCAACCACTTCTCACCGTGGAACGTCGACGACGACGGCGTGCCCGTCGCGCCCGGGTACATGGAGGACGGCGAAGCCGTGACGGCGCTGGAGACCTCACTCCAGGGTCTCTACAACCAGGAGCGGTTCCTGCAGCTAATCCGCAACTTCACCGCCTTTGATGAAGGATCGGATGGGCTGAGCAAGCGCATCGCGAAGCCGCACCAGTACTTTGCCGTGACCAAAGCCGTGGGCAGCACCGTCCAGGCTGTGGAAAGCAACGGCAAGGCCGGGGTCGTCTGGCACACTCAGGGTTCGGGCAAGTCCATGGAAATGGAGCTCTACGCCAATCTGGTGGCCCGGCACCCCAAGCTCAGGAACCCGACCGTTGTGGTCATCACGGACCGCAACGAGCTCGATGGCCAGCTGTTCGAGGGCTTCGACCGCAGCCTGTTGCTGGCAGAGTCCCCCAAGCAGATCAAGAAACGCTCCGAGCTCCGGGCCGAGCTGAGCAACCGCACCACCGGCGGCATCTACTTCACCACCCTGCAGAAGTTCGGCCGCAGCAAGTCCGAGAAGGACGCCGGCGCCGACCATCCCCTGCTGTCCGAACGCCGCAACATCATTGTGGTGGTGGACGAGGCGCACCGTTCCCACTACGACGACCTGGACGGCTACGCGCGACACCTCCGCGACGCCCTGCCGCACGCGACGCTGATCGCATTCACCGGCACGCCGATCTCCTTCGATGACCGCAACACCCAGGACGTGTTTGGTGAGTATATTGACGTCTACGATCTCTCCCGGGCGGTGGAGGACGGCGCCACGGTGCCGGTGTACTTCGAGCCTCGGCTGATCAAGGTGGGGCTGGCCTCGGACGTGACCGAAGAGATCCTCGACCAGGCGGCTGATGAGGCAACTCTGGGGCTGGATGAAACCGAACGGGCTCGCATCGAGGCGAGCGTCGCCGTCGTGAACGCCGTGTACGGTGCGCCGCAGCGGATCGCTGCGCTGGCCGCCGATCTGGTGGCGCATTGGGAGAACCGCAGCGCCCGGATGGGTAAGTTCATCGAGGCGCCGGGCAAGGCGATGATCGTGGGCGGGACGCGGGAAATCTGCGCGAAACTGTACACGGCGATTGTTGAGCTGCGGCCCGAGTGGCACTCCGATGACTTGGCCAAGGGCAAGATCAAGGTGGTCTACTCCGGGACCGCGTCCGATGTGCCGCCGGTTTCCGACCACGTGCGCCGCGAGTCGGCGAACGCCACGGTGAAGGAGCGGCTCAAGGACGTGGACGACGAGCTGGAACTGGTGATCGTCAAGGACATGATGCTCACCGGCTACGACTCCCCGCCGCTGCACACGCTGTACCTGGACCGGCCGCTGAAGGGCGCCCTGCTGATGCAGACCCTGGCGCGGGTGAACAGGACCTTCCGCGGCAAGAAGGATGGGCTGCTGGTGGCGTATGCCCCGCTGGCGGAGAACCTGGCCAAGGCCTTGGGCGAATACACGCAGTCCGACCGGGCGAACAAGCCGGTGGGCAAGAACATCGACGAGGCCGTCGCTGCCGCGCGTGACCTGGTGGATTCCCTGCGCGGCCTGCTCGCCGGCTACGACTGGAGGGCAGTGCTGATGAAGGGCGGCCCGAAGGCGTTTGTGTCTGCGGCTACGGGCGCGGCCAACTACCTGCGCAGCCCGGAGACGCAGGGGAACCAGCCCGTCACGGGGGAGGAGACGCTGGCCTCGAAGTACCGGCGCTTCTCCAGCCAGCTCTCCCGGGCGTGGGCACTGTGCTCGGGGTCCGAGACCCTGGCCGAGCTGCGGCCGGAGATCCAGGTCTACGAAGAGACCCGGGTGTACATGGCCAAGTTCGACGCCGCCGACCGGCAGGCCAGCGGCGAGCCGGTGCCGGAAGAGATCCAGCGGCTGCTGGGCAATCTGATAGCGACCGCAACGTCTTCGGGCGAGGTCCTGGACATCTACGAGGCCGCCGGCATGCCGAAGCCGTCGCTGGATGACCTGACTCCGGAGTTTATCGCCAAGACTCAGCAGGCGCGGAACCCCCAATTGGCCATCGAGGCGCTGCGGAAGCTCATCGCCGATGAGTCAGCGAAGACCACCCGGAATAACGTGATCCGCCAGCGTGCCTTCTCCGAGCGGATCACCGAGCTGATGAAGAAGTACACCAATCAGCAGCTGACTTCGGCGGAGGTAATCGCGGAACTAGTGGAGCTGGCCCGCGAAGTGGCCGCCGAGGGGCAGCGCGGTGCCCAATTCACTCCCCCACTGAACTCGGATGAGCTGGCGTTTTACGACGCGGTGGCCCAGAACGAATCCGCGGTGGAGGTCCAGGGCGAGGGGAAGCTGGCCGAGATTGCTCGGCAGCTCGTTGGCGTCATGCAACGCGATGTGCGCACCGACTGGACAGTTCGGGACGACGTCCGGGCAAAACTTCGCGCATCCATCAAACGGCTTCTGGTGATCAACGGGTATCCACCGGACAAGCAGCCCGAGGCCATCAAGCTGGTCATGGAACAAATGGAATCGATGGCGCCGCGGTTTGCAGAGGCCCGACTTTAGCCAACCGACGACTCGTGGGTGGTTCTGGTTCAAGCCGTCACACCGGTCCTGAACCAAACTGCCGTATTCATTCCGCGGTCGTCTGCCCTCGCCATTTCAACGAAAGACAGCACCGGACAGATGGAAACAGCTATCACCCAGTCGCACCCCTCAGTATCCTTCGACGGGAGCCTCACGCTCGGCAACATTTTTGAGGCTGCCGGGATCGAGCCGACGCAGGTGCTGCTGCTTCGCCACACCTATACGAAGACCGGCTTGACCGGACCCGACGATCTCACACCGGCGAAGATCATGGGATACGTTCGCGAGCAGGGGGTTGCTGTCTATAAGTTCCCCCGGAATCCACCTCCCATCTGGCTGAACTTTATCGCTGTCGGAGGTAACCGCTGCCGATTCCTCAGTGCTTACGAGAACCATGGCGAAGCTCAGGCCGAACGGACTGAGACGCTGCGCTTCTACGACCTGTCGCCATCCTCGTGCCTCTCGACCTTCCAAAATCGGCTGGTCATCGATTGGTCAAGTGACGCAGTCAACTGGGCTAAGCGAGGCGAGTTGGGTGCTGGCTTCCGTGTCACTGAGATCGCCGACGCCCAGGCTCGGGCTTTCCCGGGCTTCGATAATTTGATCCTCTCGTTCAGCGAGCTTAAATCGGTTGTTGAGGACTCCCGGTATGAAAGATGGCGCGAGGTTCTCAGAGCGGTTCAGGGAATCTACCTGATCGCCGACACGAAAACCGGACAGCTATACGTGGGAAAGGCTGACAGTAGCGAACGGATCCTGGGGCGCTGGAGTGCTTACGCGAAGACCGGCCATGGCGGCAACGTCGCACTCCGCAACCTCGACGATCTGGATATGTCCCACCGAAACCATTTCCAGTTCAGCATTCTGCGTGTCTTCAGCCCTGGGGCTTCAACATCGGAGATCGACGCAGCTGAGACCCACTACAAGCGTGCGCTCCTGAGCAGAGAGTTCGGACTGAACCGCAACTGACACTGCACCCTGAAGGGACTTCTGGGGCGTTGGTCTATGCCCCCCTGATCATTTGAGTACTCTTCCTGCACAACCGAGACGAGCGGTCCCGATAGCTGCTGACGAGCTGACATCTCCCGATGTCCTGATGTGCGAGCCACCGGTGATGGGTTACACCGGTAGGGCGGGCGGCACGGTCTTGCGCCGGCACTGCCCGGGCCCGGCTCGTCAGCCCACGCGGATGCCATTGTCAGCCAGGAACTCGCGGGCACGGCCCATCTGGCGGTCGGTGGAGAAGGCGTACCACTGTTCGCTAAGGTTCTCGCCGTGGACGAGGTCGCGGAACCGGAAGAAGGCACCTTTCCCTTCGATCGCCCACTCCAGCCGCTCTCGGAGGGCTTCATCGTGCTGCCGCTCGGCGAAGTCCGCCATGTCCCGCCAGCCGTTCCGCGATCCGGTGCAGTTGAGCCGAAGCCAACGCTCCGGCTCCTCCTCCACGTCGATGGCGGCGTCCTCCCCGACCATCATCGGGTCAGTGTCGCTGTCGTCGTACACCTGCCCGGTGCGCAGGTCGAGGTAGCCACCGGTCGACAGCTCGGGATCCCCTTCCAGCACGGTGCTGAGCATGTCCAGGTCTACCGGCACCACGCGGCCTGTCAGCGGCTCGCGGCGCAGACCGGCCAGCAGGTCCTCGGCCAGCATCCGGTCACCAGGGCCGTCGCGCCAAGTCAGCCGGTTAATGACCGACACTGCCACCGTCTCGGCGTCCTGGCGTCTCTGCTCGAGCGCCATCGGTATGCCGGCACCCACTTGTTGCAGAGCGTCATCGATGTCGTGTCCCGTCACCGCCGCGAGGAAACGGCCCGCATCTGTTGCCGCGATGGCTTCCCGCAGCTCGGACAAGTCGAGCCCGGGCACCTGCACCTCTGCGGGCCACGCGTGCAGCAGCATCGGGTGCGGCTGACTCGGTTTCCCAGGCGCCCGGCCCTCCCCGTCGTCGGTATCCCACCGGCGCCCGTACTGGTCCGGGATGCTGCCCCAGCCCCAATACGGCAGAGGGGCATCAGGACGGACACCCAATACCTCCAGCGGGTCGACCTTCACCTCCCCGACCACGCATCGGTGCGTCCAGGCGTCACCGAGGTCGAACGTGAACTGAAACTCAACCCCCGGCTCCACCGTCCGGGCGACCTTGGCAGCAGCAATGTCAATTGGTGCGATGATCGGCCCGCGGATCGACGAGGCCATTTCGGCTCCCGTCTCTTCGTCAGTGATTACCCGGCCGTCGGCCAGGGTGAACATTGACAGGTGCGAGCGGTCCCATCGGGCGAAGGCATCGTTGATGGCATTGGCGAGGTCCATGAAGGTGTGCGACGGTCCGACCGCGAAGATGCGCCCGGGCCACGGCCACAGCTCCTCGCCACGACCACCGAGCAGTTCCACCGTCACCGACAACCAAGTTCGTGCCATACCCCTAGGATGGCACGCGCCGCGGCGCTGCCGTAGTCGCGATACTGCACACCGCGATCCCCCCGCCGCTACCCGCCCTGCAGGATTCATATAGATGTCCCAGCAATCAGATTTCGACATATTTTCTAACAGCAGTGTTGTTTGGGTACAAAAATACTGCCAATGGTGTAGTCTGAAATCATGATCGAACGAGATGACCTCATCCGCAAGCTCGAAGAAGCAGGCACTCTCGATGCCATTCGATGGGCATACCGCTCGGCAGCGCGCCAAGTAGCGGAAGAGTACTCAGAAGAGTCAGGGCACGACGCGGGTTGGGTGGGGCAGACTCGGTATACTCTCCTCCGCGATCGGCTCAACCGTGTATTTTCCTGCGGCCGCTACGCTCTGGCTGCAGATGCCCTGCCCGCAGAGGGCCGAGACGTCGTCACAGCGACATTGCCGCAGTCTGAAATCGACACTATGCCAGTACTTGAGGCGGATATGGTCAGCCGATCCAACCTGAACCAAAGCATCGGCTGGTCGTTTGACGGCATGCGGTGGCTGCTGGCTTCCGGTCCGTACGGAAAATTGGACTCCATCCGGTGGGACAGGAAAAGTCAGACCAAGAAGCGTGTCGCACAGCAGGGAAACTTCAACCCGGATCAGGCCTCGTTGTTCGAGGAACTTCACAGTGACGAAGATGCCGGGCTTTTAGATGCCATGACTCTGCCAAATGTTGAGGATCTGGATCAGTTGACGCTAGTCCTGGCTCATTCGCAAGATCCCGTCACCTGGCAGGGTGAACTCAGGATCGGGATGCCCCGTCTAAGTCACGGAGACGGTTCGGCCTGGAGCTGGTCCCAGGACCTTCTCACGGCACCTCCCGTCAAGGGTGGTTCACGTCAAGTTGCTCCCGCCGGGCCCTCGAACGACGACCACGTGAACGAGCCCGATGCACCGGTCAAGCTACGCGCCAACAAGTCCGCAAGGCAGCCCCTTACGGCAGAAGAACGCTAAGAGCCAATGAACTACACGATAAATGCACCTAGCCGGGCCTCCGACGCAGCCGCCTTTTTTGACGGCTCCCGCCTGACTCTTGCGCGGAAACTAGCGGGATGGCGCAAGAGCAATCTTGCGTCCGCGATCGGCATGAGTCCTGCTGCAGTTGGCTCATGGGAAATTGGTGACAAGCGTCCGAGCCCAGCCGCTATTGCGCAACTTGCACTCACCTTGCAAGTTGATCCGAGTTTCTTTTCTGCGCGACCCTCTCCTATTGCTTCAGCGAAGAGCGTTCCGCATTTCCGGTCTCTCCGCTCGACCACTCAGATCGCTCGTGACCAGGCGGACGCGTATGGCCTGCTCGCCGTGGATGTCGCATCTGCACTAGAAACCCGGGTCGAATTTCCCGACGTGAACGTTCCAGCTTTCCCTGTCGACGAATCTGATCTGGACGGCAACGGCCCCGAGTCCGCTGCCCGGTTAGTCCGACGAGAGTGGGACCTTCCGACTGGAGCGATCCGAAATATGATCCGTCTCCTTGAGAACAACGGCGTATTGGTCGTTTTCAGCCCCGAGCAGGCTGCATCCGTCGACGCTTACTCGTTCACTACCGCCGTCCGACCTGCCATAGTCCTCAACCCAGTTAAGCAGGACTACTACCGTCAGCGTTTTGATGCTGCGCACGAGCTCGGTCATCTGGTCATGCACGGCGATTCAGAACCCGGTGGCCGCATCGTCGAAGAGCAAGCGAACAGGTTTGCTTCCGAATTCTTGGTTCCCGAGGTCGAAATCAGAGACGAGCTTCCCACGATTCTGAATGCTGCTGCGTGGCGAACCTTTGGCCGCCTAAAAGAAGAATGGCGGGTCAGCCTCCAATCGCTCCTTTTCAGAGCTCGACAGCTTGGACGTCTGTCGGATGTTTCTTACAGAAACGCCATGATGACCGTTTCTGCAAAGGGCTGGCGCCGTGCTGAACCTGGTCTTATCTCAACTGTAGAAACACCTTCGCTACTCCCTCGGGCCGTGGAGCTGTTGACGGCCGACGGCATTAGTGAACGGGCTCTAGTGAACGAATGCGGGGTTCCGGCTGACCTTTTTCACGTAATGACGTCCCGGACCCCCGAAATAACTCCAGCCCCATCCCAAGAATCAGGCACAGGGTTGCCGGCGGGCAGATCGACAAGAGCACAAGTGATCTCGCTGCTTCACCGCCGCGATCCCGATGATGGTCCCACAGCACCCTAAGCCAGTCGGGGCAGCGCCTTGCGACGGACGAATGTGCCCGCCAAGGTCGGCATCAACGGAGGTTCGGGCATCCTGTTGCTCGAGCTCCGGACGTCGCTGCTCACGGCCGGGGGAATGACGAGTTCCCGACTACATAGATCGTCCGAGTGCCAGGACCATTCCGCGCAGCCTAGAGAAGGTGCCGATAGACCGTGGCGCGGGAGACTCCGAGCATCTTACCGATGTCGGAGGCGTTAATTCCTTTGCCCTTGAGTTCCTTAGCCCGGGCAACAGCAGCAGCATCCACTTTGCGGGGCCTTCCTCCGTGGCGGTTGTTGGCTGCCGCTGCGGCTAGGCCGGCCCTGGTGCGTTCGATCATCGTGTCGCGCTCCAGCTGAGCAAAGGCGGCCATGATCGTCAACATAGCGGTGCCCATGGGCCCGGTCGTGTCCAGCCCTTCGGTCAGGGACCGAAAGCCTGCTCCCCGCTCCCTAATCTCCTCAACGAGGTCAAGGACGTGACGGGTGTTGCGCCCCAAGCGGTCGAGCTTCCACACCGTGAGTACGTCGCCGGCCTCCAGTCGGTCCAGAGCTTTGGACAGCTGAGGGCGTTCAACCGTTGAACCGCTGACACCGCTATCGGCAAAGGTCCGAGCTGCGCCCGCGGACTTGAGTGCAGTTAGCTGCAAATCAAGGTTCTGTTCCGCGGTGGAAACCCTCGCGTACCCGATTACAGCCATGGACGTCCCCGTATTCTCTAAATGCCAAGCAATTTGCCGTTGTGAGACTATCTGTTGTTGGACGGCATTCTGAGACTGTGGAGGGGTGTGTCGAACCGCGAGATTCTGGAGACTCCTGACGCGCTCTGAAAAACCGCCCGACCGTCTCAGTAATCGATCGTTGTGAGACTGAGCTGTGGCAAGGTCCACCTCATAGACCAGCTTCGTCGAGCTAATGGTGCTGTCATTTTCAAAAGTCGTCTGCACCGCATTTCAGAAGTCGCCTGCACTCGAGCCTGCAAGTCGGTCAACGGCACCGGGACGGTAATAGAGCCTTTTCGGAAGGCGATGGAACTGGACATCCGGCACAACGACTTCACCGTTTGGATGGTCACCGTCTCCAGGGACCTGGCCGGGTCCCGCCCCGATGCCTCGCCGAATAGCCCGGTCGGGGTTTGCTTCAGGCAGACCGATTTGTCATTGGCCGCCCGTCAGCCTGCGCACGAAGGGTGCTTTCCCCATAGCGGTCCGTTCGACGCGTTCAACCAGCTGAACGTCCACCGGGGTGTCTACTACACCGGCTTCCTTGAGCGCGCTGGCTACGGCAGTCGAAACCCCTTGGGTGGAGGCTCCGGGTGCGAGGCCGACCATGAGGACCCGGAGCCCCGAGGTCTCCTGGATGACCTGCCAGCCTGCGGTGGCGGCTTGGTCGAGGACGTGGTGGAACACGTTCGGGTGGACATTTACATTGCCTGCTTTGCCTGGGAGCTGCAGGACGTCTTCGATGCGCCCTTCGATGTCCTCCAGAATGGTGAAGGCGCGTCCGCAGGGGCAGCCCCGTCCGCCTAGCCTCACGGTGTCGGACATTTCGTAGCGGATCAGTGGCAGGGTTCGGGCGAACAGGACTGTGACGAGGAGCTTTGCCCCGGTCGTCCCCGGGGGCACGGGGCTGCCAGCCTGGTCGACGGGTTCGATGATGAGCAGGTCCTCGTAGAGGTGGCGGTTTCGGTAGGTGCAGGGGGAGGCGATTCCGGCCGTTTCGGTGGCGGCGTAGACATCGAAGGGTGCACTCCCCCAGGCCGCTTCCAGTTCGGTAGCGGTGTGTGGGCTGAGTACTTCGGAGGCGGACATCACGCCTTGGGGTGAGATGTGCAGCCGGCCGGCGAGCTGCTCGGCCGCGAGGGGTTCCAGTGCTGAGGCGTAGCCGACGAGGATCCTGGGCTGGAACCGGTTCAGCGCGGCGACCGTCTCATCCATGGGTGCGGTGACGTCCAGGCGGAGGGTGGGGACGAGTCCGGAGCGCAACGAGGCACCGACGACGGCGGACTGGTGTGTGGGGACGCGGGAGCTCACCAACGCCATTTTTAGCGGCCGGGTCAGGCCGGCGGAGATCCCGGCCCAGTCGTTGGCACGGGCGTAGGAGGCCAGGACGGTCGCCCATTCGGCACGGTTCCAGATGAAGGTTCCGCGCCGGCCGGTGGTTCCGGCCGTTGCCGCCGCCCACCACCGGCCCTTCCACGGCACCCCCGGGTCTCCCCCGCCCTGAGTCAGGGACAGTAGGTGGTTCTCCAGATCTGCCAGCCTCAGGCCTGGTGTCGTGACGGCTTCGTCGAAGTGAGCCATCAGGTCCGCTTTCGTCACGGATGGCAGCTGGTCCAGAGGGGCATCGTGCAGGCCGGCGTGATGGCGCCGGTAGAACTCTGAGCCGGCGTACGTTGCGCGGCGCAGCTCCTCCAGTGCGTGGTCCTGGTGGGCTGTGATTTGGGCGGCGTCCCAGTGGTCCCGTCTCCGCCATGCGGCCCGCAGGAACAGCACCCGGGTGATGAGGCGGAGGTCCATGGTGGTGGTCGCTTAGCGGGTCCCGGCCGGGGCCAGCGGCTGGGACGTACGCGCGGTGGTCGCCTCGGGTGTTTCCGGCCGGGGCAGACGGAGCCTCTTGAGCAGCAGGGCGTTGACGGCGACCAGGAAGCTGGATCCGGACATCGACAGGGCCGCGATTTCCGGGCTGAGGACAAGGCCGGCGAAGGCGAAGACCCCTGCTGCGATAGGCAGGGCTATCGCGTTGTAGCCCACGGCCCAGCCCAGGTTCTGGCGCATTTTGCGCAGGGTGCCCTTGCCGATCCGCAGGGCGATGGGCACATCCAGCGGGTCCGAGCGCATCAGGACGAGGTCGGCGGTTTCGATGGCCACGTCGGTGCCGGCGCCGATCGCGATGCCGAGGTCGGCCTGCGCCAGGGCCGGGGCGTCGTTGACGCCGTCGCCGACCATGGCGACTTTCTTCCCCGCCTGTTGAAGTTCGGCGATCTTCGCTGATTTGTCTCCGGGAAGCACTTCGGCGATGACGGTGTCGATGCCGAGCTGGGCGGCGATCCTGCGGGCGGTCGCTTCGTTGTCGCCGGTGAGCATGACGACCTCGATCCCGGCCTCGTGCAGGGCCGCGACGGCCGCGGCCGCGGTTTCCCTCGCGGCATCGGCCAAGGCTATGACTGCCGAGGCCTTGCCGTCGACGGCTACGAGGACGGCGGTCCGTCCGGTGTCGGCGAGCTCATCGCGGACCGCGGCCAACGGGCCCAGGTCGATGCCTTCGTTGGCCATGAGTTTTCGGTTGCCGACCAGGACCCGGTGCCCGTCCACGGTGGCGCCGGCCCCGTGCCCGGGAACGTTGAGGAAATCAGAGGCTGCCAGGACGGGTGCGCCGTGTTCGCGGGCGTGCCGGACCACGGCCGCGGCGAGCGGGTGTTCGGATTCCTGCTCCACCGCGGCGACCAGGGCCAGGAGTTCGTTTTCGCCGATTCCTTCAACGACGACGTCGGTGACTTCCGGTTCGCCCTTGGTCAGGGTGCCGGTTTTGTCCATCACGACGGTGTCGATCCGGGCGGAGACTTCCAGGGCGGTGGCGTTCTTGAACAGGACGCCGCGTTTGGCGCCGAGGCCGGTGCCGACCATGATGGCCGTCGGTGTGGCAAGGCCCAGCGCGTCGGGGCAGGTGATCACGACAACGGTGATCGCGAACAGCAGGGCCGTCTGGACTCCGGCGCCGAGGGCGAGCCAGGCGGCGAACGTCAGGGTTCCGCCGATCAGGGCGACCAGGACAAGCCAGAACGCGGCCCGGTCGGCCAGCCGCTGGCCTGGGGCCTTGGAGTTCTGGGCTTCCTGGACGAGCGCCACAATCTGGGCTAGGGCGGTGTCGGCTCCGACCTTGGTGGCCCGGACCCGCATGGTGCCGGTGGTGTTGATGGAGGCGCCGATGACTTCCGAGCCGATGGATTTGGTCACCGGAAGGCTCTCGCCGGTGACCATGGACTCATCGACCTCTGACTGGCCGTCCTCAACTTCCCCGTCAACGGGGATTTTGGATCCCGGCCGGATCAGCAGCAGGTCCCCGGTCTGGACTTCGGAGGTGGGGATCTCGACCGTCTCGCCGTCGCGGATGACGACCGCGACCGGCGGGGCGAGCTCGAGCAGCGTGCGGATGGCCTCGTTCGCGCCGCCGCGTGCGCGCATCTCGAACCAGTGGCCCAGCAGCACGAAGGAGGTCAGGACGGTGGCGGCTTCGTAGAATACTTCACCGCCGCCGGTGAGGGTGACCCAGACGCTGTAAAGCCATCCGGTGCCCACGGCGATCGCGACCAGGACCATCATGTCCAGTGTGCGCGCTTTCAGCGCCCGGTAGGCGCCGTCGAAGAAGATCCAGGCCGAGTAGAAGATGACCGGAAGGGACAGGATCAGGGCCATGACGTCGTCACGAAGCCCGAACGGGGTCGGTGCGGTGAAGCCGAGCATGTCCCGGCCCATCGGGGACCACAGCGTCACGCCCACTGACAGGATTGCCGCGACCAGGAACCGGTTGCGCATGTCCTTGACCATGTCATCCATCGACATTCCGCCGTGGTGTCCGCCGTGGCCCATCATCTCCTGCGGGGTCCGGGGCATCGTACCGTGCGGGCCCGGGCCGTGGCCGGCATGGCTGTCCGCCGGAGGATGGGCATGGCCGGCGTGGTGTTCCGCCGTTTCCGGCGCATGACCCGGGTGCATTCCCTGGTGATCAGGCTCCGGCGGGAGCACATGCTCCATCGGATGCGCTGCTCCGGGGTGGACGTGTCCGGACGGCGGATGGCCGGCCTTGCCGGCGTTGTCATGCTCCGTTCCGGGTGTGGGTCCTGTTTCGTCCATCGGGTAGCAGACGTGGTCGGGGACCGCTTCGCCACGGCAGTGGTATCCGCAGTCCCGTATCCATCCGGAGATCTGTTCCACGGAGGTCACTGCCGGGTCAAAGCTCACGGTCGCGGTCTGGGCGACCGGGTTGGCATCGACGGCGGCGACTCCGGGCCGTTGCAGCAGGACGTGTTCCACGACCGCTTTGGAGCTGGCCCAGTGCAGGCCGCGGACTTCCACGACGGTTCGTTTCAGAAGGGTGGTCACCACTCCTCCTTCAGCGCCGCTGCTGCCGGGGCCGTCCGCCCGGCAGGCAGGCTGCGGCTGTTGGCCGCTGTCGGTTGGTAAGCAGTCCGGGCGGGCGTGGGCTGAGCAGGCATTGTGCGTCCTTTGGCAATGAGGGATCCGGGCAGGGCAACGGGTTTGTCCACCTATTGCCGGACCTTCAGTGCGTAGAGGGGTTCGCCCGCGACGACGTTTTCCGGCTAAGCTGAACGTATACCCCCTAGGGGTATACGTCAAGCACCGTCCTGGCTGCGGACACCCCGGCGGTCACGCTCCTCGGCCGCGGCGGAGCACGCTGAGCCGGGCGGTGTATTCGCTCTCGTCGATTTCGCCGCGGGCAAACCGTTCCGCGAGCAGATTCTCCGCACCGCCCGGACCCGGTCCGCCGCCCTCGTACCTGCGGTTGCCCGCGCCCATGGAGCGGGCAAAGAGGATGATGGCGGTGATGACGGCGGCCCAGAACAGGACAAAGCCCACCCCCATCAGGATGTACCCCCAAAGGCCCATGTTCCCGTCCCAATACATCATCGCTGTCTCCTCCCGGCCCGCGGACGCATCTGTGCCCCTGCGGCTCACTATCAACGCGTTTGGCCTGCAACGTCAGAGTCTTTGGTCCCCGTGCCATGGCCTGTCCGGCGGTTGCGTTGGTGGAACATGAGCCAGAGCGAGGCCAGGACCAGGCCGGTGCCGGCCGCCGCCGACGGTGGCGGCCGTTCCCCGGGGAGGACCAGGGAGGCTGCGATGCCGATGACGGGCACGAGCATGGTCCACGCGGTCAGGAGGTCCAGGCGGGAGCGCGTGGCTTCCCTGAACCAGGCCAGGAACGCCGCCGCCGTCCCCACGAGGGACAGGAACAGCAAGACCGCGATGAACTGCGGGGTCCAGTTGATCGTCGGCACCGGTTCCCGCACGGCGGCCATCCCGGCCAGCAGTGCCCCGCCGATCAGGAAGTGCCAGGCGCTGGCCGCAACCAGATCCGCGCCGCCGAGACCCCGGGCCAGCAGGGTTCCGGCGGTGACGGCTGCGGCCGCGAGCAGGGCCAACCAGGCACCGGAACCGCCGCCGCTGGTCAGCCCGACCACCAGCAGGCCGGCGAATCCGATGCTGACCCCGAGCACGGTCCGTCCCGACAGGGACTCGCCGTAGACCCACCAGGCGGGCAGGATGATCAGCAGGGGCTGGGCGTTGGCCAGGACCGCTGCGGCTCCGATGGCCATCCCGGCGGTCCCGGCAAACATTGCGGCGAAGGCCACCGTGACATTCGTGACCCCCATCAGTGTGATCAGCGCCCAGGTCCGCCACCCGCGGGGCAGGTTCCGGCGCTGAACCACGCAGACCAGCAGCAGTGCCGCTGCCGCGATCAGTGCCCTCAGGGCCGCGAACCACAGGACCGGCGCATCCTGCAGGCCAAGCCGGATGGCCAGAAAACACAGGCCCCACGCCGCGGTGATCCAGAGCATCGTTCCCGGGCGGGGCGCCCCCTTGCCCTGTCCCGCGCCCGGGCCGCGCATCGTCAGCCCCGGCCTCAGAGGGCCAGCCGGCGCAGGTGGCACTGCTGGATCAGCCCGACGGCTTCATCGATGTCATCGGTGCACCGCAGCAGACGGATGTCATCGGGGGCGATGAATCCCGGTCGCGGAGCCGCTCCCGGATCCAGGCCATGAGCCCGGCCCAGTGCTCGGTGCCGATCAGGACGACGGGGAATTCGTGGATTTTTCCGGTCTGGACGAGTGTCAGGGCTTCAAAGAGTTCATCCAGGGTGCCGAATCCGCCGGGAAGGACAACGAATGCCGAGGCATACCGGACGAACATGAGTTTCCGGGCGAAAAAGTACCGGAAGGTCATGGACACCTCCACGTAGGGGTTCAGCGCCTGTTGGCGCCGGAGTTCGATGCCGAGACCGACGGAGGTGCCGCCTGCTTCCACGGCTCCGCGGTTGGCGGCTTCCATCAGGCCCGGGCCTCCCCCGGTGATCACCGCGAACCCGGCCTCTGCAAACCGTGAACCCATCGTCCGGGCCGCCGCGTAGCGGGGATCCTCCGGTCCGGGGCGCGCGGATCCGAAGACGGCGACTGCCTTCCCGAGCCGGCCCGAGAGCAGGTGGAATCCGGCGTCGATTTCCGTTCTGATCCGTTCCATCCGGGCAGAGTCTTCGGCCGGGTCGGCCGGGTCGGCCAGCGAGGCGAGCAGCTCTTCGTCCGTCATTTTCATGACGATCCCGCTCCGGGGTGCATGCGGCAGTGCCGGTCGTGTTCCCCGCGTTCTTCCGCTGTGAGGCGTCCGTCCTCGATGGTGATGACCCTTTTGGCGGCGGTCCGGAGCCGCTGGTCATGGCTGACGATGATGACGGCCCTGTTTTCCCGACAGGCCGTTTCACACAAGAGCAAGGTCACGTCCTGACCGGTCTTGGCGTCCAGGTTGGCGGTTGGCTCGTCGGCAAGGATCAGCCGGGGGTCGTTGGCCAGGGACCGGGCGATGGCCACGCGCTGTTTCTCCCCGCCGGAGAGGTCCCGGGGGAGGTTCCTCAGCCGGTGTCCGAGCTGGAGTTGCTCCAGCGCCACCCGGGCTTTGCCCCGGGCATGTTTCCGGGGTACCCCTGCCGTGATCAGGGGCATCATGACGTTTTCCTCCGCGGTCAGTGCCGAAAGCAGATTGAAGGTCTGGAACACAAAGCCGAACTCCCGCAGCCGCAGCCTGGACAGCTGTGCGGCTTTGAGGGTGGAGGTGTCCTGCCCGGAGATGAGGATCCGGCCCGTCGTGGGGGACATGAGGGTGCCGATCATGGACAGCAGGGTTGTTTTTCCGGACCCGGAGGGTCCCATTACGAGGACAATGTCCCCGGCGTCAACGCTGAGGGACACGTGGTCCACGGCGGTCACCGCGGTGTGGCCGGCCCCGAAGGTCTTGGACACGTCTTCGACCGAGACGACGCTCATGCGCGGAACACTTCCGCCGGGTCGATGCGGGCCAGCCGGTGGACCGGCAGCAGCGAGGACACCACGGCCATGGTCACGGTGACGGCGAAAATCCAGGCGGCATCGAGCCAGCGGATCTCCGTGATGAACTCCGGGACATAGTTTCCCGCGGCGGCGCTGACGGCCAGGGCCAGTCCCGCCCCGAGGAGGTACCCGAGCACGGCTGCGGTGACGGCCTGCTCCACTACGACGGTGTAGAGCTGGCGGTTGCTCACCCCAATGGCCTTCAGGACCCCGTATTCGCGGGCTTTTTCGATGGTCGAGGTGAAGATGGTCAGACCGATGACGGTCATACCCACGGCGATTCCGATCAGCAGCAGGACCAGGATGATGGGCAGGAAGGTGTCCCGGACGATGTTCGTGTTGTTTTCCACGAACATGTCCTTGGTGATGGCGTCCACCGCAGGGTCGGCTTCGATGCGCGAGGCAACGTCGTTGGCGTTAGTACCGTCTTTGACGGTGATGAGGAAGAAGTTGGTGGCTCCGGGAAGCTGGAGGATGCTTTCGGCGTCTTCCTTGGTGGCGAACGCGAAGGAGAAGCTGAGGATGTATCCGCCCTCGGAATAGCCGGAGACTTTCAGCGTCCTGCCGGCGACAGGGATGGTGTCCCCGATCCGGATGTTTTCGCTGCGTCCGACCACGCGGTCGATGATGATCTCGCCCTTGTCCGGGACTGCCTTGCCCTCAACCACCCGCGCCGGGGCCCCGACGTTGTTCTCCGTGTCGTCGGCGATGACGTAAAGGTTGATGTCCTTGCCGTTGTGCGCGAACGCGACGCGGCGGCCGCTGAACGGCTTGGCGCTGGCGACCCCCTCGACACCGGTGAGGAAATCCCGGACGGTAAGGGGCAGCACGGACGGGGTGTGGAACATGTCGGTCGCTCCGGTCTGGGTGATCCAGTAGTCGGCGGGCACGGTGCGGATGTATTCGCCGATCTTGTTGCTCCAGCCCTGGTACAGGCCCTGGATGCTCATAATCAGCAGAACGCTGAACGCGACCCCGCCGACGCTGATCAGCAGCCGGGTCTTTTCCTGGACCAGGTTCTTTACCGCCAGGAACAGCATGGTGCCATCCCCTCCGCCGTGCCCGACCACCTTGTTCTCACGGGCCCTCCTGCCGCTTCTGTCCGGTGCCGGCTGGACGGCGTCCAAACCGGGGGAAGAACCCGGGGACCTGCCGACGGTAGGCTGCATAGGTTTCGCCGAAGTCGGCGGCCATCAGGCGCTCCTCCTTCCGGGCCAGGCGCAGGTACACGATGACCAGGACCGGGAACATCAGCAGGGTCAGCAACGTGGGCCACTGCAGCAGAAATCCCAGCATGATTGTCAGGAATCCCAGATACTGCGGATGCCGCACTCGGGCGTAGAGGCCGGTCGTGGCCAGGCGGTGGCTGGCCTGCGCGGCGTAAAGAACCCGCCATGCCAGATACAGGAGGCTGAAGCCCGCCGCAATCAGGACATTACTGAGCACGTGCAACGGGCTCAGATTCGCGTCCCCGGGCCAGCCAAACAGGTCCTGCCACAGATGTCCGGAATTGTGCGTCAGGGGGTCCAGGCCGGGGACGCTGTTGCCCAGCCAGCCCGAGAGGAGATAAATCGTCAGCGGGAAACCGTACATTTCCGTGAACAACGCCACGATGAACGCGGAATAGCCGGCAAGCGCCCGCCAGTCCAGCTTCGTCTTCGGCCTGATGAAGCTGAAAGCGAAGACAATGAAAATCAGCGAATTCAGGATCACCAGCCACCACAGGTCGTATCCGTAGTCAGTGGACATGCCCGGCCCCTTCCCCGTCCGGGCCCCGGCCGGCGCCGCCATGGCCTCCATGGCCTCCGTGGCCGCCGTGCATGAACAGGTGCATGCCCATCATGAGGACCACACCCAGGTACGGCAGGGCGTCCAGGACGTGCCGCCAGTGGTTGGAGATCAGGTAGACGCTGGCTCCAGCCACGAGGACAGTGAGCAGGACCCGCGTCCACGGCCGGGACGGCCGCCCGGGCGGGAACTCCCGCGGTTCAGGAAAACTGCTCATACCCTGAGTATCGCCCCCCACATGGCTTAGGAGGTAGAGCCTGACGGCCCGCGGTGCGGGGCGGTACACGGCGCCCGCCCCGTCACGAGGGGACCCTTGTGTAACATACCCCTAGGGGGTATTCTTTAAGTGTTGTCAGTGACGTGGTTTGTCCAGGCCCCCGGCCGTTACAGCCTTTCAACCACAACAGCCCCATTTATCCCTCGCTCCGAAGGAAAACTGACATGTGCGGAACAACCGAAACACGAACCCAGCTCCCCCTGACCTCCACGGCAGAGCACGGCTGCAGCTGCTGTTCCCCCGCGGACGAAACGCAGGCTGCGACTCCGGCGGCCGGGTCGCCGGAGGTTCAAGCTTCCGGCGCGCAGTACGCCCTGGAAGGGCTGACTTGCGGACACTGCGTCCAGACCGTCGAGAAGGCCGTGTCCGGGGTGTCCGGGGTCGAGCTGGCAACAGTCGAGCTGGTCCCGGGCGGCACGTCGCGGCTCAGTGTCACCGGCACCGCAGACCAGGAGGCGCTGGCTGAGGCCGTGCGTTCCTCCGGCTACGTCCTGACCGGCGCGAAGTAGCGGTTCCACGGTCCCTTAACAACCCCGGTGAAGGACCCGGTTCCCGGATGTCCAGGTCGGTCAGTGGCCTCCGGTGTGCTCGGCGGTGTGCTCCGTGGTGGGTACCGGGCCGGGGGTCACGTCCGCTCCGGTGCCGCTGATGGCCGGGCCGATGACAAACGCCGACAGGGAGAACATGGCGGCGAAGACGGCCAGTCCCAGCGCCGGTGCGACCCAGCTGCCGAACCGCCGGTAGAGGCGGACCAGCATCGGGATGGATGCCAGAAGCCCCAGTGCCCCGAACAGTTCGGTGCCGCCGGATCCGGCCACCAGTGCGGTGCCGGCGAGCAGTCCGATGTGGTGCAGGACGTGTGGAAGGAGGCCCATGATCAGGCCCACTGCGCCGACCACCGTGTGCCACAGCGCGTGGAGCCGACCCCGGACGGTTCGCTCCGGAGCCGTCCCGCCGTCGGGGCCGCCCGGAGGATGCAAGCGGGAGGAGTGGTCACCGGTCACGGCCGCTGCCTTCCCCGGGTGGGCTCCCTTTGCGGGTCAACGGATCACTCATTCCTCGCCGGCGGTCCGGGACCGGGTCCGGACCACGAGCACCGGGCAAGGGGCGTGATGGAGGACCTGCGTGGACACGGAGCCGAGCAGCAATCCGGTAAAACCGCCGAGACCGCGGGAACCGACAACCAGCAGGTCAGCATTCTCGGCCGCCCGCAAAAGGACGGCGGCCGCGTTGCCCTGGACAACATCACCGGTAACCGTCACGCCGTCGCTGTCCACGCGCTTCAGGGCCTCGTGCTGGAGCTGACGCGCGGCCTGGGGGAAGACGTCCGGGTCCCAGACCAGCCCTTCCATCCCCACGGTTGCGGGCGGGAACTCCCACGCGGTCACGGTCCTGACCTGGCCGTTGCGCAGGCGGGCCTCCGTGACTGCCCATTCCAGGGCGAGGCGGGACGGGGCCGAACCATCCACCCCGGCCACGATAATGAAGACACCATCCCCGCCCATGAGCCCCGCCCTCCGCCACGTCCTGCAACTGTTGCCCTTAGTGTGGTCCCCGCACGGTTTTGACCGCAAGGTCGGACGATCCCGCCTGATCACCTGCACCGGCGGGTGGCAGAAACAGAATCCGGTGCAGGCTCGTTGTACCGGTAAGTGCTATGCCGCAGGGCCGGTAGCCTTGATTTGGAAGCCCACAACGGAAGGG
This sequence comes from Arthrobacter sp. PsM3, assembly GCF_030433895.1. Lineage (GTDB taxonomy): Bacteria > Actinomycetota > Actinomycetes > Actinomycetales > Micrococcaceae > Arthrobacter. Next base: position 119,939 of record NZ_JARUXE010000007.1, on the reverse strand, counting down.
AGGACCGTCATGACCGCACCGGCACACATCACCTCGGTCGCGTTCCTTCGCCGTGCGGGCCTGTTTACCGCGGTCCTGGCCCTTATTGCCGGGATTTTCGGTATGCATGTCATGACCGCCACCCATGCCATGCACTCCCCGCCCATGGCGGCAGCATCCGTCGGCGCCCCTCACGAGTCATCTCCGGCCGGCCACCCGGGAGAACATCCTCCCGGGCCGTCCTCTGCCCCGGGCTTGCCCGCAGCTCAGGACGAGGCAGGTGCCCGGTCCGGGCAGTGCGCGGATTCGGGTGACTGCACCAGCATGGAGTCCATGTCCGCGGCGTGCACCCCGTCGGCGAAAACCAGTTCCCTGGCTGCTCCGCTGCCGGGCACCGGAATCATCGCCCGTCAACCCGGCGCAGGGACGCCGAGCACGATCAGCGCGCGGCGGTCCTATCTTCCCGGCAGTCCTTCGCCGGGCGAACTCTGCATCAGCAGAACGTAAAACAGGGGCCCGCGCTGTGACCTGACCGGCGCCCGTACCTGCCTGACTCACTTCTGGGCCGGGCGCATCACTGATGCACACCCTCCCCTGGCGCCCACGCGCCCACGTACGTCTTGAAGGACTTAAACAGCCATGATGAACACGAAATTTCTGACTCTTTCCGCGACCGCCATCGCTGCGGCACTCGCCCTCGCCGGCTGCTCAACCGGCTCATCCACACCCTCCGTCACGCCCAGCAGCTCCGCTTCCTCCGCCAGCTCCATGCCGGGAATGGGCCAGGGCCCGGGGATGATGTCCAGCAGCGCACCGGCTGCCGCTGCCGAACACAGCGCGGCCGACACCATGTTCGTCCAGGGAATGATTCCCCACCACGAACAGGCGGTGGAAATGAGCGAGATGATGCTTCAGAAGAAGGACATCCCCGCGTCGGTCACTGACCTCGCAACCAGAATCAAGGGCGAACAGGCACCGGAGATCGACAAGATGACCGGCTGGCTCAAGAACTGGAACGAACCCGCGACCATGGGTGCCGGCCACACCATGGACGGCATGATGGGCGATGACGACATGAAGCAGCTCCAGTCCGCCCAGGGCACCGAGGCAGCCAAGCTCTTCCTGACGCAGATGGTTGCCCACCACCAGGGTGCGGTCATGATGGCCAAGACCGAAGTCTCCCAGGGCAAGAACGCTGACGCGATCAAACTCAGCAACGACATCGTGACCTCCCAGGAGGCCGAAATCAAGGAAATGCAGGACCTGCTGGCCACCCTCTGACCGGTGTCCTCCGGTGCCGGCCCGTCACGGGCCGGCGCCCCTTCCCCTGCCACACCCCTCTGAATCCCTGGAGCCCTCATGCCCAATCCCGCCCGTTCCCGGGTCCGCGCCACAGTTGTCCTGGCAGCCGGCGCCGGCCTCATCCTTGCCCTGTCAGCATGCGGTCCGTCCTCCGTCCCGGCCGGCCCCTCCCCGACAGGCAGCACCGGCAGTGCCATGCCTGACGCGCACATTCACGGTCTGAGCGTCAGCAGCGAAACCGGCCAGGTGCTCCTGGCCACCCACGATGGCCTGTTCGACGTGACGAAACAGCCCGCTGCCAAAATCGGCGCCACCAACGACCTGATGGGTTTCACCGGCGGCACCGACCACGGCGTCCTCTACGCTTCCGGCCACCCCGGAGAAGGCTCCGACCTGGCCAACCCGCTTGGGCTGATCAGATCCACCGACGCCGGTAAAACGTGGGAAAAGCTCTCCCGTCAGGGTGAATCCGACTTCCATGCGCTCACCGCGACCAAATCCGGGATCGTCGGCTTCGACGGCGCACTGCGCACCAGCCCGGACGGAAAAACGTGGACCACTGTGGCCGCCGATTTCGTCCCGGCCGTCCTCGCTGGGAACCCGACCAGCGACACTGTCCTGGCCACCACCCCGCAAGGGATCCGCCGCTCAACGGACGGCGGTAAGACCTGGACAACGGTGGACTCCGGACCCGTGGTCCAGTTCGCCGCCTTCGCCAGCCCCGCCGAAGCCGTCGGAGTCGAACCCGACGGGACAGTCCACACCTCCGCGGACGCCGGGGCGAGCTGGACCCGAAAAGGCAAAATCCAAGACACAGTCCAGGCTGTCGCGGCCGTGAAGGGCCCGGAGGCAAACCCATCGATCTGGGCTGCCACGGCCAGCGGGCTCGTCGTCTCCACCGACGGCGGAATGACGTTCCGTCCCGCCGACCCCTCCTGACCGCACGAGCACTGCAGCCGCCCGCAGGCTGACTTTGCAGCGTTTGAGCGGGATCATCCTGCCGAAGCCGGCCTCGCTCATTGGGTATGTTTACAAATAATTCACATCCTTGGACGAGTAGGAACGCTGTGCACGATCAAACACCCCCGAAAGTGGCATGGGTAACTCTTGTAGCCATAGGCGTACTGGCTGTCCTGATGGGGTCAGCCTTCGTGTTACTCAGGCCTGCCGTCGTACTTTTGCCAGAAGACCAGCGCTACACCGGGATGACGCCGGAGGAGTTGCGGAGCCTTCACCCTGCGCTGTTCGATTGGATGGGAATGGTATTCAGGTCCTGGGGTGCCTTTGCCATCGGACTCGGAATTGCCATCGCCAGTCTGGCGGGCTTCTCGTACCGCAGCGGAGACATCTGGGCGGAGCGGACACTCTTCATCACGGGAATTTCCACCTTCGGGATATTTCTTTCCGTGAACCTCCTGCTGGGATCTGATTTTGGATTATTTATCGGTATCCTCCTCCTGACTTATATGGCGGCACTAGCGCACGGTCGCTGGTCAAGACCGCGAAGGGGGAAATTGGGCCGGAAGCCCGGGACCAGGCTCGGGCGGTAATACCTGGCTTCCTGTCATCACCGTTCTGAAGATTCCGGCCAGGCAGATCCATCGCAAGGAGTCAGACACCCCATGGCCAGAATATTCATACACACCACCGAAGAAGTTACGGCATGAACTGGTGGGACGCCGCGATTGCCCTTATCGGTGGCGTAGTCCTGATCTATGCCCTACTGCTGGTCCTTCTGGCCCTCTACGCTCGTAAACACCCGGAAACCGTGGGCATGAAGGAAGCCCTGCGGCTGCTGTCGGACTTGCTGACCCTGCTGCGCAGGCTGGCCGTGGACCGGAGCCTGCCCCGCGGGGTCCGTGTCCGCCTGATCCTGCTGCTGGTCTACCTCGCCTCGCCCATTGACTTGGTACCCGATTTCCTTCCCGTTATCGGGTACGCCGACGATGTCATCATCGTTGCGCTGGTCCTGCGCTCGGTCATCCGAAAAGCCGGTAATCGTCCTTGGAGCGGCACTGGCCCGGACCCCCACCGGCCTCGCCCTGGTCCAGCGCCTGGCCGGAGGCGGGGCTGCCAGGGTCAGGGAACGCGCCATTGCACCTTGCCGGTTGCTGTACCCGGGCCGGACGGATGGCGGCTGCAACGGCTTGTACCTGCTATCCGTCCCGGCCCGGCTAGCGGGGATGGCCCCACTGCCTCGTCTCCGTCACTATGGGTCCACCTCAGCGTGGCTTCCGGGTCGGCGCAGGCCGATGGCCCGCTCCACCGGGGCGGACCATCGGATTTAGTGTTGCTCCGGGGCACTGCGCCAGGTCAGCGACCCGGGGGCGGCTTAGTGCTCTTCGAGGACGCCGCAGACGGCCGGGTCGGTCGCTTCTGCCGGGAGGTTCGGGTTCAGCTCGCTCGCGCCTTCGGGGTTGCTGAAGTTGTACTTGCCGTTTCCGTCGTAGTCCTGTCCGTGAATGACCAGCACGCCCTTACCGTCGCGGATGGCGTCTGCGATCTGCTTGGCGGTGCCGGTACCTCCGGCACCGGGGTACCCGGTTCCTGCAACATCGGTGAAGTTGATGTTGTTGCGGCTGTAGTTGTATTTGCCGTCCTTTGACACCGGGAAGCGCGTGACGTCCAGGAAGCTGGCGGGGGTGGTTTCGCCGGTGGTATTCAGGGACACGACGACCGGCCCGTAGGCGGGCACGCCCTCGAGGGTGGTCAGCCGCCCGTCTTTGTTGGTATCCAGCTTGAGCGTGGGGCACTCGTTTTCGGCCTGCTTGCCGTAGTGGATGTGCTGGGCGTGCGGCGCGTCAGGAGTCAGGCCCTTGGCGTGCACCTCGATGTGCTTGATCTTTTGACCGCTAACGACTGCGGTGGCGGTGCCGGACGCCCCGGAGCCGTTGAGTTGCCGCAGCTTGGCGGTCAGGGTGACTGTTTTCTCTTCTGAGTTGGAGTCATGGGCCTGCGCAGGCCCCACTGCCAGTGTGGTTGCGGCGATCAATGCGACGGCTGAGGCCCCGAGGGCCACTACGGATTTGCGATTCACAATTCGCTCCTTGGTCAACGGCCGGTGAGAAGATCCCGCTGGTCGATTGTGATTCGGAGCACACGGCGCCACGGATTGGTGTGTCCCACCGCGGCACCCTTCAGCCACTCCCCCGCTGCAAAAAATCCCATGCATGTGCTCTTCGGAGATATCTGGCATTTTTTTCGCAGCACTATTTGGCATCCCTCTCCCGTCCCCGTTCGCGTTCGCGTACGACGATGGCCTGAGCTGATTCAGGATGACGGCGCCGATCCGGGTGCGTTGGGAATGCAATCGCTGGCCGGACCCGAAACGTTGTGGTACCCAGGGATGCAGTCGACGATCCGGTCTGTATGCGGCTGCGCGGCAAGCAGCAGCGCCACAGTTGTGATCGTAAGGATGACCAGGATCAGGGCCACAAGGACGACCACCCCGGCTCTGGAAAACGCTGCCCAAGCCATCGAGATTCCTGCCTTCCGAAACGACGAGCATCCGGCCTAACCGTCGTTATCGCCATCATCGCGCACTGCCTGCACGTACGCCACGACCCACATGCCCAAGATGCAATGACTTCTCGATAACGAAGGATTTCGAGAACGCTCCCAATTGAGAGCTGAAGACGTGCTAGCCGTTCAGGAGAAGCTTCTCGATGTCAGTTCTCGAATTCGTACAGCGGTTCTGGGTCCGGGAATCGGATTTTGAGAACCGCAGGTGCGAATCTCAGTGTGTTGCCGGCGCTTCAGTGCACTGCCACCGCCCCACGAACCCTTCGACCCGGAAACCGGTGTGGTTTAGAGCCCCAAGTCGTGCAACTTCCGTTGTCCAAGAACAGGCCTCACGGTAAATTACCTACAAAGAGCCTGCCTGTCAGGTGAGACGGTGGGCATAGCGGCAACGGGGCAGCAACCATGAATGACCCAAGGCAAACAGCGCGAAATCTCATCGAACAATACGCCATCACCCTGCACAGCCTATGGATCAGATACTGGATTCACGGCGGCACCGCCACGCTCTTCGATTTCGATACCTACCTCTACGAGGTAAAGGATCCATCCCCAGCTGACTTTCAAAGCCTTGCACTAGCCATGGAAGCCCTGGAGGACCCCGAAGGGCACGAGACGGAAAACTGAAAGCCTCGCCTCATAGGGTGTTCCACTTCCTTGGAACCGGAACTGTTAACGCCAGCCGAAAATAGGGCCACCGACCATTATGGAAGGTGAGCAATTTGGATGATTGGGCGGAGATACGCCACCTGTTTTCGACGGGCAAGCACTCGAAGCGTGAGATCGGCAGGATCGTGGGGGTTTCCCGCGGAACGGTGGAGCGTGCGCTGGAGTCGGATCGGGCGCCGAAGTACCAGCGGGCACCGGGAGTATCGAGTTTTGATGCGTTTGCGCCCAGGGTGCGGGAGCTGTTGGTGAAGACGCCGACGATGCCAGCCGCAACGCTCGCGGAGCGGGTGGGCTGGTCCGGTTCCGCATCGCTGTTCCGGGCGAAGGTCGCCGCGATCCGGCCGGAATACGCGCCGCCGGACCCGGCCGACCGTCTGGTCCACGAGCCGGGATTCCAGGTCCAGTGCGACCTGTGGTTCCCGCATGATCCGCTGCCCGTCGGTGAGGGCCAGACTGACACGCCACCTGTGCTGGTGATGACCTCGGCGTTCTCGGGATTCATCCAGGCACGGATGCTGCCGTCGCGGACGACGCCCGACCTTCTGGGCGGAATGTGGACTCTGCTGCAGGACGCGCAGGCCGTCCCGTCCCGGCTGCTGTGGGACAACGAATCCGGCATCGGCCGGCGACGTCCCACGGAGCCGGTGGCCGCGTTCGCCGGATCCTTGGGACTGGAGGTCAAGCTGCTCCCGCCCAGGGATCCGGAGTCCAAGGGCATGGTCGAGCGGATGAACAGGTTCTTCCGGCAACGCTTTATGCCGGGCCGGGACTTCCGCTCGCCAGGGGATTTCAACGGCCAGCTGGAGGACTGGCTGCCCACGGCCAACCACCGTTACTCGCGGTCCCGCCACGGCCGCCCCGACGAGCTGATCGTCCTGGACCGGGAAAGGATGCGTGAACTGCCGCCGGTGACCCCGGACACGGTCTTCCGCAACGCGGGGCGGCTCCCGCGGGACTACTACGTGCGGGTGTTCTCCAACGACTATTCCGTGGACCCCTCGTTCATTGGACGGATCGTGGATGTCACCGCTGATCTGGACACCGTCCGGGTCACCCATGACGGCGTCATCATCGCCACCCACGTCCGGGCCTGGGCGCGGCATCTGGTGGTGACCGATCCGGCCCATGTCGCCCGGGCCGCAGAGATGCGCAGGGACTTCCGGACCCAGCGGGTGCGCCGCCCCGAACCCGAGGAAGCCGTGCAAATCCGGGATCTCGCCGCCTACGACGAGATCTTCGGCATCGACCTCGGCCAGGACCCGGCCAGGGCTGCTGGAGACGGCGTCATGACCGGGACACCCTCACAGATCGAGTACTACGCCCGTGCCCTGCGCGCACCCCGGATCAGCGACGGGTTCCGCCGCCTCGGGGACCAGGCCAGGGACGCCGGCGGGTCCCACGAGGAATACCTGGCAGCCGTTCTCTCCCGTGAAGTCTCCGAACGCGAAGCTTCCGGAGCGGCGACCCGGATCAAGGCCGCAAGGTTTCCCGCGCACAAGGACCTGGAGGAGTTCAACTTCGACCACCAACCCTCCGCGGACCGGAACCTTATCGCCCACCTAGGCACCAGCGTGTTCCTCTCCGAGGCCAAGAACGTGGTCAGCGATGCCGGAATCCGTGACGAGTTTCAGTGGCTGCTCTCGGTCGAAGACGCGGACCCCGCCGATACGGGACATCCACGGCGCCGCCCTCGCGGGTCTGCGCACGGCATGACTGAACAGGGATGGGGGAAGCTACCCCAGCTACTTTCAGGCTCCTGAATGTCACAGTCACCGCGCTGACCGAGCTCCCCGCGGCCCTGACATCAGCATGACATGCACCGAGCCCCCCATGCGGACCGGAACGGGGGCGACCGTAGTGTCGTGAACGTGCATCTTCACCCGAGTCCGCGGAGCGCGGACTCGCAGCCACCCACGACATCCCCTTCATCGCCGGCCAGTGCTGCCGGTCAGGCAGAGCCCCAGGAAGCCCGGACAAAAACCTCGCCGTGCGCTGGCACGAGGTGCCCGGTCCCGTGGTGCTGACGCTCAGCCTCCGTCGTAGCCATAGAAGCCGACATCCCGGCGTAAGGGGGTTCGTCCCGACTCGGCTGTACGCTTCACTCTTTCGCGGATTCGCTGGCTATGTCTGTTGGCAGACCGGATGACCAGCATTGCTCGTAGTCCGGGTGCTCCCGATAGGAGCCTGCGAGGATGGTGAGCATGGCCCGGCGGGCAATGGCAACTGTCCCTTCGGCTTCGCTGGGGTCGCTAATCCCTTCGGCGTCGGCAGCTTCCTTCCAGCTGGCGACGATGGCTCTCTTCTGGGCACACTCTGCCAGCATTCGCTTGCCCAGGGAGGAGTTGTCTTCGCTTCCGTTTTCATGATCGTCGAAGATCCGCAAGACGAAAGAGCCCTCGCGGATGGCTGATTCCCGCTCGGCGATGCGTGCTTCCAGAAAACCGACAATATCCATGGGCCCATCATTCCATCTGCCGTTCATTCCCCATGGGTTCCTGCTCCTGTGCAGGGGTGGGTTGGGCTCGACGTCCACCGGTACCTCTCATTGCGATTTGCGCAGGTCAGCAGCGGTGTCTCCTGAGGGCACAGACTCTTGCCCTGAGAATGTCAATCTAATTTGAGCCCACTTCGCCCTGGGATCGCAGCCTTATCGGAGACCACCCGGGGTCGCTGTGGAAGACCCCCGGGCACGGATAACTGGCGCGGTCGTTCCCATCAAGGTGTTTCACTTCCTTGGTTTCTGGGATAGCCATTCGACTGGCACCCTGGCTGCGCGGCTGTGGCTGAACGCGTGCAAACGGATACGGGCGATGGGCACGAACGCTCCTGCTGATATGTCCTAAGGAGCCATTCTCAAAAAGTCGAAGTCGCGATGTCAGGATTACCGGCTCAGCGGCAACTTAACGTTCACCAGAGAATGCCGCTCCTGCTGGAATTTACCGGACCCTCGGTCCGTCCGCACACCGCGGCTACTCATCGTCGCAAGCAGGTGGGGAGGACGGAAATGGTGGTATCAACTGATTCCTTGAAGATGGGCAAGCCTCCAGGGGGCTACTCCTACTTCGGAATCGCAGAGGGGCAGCCGAGGATCGAGTTCCACGACGACCCTGGCCAAGTCATTGTCAGATACAAAGTCGGGACCGGCTACGAGCAGACCAAGATGCTCTCCGTCTGCTATTCCCCGGCCGGTGCCGCTCTGGCATTTGTGGAATCCAAAGAGCCGCGACGCTTCGCGCTGGGAAGGCTCCAGGCCGACTACTTTGACGGGCACTGGGTTCCGGGGCCGGGCGAAGGGCAATGGGACACTATCGTGGGTCCCGTCCACTGGGACACTTCCACCCAGCATTCACTATTGTTCAAGCTCCCTGATGGCAGTGCGTTAGCAATCCGGTGTTCGCCCTCATACATTCAGGGAGCAGCCGGCCTCCTGGATGCTGCCAGCGAGGTTCCGTTGATCAGGGCATTGAGATGACTGTGCTCCGAGTCGCAGTCGCGACCATTTTTGTGTTGGCAGCGGTCGGAAAATTGAGCGCGCCCGTCCGGTTCACCGATTTTTTGGCGAAGTCCGGATTATCGGCAAGGGCGCTGACGGCGGGTCTCGTCGGGGTCGTGACCGTCGAGTTGGGCATTGCTGTTTGCTTGCTGCTTCCGGGGTTGGAGCGACCGGGGGCTATCGCTGCAACCATCGCGGGTGGGCTGTTTCTCCTTGTACAGCTCCGTTCGTGGAGTACTTCACGTTCAAGTTGTGCGTGCTTTGGGAAGATCGATGACCACCAATTGCCGCTTGTGGGAACCATTCGTGCAGCAGCTGTGGCCGCGAGTTCGCTGATCCTCGTGTTCTCCCCAGCAACGCAGTTCCCGTCTGCAATGGAAACCACCGTTGGTGTGCTCCTTGCGGTAACCGGGATTCAAATATTCGCCATGTCCAGCGGGGTGCTGCGACTGGGCGACTATCGCCGCAGATTGCGGACCGAGCTCAATTGGGTACCCGGAACACGCGGGGAATCTTCGGAGAGGACACAAGAAGCATGATTCTACTTCTGACAATCAGCGCCGTCGCGTCATGGATTCTGCTGATAATGATCGCAATTGCCGTGCTGGCGTTGTATCGGCATTTTGGGCAGCTCTACATGAACAAGCCAGAGAACAAGACAGGTCAGGGTCCCGAGGTGGGAAGCTCTGTACTGTCCTTTGGCCGAAAGAGCGTCGAGGGGAAGGACCTCTATTTACCCGACGCGCAGCCCACCGTGCTGGTTTTCGCCGATACAGATTGCGAGCTCTGCGCGCAGATCCGCGATGAACTTGCCCATTATGACTTGTCCACCTCCTTGGCGCGGGTGCTGGTCCTATGTTCCGGACGCCAGGCCGACGTTACGGCCTGGTCGCGGCCGCTTAGCGGACGCGTTGAGGTTGTGTGGGACCAACGGGCCAGTCTGGCGTCCCGGTATGAGGTCAACGGGACACCGTTCGCGATCGTAGTCGATGGCGAAGGCACCGTTGCAGGGAAATCCATCATAAATGGCAGGGCCGGAATCGACTGGGCGCTGAAGCTGGCCGAAGAGCCACAACTGGTCCTCGATGTGGCAGAGCTGGACAAGGGCCATTCCGTCGAGGAGGCGTCATGAGCAGTCCCATCATTAATTTCACCCGCGCAATTAACCGCAGGAAGATGCTGAGGGTCTCATTGGCCGGTGTCTTTGGGGCAGTGGCCGGAGTGAGCTTGGGCCAAACAGCAGCCATCGCGGCGTTCCCTTGCCAAGGCCTCCCTGATTGCCGCAGTACCAGCAGCGCCTTCTGCAGTGGCAGCAACTGCGCAAGCGGAACCTATCACTCCTGCAGTCCGTACAACCTGGGCTGTTCCTCGGCTGGAAACTATTGCTGGTATTCGGGCGGAGGGAAGTGCTGTGACTGCTATTGCTCCTGGTACGGCGGGGGCTCCGGTTCGATGGCTTGCATTTGCTACGGATAAGGAAACTACGATGACTGAAATAGCACTGAAGCAGAGCAGTGAAGGTACTCGCACCGGGCGTGTACTCTTGGGTGCTGCATTGGTTATGGGTTCACTGGTCCTCGTGGTAGTCGCGGGCTATGGCGTCCTGAAATTGGATTCCTGGACCCGGCTCCCGGCGATAGGTTTCGCGATCGTGGCATTTCTCATTGGGATCCAAGGTGCCAGAACCAACTGCGGTTGGAATGCTGCAATCAGGCTGGCCGGCCAGCCCGGACAGGCTACAGCCACGATCACCGTCCACTCGGTTGGAGTACTGGCCGGGGCGGCAACGACTGCATTGATTCTCACTGGGTTGGGTCAGATCATTCAGATTCCGCTCTGGGTCGTTGCTGCGTTGCTCCTGGTGGCCGCACCCTTCCGGATCCTGCGCCCGACGCTTGTCGCTCCAGGTGGTTGGAAAGTCAGACGCGAATGGGAACGCTGGGGGACAGTCCGGTACATGGGTGTCTTCGGGTACTTCCTTGGGCTTGGTTTCGTGACAACTCTGGCTTCCCCGCTGTTCGTGGTCTGTGCTCTGTGGGCCACATCCCAAGGAGATACAACACTGGCGCTCTTTACGCTCTTGGCATTCGGCACCGGACGCATCGTGACGACCGTGGCCACCTCGTTCGACGATTCATTTGCTTGCAGCACAAGCGCGGCGGACAAGGTCATTGAAGGAATTCGTCCCTTCGGACGGGTTGAGGGTCTTGCCGGGGTAGCTACTGGTGTGTTGTTGTTGATCCACATCATTTAGCAAATGCTCATCGGGGGAGGGCAATGAAAATGTGGTCGTTCCAAGCCAGGCTGGCTCTTTTAGCCATCGTGCTTTTGACCATCAATGGTTGTTCCTCCCCCACACCCGGCCCGTCAGAGCCGCCCGGGGATCCGCTCGCGGCGAGCCTTCCGACCGAACTTGGCTGCGAAGATGCGTGGGAAGGAAACCCCACCTATGATCCTGCGGCCCCTGGGGCGGAAGGCGTTTCATCGCTGGCGTGGCAGGGCAGCCCGCCCAGCTACTCGTGGCCCATCGACAATGAGACAAAAGGACAAGCATATAGGGCACCGGATGGTTCGATACGTGGTGCTTGGAAGGCGCCAATAACGGTCGATGCTGGCCTCGGGAAACGAACCATTGAAGTAGTCAGTCCCTCTAACGCGGAGTTGGTAGTTGCCGCGGCATCGGAATGGGAGTCCAACCAAGCCCTACGCGAGGGGCGGATTCAACTGCCACATTCCTACACCATCAATTCCTGCCCCGAGAACGTGACCCAGTTTCCCGGCATGCTCCTCGTCCAGGGGCCAGCCTGTGTTGTCATCAAAGTCACCGATCCTGCCACCGGGAAGTCTTCCACGGTCTCGGTTCCCATGTATGGGGGAAAGTGTCCATGATCTGCAGGCGCTTTGCTTTCAGAAAACTCGTCCGGGACCCCGGCCTGTAGAGGGAATCGGACGAGCGCATGGGGGACGCAAAGGTCGACACGGGTCATGACACGGATGAATACAACGAGTTCTTCGCGCGGCACTACCCGCGACTATTGTCGTTTATTCGTCGCAGGGTCAATGACAGCCACATCGCCGAAGACATCTGCTCCGAGTGTTTCCTCCTCGCTTGGAAAGCCCTGGACAGGGAATGTGCACACTCCCCAGGCTGGCTGTACGCGGCCGCCAAGAACCTCATCGGAACCGAGTACCGCCGCCAACTGCGTGAACACGGCTTAATGCTTAAGCTTGCGGACATTGAACATTTCTCAGCTCCTGACTCCGAAACAGCAGAGATCGCTATCGCACTCACATGTCTAGAATCAAACGAACGTGCCGCCTTGACGCTGACGTACTGGTGCGGAATGACAGCATCTGAAGCAGCAGAGCTTGCTGGCTCTAGTGAAAGGGCCATGTGGAAGCGGATCAGCAGGGCTCGATCAGAATTGCTAGGGATTCTTTCTGCTGACGATTCGCCCGTAATGGTGCGGTTGCCGAGGCACAATCCGTGAGTTCGACTGGCCGGGGTTCCGAGTGGCCCGCCGTGGTGTCCTACTTTCTTGGAACCGGGACGCTCTCTTCGCGCGCCTGCACCTCTGAGGAAAGCCGCTGGCAGCGGCCGCATTCAGTTACCCATTGCCCTGTTGAGAGTTGGCACTCGTTCCAGATAACGGGCTTTCGGGCATAATTTGGATGTAATAATTCGGAATTCAACTAACGCGGTCTACCCGGCGGCTTGTTGGGCTAGTGTGTGGGCGAGGCGGTAGGAGTCTGTTCCGGTTTCGATGATGGTGCCGTTGAAGGTCAGCCGGTCCACGATGGCCGCGCAGAGGCGTGGGTCGGTGAAGGTTTTGGTCCACCCACTGAAGGATTCGTTGGTGGCGATGGCAACGGACGCCTTTTCCTCACGTTCGGTGAGGACCTGAAAAAGGAGTTCAGCCCCTCGTTTGTCCAGTTCCATGTAGCCAAGCTCGTCGATGCAAAGAAGGTCTACGCGGCCGTAGCGGGCGATGGTTTTGGCCAGAGCCTTGTCGTTCTCGGCTTCGACGAGCTCGTTCACGAGCCGCGTGGCGAGGGTGTATTTAACCCGGAAGCCCTTCTCGGCCGCCGCGGTGCCGAGCCCAATGAGCAGGTGGGATTTGCCGGTTCCAGAGTCACCGATGAGGCATAGGGGTTGCCCCTTGCGGATCCAGTCTCCGCTGGCCAGGGTGTGGATTGTTGCCGGGTTGATGTTCGTGTTCGCTTCAAAATCAAAATCCCCAAGCCACTTATCCCGCGGGAATCCCGCTGACTTGACCCTTCGGATCGAGGAACGGCGGTCACGGTCATCACACTCCGCCAGAAGTAGCTCCGCGAGGAAGCCCTGATAGGAGAGCTGTTCCTTGCCAGCGACATGGAGTGCTTCGTCCAGGACCGCCCTGATCGTGGGCAACCGGAGCCTCCGGCAAGCCTGGTCCACCGCAGCGACGGCGGCTTGCTCGGTCAGTCCACGGCGTCGCCGCAGGGTCTGGGACACGACAACAGGCGTGGTTGGGCTCATGAGATCTGCTCCTTGGAATTGGTTGCCGGGCCGGATTCGGTGGCATGGGTGGCACGTTTGGCGAGTAGCTGGTCATAGCCAGCAACCGTCGGGACCGGGCGCGTGTCTGGTGGCAGACCAGCGATCACAGCTGCCGGGTCGGCAAGACGGCGCTGGGTGAGACTGACAATCCGGTGCTCGACGATTTCTTCGTTGGCGCCGGAATCGCAATCGTGCTGGACCCACCCAGGCGCGCTGCGTTCGGCGGCTACGCGCCTGGCCTCGACGGCGACGACGTCGGCGCTGACCGCGCCCACCGATAGGGCGGCGGCGATCCCGGCAATGACATCGGACGCGTCCAGGGCCCTGTGCAGGAGCAACACATCGATGAGTTCCAGGATCGCTTTGGTGTCACCGTCGGTTTTCCGGACGGCAGCCCAGAACGCGTCATGAGCCGGAGTGAAGACTCCTGATTCACGGGCCTGCGCCAATGCTGTGGAGCCCGGAAGCGCGCCAGGCTTTATCCGGAGTACTTCAAGGTAGTGGTCCAGCTGCACGCATTGTCGTCCCCTGCCCACGGTCCGTGGGTGGGTCGCGATCAGGGTCCGGCCGTCAAAGATCTTCACCTGCATCGCCTGCAGGGACACCCGGACTTTCCGATTGATAAACCGCGCCGGAACCGAGTACTTCATCGAACGGACCGTGACCAGCGACGATCGATCGACCCGAGGAGTCAGCACCAGGCCAGGGTCGAAGGGCTCTGCCGGCAGAGGCGAGAGCAAGGGGTGTTCGGCTGCGAAGTCCTGCCCGATCGTTCGCAGCCGTTGGAAGATCCTGCGGGCGTCTTCTTCCTCATCCCAGATACGGAGTTTGTCGTTGAGCTCAGCGAGTGTCTTTACTGCGGGCACCGGGGTCAGGAAATTCCTGCGAAACCTGCCCACTTCGCCTTCGATCCCGCCCTTTTCATGGGCGCCGGCGATTCCCGGTTCGCAGTAAAAGGCATCGAAGCCAAAGTGCGATTTGAACAGGGCCCAACGCTCGTTCTCCACCCGCTGCCGCCCGGCACCATAGACAACCTTAGTCACGGCTGAAGTGAGGTTGTCGTAGCGGATGTGTTTGGTCGGGACACCATCCAAGACCTGGAACGCTTCGATATGGCCCTCCAGGAAGGCCTCCTGCGCGCAGGTCGGGTATATGCGATGGACGGACTTTCCAGAGTGACTAAGCCGGAAAGCGAACATGTAGCAACGGGTACGCACGCCGTCCAGGTCCACCCATACGTCACCGAAGTCGACCTCGGCCTCCGCGCCCGGGGCGTGCTCCTGGGGGATGAAAGCTTCAACCGGTGCGTTCCCGGTCTCTATGGCGAGCTCGGCCCTTCGGGCTTTCACGTATTGCCGGACCGATGAGTACGAAATGACCGCCTGGTGCTCATCAACCAGACGGTCGAAAACCCGTTGCGCGGTATGGCGTTGTTTCCGCGGAGCGTCCAAATCGGCTAGCAACATCGCATCAATGACGGCCTTCAAAGGATCAAGCCTCGGTGCCCGACGAGAGGAACGCTTCCTTTCGGGCGGTTCCGCGGCCGCTAAAGCCTGCCGAACCGTCCTTCTCGAGACCCTGTACTCACGGGCCAAGGCACGGATAGACGTCCCACGAACCCGTGCATCGCGGCGGATCCTCGCGAACAGCTCCACTCTCAACTCCATCACTGCCTTCCACTGTCGGAAAAACACTCTGATGGAACCAACGGTGGGGTGGGCTCAACTGAAACTGCGATTCATCAACCGGCGAGCCGTGAAGTGGGCCCCAAATAAACTGCAAACCCGGTCCCAAAACAAACTGCCATAATCACTTGCCCGTTGGCCCCGACGGAGAACCTGGGCGCTGGGTGGTGTGGTTGTGTAACGGGTCCGGCTTGGTCTGTCAGGAGTACTTCGGGAACACCCCCACCCCGGATGGGTCACCCCCCAACCCGTTACACAACCACACCCAGCAAAAGACCTTCGAGAACGCTTTGGTCGTGGGACGAAAGCCCGGCGCTTGAATAGTCCGCGTCAATGTCGCCTTGGGCTGTTATGGCTTTTCTGCAATCGACTGCCGCCTGGCGATTGCGTGAGCACCAGGCATCTCAAATACGATCGTTTTCGAGACAAACGGAAACCGGGTTGGGCCCATCATGCGATACTTGACTACCCGCCTCGTGGAGATGCAGACCCACAACGGCGCCATCGCCCAGCGGGCCTGGACTAATGCGGACGGGCCACGCAGGGGGACATGTACGCCTACTCCCAGGCCGCTGTCCGCTTCGCCGAAGGACTCTCGGCCGGTGTGCCCCTCATCCGTCAAGGTGACTCGATTACCACGGTGAGCGTTTCACCCGCCTTCCGGTCGAAGGCTAAACGAACGTCACCACGATCATCGGCGAGACCTTCGACGAGGGGTCCTGGTGAGCTCGGCACGGGGCCGCGTCGACCGCGGCTGAGCCGAAGGCGGCAGTTCGCCTGCACCGACCATTCTGACTCCGTGGTGGCCCTCTCCCCCGCCGCCCAGCGATGAGGTCAATCGCTGCGACCGCAACCAGTAGCTGACCTGGCAGCGGCAGCAGGAAGTCCTTGACGCGCAGCGGGACGACCTCGCCTCAAGGATCTCTGACGTGGTCACGGCATCGGCCGCCATCCAGGTACTCGATGTGCCCCCTAGGTGAGGGCGCCACCCTCAGCTAACTCAGAGACGGTTCCGAGGTCACATTCGTCGAAGCCGTAGACGCAGACCGTAACACCATCGCCAGCGAGAATGACCCCGACGACTGGGTCCAACCCCTGGGCACAAGGTCCAATCCTTCCAGGGCGCGGCTCCGAGGAAGCATCGAGGCACCCGAGTTGCCCGTGGAGCGCTGGGTCGACATCGACATCAACGTCGCCATCAGCAAGGCGGCCGCACGCCTGGGTTAATTAGGGACGCTCCTTGCCGCGGCGCCACTGCACCGCTTCGCCGATAGCATGGGGCGTGCCCACTGGCGCGCCGGCGGGCGGGAACCCCTATAGGCGCTAGCGTGGGCACCTACGTTGGATCAATCGGACTTCATGCCATAAGCCATGCCATAAGTCACGCAGGACCATCTACTGCATGTCGAGTAGTCCGTCAGGCAATGCGGCCAATGGATATGCCTGCCTGATTCCGGGCCGGATCTCCAACTGGACGACCAGCATGTGCGCTGGCAGTACATACCACGCGCATCCCCACTGCCGGTTCAATAGTTCGCTCCGCCTCACTCCACGCGTTAAACCAAATGGGTCATAACGTTTTAAGTGCAGTTGAACACACAGCTTGAGATACCGCATGTCGTCCTATATGACAACCAGCAGAGAGAACAACACGAAAGGCAACGTGAGTCCCCATACGACTCCATGCGCGACCTGAAGCCTGGCGTTAGGCATCAGGTCCAACGGTGAGTACGGCGTGTCCTTCAATGACCCGCCCGACAGGACGCACCGTGAGCCTTCTTATGCGTGTCACTGCCATCAATCACGCGGAAGTGCACATAGCCTTAAAGGCAGGAAAGCCAGCCACCCACCACGTAGGGAGAGTCACCGGCCGATGGCACGATCACTGCAAGTCCCAGTTACCCCGAAAACCCTCGAAACACGGGCAATTGACCGGGTCATTTCCCTGGCGAACGGCAAAGGGGGAGTGGGGAAGACCACGACTGCAGCCAACGTTGGCGGGTACGTCGCGCTGGCCGGCTCCCGCGTCCTGATGGTGGACCTGGACCCACAGGGTGACCTGGCTCGGGACCTCGGCTATGAACGTCAGGGCGGCCGGGAACTGTTCCAGGCACTCATTGCCGGGACCGCGCCGATGATCCTCCGGAACGTCCGCGAGAACCTTGATGTCATCCCCGGCGGGCAGGACCTCGAGGACATCCAGGGCATCATGCTTTCCCGCTCCAGCCGCTCCGATGCCGGTGACTTCGGGGACATGCTCTACGCCGTTCTGGCGCCGCTGGCGGACGACTACGACCTGATCCTGATCGACACGCCGCCGGGGGAGCGGATCCTCGTGGAGGGTGCCTTCGCGATCTCCAGTGCAGTCGTCATACCCACCCGCTCCGACGACGCGAGTATCGACGGTGTGGAGCGCATCGCACGCCGCTTCATGGCCGTCCGGGACCGGAACCCGAACCTGCAGCTGGCCGGCATCGTCCTCTTCGGCGTCGGACCGCGTTCGCTTCGCCTGGAACGCAGCGTCCGTGACACCCTCGAGGAGATGCTGGGTACCGTCGCACCGGTCTTCGAGACTCGGATCCGGAATCTGGAGAGCGCCAGCGCCGACGCCCGCCGCAAGGGCCTGCTGTTCCATGAGCTGGAGGGCGCAGTCACTGACGCCCAGAAGAAGCGCCTGAAGGCACTGCGGGCGGGGGAGAAGCCGACTGACGGGTTCTTCTCGCGCAACGCCGGGGGACTGGCTGAAGAATACGAGCAGCTGACCGGGGAGATCCTGGCCCGATTGAACGAGATCGAGAGCGGGAACCAGGCATGAGCGGTCGCCAGAGCCTTGCCGGGGCGTTCGCGCCCGTCGCACCCGCCCGCGGGGTAGCACTGCAGGGGCTGCTGCCTCCGAAGCGGGGGAGGGGCACCCAAGCGCCGGAAGCAACAACCCCCGACGAGTCCGTGAAGACCCCCATCCGGGAGCCGATGCAGGCACCGCCCGCCGTCGAACCCAGGCCCGAGGGGATGCAGGCGCCTACAGTCGAGCTGGCTCCCCCTGAAGTGGGGGAGGGGGATGAGCCGGAGCCGGCGTCAGAGCCCGCCGTCGCCCCGAAGGCCGCACCGCGGCAGCCGGCAGCCAAGAAGGCCGCTGCAGTACAGAAACCAGCACCAGTACAGAAGGCATCCGAGACGGTACCCGGCGCGCTGCGCAACGTCGGCGTATACCTGCCGCCGCAGCTGCTGGCGGACGTCAAGGATGCGGTCTACCAGGGCCGGACCACATATGCCGACCTCCTCATTGATGCCTTTGAGACTCTGACCGACGAGCAGATCGCGGGGGAGTTCACTGCTGATATAGAGCTGACCAGCTCAGGTATGCCCCGGCGCGCACCCCGAAAGAGGGGAGAGGCAGGCATTCAGATACAGTTGCGACTCGACGGGCTGCAGGTTGCCTGGCTGGATGGGAAGGTCACCGAATTCGGTGCCCCGTCACGGAGCGGCCTCGTCTCGGCCGTCTTCAGACTCCACACCCAAGCGGGTCCAGCAGCGGGGGAGTGAGGCTACACGCCCGAGTGTGAATTCCGGCCTCACTTCCCATAGTCCTTATGGCATGAAACTGTGCGCTGCAGGAATTCGGTCCTGCGGTGGGGGAGTGGCTGCCGAAGCGCAGACCTTCGGCGTTGGCCCTACCCGGCTCTGCTGAACGCAATGTCGGAGAGAGCCCAGTCATCGGGCGGGCCCTCGAAGGCTTCCCATGGGTAGTCCTCCCCGGGAGAGAGGAGCTCGGCGACGGTGTTGACGTTGCTGGCAAGCCATTCGCGCCAGATGATCCGCTCGATCCGGTAACGCTGCAGCTGCGCAGCGACGGCTTCAAGAACCCCAAGGTGTTCGGCGAGCTGCTTCAGCGACGTCGCTGCCACCACCGACCAGGACTTGCCGGCGTTCCGTGTCACCAGGTTCCAAGCGGCGAGTATTTCCAAGGCTTCGTTGACCGCTGAGCGGGAGAGCCGGGTGACCCGGACGAGGTCGGTGATCGGCAGTGCGGGGGAGTGCTCCAGGGCTTCGTAGACGAACGCGGCCGGCAGGCCCAATTCCCGGAATGCCGGGCGCAGGGCGTGGATTTTGCCTTTCTGCCAGGACGCGTCCTCGGCCGCGGTCTTCAGCTCTTCGGGGACGGTGAGCATGTACAGATCGCCCTTGGTCCCGCGGGCTTCCTCGACCAGGGTGATGAGGGGGTCCTTCTCCGCCCGGAGGGCCTTCAAGTGCAGGGCCACCGTGGTGTGATCGAGGCCGGTGGCCACGGCAATGGACCGAACCCCGAATTCGATGAACCGGGATGCTGTCATGTGGGCCGCCTCCCCCAGTGACCTCAGCACCATTCTTCGTGCCATTCCTATCCGGGATTCCGTGTAGTTCACCTCCCTGATTCGTAGCGCATTCCGCCAGGTCCTGATGAACCGATGCTCAGCATCGGGGTTCGAGTTTTGGTTCAAGCCCTTTAGTGCTGGGCGCTGTGTATTTGGTGGGCTTGTGGGGGATCTGCGGACATTGTTATTCCCGTCCCCGGTTGAGGGGTTTTTGCTCAGGTAGTTGACCGCATTGATCCAGTCCCTCCGCAGTGCAGGGACCCGGTGGCGGGAGGCATAACGGGCATAGAAGGAGGCGAGCCCTGGCCAGGTCCCCTGCATCATGCGGCGCTCCACATCCAGGAGCTGGAGGCCGGCGGCCGCGGCCCCGGTGACGATCGCCTGGCGGGCATCCGAATCGGTGGCGTACCGGTTCGTGTCGTAGAGCCCGGTCTGGGCCATCAGCTGCATGACGCGGGACATACGGCGGGCCGGGTGCGTGACGGCCGGCGCATCCTCGGCCACGGGAGTGAAGGTCGTCTCGAGGCGGACCGCACGGACCGCGTTGATCTCCCCCGCCAGGTCAGCGTTCATAGCCGCCCAGATGCCGGCGGAGTTGGGCCGGCGGGCGACGTCGTAGGCCATGGACAGGCTCATCGCGAGTTCTTGGTGGCCGCCGCGCTTGTGCGGGGAACCGGGTGTGCGCATGCAGCCGTGGAGAAGGTTCTGGTGCGGGGTCTTGTCCAGGGTCCGGTACCGGGTGCCCAGCGCCTCGACAAGATCACGCGCTTCAGCGAAGGTGACCCGCTGTTCCAGCGGGATGTAAACGTGGCGGCCGCCGTTGGGGGAGTAGTCCTCAATCCAGCGGGCCCCGACCGAGTGCAGCCACCTCTGGACGGCCCGGACGTCGGCGAGAACCCAGTCGATGCCGGCTACCGAGGAGTCGAAGTCGAGGAAGATCGCGGCGCAGGTGCCGTCTTTTCCGAATATCCTGACGGCCGCAGGGAATGTGGGCAGCGCCTCAGTGAGAGCCCGCTCGTGCTTCTGCGGGTAGTTCTTTCCACCGTCTCTGGAGAGCCGAACACGCGGCTGACCTGCGAGGATAGGCGCCAAAGCGGCCCACGCGTCAGCGGGCGAGCATGCCGAGTAAGAGTTGCGCGACACGCCAGCGGCAGATATAGCTGGCGGCGCACACGATTGTCCATGTACGATGACTTTGTTCCTGTTCAGGGAATAGCAAAGGGCCGATCCTGCCAGATCGGTTTCATAGCAAAACTGAAGGACCTGAGAAGGTCCATCTAGGATTTACGAACTGTCTCGCCGGCAAGCAAATCCAGTTCGTGAATCAGAAGCTTCGAAGGCCCGCCTAGTGCGGGCCTTCAACTTTTTAAGAGGCTAATGCGATGGGGAGCTCCTGCTGGTACTCGTGCTGATCAAGTGCCGCCAGGTCAGACTGCAGCTGTGGTTCCACTGCCGACAGGACGTACTCGGATACGGTTAGGCCTTTGGCTGCTGCGACCTTGGCAATGCCGTCAGCGGTGCATTCCGGGCTTCGGAAGCCAATAAATTTGCGCAGGCCCTTGCTGGGGCGCCCGCCGCCTCGATTAACTGCTACTGCCGTCATGTGCTTAGTCCTTTGAATCTCATACCGGAGCCGTAGAGCCGGTAGTGCTTCATTGTTCGTTGGTGCTGCAGCTGCTGCCGGATATAAACGAATCCTTCATGCGGCTGTCTTGAAGCTACCACCACGGAATTACAAGTTCGGGTATTTGTTTTCAGAAAACGGCCGCGTGTCGCGTTTTTCTGAAACGATTGAGTCCAGTGTCGGGCCGACGACATTGGAGCTGCGCCGCATACAAACGGGCGTGAACACATCAACCCGACACCGCGTCGACAAAGGCGCCCCGACCACGAACACCAACTTCGTCGCCCAGCGCCTCGGTGAGTTCGGCTTCGCCGGCCACGTGTCCGCCGAAGAGATCCCCCAGGTCACCGC
The DNA here is from genome assembly GCF_030433895.1 of Arthrobacter sp. PsM3. Taxonomy (GTDB): domain Bacteria; phylum Actinomycetota; class Actinomycetes; order Actinomycetales; family Micrococcaceae; genus Arthrobacter. The sequence goes on along the minus strand of NZ_JARUXE010000007.1, from coordinate 98,425 downwards.
CGAGCTGAACGCTTCGCCAGCCTTCCGGGATGAAAACATTACCGCCGTCGCCCACCGGGTCCATAACGACACGGCCGGACACATTGACACAGTCAGCTCTTTGGCTTTTGGTGTCCCAAGTCTCTTCGATAGGCAATACCCCCTGTTGCATCCCATCAAGCTTGTTGGACGCCCTTCCGCGCGGTCTATCAAAGCACCAACGTACTCACCGAAGGACATGTTGTACCGCTGCGTTGCCGGCCAGGCTCGGTAATGCTGGTCTGGCAACACAAGGCAGTTCAGCGGTGCCTTGTTCCCAATAAGCTTGGGCACGCGGTATTCCTCCATGTGTGCGAACCACCTTCCCCCGGCTTCAGGGAACTGTAGCTATACAGGACGTGTTGGCCGGCGGCATCGACTTGAATTCCCCAAGAACTCAAGTAAGCGAAAGCCTACAGACATGCTCCGCACATGCACAACTCAGTAGTTACTCATGGCCTATACGCTATGAATGTCATCAGGTAAAATTTTGTGTCAGCTGTCCGCCTGCTCTGTGTAGTGGCCGCACCATAAGCAGCTGACCTTGGCTGAAGGAGCTTTAACGATGGGAAATGGGGCCCGCAGCGTGTTCCTTACGCAACAACAGAAGAAAGAGCGCCTAGCCGATCGCATGGGCATCCTGGTGGATATCTGGGAGTCGGACAACAACGCGGCGCTCACTTACCCTCATGTGGAAGAAGCACTTTCGACCCACGGAATCCAGCTGTCGCGAACACGGTGGTCATACTTGATCAATGGCACTGGCAGCCTGGTGACCGACCAGGAACTCCTGAAGGGCATCGCAGAGTTCGTTTTTGCCGTACCGGCCAGTTATCTCTGTGATCTCAACAGTGAGACTCCTCCCGAGGTAGAAGCGCGGATGGAGTTCCTTGTGCAGATGCGCAAGCTCAAGGTGAAGAACTTCGCCGCGAGAAACTTGGGCGCGACTTCGCCGGAAACACTGCGGACGATCACAAGGATTATCGATGCGTCGATGAACGGTGAGGATGAATGACTCTCCCACCGGTTCAGGACAAGGTTCGGGAGTTGTGCGGTAACGGCACGACGTCGATGAAGGAAGTCGTCGAACGCTTGACCGTGATCTGCGAGAAGCCGATCAATCTGATCGAGTACAACGAGTCCTGGGGTGCGCTCACGGCCTTCAAAGCCGAATTTGAAGATCGCATAAACGTCTATTTCCCCCCGCAGAAGTCGCAGCAATACAAACTTCACTGCATCTACCACGAGCTCGGACACATCTACTTGGAGAGCATTCGGGTTGCCCTGGCTCTGCCGGATCTCTCTGAAGAGATGCTGAGGGAAACCGCGGACGCAATTAGTGTCACCTGCCGGTCCGTTCCGAAGCATCCTGTCGAACGGTGGGTGGAGGATTTCGCTTTCGAGATGTCGAAGAAGTCCCGTTCACGCAGCTCGTCCGATCCTGATCCTTTTCTCTGATAGACCATGAAACTGTTGCTCTTTGCGCTGCTCAGTGCCTTATGCCTCCTTCGGATCCCATCGGTGGTCAAGGTGGCGGAGTCCCGGGCCTCGTGGGTGGCATCGATGTTCGGCCTCGCGGCGCTCTATGTCCTGGGAACGGTTACACCGCTAGAAGATATCGACCGCTACCTCGGTGGCGTCAACGTGACTAACCTGCTTCAAGCCATCTTCGCGCTACTAGCGATCTTCTTCTTCAACGACAGCGTGCGGCGTTTAGCGAACGTGCCCATTGTCAGATGGACCTACTACGCGCCGTTGCTGAGCATTCCCATCATGATTGTCAGCTTCGCTCTGATTGAGGGCAAAGCTCCAACGGCTGCTGGCTTCATTGATACCCACATGGACCAGCTCGCAACTGCCGTGTACAGCGGCACGTACATGATCGCGTTGTTGTTCACCGTGCTCAGGATCATCTACATGCTTCGGCACAAGGCAAAGGGCCCGTACGCAACATTCTCTGCCGGCCTGATGGTGGTTGTGGTGGCTGTTTCATGCCACATTACATACGTGGTGCTGTTCCACTTCTCGCCCTGGGTCGCCCGAGCGATCGGAACTTGGTTTGACCGCCTTTTCTATGTAGGCCTCTCAGTGACGGCGGCAGGGTGGCTGATTCTTTTCCTATCGAAGCAGCTCCCGAGGTTGCGTCTCTGGATGATCGATGCTCTGTGGCTGACCGCATTGAGGATGCGGGTTAATGCAGATCGATCACGAGTCAGTCCGGCATGGGACCTATTCAATGAAACGCTCGAAAATGGCGTCTATAAAAGCCTCATTGTGTTGCACAACTACGAGCGGGTGAACTTGATGGACTTCCCGGAATCTGTTCAGGGCAGGATCAGCCACATTGAGGCCAAGCTAGACACGCAGACCTAGCTCCGCTCAGTCAAGATCGTCCTGCTGACCCAACTCGTAAGTTCCCTGGTGAAGGTAGAAGGCGAGGCATTCCACTCCTGGGTGTGGTGAGCCTCGGGCAGTGAAATCAAGGTGACGGTGGCCGGATTCGCACGTTGGAACGCGGCCGAGATCTCCCACGGAACCTCTAGGTCTGCGGTCGAGTGCAAGACCAAGGTCGGGACTTTCACCCGGTTAGGTATGTCCACCCAGTCAAGCGCATCGAAATCGATCGGTTCCTCCAGCCCGAGCATCCTCGCGAATGAGGGAGCCTGCAACAGACGCATAACAAGGCCGGCACCAATCGCCGGCACCCCGGCCCGCACCGCCCCTGCGGAGATGGCTTTACGCCAGCTCGTGACAGGACCTACCAGGACAAGCCCTACGATCCGGTCCCGGTGGGCGCTGCGCTCCGCTGTGAGCAGGGCAATGGTCCCACCCATTGACCAGCCGGAGAGGATGATGCGCCTGGCTCCACGAGCGACGGCATAGGACACAGCGCTATCCACATCACGCCATTCCGTTTGCCCAAGGTGACTCGATTCCGCCTGTGGTGGGCTGACCTCGGCGTCGCTGCGAAATGTGGGAACCAAGGACGTGAATCCCAATGAACTGAAGGCGTGGACATCTCGGAACATGATCGATCGGTCGGTCCAACTGCCATGGATATGGATCACCCATACGTCCGTGTCATCAGCTTCAAATAGCCATGCAGGCGCCGCGCCATAGGCGGTCGGGATGTCCACCTCCTCGTAGCGTCCACTGACAGCAGAGGGTTCGAAGAACACATCCGGGGTCCAATCGACGATGGGCCCCAGACCTCCCGTCTCGGAGCCACACGGATCAATCCTCCGTTCTACGTACTTTTGATCCTCATTGATCAGCGTGACCTCGCCGACTCGCGTGTACTTCTCCGTCACGGGGTCGAACACCCCGAAGTCGCCCGGGGCTTTGGTGTAGTCATCCAAATCGATGCGGATTCCTCGTCCGTCTTCCAGCACCTCGGCCCGGCGATAGTCCCTAGGGCCCCGCTTGACGATCTTGCGGGCCATGACGACAGCGAACCCCGCTAGCCCGGCCGCCGGCACAAGGAACGCCACGCAGGCCAGGATGCGCCGTGGCGTCAGCATTAGGTCTTCATCCTCCAGGTCTGATCAAGGCAGAACAACGGAACCCAGACATCGTAACGTCCATCATTGCCTGATACAGGCATAAACCATGCTCACTACATGCGTTGCACATGTACACCGAAGGCATGTAACGTGCTTAGGGAAACAAGAAGGTATTGCTCTTTGACAAGCTTGTTATGAACAGCGGGGGCTCATCTGCCGCGGAGATAGTTGACATAGGCAGGAAGCATCTCGAACTCCACGGCGTCAATATTGGCCTCGTATTTAACGCGCTTGCCGTGCCGTTGGCCCGCGGGGAAGTCGGCCACGACAGCACCGGTAGCTTCGAGCGCTTCCAGGTGGTGTTGGAGGCTGGGCCGGGTCAGCGCCTTGTTGCCGTCCAGGACTATTCCCCTGAGGATTTCGCCGGTGGTGCAGGGGCCGTTCTGGTGCAGGTAACGCAGGATGGCCGCGTGGGCTCGGTTTCCGAGAACTTCGATGGCTGCCTCAACCTCCTGCGGGTGGTTGGGCTGGATGAGGCGCGGCATGCGTCCATCTTGCCCGATTATTCGGATAGCTCTGAGTCGCAGAACAAAGCGTATCGCTAAGTGATGAACTTTGAGCTACAGTCAAATTGCGGGCCTCCTTCGAAAGAAGGACGTGCGGCGTCACTTTCGGACGAGATCCTGCAGCCCGAAGAGATGCGACTCCTGGGCGAGTGGACATGACAAGCAGCTTGGTGGGAACGAGAGGGTGCTGGCAGTAGACGGGGAAGCGATGCCCAAGGGGGAGGGACAGTTTTTGAAGAACAAGCTGCCGTTCGATACACAGTGGCCGCTGGAAGCGCGCCGGCTGCAAGATGGCAGCCCGCGTCGGTCTGCTTACCAAGTTCGTAGAGGCTTCCGTTGCTGGGTGCTCGCATTTGCTGGAGCCACCTCATGAGCCAACGCAAATCTTTGGGTCTCGTGGCCCTTGTTGCGGTCCCGAGCCTGTTCTTCGGGCTGGTCTTCTCCATGATCCTTTTGTTGGCCCCGGCTAAGCCTGCTGCTGCTGACTGTGGCCCGGTCTCGGTCGTAGTGGACGGGAACACGAAAGTCGACGGGTACACGTCGGAGCAGTTGCAGAATGCCGCGGCCATCATGGGTGCCGGCAGGTCACTGAATCTGTCGGCCAACGGGCAGATCATCAGCGTCATGGTGGCTCTGGGGGAGTCGGGCCTGCGGGTGCTGGATACCGGTGACGGTGCAGGCCCGGACTCACGCGGCCTGTTTCAGCAGCGCGACAACGGCGCGTGGGGTTCCTATGCAGACCGCATGGACCCCACCACGAGCGCCACCAACTTCATCAAAGCCCTGAAAGGCGTGGCCGGCTGGGAACTGTTGGAACCGACCATTGCCGGCAACAAGGTCCAGCGCAACGCCGACCCCTACCACTACCAGAAGTACTGGCCCGAGGCCGTCAAACTCGTCCAGGTGCTCTCGAACTCAAAGTTCTCCCTGCAAGGCAGCGACTGCGCCATCCCCGGACAATCCGGCGCGGGGGATGACTACCCGTGGAAGAACTCACCGACCTGGCTGCAGGTGGGTGCTAATGACGCCAGCACTTCCCCACTGAATCTGTATTACCGCGAGTGCGTGGACTTCGCCCTATGGAGGGTGAACCAGCAGATGGGGTCCACCGGCGCACCGTTCAAGTTCCTCAACGGCACCTTCCGCCCTGACGGCCAGAGGTTGGGATCGGCCCTGACCTGGAAGGCCGGCTGGGATGCCAAGGGCTGGGCCACCGGCAACACGCCCCGGGTCGGGGCGGTCGTTTGGTACGCACCCGGTGCCGGGGGAGCGGACCCCAGCTTCGGCCACGTCGCTGTGGTCAAGGAAGTCAAGGACAACGGGACCTACGTCGAAGAGGGCTACAACGGCAACCCCGCCCCGGCAGACCACAGCTACTACACCCGGACGGTGGCCAACACTGTCCCCTCAGCTTTCCTGTATCTGCCTACCCAAGAGGAGAAGAAGTGAAAAAGCCCTTGTCCCTGCTGGCCGTGGCGCTGCTCTGCGTGTCCTGCGCACCGGTCGCGAACACGACGCCGGCACCGGCGGCAGCAACCAGCCAGCCCACAGCGTCCGCCCCCGTCTCGCTGAGCGCCAACAGCGGACCCCAGGCGCCCGGGGGCACCATCCCGGCCGCCATCGGCATCACCTGGGATCAGGCCAGCAAGGACCAGGCGGTGGACGTCGCAGAGAACGCGATGACGGACTTTGCCCGCCCCACGGTGGAGGAAAAGCTGTGGGCCAATGACCTGGCCAGGTGGCTGACCCCGCAGGCCACCGCCGACTACTCGGCGGTCGACCCGGCCAACATCCCGGCATCCCGCGTCACTGGCCCCGCCACCCTGAGCGTCGATGAAGCCAACGGCTTCGGCGTCATGGCAGCGGTCCCCACCAACGCCGGGACCTACACGGTGCAGCTGCTCCGCACCGGCAAGGCCGCCCCGTGGAAGGTCAACCGGCTCACCCCGCCCGCGTCCTAACCGCCGCACCCCTCCATCCCACACACGTAAGGAAGAAGCTCATGGGTAGTACACCAACCGAGGTCATGGCCTTTCCCAACATCAGGGCCATCGTCCGCGACAATGGCACCGCCGAGGTCGTCGTCGCGGGCAACTCCCGCGTCGTTCCTGCCGGGGACTCCGTGCAGGAACTCCGCAGCAATGCCCTGTCCCTCGTCGTGGTCGAAGCGCAGACACTGCAGCGCCCCGTCCGGGTCCAGATCGAGGACCCCGAAGGCCACGGCGAACTCATCGTGCACCCGGACAACAAGATCGAATCCGTCTCCTACGATCCCGCTCCGGCCCGCCGCCGGGCAGAAGCCCCCGAAACCACCCCCGCGACCGTAGCGCCGGCCGTCATTGATACCGTCCCCGCACCCGCACCGGAGCCCGCGGCCCCTCCTGCAGAGTCAGCGCCAGCTCCTGCCCCTGCAGCGCCAGTGGACGCCCAGCCGTGGCCGCCCGCCCCCGCGACGGCCACCCCGGAACCGCAGACAGCTGCCGTTGTAGAGGAAGCGGCGCCGACGCGGCGCAGCCTGAAGGAGACCTCGTTCCTGGTCAGCGCCCCGGTGCTAGAACCGGCCACCCAGGGCTGGCGCGGAACGCTCACGCGCCTGGGACTGCGGATGGACCCTTCCGAGGAAGAACTCACCGAACGCGAGGACATCCGTACGGTCAGCCAGCACTGGCCCGGCCCCCGCACCATTGCGGTGGTGAACCGCAAGGGCGGGGCGAACAAGACCCCCACCGTGGTCATGCTCTCGGCCATCCTCGCCCGCTACAGCGGCGCGGCCACGGTCGCGTGGGACAACAACGAGTCCCAGGGCACGCTCGGGTGGCGGACGGAAAAGGGCTCCCACGACCGCAGCGTCCTGGACCTGATCGACGCCTCCACCGAACTGCTCTCCCCGTCCACGAACGCCGCCGAAATCGCCAAGTTCGTCCACCACCAGACCGCGGACAAGTTCGATGTCCTGCGCTCGGATGAAAACGAGGAAGGCGACCACGAAGTCACCGCCGAGGAAGTCGACATCGCCCACCAGGTCCTCACCCGCTACTACCGGCTCGTGGTCATGGACTCCGGCAACACCGCCCGCGCCGCGAACTGGCGGCGGATGATCGACCACACCAACCAACTCGTAGTCCCGGTCACGGCCATCGAGGACCGCGCAGAAGCCGCACGGCTGACGCTGCAGACCCTGGAATCCCGGGGCGGGCACGACGCGGAACTGGCACGGAACGCCGTCGTCATCGTCTCCGAATCCACCGACGCCAAACGCAGCATGAGCGGCGAGGCCCTGAAGCGGGCCAAGGACGAGGCCCAGCGCATCGCTGACGGCTTCGCACCTTTCGTCCGTGCGGTCGTCCGGATTCCTTACGACCCGGCCCTGGTCAACGGCCCCATCCGCTACGAAGCCCTCCAGCCCGCCACCCAGCGGGCATGGCTGGCAGCCGCGGCTGCCGTCGCTACCGGCTTCTAATCCTTTCCTTCAAACGGACATCACCCGGAAAGGATGATGCATGAATCAGTCTCTGAACCCCTGGATCACCCGCCCGGCCACCGCCGACGGCGCGGACACGGCAGCTCCGGAGGCACACGTGCCGCCGGCGGCCGTGATCAGTGCGCCCCTGCGTGGAATGGTCGAACCCGACGCCGCAGACCGTTTGGCCAGCCGCACCGTCTCCGGCTCTGCCTCGCTGTGGATCACCGGCGCCCATGGAGGATCCGGTGAAAGCCGCACCGCTGACCTGATCGGCGGGGCACGGGTCACCGGTCACTGCTGGCCCGTCCTCCAGGACGGCAGCAAGCCCCGGGTGCTGCTGGTCTGCCGCGCAGACATCCGGGGCCTGACAGCTGCACAAGGCGCCCTGACGCAGTGGGCATCAGGCGCGGCACCCGCGGTTGATCTGTTCGGCCTCGCCATCCTGGCGGACGCACCCGGGAAGACTCCCAAGGCACTTCGTGACTTCGCCGCCATCGTCGGCGGGGGAGCCCCGCGGTTCTGGACCCTGCCCTGGGTCGAAGCCTGGCGACACGGAGACTCCACCACCACGCCGACGGTCCGCGAATATCAACGCTTCATCACTGACTTGGCCGCCCTGGCTACCGACACCACACCCCGCACCACCATCTGAAAGGTCTCACCATGAACTCCATCTCCGCACTTGCAGCAAGCGTCATCCCCAACCCAACCCCGGTTGTCCCGGAACAGGCAGGTGGCCTGCTCACGATCCTGAACTGGGCATCCGGCATCGGCCTGGTCCTCGGTGTCCTGGGCGTGATCATCGTCGGCATCGGCATGGTCATCCAGCTCCAGCGAGGCGAGGGAGCCCAAGCCATCGGCAAGCTCGGCTGGGTCCTGATGGGCTGCATCATCATCACCGGCGCCGCCGGCATCGTCCGCGCCTTCGTCTAAACCAGCACCAACAAAACGGGAGGTTCACCATGAGCCAATCAACAGAGAGCACCACCGAAAGCAATCCGTTCACCAAGCCCGGTTTCATCATTGCTGCCGCGCTGGTGGTCGCTCTGATTGCAGCAGCCGTCGTCATCTTCCTGCTCCCCAAAGGACAGGACACCGCCCAGCCTGCCCCCGGCACCGCAGCGCCGGCAAACTCCGCCACAGCCACCCCCACCGCCTCGGCCGCAGCTGGCAAGAGCATCTGCGGACTGCCCGCGTCCTCGGAAACGACGTTGGGATCGGCCCCGAAATCCAGGTGGGAGTTGGTGGGTCGCATGGCCACACCAACGGATCCCAAAACCTTCGGACCCGGGCTGACTGACGAGAGCGGTTTCCGGTCTTGCTTTGCTAACTCCCCAACGGGTGCCCTTTATGCGGCAATGAATGTCGCCGCACTTGGCTCGTCAGGAGCGTCGGATCTTGAGGTGAAGCTCGCTGACAAGCTGCTCGTGCCCGGCCCAGGAAGGGATGTTGCCTTGCGGGAATCGAGTGCAGGGGCCAGTTCTTCCGGGAATGGGACCACCATCCAGGTTCAAGGTTTTCTCATCAAGTCCTACACCCCGTCGGAAGCCAGCGTTGATCTGGCCTTCAAAACAGACACCGGAGCCCTCGGACACTCAACCTTGTCCATGCGATGGATGGACGGAGATTGGAAAGTGAAGCCCACCGATGACGGCGTGACTTTCAGCAATGTGTCACAGCTCAGGGATCTAAGCGGCTTTATCCTCTGGTCCGGAATCTGACATGGCCGAATGCAAGTGGGGGGACATAGGTTGCGGATTCGGGAACGCACTCCAAGACCTGAGTAACGACGCTATGGGAAATATGGCCAAGGCCATCATGGAGGGTATGAGCCAGATGGTGACGACACTGTCTACCTTCTGGGTGTCAATGCCCACGGTGAACCTGGCCAGCTCCGACCGCACAACGCCGAGTCCCATCGTCTCCATGGTGAACAGTGAACTGATGCTCTGGACCCTGACGCTGGCTGTCCTCGCGGTCATTCTCGGTGGCATCCGAATGATCTGGGAACAACGCGGAGCACCACTAAAGGATCTGCTGCGGTCCCTCATCACCCTGGCCTTGGTCTCGGGCCTTGGTCTGGGGGTCATCTCCATTCTGGTGATCGCCGCGGATGCTTTCTCGGCTGCCATCATCGACCGATCCACGGACGGTAAGGGTTTTGCCGAGTCGATGAGCCTCCTGGTCGTGACCGGCCAGACCGGGATCGGCGTGTTCATCCTCATCGTTCTGGGACTGATCGGTCTGATTGCCTCCCTCGTTCAGGTCGTTTTGATGGTGGTCCGCAGCGGGATGTTGGTGATCCTGGCGGGCATCCTGCCCACCACCGCGGCCTTCACCAACACCGAGATGGGGAGGCAGTGGTTCCAGAAAGCAGTTGGCTGGACTATCGCGTTCATCCTCTACAAACCTGCGGCAGCCATCGTTTACTCGGTCGCATTCCTCCTCATGGGTAACAACAGTGGGAAGGATTCATTGATCACTTCCATCACGGGCTTCACGTTGATGATCGTCGCGCTGTTCGCGTTACCGGCGCTGATGCGTTTCGTGACGCCGATGGTCGGGGCCGTCGCCTCTGGCGGGGGAGCGGGAGCTGGAGCTGCCGTTGGGGCCATGGCCACAGGCGCCGTATCAATGGGCCGCAGCGGGAGCGGTAAGGGCAATGCCGCTCCAACACCGGCAAGTACACAAAGCAACCAGTCAGGCGCATCTCCCAAGGGCAGCAACGGAACGCCTGGCCCGAAGGGAAATGGCGGCCAGCCGACGCCCGGGGCTACCGGTCCGGGCGGGGCCACCAGCGCCATGGCCGGCGCAGCAGGCACTACCGGAGCCGGGGCAGGAGCTGCTGCCGGTGGCGGTGCCGCGGCGGGTGCGGCGAAGGCCGCAGGCCCCGCTGGCATGGCCGTCGCCGTAGGAGCACAAGCAGCGTCCAAGGTTTCCCAGGCCGCACAACAGACCGCGCAGGATTCAACCGGGGAGGGCCCCAGTGGCAGCAATTAATACCGAATACAAGGAACCGTCCTACGGCAACTGGCGCGTCCCGCGCTCTGCCGGGCTGGGCAACCTCGGCGCTATCGGCACCGGCATTGTCATGGCCGGATTGTTGCTGGGCATCATCAGCTTCGCCATCTGGGGCCTGTTCCCTGGCCTTGCAGTCCTGGCCGTGGCCGGGGCGGCCGCCCTGTTGCTGACGGTCAAGGACAAGCACGGCCAGTCCGTTGTTGACCGTTTCGGAACACGGATGAGCTTCCGTCTCTCCAAGTCCTCCGGAACGAATCTCTACCGTTCCGGCCCCCTCGGCGTGACGGAGTGGGGCATGTACCAGCTGCCCGGCCTCGCCGCGAAGTCCACCCTGTATGAATTCACCGACTCCTACAAGCGCCCGTTCGCGCTGCTGCATGTGCCGTCCACCAGCCACTACACCGTGATTTTCTCTACCGAACCCGACGGTGCGTCCCTGGTGGACCCGGAGCAGGTCGATGCGTGGGTCGCGAATTGGGGCGGCTGGCTCGCCGGCCTCGGAGACGAAGCGGGCCTGGACGCCGCCGCCGTAACGGTCGAGACCGCACCGGATTCCGGCTACCGGCTCCGTAACGAGGTCACCATGAACATCGACCCGAACGCCCCGGATTTTGCCAAGAACGTGCTCAACGAGGTCGTCGACACGTACCCGGAAGGTTCGGCCACGGTCCGGGCCTGGGTCTCCCTGTCCTTCAACGCCTCCCTGCGGGCCGGATCGAAGAAGCGCACACCTGAAGATGTAGCCCGGGACCTTGCGTCCCGGATCCCCGGGCTGTCGGCCCGGCTGCAGTCCACCGGTGCCGGGATCGCCCGTCCGATGTCCGCGCAGGAGCTCTGCGAGGTCGTCCGGATCGCCTACGATCCGCCCGCTGCCCTGATCATTGACGAAGCGCACGCCGCCGGCTCCCCGGTGTCCCTGACCTGGGGCGAAGTTGGACCCTCCGCGACGCAGGCGGGATGGGATGACTACCGGCACGACAGCGCGTTCTCAGTGTCATGGACCATGACAGGTGCCCCGCGCGGGTCGGTGAACTCCTCGGTCCTGTCCCGGCTGCTGGCCCCGCACGGGGACATTGACCGCAAGCGGATCTCGTTGCTGTACCGCCCGATGGATTCGGCCCGTGCCGCGGCCGTGGTCGAACGGGACCAGAACAACGCCAACGTCCGCATCACCTCCGGGGGACGCCCGTCCGCCCGTGCCCTGGTCGATGCCCGCTCCGCCGTGCAGACCGCGCAGGAAGAAGCCCAGGGCGCCGGGCTGGTGAACTTCGGCATGGTCGTCACCGCCACCGTGACCGATAAGGAACGCCTCGCCGATGCCGTGGCCGCCGTGGAACAGACCTCCGGCACCGCCCGGGTGCTGCTGCGCCGTGCCTATGGCACCCAGGACACCGCGTTCGCCGCGTCCCTGCCCCTCGGGCTGGTCCTTCCCCAGCACAGCCTCCTGCCCTCCGAAATCAAGGACGCCCTGTAATGGCCCGCATGAAACTCTTCACCCGCCCCGCCAGGAAAGCTGCAGCACCGGTCAAAGCTGCGCCGAAGAAGAAGGCTGAGAAGGAACCGCGCCAGCCCGGGCCCTCTGCCCGGGGCTGGACCGGACGCGGCGGCGGGATGGCACAGCTCGTTCCAGCCGTGACGGAATACCGGGGAACCACGGTCCAGGTCTGCGGGCTCTGGCCGTTTTCCTCCGGGGCGTCCTCGCCCATGATCGGCGTCCCGCTCGGCCGTCACGAAGAAACCCAGGCCACGGTCTGCTGCGACCCGATCAGCTGGTTCCAGCGGGCACGCCTGATTTCCAACCCCTCGGCGTTCATCCTGGGCAAGCCGGGGCTGGGAAAGTCCACCGTGGTGCGCCGGATGTTCATCGGACTCTCCGCACAGGGCGTCCACCCCCTGATCCTCGGGGACCTCAAAGGCGAACACGTCAAAGCGGTCCAGGCCCTCGGTGGTCAGGTCATCAAGCTCGGTCGCGGCGTTGGCTACCTGAATATCCTCGATCCCGGCCAGGCCGTCGAAGCGGCGCAGCTGCTCGAAGACAGCGGCCACCATGAGGACGCCGCCCGGGTCCGCGCCGACGCGCACGGCCGGCGCCTGACCATGGTTGTCTCCCTGATCACCATCAGCCGGAACAACCCGCCCACCGATCAGGAACAGACGATCCTGGACCGTGCCCTGCGGGTCCTCGATGACCGGTTCGACGGTGTACCGGTCCTGAAAGACCTGCTCGACGTGATCATCTCCGCCCCCGATGAGCTGCGGCAGGTCGCACTGGACCGCGGCGACATGAACGTCTACCTGCAGGAAACCCGGGCACTGGAAGCAACCCTGCTCGGGCTGACCGGAGGCGGGAAGCTCGGAGAAATATTCTCCCGGCACACCACCAACCCCATGATGCGCGACCGCGCCGTGGTCTTCGATGTCTCCAGCATTGACGAGACCGAAACCGACCTCCAAGCTGCCATTCTGCTCGCGTGCTGGTCCTACGGATTCGGCACCGTCAACGTCGCCAACGCCCTCGCGGACGCCGGTCTGGAACCGCGCCGGAACTACTTCGTGGTCCTGGACGAACTGTGGCGGGCACTGCGCGCCGGCAAAGGCATGGTCGACCGGGTGGACGCCCTGACCCGGTTGAACCGCTCCGTCGGTGTCGGGCAGATCATGATTTCCCACACCATGTCCGACCTGCTCGCGCTGCCGGCAGAAGAAGACCGGATGAAAGCCCGCGGATTCGTCGAACGCTCCGGCATGGTGATCTGCGGCGGCCTACCCGCCTCCGAAATGCCACTGCTGACCTCAGCCATTCCGTTGTCCCGCCAAGAGCAGCAGAAGCTGATCTCCTGGCAGGACCCGCCCGCCTGGGACTCCCGCGGGCTCGACGTCGAACCTCCCGGACGCGGGAAATTCCTGATCAAGGTCGGCGGCCGCCCCGGAATCCCCGTCCTGGTGGGCTTAACGTCCCTTGAACAAGGCCCGGACGGCGTCAACGACACCGAAGGAAAGTGGCATGAGGCCCCGGAAACGCTCCTCGAGCCCATGACCCCTGACCTGCCCCTTGAAGGAGGTTCGCTGTGAGTGCACCGAACCGTAAAGGAATGGGCCTCGGGGATGCCCTGCTGGTCTGGTTCGCCATCGGCTTCATCGTCATCGTCGGCGGCGGGACCTACGCGGCCGTCCACCTGGGATCCTGGATGGCCGGCATCGACGCACCCCCCAAACATCCCATCGACCTGATCGCCGGACTGGTCAAGGGCCGCGTGCCGTGGCCCGTCCAGTCCACCGTCGCGGCCGCCCTCATGGTAGGCGTTCTCCTGGTCCTGGCCATCGTCGTGCTCGTGGCGTGGAGGAAGGGCGCGTCCAAGCGTGCCCGCGTTGATAAGGCCGCCCGGTATCTGGGCCGCGGCAAATCCCTGGCAGCGTTCTCCGAGAAAGGCGCGAGGGCAACGGCCGAGCGCCTGGGCGTGACGGACACTCCGGGCATCGTCGTCGGCAAGGTCGTCTCCACCGGCCAGACGTTTATTCAGTCCTGGGAAGACCTCAGCCTCGATATCTGGGGCCCCCGGACCGGTAAGTCCACCTCCCGGGTCATGCCCGCCATCCTGGACGCACCCGGCGCCGTTGTGTCCACCTCGAACAAGCGTGACGTGGTGGACGGCACCCGTGGCGTCCGCGAGCTCACGGCCCCGGTATGGGTGTTCGATCCGCAGAAGATCGCCCAGGAGGAAGCGCAGTGGTGGTGGAATCCGCTCTCCTACGTCACCGACGAAGAGAAGGCGTACAAGCTCACCCAGCACTTCTCGGTCGGTTCACGGGTCCCGGGATCCAAACCGGACGCCTACTTCGACCCCAAAGCCGAAGACATTCTCTCCTCGTACTTCCTCGCGGCCGCGCTCGGGGAGCTTCCCATCACGCAGGTCTACCTGTGGGTGACGGAGCAGGTGAACCGGGAACCGATCAACATCCTGAAAGAGCATGACTACGAGCTGCAGTACAAGGGCCTGGAGTCCACGCTGGAACTCGCGGACAAGCAGCGCGACGGTATCTTCGGCACCGCCGAGAAGATGATCCAGTGCCTGAAGTCCAGGAACACGCTGCGCTGGGTCGCGCCGATGGGTGGCGCGACGGTTGCCACGGATGCCCGCCGGCAGTTCAACCCGCACGCGTTCGCTGCCTCACAGGAAACGATCTACATCCTCTCCAAGGAAGGGGCCGGCTCCGCGTCCCCGCTCACCACAGCATTGACGGTAGCGATCGCTGAGGCAATGGAGGAACGCGCCGAACGCAACGGCGGCCGCCTGCCCAAACCAGCACTGTTCGCCCTCGATGAGTTGGCCAACGTCGTCCGCTGGGCAGCACTGCCCGATCAGTTCAGCCACTACGGCTCCAAAGGCCTGATCGTCATGGGCATCCTGCAATCCTGGTCCCAGGGCGTCGAACTCTGGGGCGAGGCCAACATGCGGAAAATCTGGTCCGCCGCGAACGTCAAGGTCTACGGCGGCGGCGTCGCTGAAGAAGGATTCCTCCGGGCACTCTCGGACCTGATCGGTGACTACAGCTACACCAACGTCTCCGTCTCGTCCGGCAAATCCGGATCCAGCCGTTCCCGGCAAGAGGGCAAGGAACGCATCTTCGACGTCTCCAACCTCGCGGAACTGGACCGCGGCCGCGCCGTTGTCCTCGCCTCCGGCGCACCAGCCACCCTGGTCCGGACCATGCCCTGGTACACCGGCCGGCACAAGGACGCCGTGGAAGCCTCCATCAAGAAGTACAGCCCCCGCCCGGAGGAACCCGAGCCCGTCCCGGTGCCCACTGCGCCGGTCTCTAATCCCTGGGTCACTGGGTAAGGAAGCAATCACTCATGGCAGATGATTTCGGATTGTTCGACACGGACACTCCCGCGCCCAGTCCCGGCGAGAGCGAGGACGAAAAGACCGAGAAGGCACCGGAGCTCGTCTATGGCTCGGCCGAGGAGTTCCTTCACGAGCAGCTGCTGCCCACGTACGTCCGCAGCGTGACGGGGAAGTCAGCGAAGTGGTGCATTGAGTGGTATTTCCACCCCGAAGCTGTCTCACGTGTCGCGGCGCTCTGGCGTTCCTGGGAGCACCTGCGACTCGACGCTGCCACCGGCATGAGCGTCTGGTGGCGCGACCACGCAGACCACCACATGAGAGTCCTCCTGGACCCACAGGGACCCTTCTACAACTGCGACATGAAAGAACACCGCGACCCCGACCACCTGGAACCAAAGATGGCACCAGCGGGCTGGTTCCCCGATGTCCGGTTGTCCGCCGGCCCGTAGGGCACGCTCAATTCGCAGCGCCGATAAGCATGCCAACGACGGCGATGAGGTTCCGGGCATCCATCTCCTCTGCAATGGCGTCGACTACGCCGTCATAGGGACTCGGCGCGGTCGCTGCCCGTAGATGGTTCTGGTTGCGGCTGCTCTCCCCGACGGCGCAGTTAGCTGGGTGAAGCGTTTTGGGTCAGCCCTGGACGCCGCCGGTGCAAACGGCGCCGGGCTCAGGGGTTTGAGGGCCTTGTCGGTACTTCGTGATGAAGGCCGCCAGACGCTCGTCTTCCGCGTTGTCGACGGAGAGCTGTTTTCCCCAGGCGGTAGCGGTCACCGGGGAGGCCTGGTCGATGACCGGGCTAAGCAGGAGGTAATCCTGCGTGCCGGCGATGCCGGTTAGCTCTGCGATCTGGTCTTTTGCCAGATCCGGCCGGTAGGAGAGCCACACGGCGCCGTGCTCGAGGGAGTGCACGGCCTGGGTCTGCTTAACAGGGGTTGTGTAGATGCCGCAGTTCGTCCACACCGGGGCGTGGTCCCCGCCCGTGGCCGGTGTCCGCGGGTAGTTGACGGGTTCGCGGGTGTGGTTCCTGGACTGGTCGGGGTAGTCCTGCTCGCCTTCCACCGGACGGGAAGCCGCTGCCTTGGTCTCTTCGCGCTGCCGGACCTCGCCGACGACCACGAAGGTCACCGCCGCGATGATGGAGCCGACCAGCACCGCGCCGGTGCCGTAGATCAGCCAGGCCCGCCGTCTCCGGGCAGCGCGCTGCTTGGCCTGCAGCGCCTTGAGAATCGCGGTGCGTTCCTCGGACGCCTTCCTCGGTGCAGCCATGGGGCTTTCTCGCTTTCTTCGGAGTCAGTGGTTACAGTGTGGCGCGCAGCTCTTGAAGGGCAGTGATTTCCGCGGTCTGGGCTTCCAGGATCCGTGCGGCGAAGTCCCTGACCCGGGCGGTCTCGGCGAGTCCGACGGCGGCCCTGGCCATGGCGATACCGCCCTGATGGTGCCGGATCATCAGGTCCGCGAAGAGCCGGTCGGCTTCGGGCCCGGCCGCGTTGCGCAGTGTCTGCATCTGGTCTGGCGTGGCCATCCCTTCCATGGTTCCTTCCGCGGCGCTCTGCCCGGTGTGCGTGGCACCCTGATGGGTGCCGCCTCCTGCCCGCATCCACGCCATCGGCGGGGTCGGTCCTGACGGGGACAGACCCCAGTCCTGGAGCCAGGCAAACATTTGGCCGTTCTGGTGCTGCTGCGTGGTGGCGATATCGTAGGCGATTGCCCGGATTTCCTCGTTGCCCGATTTGTCCCGGATCAACAGCGCCATCTCCACCGCCTGGGCGTGGTGTGCCTGCATGTCGCGGGCAAACCCGGCGTCCGCACCGGTGTCCGGCACGGCCTTGGGTCCGGCGGACAGCCGGCCGATGGCGAAGAAGGCTGCGGCGGTGAGGAGTGTGACGGCCACGAAGATGATCCAGAGGCGTTGGGGGAGACGCTCCGATGTTCCTGCCGGGTGTCTTCGCGGCGTCCCGGCGCGTGGTTCGGACCAATTGTCGGTCATGGTTGTATCCAGCCTCGGGGGTCGACGGTGAGCCCGTTGCGCACGACTTCGAAGTGGAGGTGGCAGCCGGTGGAGTTGCCTGTCGTTCCGGCTCCGGCGAGCCTCTGACCCCGGGCCACGTCAGCCCCGATGGTTGTCTCGATGGAGGAGAGGTGGTTATAGGTGCTTTTCATGCCGTTGCCGTGATCTAATACGATCCGGTTGCCGCCGCCGTTGGGGGACCAGCCGGCCTCCACGACAGTGCCCGCTCCGGCGGCGAAGACGGCCGTCCGGCATGCTGCCTGCAGGTCCAGGCCGGTGTGCAATTCCCCGGGTCCGCCTGTGATGGGGCTGGTGCGGAGCCCGAAGGGAGAGGTGACCGACATGGCGGCCAGGGGAGCGCCCAGGCCCTTGGAAGCCGGGGCCGAGGACACAACTGCCGCTACTTGGGCGGGCGCGGCGATGGTGGTGACATCTGTCCTGGGGAAGGTGAGGGTGGCCGCAGCGGACGCTTCGACGCCAGGGCCTGCTGTCTCGGGTGCCTCCTGCGCAGCTGCCGGTCCGGATATTTCATGTCCGAGCTGGGCGTGGGCGGCAGGGAGGCCCGTAGCGAGCAGCACCGCTGCCGCCAACGCCGACGCGCCGGGGATCCACCCGCGGCCAACCGGCCTGGCTTCGGCGCCGCGTGTGAAGTGGCGTCCTGCCGTGGCAGGGGCGGCCCGGTGGCGCCGGCGGTCGTTCGGTGTCGCCATGCGGCGTCCGCGGCGGGAAGGAACTGGCACGGGGATCCTTTCGGGTCGCCTGCGATCGACGGCCGCGGCAAGTAAAGCTGCCCCAGGCCCGGCGAATCGCGCACGCTCATGCGTGACCCGTGGCAGGCGGCCCGCCCGGGAAGCGGTATCGGAAGTTTTAGTACAGGAAATTCTGAATCAACGTTACAACCAAAGGCCTTCCGTTACAATTCTGTGACTATCCGGCCCCGTGCGTACCCGGGCTGGCGAGAGTTGTTCTACGGCCGGTAGAATTAAAGGACTGTGAATATCTTCATACGATCAGTTGACCCGGTCAAATTGCTCACCGCAGGGCCGGCCCCGGGCCGGGGCAGCCGCAATCGCACTGGCAGGCTGCGGAGCACAGGATGACCTTCCCGATCGGGCGCGGGCGGGGTCACAACAAGAAGTACATCGCCGGAGTCGGCTCCGTCAGCGAATACCCGCAGGAATCCCGGGGCGCCAACATTTCCCTCGGCTGCCGGCTATTCAGCGGGAAGCAATCTCCCCGAGGCCCGGGCCGGCAAGGCCGTTGTGCTGAACGTCCGGCATGTAGCCTGCAGTCCCGGCCGTGCCGAGCCGCCGGACCTGTCCGCATCCATAAGGATTCCAAAGACGAGGGCGTTCAGTTCTACGGGGTCAATGCCCGCGACGACGCCCGACCGCAGTGGCCTTCGAACGGACCTTCTCCGTGGGCTTCCCTCAGCTTTGATGACAATGATGGCGGCATCCTGCCGTCGATGACCCGGTTCGTCCTCCCACGGGCTGTCCCTGCGACCCGCGTTTTGGACAAGCAGGGTCAGGTCAGCGCCCGAATTCTGGGCATTTCCTCGAAAGCACCCTGAAAGCGCCAATCACCGCAGCAGCCGAAGCCTGGACGACCCCTCTGAGGGGCGAGCCAAATCATGATTGTCCGATATTGCTCAAAAGACCGCGGAATGGGCCCCTGCCGGCGAAAGGGGAAGGTACCCTGCCATGGTGGACTGGTCTCGCTGGTGGTGATGCCACCGTGCGCGCCGTACCGCGGATGGAGGCCCTCTCGGGTCGGCCACTCCATCATCAAACCCACGCCTCGGTCACGTCCGGGCACAAGCTCCGGGAGATGACATCATGACGGGAACATCAGCGGCTGTTGCCGATGCTGCAGTTTTTGTGGCCTTCCCCGTGGCGGCGGCCATCATCGGCTCGGTCATCGCCGTTCTGCGTCCCCCGGGCCCGAAGACCACCAGTGCTGTCCAGCATTTCGCCGCGGGGGTCGTGATGGCAGCACTGGCCGGTGAGGTGCTCCCGGACCTGCGGAACGAAGGAAGCCTGCCCTGGGCCATCGCCGGGTTCGTTGCTGGCACGGCGGTCATGCTGACTCTTGGCGCGCTCGGCCGGCGGCTCGAGAAGAAGCAGGAAACGCCCGGGTCCGGGCTGCCGGTGGGCTTGCTCGCGGCCGTGGGAATCGACCTGCTCCTGGACGGCATCCTCGTCGGCCTGGGGGCGTCGCTCGGTGCGCGACAGGGCCTGATCCTGACGATTGCTCTGACCATCGAAATACTCTTCATAGGCCTGTCCGTCACGATCAACCTGACCCGGAACGGCCTGTCGCGGACCCGGGCGGTAGCCACGACCAGCAGTCTGGGCCTGCTCACGGGCGTCGGAGCCGTTGGTGGAGCGGCTGCCCTCGGCGGTGCCAGCAACCAAACCCTGGCTCTGGTGCTTGCCTTCGGTGCCGCCGCACTCCTGTACCTGGTAGTCGAGGAACTGCTGACTGAGGCCCACGAGCACGCCGAAACCGCCTTCCTGGGCGCCATGTTTTTCCTCGGCTTCCTCACCATCTATGTCATGGCCGGCCTCTAGGTTGCCTTGGGATCCGGGCATTTCTGCATCCCCGGAGGATGCGGCCTTCTACCGTCCGGTCCGCCACGCCCCACTCTTACCCGGTCGTTGATAGATCCTGTCCCATGGCTAATATCTGAACAAATGATAATGTGTTCATATGAACACTCATGTTCGGCCTCTTCGAAGCCCCCGCGGGGTGTCCGGGCCCCGGTTGGCCGGCGAAGTGGCGCGTGTCGATGCCCTCCGTAATTCCTTGCCGTCCGCGGCCGACGTGGTGCGCCTCTCAGAGGTGTTCCGGCTGATGGCCGACCCCGGCCGTATCCGGATTCTGGCCGCTTTGCTTGAAGCGGGTGAGGTCTGTGTCCATGATCTGGCTTCGGTGAGCGGGCTCAGTGAATCCTCGGTGAGCCAGGCACTTCGGCTCATGCGGGCGCAGCGCGTCGTTGCGGGCCGCCGCGCGGGCCGACACGTTTTCTACCGGCTCGATGACAGCCACGTCAGGATGCTTCTTGATTTGGCCATCACTCACGTCGGCCACTCTCCGGCCACCAGCGCAGCCGTCCCGGCCGGTTCCGAACCAGCCATGCACCCTATCCATCAGGAGCCCTCATGAACGTTTTACCCGCCGCTCTGACCTGCCCCAAATGCGGGGCAGAAATGCGCCCCTACGAACGCAACGGCATCGTCATCGATCAATGCACCGGGTGCCGCGGCATTTTCCTGGACCGCGGCGAACTGGAGTCCCTGATAGATGCCGAAAGCTCCTTCTACGCACCACCGGTCCCCGGCCCGGGATTCGGCCAGCCGCAAGGTTCTGACCGCAGGGAGGGCCATCACGGTGGCCACGACGGCCGCGGTTCCGGCCACGGGGACAGGCGCGATGGCCGCAAGCGCGGCGGATTCCTCGGGGACCTCTTCGGGTAAGACCTGTCACGCCCCGGTTTTCCATCCGCAGCGGACCTCGTGTCCCGAATCCAAGAACGGCACCCATGGCCACCGACACACAACTTGACCTGAACACAGTGCTTCCCGAGGCGCTGGACGAAAAGGATGCCTGCGTCCGGCGCCTCACCGCCGGCCTGCAGGCCCGTGAGGGCGTCATCAGCGCCCACGTCAAAGAAGGGGAAGCCGCGGCGCAGCTGTGCGTGCATTTCGAACCCGACATCATCAGCCTGCAACGCATCCGGGAACTCGCCCTGTCCCTGGGCGCCCGGGTCGACAGCGACTTCGGACACCTCAGCCTCGACGTGGACGGCGTGTCACGGCCCGCCCGGGCCCAGCTGCTGGAACAGCGGCTGCGCAACACTGCCGGGATCGCCGAAGCCCACGTCTCTCCGACAGGTTCCGTCGCGGTCGAATACTTCGCCGACCAAACCTCGGATCCGGCGATCGTGGACCTGCTGGAGCGCTTCGGGACACCACCGCGCACCAGCCGGCCCCGCGCCGCAGAAGGCCCCGAGGCCGCTGAGCCCGGCGGCGCCGCAGCTGCCGTTCCGGAGGCCCAAGCGCATGAAAAGCATGAAGATCATGACCATAAGCACGGCGGGATCTTCGGGGAGCGCAGCGAACTGATCTTCGCCGTGCTGTGCGCCCTGACGCTCGCGACGGGCTTCTTCCTCGGGCTGAGCCCGGCGGTGCCGGACGCCGTCTCGACGGCCCTGTACATCGCGGCGTATTTCTTTGGCGGCTACTACACGCTCAAGGAAGCCATCCAGACGGTGATGGCCAAACGGTTCGAAATCGACTTTTTGATGCTGGTCGCAGCCGCCGGCGCGGCCGTGCTCGGGGACCTGGCCGAGGGCGCCCTGCTGCTGGCCTTGTTCAGCATAGGACATGCCCTGGAAAGCTATGCCATGGGCCGGGCACGGCGAGCGATCCAGGCACTGGCCGACCTCGCCCCCGCCACCGCGGTCGTGAAGCGCGACGGGACTGAACAGGAAATCCCGGTCGGGCAACTCCGGCTCGGCGACACGGTCATCATCAAACCGAACACCCGCATCCCCTCCGACGGTTTCGTCACCGTCGGCCACAGCAGCGTCGATCAGGCCGCCGTGACCGGCGAGAGCATCCCGGTGGACAAGGCCCCGATCAGCCGGGGAACGCCCCGCAGCGGCCAGGATATCCCCGCGGAAAGCCGGATCTACGCCGGCACCGTCAACGGGCCGGGCGTTCTGGAAATCGAGGTCACCCGGCTGTCCAAGGATTCCACGCTCGCCCGGGTCGTGCGGATGGTCAGCGAAGCCCAGGCCCAGACCTCACCCACCCAGCGCTTCACCGACCGGTTCCAGCGGGTGTTCGTACCCGCGGTCCTGACCTTGGTCGTCGTGCTGCTGTTCGCCGGCTTCGTCATTGACGAACCGTTCTCCGCCACCCTGTACCGGGCCATGGCGGTTCTCGTCGCCGCCAGTCCCTGCGCTCTGGCAATCTCGACCCCGAGTGCTGTCCTGAGCGGGCTCGCCCGGGCCGCGCGCGGCGGCCTGCTCATCAAGGGCGGCGGCGCGCTGGAGAACCTCGGTACCCTGCGCGCGATAGCCTTCGACAAAACCGGAACCCTCACCGAGGGCAAACCGGAAATGACCGACGTCGAACCCGTCGACGGGGTCACGGAATCCGAACTGCTCAGCGTCGCCCTCGCCGTCGAATCACAGAGCGATCACCCTCTGGCCGCCGCCATCGTGCAGGCCGCGCGCGCCCGGCTCGACGGAACGCCGCTGCTCAAGGCCGACGCCGTCGCCGGCATCACCGGCCGCGGCGTCAGCGCCCTGATCGACGGTGAAGAGATCCATATCGGCAAGCAAAAGCTCTTCAGTGAAATCGGCGGCGCACCGTTGCCTGCGGAAATCGCAGAATCGACAGCCCGGCTCGAGGCATCCGGGCGGACCACCATGGTCGTCCGCCGGGGGACCCGGTACCTCGGCGTCCTCGGCCTCATGGACACCCCCCGCGCCTCCGCGCAACAGGTCGTTTCCCGGCTGCGCCAGGCCGGCATCCGCCACATGATCATGCTCTCCGGGGACAACCAGACCGTAGCGGACGCCGTCGCCGGACAACTCGGACTCGACGAGGCCCGCGGTGACCTGATGCCTGAAGGCAAAGTGAAGGCAGTGATCGAGCTGCGCACCAGGGAACACAAGGTAGCCATGGTCGGCGACGGCGTCAACGACGCACCCGCGATGGCGAATGCCACCGTCGGGATCGCCATGGGCGCAGCCGGCTCAGACGTGGCCATGGAAACCGCCGACGTCGCGCTCATGGGAGATGACCTCGAGCGGCTCCCCTTCGCCGTGAAACTCAGCCGGCAGTCCAGCCGGATCATCCGCCAGAACCTCTGGGCAAGCCTGGGGGTCGTCGCTGTCCTGATCCCGGCAACCATCACCGGGACCATCGGCATTGGTCTCGCCGTCCTGATCCACGAAGGATCCACCCTGCTCGTCGTCGCCAACGCCCTCCGCCTCCTCGCCTACCGCGAACCGGGAACGGAGGAGGAATCCGTCAGGCCCTCGGGCACACCCGTAGAGCCGGTGATGGCACGGCGTCCTGACTAAGAACGAAGAACGCCGCGCCCTGCCCGTCCCGGGCGAGTGGATTCCTGCGGGCAGGCTGGGGACGCGGCCGGATAAGTCGCACGGGAAGCCCAAAGACCACTCATCTCGTCCGGTGCACCGGCAAGACCGGGGCAGGGGCGGTGAGGATCACCGCTGGCGTTCCGGCCGGCGGGCCAGCTGCTGAAGGTAGTCGTTATACGCGTCCAGCTCCGGAGTGCCCTCCGTCGCGGCGGCCCGGTCTGAGCGGACCCAGCCTTTGGCCTCA
This sequence comes from Arthrobacter sp. PsM3, assembly GCF_030433895.1. Lineage (GTDB taxonomy): Bacteria > Actinomycetota > Actinomycetes > Actinomycetales > Micrococcaceae > Arthrobacter. The sequence goes on along the minus strand of NZ_JARUXE010000007.1, from coordinate 74,631 downwards.
TCCCGCTGCCAGCGGACCATGATGAAAATGAGCATCAGGACCCCGGGAAGTTCCCCGTAGGACCAGGCCAGGCCGCCGGCCACACCTTGGTCTGTGATCGGATCTATGTTCCATTGCGGGGGAGATGTGGAGAAGAAGTCGACCATCGGCGCGGTGGCCATCATGAGGACGACGCCGAAGAACGCGTGCAGGGGCATTTCGGCGAACATGTCGATCATCCGGCCGAAATGGCTTTGGCGCGTGGGCAGCGGATCCGCCGAAATCAGTGGAATCGTGAAGAGGATGCCGGCGGCCAGGAACAGCAGCTCGAGTCCGACGTGCCCGTACCAGCTGGGCAGGAGGAGATCTGCGATGCCGGAGAAGTACACGCCGTAGAAGCTGAGCAGAAACAGCGGCACCATGAAGGCCGGGTGGATCGCCACCCGGCCCCAGCGGGAGCGAAGACCCCAGATCGCGGCGCGCAGGACGGCCCGGCCCGGCCCCCGGTGAGGTGTAGCCCGCAACAGCAGCGTCCCGGGGGAACCGATCACCAGCAGCGGCGGCACGGCCATCATCAGCGTCAGCTGCTGGAACATGAAGATCGAGAACATTCGCAGCCCGTAGCCTTCGATCCCTGCGCCCATGACCACGACGATGGCCAGGGAGCCGGCCAGGAAGGAGGCGGTGCGCACCGGCGACCAGCGCCGCCCCTGCCGCCAGAGACTGACGGCACCGGCGAGATACAACAGCGCCGCGACCGCGGCCAGGACCGGTATCAGCGGGACGGGCTGCAGGTTGGGGGCGAGGTACTCGGCCAGCGAAGGGGGCAGCGTCGGGATCCAGACGGGCCCGACAATTTCCGGTTCGGACATCATGCCGCCAGGATCCGGCGTGCCGGGTGCGTTAGCGTCCGGCGACCATTTTCAGCCTGTCCTGCCCGGTGTGCCCGACATGTGTCAGGCCCAGGTCCAGGAGCATGCGGACGTGGGCGTCCGCCAGAGAGTAATAGGCCATCCTGCCGGCGCGGCGGGCCGTCACCACGCGTGGTCCGCGCAGCAGCCTCAGGGCATGTGAGACGCCGGATTCGCTCAGGCCCGTGGTGGCGGCCAGATCGCAGACGCACATTTCGCCTTCGAGGAGGGCGATGAGGATCCGGACCCGTCCCGGATCCGAGAGCAGGCCGAAGATGACGGCAAGGTCCGCGACCTCGGCCTCCGCCGGCATCCGGGATCGGACCTGTTCCACTTTGTCGGCATCCACCAGGCGGAGGGAGCATTCGCTGACCTGGCCGGCAGGTGCCGGGGGCCGTGAGCTTGGGGTCATTTGTCAAGATTACCTCTACTGCTAATGCTTCGCATTTGCTCCGCGGCGGGGGACCACCCCGGGCGTCCGTTTAACGTGTGAACAACTCTACAGATAATCTGGTTGAGACCGGCAGTGCGCCGGCACCGCCTGCGGCTGTACACGGCAGCGGGTCCGGACCCACGACTTTGAGGATGCATTGTGGCGTTGAAAGCCCCCGCCTCTGCCAACACGCCGACGGTTTCGCCGCGGTTGGTGTGGCTCGCCGTTGCCGGCGTCATTGCGGTGGTGGCGGTCCTGGCGGCCAGTGCATACGGCGGCGCAACCCTGCCTCCGGAAACCCGGGACCCGGGATCTCTGGTGCGCTGGGGCTACGGGATCGCCCAGACTCTCCAGAACACCGCCGCCGCAGCCACGATCGGCGCCCTCGTTTTCGCTGCCTGCATCATCCCGCCGGCGCTGCGGGGTCCGGGGCGGGGGAACCCCGGCCGAAGGGGACCGGTCTCTGCGGCGGTGGAGCACCCCGCGTTCACCCGCATCATGGTGCTGGCGTCCACGGCCAGCGTGCTCTGGACGCTGGCCGCCATGGCCGTCCTGGTCTTCAGTTTCTCCGACATCACCGGCATCCCCATCTCCGGCAGCAGCGAATACGCCTCCCAGCTGGCCTCCTACATCACCGAGCTGCCCACCGGGACAGCGTGGCTGTGGGTGGTCATCATTTCCGCGTCGGTATCGACGCTCACGTTTGGACTAAGGTCCCGCGGCGGACTCGCCGCCGCGGCGCTGCTCTCCCTGGCCGGGCTCCTTCCCATGATCCTCATCGGCCACGCTGCCGGCGGCGCTGACCACGAGCAGGCCATCAACTCACTGGGCCTTCATCTGGTGGGGGTGTGCCTCTGGCTGGGCGGGCTGATTGCGCTGACGGTCGGAGGGACCGCCTTTGGCAAGGACACCGCAGCGGTCCTGGAACGGTTTTCTACCCTGGCTGGTTTCGCTTTCATCCTCGTGGTCGCTTCCGGCATCATCAACGCCGCAATCCGCATCGACCTCCCCGCGGGGCTGGCCTCGCCTTACGGCGTCCTCCTTCTGGGCAAAACAGCTGCCGCCCTCGTTCTGGGCGCCATCGGCTTACTGCACCGCCGACGGATCCTCCCGCAACTGTCCCTGAAGTCCGGACCCGGGACGCACACCCGGTTGCTGTGGCGCTTCATCGTCGTGGAGCTTCTGATCATGGGCGCCGCCAGCGGCCTGGCCGCGGCCCTGAGCCGGACGCCTCCGCCCGGGGGAGAGGACATCCGCCCGGCCCTGACGCCGGCAGAAATCCTCACCGGCTACCTGCTGCCCCCGGAGCTGACTGCAGAGCGGTGGTTCACCGTCTGGCGGCCGGACTGGCTCTGGATCGCCGTGGCGGTGACCGGCGCCTACCTGTATCTGCGGGCCGCCCGGCGCCTCCGGGTCCGCGGCGACACCTGGCCCTGGGCCCGGTCGCTGCTGTGGCTGACCGGCCTGGCCGCGCTGGTGTTCTTCACCTCCGGGGGGCCGTCTGTCTACGGCCGGGTCCTGTTCAGCGCCCACATGCTGGACCACATGGCTCTAACCATGATCGTCCCGGTGTTCCTCGTCCTCGGGTCCCCGGTCACCCTCGCGCTTCGGACACTGGCCCCACGGCATGACGGTTCCCGCGGCCCCAGGGAATGGATCATGGTTCTGGTCCATTCACGGGTGGCCGCCATCGTGACCCACCCTTTGTTCGTTGCTGCCAACTTCGCCGGATCCATCGTGCTCTTTTACTACTCCGACGCGTTCGGCTTCGCCCTCCGTGAACACGTCGGTCATGAACTCATGACGGTCCATTTCGTCATCACCGGCTACCTCTTTGTTCTATCCATGATCGGCACCGACCCTGTTCCGCGCCGTGCGCCCTACCCGCTGCGGCTGCTGCTGCTACTGGCCACCATGGCTTTCCACGCCTTCTTCGGCGTGACCCTGATGGGCTCAACCACCCTGATCCAGTCAGACTGGTTCACCGGTCTGGGGCGGGGCTGGGGGCTGCCGGCGCTGGAGGACCAGCAGATGGCCGGCGCGATCACTTGGGGTATCGGCGAGATCCCCACCGTGCTGATTGCCCTCGGCGTGGCGGTCATGTGGTCACGCTCCGATGCCCGCGAAACCCGGCGCACCGACCGTGCCGCAGCCCGGAACAACGACGCCGACCTCACCGCCTACAACGCCATGCTCGCCCGCCTCGAGGAACGCAGCACCGCAACGGACCGGACCCATGACCGGGCCAACTAGCGCACTGCGGCCTCTCCGCCCCGGCACCCAACTGCCAGCCGGACAGAACACGAAATGCTTTGAATCCAGGAATCACTGTATTATCCGGGAGATGCGCATACTGTCCACGCCCGATGTTCTGGCACGCTTCGGCAAGGCACTGGCCGACCCGACCCGGGCAGCCATCCTGCTCGAACTCAAATCCGGCCCGGCGTGCCCGTCGGAACTGGCCGACCGGATCGGAGTCAGCCGCCAGATCCTCTCCAACCACCTGGCCTGTCTGCGCGACTGCGGGTTGGTGGCCGGGGACCCCGCAGGACGACGGGTCCAATACCGGCTCTCGGACCCCCGGCTGGCGCACGCCCTGGATGACCTGCTCGGCACGATCCTGACCGTCGACCCGATCTGCAGCTGTGCCGAGCCGGGTTGTCCCCAGGACAAGCCGTCCCCGCTGACCGGCCAGGAACGCATGACGGAGGTAGGCCCATGAGCGGGCACGATCACGACCACGGTGCGGCCGCTGCGGGTAACCGGGGCAAACTGATCCTCGTCTTTGCCATCACCTTCACCGTGATGATCGCGGAGATCATCGGCTCGTTCCTCACCGGCAGCCTGGCGCTCCTGGCCGATGCCGGCCACATGTTCACCGACTCGACCGGGCTGCTCATCGCCCTGATCGCCGCCTCGCTGGCACTGAAGCCGGCCACGGCCAAACGGACCTGGGGGTACAAGCGCGCCGAGATCCTTGCCGCGGCCGGGCAGGCTGCCCTGCTGCTGGGTGTCGGCGGCTTCGTCATCGTCGAGGGCATCCGCCGCCTCATCGAGCCTCCCGAAATCGGCGGCTCAACGATGCTGTGGTTCGGCATCATCGGCCTGGCCGGCAACGCCGTCGGGCTGATTGTTCTGGCGTCGGGACGGAACCACAACTTCAACATGAAGGCCGCGTTCCTGGAGGTTCTCAACGACGCCCTCGGCTCCGTGGCTGTCATCGCGGCCGCCATCATCATCGCCGTCACCGGCTGGGTCCAGGCCGACGCCGTCGTGTCCCTGCTGATCGGCGTCCTGATCATTCCCCGCACGCTGAAGCTGCTCCGGGACACCGTGAACGTGCTGATGGAAAACGCCCCGCAGGGCCTGGACATGGCAGGGGTCCGCGAGCACGTCCTTGCCGTGCCGCACGTCATCGACGTCCATGACCTGCACGCATCCCTGGTCGCCTCGGGCACAGCCGTCCTCTCCGCCCACGTCACCGTCGAAGACACCTGCATGACCGACGGACACGCCGCCGCCATCCTGGCTGACCTGCAGCTTTGCGTGGCCGAACACTTCGACGTCAGCGTCGAACACTCCACCTTCCAGATCGAACCCGCCGCCCACCGCGACCAGGAAAGCATCCACCACTGATGACACAAACCACGGCAGCCCCCGCCCCACCGGACCCCGCAAAAAAGGTCCGTCTGGTCCTCTGGATCCTCCTGGGCGTCATCGTCACCGCCGGCGTGATCTGGTACGCGGTCTTCACCACCGCCAAAGCCGCCGAACCCGCGCCCCCACCGGTGGCCGACGCGCAGCTGGTCCGTGAGGACAGCCACCGGGTCACCACACCGGCCACGGAGAAGGCCCAGCTGGTGGAGTTCCTGGACTTCGAATGTGAATCCTGCCGGGCAGCGCAGCCGCTCGTGGAGGAACTGAAGCAGGAATTCGGTGACCGGATCACCTTCGTCAACCGCTACTTCCCGCTGCCGGGGCACCGGAACTCCGGAACCGCGGCCCTGGCCGTGGAAGCCGCCGCGCAGCAGGGCAAGTACGAGCAGATGTACACCAAAATGTTCGACACCCAGCCGCAATGGGGCGAAAAACAGGACTCCCAGGCACCCGTGTTCAGAACCTACGCGCAGGAACTGGGCCTGGACCTGGCCAAGTACGACGCCGCCGTAGCGGACGAAAAAACCATTGACCGGATCCGCAAAGACGTCGCCGACGGCAAGGCGCTGGGAGTGACCGGCACCCCGACCTTCTTCCTCAACGGCCAAAAGCTGACACTCAACACCGAAGCGGACTTCCGGCAGAAACTCACCGACGCCGCCAAATAAGGGGTGGCTTGTGAATTTGTGAAATATCCGACGCTAGCGTTCCAAGGGCCTGGTACTCCGGGTGGCGCCCTGTTGCCAACTAAGCCGTATAAGGTACGTGCGTCCTGAGGTTGAGTGTTTCAAATCGATGTTGACCCCGGTACGACGGTGAGGGCGCCCTCTCGGAGCCTGAAGTAGGCATCGGCGTCCCCTTCGGGTGTTCCGATTCCAACGGCTCCGCGAGATCCGTGGGTCATGGCAGCGGCACCGCCGCGGTCAGAGGTCGGTTATGCCCACACCGATGTCGTCTAGGCAGGGTGAGCGTTTGCCCGCGGGTTTGCCCATGGCCCGCAGACAGGTGCATTGGGGGCCTTTGACCGCCGGGATGGCGGTCCACACGAAGCGTTGCAGGCGGTTGTAGTTGCCGAAGTCCAGGACCGCTCCGTCGAGCCGGGGGGCAAGTTCGTGGCTGACGGAGATTGTCAGCTCCGCGCGCGTCTCGGCAGGGGGGTCCAGTGCGCAGGCGATGTACTTTTTTGGCCGTGTCCGGGAGAAGTAGAGTCCCTGGACGCGGCAGCCGCCCGACCCCTGGTAGCAGTGCAGGGAGCCGCCGAACACGGCGATCATCTCCAGGGCTTCGGCGGTGGCGTGGAAGCGGCCGTGTCCGGGCACCGTCACCACCGTCCGCCCGTCCACGGGTCCGGTGTTCATTAGTGGTCCTTTCTGTTTCGCTCTGTCTAATGGGGCCGGCGCCGGCGCCGGCACCGGAGGGCGGCCGGTCAGGTTTTCCAGGCCTGGCTGCGTAGAAGCCGCAGGCCGTTGAGGGCAACGATGACGGTGGAGCCTTCGTGTCCGGCGACGGCCAGCGGCAGCGGCAGGGTGGAGATCAGGTCCCACGTGACGAGAACTGTGATGAAGGTGGCTGCGATGGCGAGGTTGGCGATGACGAACCGGTGTGCCCGCTTTGAGATCGCGATCAGTGACGGCAGGGCTTCGAGTTCGTCGCGGACGATGATGGCATCGGCCGTGTCCAGGGCGAGGTCGGAGCCGTGCCGTCCCATCGCGATGCCGGTGGTCGCTGCCGCGAGGGCGGGGGCGTCGTTGACGCCATCGCCGATCAGCAGGACCCGGTGGCCGTCCTGTTCCAGCCTGTGCACCACTGCCGCCTTGTCAGCGGGCAGCAGGCGCGAGCGGACGTCGTCAATGCCGGTTTCGGCGGCGATCTGGGCTGCGGCGCGGTGGTTGTCTCCGGTGAGCAGATGAACTGGATTTCCCGTGATCTGACGGAGCCGTTCGACTGTGGCGGCCGCGGTCGGGCGGAGCCGGTCTGCCAGGGTGATCCGCCCCGCCGTGCTCCCGTCGATGGTGACGTAAACGACGGTTCCGGGCACGTTGTCATCGGCCTCCGCGGCGGGCCGTTCCACCCGGACCTGCCGGCCGTGGACGATGCCTGATACTCCCTGGCCGGGGACGGCCTTGAATTCGGCTGCCGGCGCCACGGTGAGGCTTCTTTCCCGTGCGTCCCGGAGGATGGCCCGGCCGAGCGGGTGTTCGCTGTACTGTTCGACGGCGGCCGCCAGCCCCAGGACCTGTGCGGGGGTGAGGGTGGCCTCCAGGGAGTCGACGGAGGTGACTTTCGGGGTTCCCTCGGTGAGGGTTCCGGTCTTATCGAAGGCGACGACGTTGGTGCGTCCGACCTGCTCCATCACGGTGGCTGATTTCACCAGGACGCCGTGCCGTCCGGCGTTGGCGATGGCGGCCAGCAGCGGCGGCATGGTTGACAGGACGACGGCGCACGGGGAGGCAACGATCATGAAGGTGATGGCCCGCAGCAGGGCGGCCTCCAGGCTCTCGCCGAGGGCCAGGGGCAGGAAGAACACCAGCAAGGTCGCCACGATGACACCGACGGAGTAGCGCTGTTCGACTTTTTCAATGAACAGCTGGGTCTTCGCTTTGGTGGCGGAGGCTTCCTCCACGAGGGTCACGATGCGGCTGACCACCGAGTCCTTGGCCGCCTTGGCTACCCGCACCGAGAGAATACCGCTGCCGTTGACGGTTCCGGAGAGCACCTCGTCGCTTTCGCGCCGGATGACCGGAACCGATTCCCCGGTCATCGCGGCCTGGTCGACCTCGCTGACTCCACGGATGACGGTGCCGTCGGCGCCGATCCGTTCACCCGGGCGCACCAGAATCACGTCGCCGACCTGCAGGTCCGCGGTGTCGACCTCCTCTTCGAGGCCGGTCCCGTCGATGAGACGGGTGGCGCGTTCCGGCGCCAGGGCCAGCAGGGAACTGACGGAGTCAGCTGTCCGCTGGGTGACCAGGGCTTCCAGAGCACCCGATGTTGCGAAGATGACGATCAGCAGGGCCCCGTCGAAAACCTGGCCGATGGCCGCGGCCGCGATCGCCGCGACGATCATCAGCAGGTCCACGTCCAGGGACTTCTCGCGCAGCGCCCGCAAACCCGACAGCGCAGGTTCCCAGCCGCCGGCCGCGTAGCAGGCCAGATAGAAGGACCACCACACGACCGGCGGTGCCCCGGCCAGCTGCGCTGCCCCGCCGACCAGGAAAAGCGCCAAAGCGACCGTGGCCCACCGGACTTCGGGCAGCCGGGCCCCGGTACGGAAAATCGACGCAGGCTTGGGCAGGGACCGGCCCGTGGCAGCTCCGATCGGGGAGGTCAGCGTCTGGCTCACGAGCGCACCGCCCCTTCCGCGGCCGGCGCCCCCGTGCGCGACATGTCGATGCGGTGATGCGCCGGCTCACCGCCGAGGGAATGCTCGGCCTGGAACACGGCGTCGGCAACAAGCTTACGCGCGTGCTCGTTGGCAAGCCGGTAAAAGACCCGGGTCCCGTCCTGCCGGGCAGCTACGATCCTGCCCAGTCGCAGCTTCGCCAGATGCTGCGACACGGCAGTCGGGGACTTATCGATGATGTCCGCGAGATGGTTCACGGACAGTTCCCCGTCCCGCAGTGCCAGGATGATCCGCACCCGCGTAGCGTCCGCGAGCATCGCAAACACCTCGACCGCGAGCTCGACGTACTGACTGTCGGCATCAAGACTGCAATGATTCTTATCTTCACTCATATGAAGATTGTTCCATAAAACAGACCTGATCCGAATCCGGTCAGGACACCGGCCGCCGGGAGAGCCGGCTTCTGAACGAGACAACGCGGGGCGAAGCTGTCTATGATCAGTGCATATACGCGCACCTATGCACCAAAGGAGTTGGACGAATGTTAGATGTTCTGCGGAATGTGACCTACCGGCGGCTGTTCGCCGCCCAGATCGTGGCCCTGATCGGCACGGGCCTGCTCACGGTGGCCCTCGGACTGCTGGCCTACGACCTGGCCGGCCGGAACGCCGGCGCGGTACTGGGCACGGCCCTGACGATCAAGATGCTCGCCTACGTGGGCCTGGCCCCGGTAATCAACGCACTGGTGGCGCGGTTGCCCAAAAAGCCGGTGCTGATCGGGGCTGACCTGATCCGGGCGGCGATGGCACTGTCTCTGCCGTTCATTACAGAGACCTGGCAGATCTACGTGGTGATCTTCCTGCTGCAGTCCGCCTCCGCGACCTTCACCCCGGCCTTCCAGTCGCTGATCCCGACCATCCTGAAGGATGAACGGGATTACGCGCGCGCGTTGTCCCTTTCCAGGCTGGCCTATGACATGGAAGCTCTGGTCAGTCCGGCCCTTGCGGCCTTGCTGCTGACGCTGATCAGCTACAACAACCTGTTCATCGGCACAGTCGCCGGTTTCCTGTTCTCGGCCTTCATGGTCACCATCACGGTCCTGCCGCGGCTTTCAGCGCCGGCGGGGCCGCAGACGTCCCTTTGGCACCGGACCACCCTGGGTACACGGATCTTCTGGCGCAACCGGCGTCTGCGGTCCCTGCTGGCGCTGAACCTCGTGGTCGCAGCCCCGACGGCTCTGGTGCTGGTCAACACCGTGGTCTACGTCCGCGACGTCCTACGCCGTCCAGACACGGACCTGGCCCTGGCCCTGGCCTGCTTCGGGGTCGGTTCGATGATCGTCGCTTTGTCAGCACCCCGGGTCCTGGACCGGTTCGGGGACCGGGCCGTGATGCTCACCGGTGCCGCCGTGATCCCTGCCGTGCTGGCCGGCGCCACGCTCCTGACCTTCCTGGGTGTCGGTGGCGCGGGGTGGTGGCCGCTGCTGGGGCTGTGGTTCCTGCTCGGTGCGGCGAATTCCACGATCCTCACGCCCTCGTCCCGGCTGCTGCGTGATGCCTCCACCGAGGAAACCCGGCCGTACGTCTTCACCGCGCAGTTCTCCCTCTCCCACGCCTGCTACATCCTGACCTACCCGCTGGCCGGCTGGGTCGGAGCCGCCGCGGGACTGGGCTGGGCCGGGCTGACTTTGACAATTGTTGCGATAATAGGAAGTGCAGGTGCATTCCTGTCCTGGCCACCGCACACCGCCGCCACATCCCAGGAACCAGCCGATGAGGAGCAACCCGTTGATCAGCCGGCCCAGCAGCGCGCCGAGCCCTAGCAGCTCGTTGAGCCCCGCCACTGGGGAGCCGTCCCTGACTCACCTGGTCACTCCGGGCCCGGAGCTGCTCGACACCGCTGCCGGGACGCTGCGGATGCTCGCCGAACCCACTCGCCTGCACCTGCTCTGGCAACTCTCCAACGGCCCCAAGACCGTCACCGAACTCGCCGACGCGTCCGGGGCGCCACGGACCGTAGTCAGCCAGCACCTGGCCAAACTGCGTCTTAGCGGCCTCGTGGACACCCGCAAGGACGGCCGGCACGTCATCTATAACCTCCACGACGGGCACCTGGTCCGACTCATCCGCGAAACCATCAACCACGCCGACCACCTGATGACCGGCGAACCAATCCACGGCTGAGGCCCCAACCGATGCCCCGGGGCTACAAAGCCGCCGTTTGAACACCGCCACCCCGGCTAACAAAATGATCGAGTTGGAAGCGCGTGTTTCGATTCGAAACCCGCGTACGGAGGCTAGGTGTGCCAAATCATTCCACTGCGGTGACACTTTGGTGCGTCCTGGCCGGCAACGACCCCCGGGCCGTCCTGTCGATGCTGGATCTTTCCCGGGCCAGCTACCGCAAGATGTGGCAGAACCTCATCCGGGCCACCGGCTACAACATCATTTCCGTCCCGCTGGCCGCCGGTGTGCTTGCCTTCGCCGGGGTCGTCCTCTCGCCTGCCGCCGGGGCCGTGCTGCTGTCCGCCTCCACCATCGTCGTGGCCCTGAACGCGCAGCTGCTGCGCCGGCTGAAACTCAATCCCGCCCAGGTCCGCTGAACCCGGGCCCTCCCGGGCCGGTATTCTTGAAGCCATCCAGCCCGCACGGAAGGAGGAACACCATGACCGCCATCTCAGCCCGGCGCGCCACGGCGTTTCTCCTCCGGGGTGCCCTTCTCGCGGGATTGCTGGTGATCGTCGCCGGCATTTTGGGTATGCACGTCATGACCGGCACGCACGCCATGCCGGCGGCGGCCGCCGGTCATGACACCGGGGCGCCGTATGCCATGCCGGCGCCTGAGTACCCCGGCCACGTCGCGGACATCACCAAGATCCAGGGGACCTCCGCAGCTCCGGGTAGCACGCACGCACCAGGACCATCGTGCGGCGATAGCGGTGGGTGCACGATGATGTCCTCCATGGGCGGGGACTGCGTCCCTTCTCCCGGGACCACGACACTGGCAGCTCCGCCGCCGGGCACCACGCCCCTGACTTCCGGCGGCGGGCCCCCCACCGGCGTCCCCGCCATCGGATACGGGTTCATTCCTCGAAGTCCGTCTCCGGGCCAACTTTCCATCAGCCGGACGTAAACGGCCACGCTGCGCCGTGTCCTGCCCGGCGCGCCCCGCTTACCCGATACGCACCTGCCGGCCGTTCAGCCCGGTTATGGCGCTATATCCGCAGTCGTGCGACAACGCCGATTTGATGATTTAAAAGGACTTGAACTCCATGAAGAAAACTCTGACCCTTTCTGCCCTTGGCCTTGCCTCCGTCATAGCCCTCGCGGGCTGCGCCGGGACCTCCGGAACTACACCTGCCAGCTCCATGCCGGGCATGGGCCAAACCGGGATGGGGATGTCCTCCAGCTCCGCCCCGGCCGCCTCGGACCACAACGCGGCGGACACCATGTTCACCCAAGGGATGATCCCGCACCACGCCCAGGCCGTGGAAATGAGCGACATGATGCTCAAAAAGCAGGGCATGGACGCCCGGATCACCGCGCTCGCGACCAAGATCAAGGCCGCGCAGGCACCCGAAATCGAGCAGATGACGGGCTGGCTCAAGACCTGGAACGAACCGGCCCAGATGGCGTCCGGCCATGGCATGGGCGACGGGATGATGGGCGATGACGACTTGAAGAGGCTCGACACCGCCCAGGGTAGCGAAGCGGCCAAGCTGTTCGTGACCGGGATGATCGCCCACCACCAGGGCGCCGTGGCGATGGCCCAGACTGAAATCAGCCAAGGCAAAAACCCCGACGCCATCCAGCTGAGCAAGGCAATCGTGACCTCCCAGACAGCCGAAATCAAGGAAATGCAGGACCTGCTGGCCACCCTCTGACCGGTGTCCTCCGGCGCCGGCCCTTCACAGGCCGGCGCCATCGCCCTTGCCATGCCCCGCCTGAATCCCTGGAGTCCCCATGCCCCGTCCCTCCCGTCCCCGCCGCCGCGCCGCAACCATCCTGGCAGCCGGCACCGGCCTCATCCTCGCCCTCTCGGCATGCAGTCCCGCCTCCGGCACGGCAGGACCCTCACCGGCCGGCACCGGAACCGCCATGCCTGACGCCCATGTTCACGGTCTGAGCGTCAGCAGCGAAACCGGCCAGGTGCTCCTGGCCACCCACGAAGGCCTGTTCGACGTCACGAAACAACCAGCTGCCAAACTCGGCGCCACCAACGACCTGATGGGATTCACCGCCGGCACCGACCACGGCGTCCTCTACGCATCCGGACACCCCGGCGAAGGCTCCGGCCTTCCCAACCCGATCGGGCTAATCAGATCCACCGACGCCGGTAAAACGTGGGAACAGCTCTCCCGCCAGGGTGAATCCGACTTCCACGCGCTCACCGCGACCAAATCCGGGATCATCGGCTACGACGACGCGCTGCGCACCAGCCCGGACGGGAAGACCTGGAACACGGTGGCCGCTGATTTTGTCCCGGCCGTCCTCGCCGGTAACCCCACCAGCGACACGGTCCTGGCCACCACCCCGCAAGGGATCCGCCGCTCAACGGACGGCGGTCAAACCTGGACCATGGTGGACTCCGGACCCGTGGTCCAGTTCGCCGCCTTCGCCAGCCCCGCCGAGGCGGTGGGAGTCGAACCGGATGGGACCGTCCACACCTCCACGGACGCCGGCGCGACCTGGATCCGGAAGGGGACAATCCAGGACACGGTCCAGGCTGTGGCGGCTGTGAAGGGCCCGGACGCAAAGTTGGTGATCTGGGCCGCCACTGCCAGCGGGCTCGTCGTCTCCACCGACGCCGGCGACACGTTCCGTCCCGCCAACGCCTCCTGACCCCGCGATGCGTGACCCGTTCATGGTCCTGTTCGGGGGCTTCATCGTTTTCACTGCCATCGCGCTCTGGATTGCCCTGAACCGCCCTGGCCGGAAAGGCGCCCGGACCCGTTCGGAGACGACCCCCGCCAGGCGTACGGTGCGTCGTCGCTGGGAATTGACCGGCTGCGTCCTGCTGGCCGCAGCCGGCCTGGATGTTGCCGCCTCATACGGGATCGGCACATCATCCTCCGCCCGTAGCGGCATCACCGTGGAGCTCGGGCTTGCTATGATGGTCCTCGCCGTCGCGTGGTCCATCTTCCGTGACGAAGTCCGCCGGTACCAGCTGTGGCTCGGCGCCGCACTCTACGGCCTTCCCAGGCCCGCGGAACCTGCCCAGATCAAAGCCGCCGAATACACGGGCGTCTTCCTCCGCCTTCTGCTCTTTCTTCTGGGTCTAATCACCGTGCTGGCCAGATTGATACTTCGCTAGCCTGTGTGGCCCCGGTGCGAGTCCTGAGGAGCGAAGGCCGGCGGGACCGCATTGAGAACATTTTCAAGATCGTCCACCAGAACGCACGAACATATACCCCTACGGGTATTAGGGTGTAGCCTCATAAATATCACTGCAGGCCGGTCAGTACCGACTTCGCGGGATAAGGAGACAGATAAATGATGGGTGGATACGGATCAGGCATGGGCTGGACGTGGATGTTCTGGCTGCTGCTGATCGTCGGGGTCCTGCTGCTTGCCGGTCTCGGGATATGGTTCTCTGCCGGCAGGCGCCGCGGCGGATCCGCGGGCTCCCCGGACGGCAGAGGCGCCGGGCTTGCGGGCAGTGGAGACACACCCAGAGAGATCCTGGATGAACGTTTTGCCAGAGGCGAGCTGACAGCGGAGGAGTACCACGAGCGACTCAGGACCCTCAAGGGCGACAACTGATGCGGCCTGTCCGCCGACGCACTGCCCTCATCCTCGGGGGCGCCGGAACCGCAGCCGCGCTGACGGGCGCGGCTGACCTGTTGCGGGGCTCCGGCGCCGGGTTCCAGCCGTCCGGCTGACGGGACATCAGTGAACCCGAGGTCCTCCGCAGCAGTGATACGGCGATGCGGCGTCATTAACTCACAGTGAAACCCAATGGAGGAGCATAACCATGAGCTACGCACACACCATCACCGTCGCCCTGCCGTACGAGGAAGCGGTGCGCCGGACCAGGGAGGCGCTCCTGGGACAGGGCTTCGGAGTCCTCTCCGAAATCGATGTCCGCTCAACCTTCGAGGCCAAGCTCGGGGAGGAGAGCGGACAGTCCCTGGGCGACTACCTCATCCTGGGCGTCTGCAACCCCGCCCTGGCCCAGCGCGCTCTCACCGCGGAACCGGACATGGGACTGCTCCTTCCCTGCAACGTCGTCATCCGGCGCGGCAGCGACGCCGACGCGACCGTCATACAGACGATCGACCCGCAGACAATGGTCAAGCTCAGTGGCGCCCCGGCCGTCGCCCTGGTCGCCGGCGAAGCCGACGACCGGCTCCGGGCCGCATTGAAAGAGCTCCAAACCGCCTGAGACCCCTGGCCTCCGGACCGGAGGCTCATGGGACGCGAAAAAGAGACCATTGTGTCCCCGCGCGCACCGGAGCAAGGCCGGCCGCCGCCGGCCCTGAAGCAGACTGTATACACCCGCCATACACCCGCCGGGCCTTTGGGCACTGTTCCGGGAAGCGGGCCCAACGTAGTTTCACAAGAGGAGGTCTGATCATGATGTATGGCTGGGACGGGAATGGCTGGGGTATCGGCGCGTGGCTAGCCATGGCCCTGTTGATGCTGATTTTCTGGGGCGGAGTCGTCACTGTCGTTGTGCTCCTGCTCCGGCGTCCCCATCCGGGTGAGGGACCGGCCGCACAGCGGCCGCCGCACCACGACGCTGAGCGTATTCTTACTGAGCGCTTCGCCCGTGGGGAAATCGACGAGCAGGAGTTCACTGCCCGGCGCACGGCGCTCAGGCGCCAGGATTGAACTCGTTGAGCCGCCGCGGCCAGATCATTATCGGGACAGCGGCCGTGATTCTTCTGACCGCACTCTCCCTCGTAGCTGTCGGCGTCGTGGGCAGTCTTGTGAACCCCGGGGGAACCGGCTTTCTGTCCCGGACCCGCTGCGTGGCACCAAATCTTCCTGGACCGGTCGTCTCCGTTTCACTGACCAACATGGGCGGACCCATGATGAGCCGGCCCAACGGTATGATGGGCGGCGCCATGCGCATGACGGCAGACCGAAACACTGTGGCGCACGGCCCGGTGTCCTTCCTGGTCACCAACGCGGGCACCATCAGCCACGAAATCGTCATCCTTCCCCTTCCCGAGAGCCAAATAACCGGCACCCGCCCGATCGGCACGGACGCCAAAATCGATGAGGCGGGCAGTCTCGGGGAAGCGTCCAACACCTGCGCCGAAGGCACCGGGCAAGGAATCCTTCCCGGCGCGTCAGGCTGGGTCACCGTCACGTTGCCGCCAGGGCGCTACGAACTGGTCTGCAACCTCCCCGGCCACTACGCCGCCGGCATGTACACCCAACTCACGGTCACCTAGTCCCTTCGGGAAGTCTCCGCCTCGCGACATTGACGCCCGCAAACAGTCAGCAGTGGTGACAGATGGTTCTGTCACCGACATCGGTGGTGGCCCGGTAACTTCACCGACCCTTATGGGGAGATGAGCTTTTCACCGTCGGGGCGCAGTTCCCCGGTCGGTGAGACGTGCCGGTAAAGGGTCTGGCGGGTGATGCCGAGTTCGGTGCAGAGGTCGCTGACTTTGGTTCCGGGTTTGCCCATGGATGCCATGGCGAGCCGGACCTTGGCGGGCGTCATCTTGTAGGGTCGGCCGCCGTTGCGGCCGCGGGCCCGGGCGGAGGCGAGTCCGGCGAGGGTGCGTTCGGAGATGAGTTCGCGTTCGAATTCGGCGAGGGCGGCGAAGATCCCGAAGACGAGCTTGCCTGAGGCGGTGGTGGTGTCGATTGCGGCGCCCTGCCCGGTGAGGACTTTGAGCCCGATGCCGCGTTCGGTGAGGTCGTGGACGATGTTGACCAGGTGCCGCAGGTCCCGGCCCAGCCGGTCGAGCTTCCAGACGACCAGGGTGTCGCCGTGGCGCAGGGCTTTGAGACAGGCGGCCAGCTCTGGGCGGTCTTCCTTCTTTCCGGAGGCCCTGTCCTCGTAGAGGGAGTCGGGGGCGATGCCGGCGGCCAAGAGCGCATCGCGCTGAAGGTCCGTGGTCTGGGATCCGTCGGCCTTGGAGACGCGCATATATCCGACCAGCACAGCAGTTCTCCTCTGTCATTTATACGTTCGTTTAAGTGACAGCCAGATTCCAAACCAGGCTGGAATCAGTAGATGTCACTTAATCCGTTATTTATTCTAAGTCATGCAAAGGGTGGCTGATCTTTTGTTTGTGACAGGAAGCCGAGGGTCATCCGAAGCCCTGCAAAGGTATCCCGGAGCCGGCGAACAGATTCTTCGCTGCGGCATCCGCGCAGCCTCCCACTCCGCAGGAGCTGGCAGCGCACCGCAAGGCCAGCAGGCATCACGACGCCTGGGACCTCTTGCCCTCGATCACTGCCCCGACGCTCATCCTCCACGGGGAGGATGATCTGATGACGCCGGTGCAGAACGCCCGTCTGCTCGCTGACCGGATTCCCGGCGCGGGCCTGCAGGTCCATCCCGGGGGCAGGCATGGATTCTTTGAGGAGTTCGCACAGCAGGTCACCCCGGCCGTGATCGAATTTTTTGCGCGAACACCCGCAAACTGAGCTCGTACGATCTTTCCGGCCTCCTGGTCACAGGCCCGGCGAAAGTTCTGGTGCCTGGGTTAGCGGGATGAGCGGGGAGAAATCTGTTGAGCACTGGGAAATCGCGGAAAGTTGCGGAATTCGGGCCAGCTCAAAGGCCGTACGACTCAGTCCTTGAAGGATGCAAAGTCTTTAGCCTCCTCACCCGCGAGGTACCGGTCGTAGAGCCAGTTGAGGATTCCGGTTCGCAGAGCCGTAGCCCGCTGGCAGGGATTGCTTCTCTTCTGTGCATCTGCACGCTTACCCGGTACAGCCGCGCGGCAAGCAGTGGCAATCTCGGCTGGACCGGCGCAACCGTCGTCAAGGGCCCTGGCCATGCCGTCAATGCCGGGTCCCTTGTAACCTCCGGACCCGAGGGTCAAACAAATTCGGCAGCGCTGACCCTGTACCTCTCCAGAGACTTCAGCCGCTTCGCAAACGATCACAGGTAGACGGGCATCGAATGAAGGGCCAACGGAAAACAGGACAAGCCACAGAGCCAATGGATCCCATCTGAGCACGGCCAAAAAAGGTCGGATCGGAATTTGGATCGCTCTTGCGGCCAAGTTAGCGGCACCGGTCCGGGCCCGGTTCGCAGTCGGGGCCGCGCTGGCATGCCCCGAAGAACTTCACTGACGGCGCCACGGAAGGCCGGAATGTCATCATCGGCCACGGCCATCGCGGCACCTGGGCCCGTCAGCCCGTTTCGGTAATTCCTGAAGCAGCGAGGACTCTTCGGGTGCGTTCCAGTCCTTGCCGGCAGACCCGTGCCAGGCGTTCTTGTCCGGCTGTGCGGTACAGATCGTACGCCCAGTCCAGCTCCACGGCCGCGTCCCGGTACCTGCCTTCGTCCAGAAAACGCCGGCCGATCTCGTACCGGACCAGCGCCTCCATGGTCGGGGTCCGCGCGAGCTGTAGGGCTTCCTCCTGGAGGAGGGCCGCCTCGTGCCACTGGTACTGATACCAGCGGGCATGGGCGAGCACTAGGAGGGGCCGGAACCTGTCCCTCGCTCCGTCCAGCAGTTCCTGGCCCTCGACGGCAGCCTGGTCGCTGCGGCCCAGCAGGGACAGCGCCCAGACGCGCTCCACGCTGGGGTACTCCCCCAGCCGGGCTTTCATCGCCGCCCGATCTACAACAACCTCGCGAAGGGTGCGCGGGTCTATCTGCCAGAGCTCTGCCGCAGGGCCGGCCGACCTGCCGCCGTTTTCGAAAACACCCGGCGTCATCAGTTGCCAACTCAAAGCCATCACAAGCCAAGGATTCCACACTCAACCCAAATCGTCAGGCGGCCGGAACCTGTCTCGCCGGCGGTGCCCTCCGCCCCCCGACGATGACCATCCACCACAGCCGGGGCCAAAGAGGCGAAACAATGATGGGAAGAGCCTGCCCGCTCCCTGAACGGGGGGCACCCTCATCGACGCCCGCGAACTCATCGGCCCTCATGCCCATCATCACCGGAGGCAAACGCCGTCGCCTTCGCGGTGCGGGGCGGTGCCGGCTTCCGGGGCTTCACGGTCTGTGGTGCCCGTGGCCTGAAGTGACGGTACGGGAGTCGCTTTGGGTTCCTCGGTCGCCGGGGCGAATGGAACCGGGTCTTCTCTGCCGGCACAGCAGTCTCTTCCTGTACCGGCGTTTCCGGTGGACCGGCCGCGTCCTCGACGGGTGTTCCGCTTGCGGCAGGGGGCTCGGATGCCGGCGTCTGCGCGGTGGCAGGCGTGGAGGGTGCGGGTGCCTCCGGGGCCGGCGTTGCCGGGGCGGACGGGCTGAGCGCGGATGTGTCTGCCGGGCCCGGCGCCGCAGGGCTGGCCGTGACGGCCGGGGTGTCGCGGCTGCCGGGAAGGGTGGTGGTGGTGGCAAATGCTGCGGCGCCGCCGCCAAGGGCGATGGCGCCTGCTGTGATCGATGTGATCAGGAATTTGCTCGTGGCAAGGGTTGTCAGAATAGGCATGGAGACCCCGGAATTCTCGTCGTGATTGCTCATGGGATTCTTCTCGGACCGGGGTGCGGCCGCCTCACCGGGTCCCTCAGATCCTGGACGCCCGGAACTAACCCGGGCACAGTCCCTCCCCGGAATCACCCCTGCGCAGCTCCTTCGGTCGTTCTTTCAGTTCCTGTTCACCTCCTGCCTCCGGGGATGCCGATCTCCGGAGGCAGCATCAGCTTCCTCTGCAGGGGCCGGCTCCCGGGCCTCTGGAGTGTCTGCGTCCCTGGACATGGCCGCCACGCAGTTAGGGCCTGGCGGCCGCCGGCAGGGACGGCCCGGTGGTTGGCGCGCGGCAGCCGGGTTTTCCTTGACCTGTCCGGGCGGCGGGCGCGAGACTTGGGGAGTGAACACAGACGAGGAATTGCGGGCCGTTGGGAATGTGGTAGACCGGCTCGCGGAACGTTTTCCGGACATTTCCCGCTCCAGCATTGAAGAGGCGGTGCGGGAGGAACATAGGGCGTTGGAGGGTGGCCGGGTCCGGGACTATGTGCCGGTCCTGGTGGAGCATGCAGCCAGGGCGCGTCTGTCCCGGTGAGCCTGCCCCGGGCGGCAGGGTGGTCCGTTCAGAGTGAGTAGCGCCGGGACCGTCCGGGGACGAAGTCCCTCACCAGGGAGATCCGGCCGGTCACCATGACGGTGAACCATTGTCCGGAAGACTGGTCCAGGCCCGCGAACCGCCCGGGTTCGGTCTGGATGAGCACGATCGTGGCGTTGTCGCTGGTGTGGAACAGGTTCCACCTGCCCGCTGTCCGGCTTCCCGCGACGTAGCCGCGGGTCTGGAGGTCATAGACGTGGACGCGGTCCTCGGTCACTTCCCCGCTCATCATGATGAGTTGTCCGGTTTCCACATCCCTGATGAGCCGGGCGTTGGAGTGCGTGCAGATTCGTCCGGTGATGTAGGCGATTGCCCGTTCACGGTCTTCAATCATCAAGGCCCCCGAATAGGTCTCCGGAACCCCACAGTGAGGCTGCTGTCCGCCATGGCTTCCTGCCACCGGGCGGCCGGCACTGCTGACCGGACTATCGCATCATCCGGCGAAAGCCTGTGAGCCAAAAGAACGCCGCACGAACAAAGCGTTACGTGGGAATGAAAGTTCAGAATTCCAGGCCCTGACGTGGGGTTCCGCAGCGCCACGGTGGGCGGCCGGGGTCCCGCCTCAGCCTAAGATTGGCAGGGCGACAGACGGGGGTCCACTGGGCCCGCGTGGGCTTCGCACCAGCAACGTCACCACTGCTCTGCCCTGGCGCCCAGCCATCGGGGACTGCAGCCCCGGCCCACCACCAGGGACCGGGTTGCTCCTCCTGTAATTCACTCTGAAGAGATCGGAACATCCGCCGTGGCATGGACCCCGGACCGCAGGTCATTTCTTCTGGCGGCCACCATGGCACTGGCCGGCTGCGCTCCCTACCGCCCGGAAACCGGGACTGCCGGAACCGGGCAAGATGCTTCCGCAATTAATGCGGCGGCCGGAATCGCGGCCCCCTCTCCGGCACCGGCAGCGGCCCCTCTGTCCTCGGACGTCGTCGGTGAGCCAGTGAGAGTGCTGACCCGGGACGAGGTGACCAGGACCTTTGCCGGACACGCTGCGACGTACTGGGGACTGGAGGCACCCGGGGTGCTGACCCGGCTGCCCTCCACGAATGCGGGGGTGGCACTCACTTTTGATTTTTGCGGCGGGACCAGCGGCAACGGCGCCGACCTGGCGCTCCTAGCCCTGCTGCGGCAGCAGCACATCCCGGCCACCTTGTTCCTGAATTCCCGATGGATCACTGCAAACCAGGCCCTAGCCAAAGACCTTGCCGGTGACCCGCTCTTCGAACTCGGCAACCATGGAACCTCCCACCACCCCCTCTCCGTCACCGGCAAGTGCGCCTACGGAATCCCCGGCACCGGGAACCCCGGCGAGGTCTACGACGAGATCATGACCAACAACGAACGCCTCACCGACCTCACCGGAGTCCGGCCCCGCTACTTCAGAGCAGGTACCGCGTACATGGATGAAGTCTCCGCCGACATCGTCCGTTCCCTGGGCCTGATCCCGGTCGGATTCACCATCAACGGCGACGCCGGCGCCACGTTCCCCGCCGCGACGGTTACCCGCGAGATCACCCGGGCACGGGCAACTGACATCGTCATCGCCCACGGCAACCACCCCGCCGGCGGCACGGCCCCCGGGCTCGCGCGTGCCCTGGCGCTCATGAAGGACCGCGGCGAAACCTTCCTCCCGCTCCCCCAAACCAGCAGCATCTGAACACTCTGGCGGTTCGGTCCTACGCCCCAAGCATCCTAGACATCTATCCGGCCATCCCGGCCTGGAAGTGAAACCCCGTCCGGATTCACGAACGCACGAATGCCAGCATCTGCCCGCCGGGCCCCAACGGGCCGTGGATACCCGTGTCCGAGCGGCGGCTTGCCGTTGGTTGAATACCGCGGCATTTCGGGGGAACGTGCGGTGAACACTGTATGAACGGACCCGCTATCGGCCCGGACTGTAACCGTTCCGTGATCTACTTTGGGGCGTGAACTCTACCCATCAGTAACTTCCTTGCCCTGCTTTCAACCGGCCAGCCGGCCGGCAGGGCAGGTGCCGCCGTCCTCTGCGCAGCCGCAGTCCGGGCAACAACCGGGAAATGGCCGCCACTGCCGCGGCCGCCGGAACGGCGAGGCGTAACCTTTCCGGCCCCGGGATCGATTACCCGTGTGGCTAACCCAGACACCCTGGTGGCGCTGAAGCCGGACCTGACAATGAAGGAATCAGACGTGAACTTTTCGAGACGTAATTTCCTGGGTGTGGCCGGTACTGCCGCCGCCACCGCCTTAGCCACCGGCAGCACGCTGCGGGCGGCCACGGCCGCCACGCCTGCCCTGCCGGCCGCGGCGGCTTCCGGGATCGACCACATCATTGTGGTGATGATGGAGAACCGTTCCTTTGACCACTTCCTCGGCTGGATGCCCGGTGCGGACGGCAAACAGGCCGGGCTGAGTTACACGGACCGCTACGGCATCCCGCACACCACCCACCACTTGGCGGATTTCCAGGGTTGCGGCCACCCGGACCCGGACCACTCCTACGAGGGCGGCCGGATCCAGTACAACGACGGCAAGAACGACGGCTGGCTCCGGGCAGGGGAGAACGACGAGTTCGCCGTCGGCTACTACGAGGGCGCCGACCTGGATTTCTGGCGCCAGGCGGGACCGGACTGGACGGTCTGCGACCGGTACTTTGCCGCCACGATGGCCGAAACCTACCCGAACAGGTTCTACCAGCACGCTGCCGCAACGGACAGGCTTCATAACTCCACCGTGACGTCCACGCTCCCGACCATCTGGGACCGGCTGTCCACCCCCGGAGTGTCCGGCAAGTACTACTACGGCGATATCCCCTTCACCGCTCTTTGGGGTCCGAAGTACCTCGGAATCTCGCACCACTACTCCGAATTCCTCACGGACTGTGCCGCCGGCAGCCTCCCGGCAGTGTCTTTCGTGGACCCACGCTTCACCGATGAGGGCTCCGGCACCTCGGGGGATGACCACCCGCACGCGGACATCCGCGCCGGCGAACTCTTCCTGGCAGAGGTTTACAACGCCGTCACCACCGGCCCGGGTTGGGCCAGCACGATGCTGGTGATCAACTATGACGAGTGGGGCGGCTTCTACGACCACGTCCCGCCGGCCAGCGCCCCGGACACGAGTCCGGACACGGCGCTGCGCGGCTTCCGGGTGCCCTCCGTAGTGATCTCACCGCGCGCCCGACGACGGTACGTCGCCCACGACGTCTACGACCACACCTCGGTTCTGAAGGCCATCGAGTGGCGGTGGAGCCTGCCGCCGCTGACGCCGCGGGACAAAGCCGCCCGGAACATTGCAGAGGTGCTGGATTTCAGTGCAGCCCCTAACCTTGCCGCCCCCAGGTACCTTGTCCCGCCGTTCGTGACGGGACCTGCCTGCACCCCCGTCGGGCCGCCGCCAGCCGAGGAATGGTCCGGCCTGAAAGAGAAAGCACTCGCCGACGGATGGACACTCCCGTGAGCCCCAAAACAAAGCACCCGACGACGCCGACTGCAGGATCCCGCCAGCGCAGCCGCCGGCTGACCCTGCGCGCCTCCGCCGCGGCCGCCGTCCTGCTCGCCGCAGCGGCAATTGCCTCCGGACCTGCCCAGCCGCCTGCCACAGCAAGCGCTCCGACGGCCACGCAGGCCCAGAGCTATCTGCCCGGAGCCAAGCACGTCTTCGTCATCAACCTCGAGAACAAGGGCTACGACGAGACCTGGAGTCCGGCGTCGGCCGCCCCATACCTCTCCCAGACCCTCCGGGCCCAGGGGGTGCTGCTGAACCAGTACTTCGGCACCGCGCACAACTCCCAGCCCAACTACGTGGCACAGATCTCCGGACAGGGGCCGAACCCGCAGATGCAGGCCGACTGCCAGAGCTACACACCGTTCGTCGGCACCGGCACGGCCAGTCCCGGCCAGGCCGTCGGCGACGGCTGTGTCTTCCCGGTCGGCGTCCCCACCGTGGCCGGCCAGCTGACCGGAGCCGGCAAAACGTGGAAGGGCTATATGGAGGACATGGGAACTTCCTGCCGGCACCCCGCACTGGGCGCTGTGGATGACACGCAGAAGGCCAAGGTCGGGGACCAGTACGCGGCGCGCCACAATCCGTTCGTCTACTTCGCCGGGATCACCGGCTCACCGGAGTGCGCGAAGAACGACGTCGACCTCGCCGCCCTCAAGACGGACCTCACCTCCGCTGCCACCACCCCGAACCTGTCGATGATCACGCCGAACCTCTGCCACGACGGGCACGACTCCCCCTGTGTCGACGGGCAACCGGGCGGTCTGGCCAGCGCCGACCAGTGGCTCAAGCAGTGGGTCCCGGCCATCACCTCGTCCCCGGCATTCAAGCAGGACGGCATCCTGGTGATTACGTTCGACGAATCCGACGGCCCGCAGTCCGATGCTGCCGCCTGCTGCGGGGAAGGCCCCGGGCCGAACTCACCGCTTCCGGGCATTACCGGAATGGGCGGGGGCCGGGTCGGTGCGCTGGTCCTCTCCCCGTTCACCAAAGGCGGCACCTGGTCCACCACCCCGTACAACCACTACAGCCTGCTCGCCAGCATCGAAGAGACCTTCGGCCTGCCCTACCTTGGGTATGCCGGGACGCCGGGGCTGAACCGCTTCGGACTCGACGTCTATAACGCCAAGGTCTAACGCCGGAACACGACCGGCGTAAAGGACCGGTTCGAGGAACACCGTGTTGACGCTGAATCCTGCCTGCCGCCCCCGGCAGGCAGGATTCAGCGGTATCCCCGATCCCCAGGATCACGGCCTCCCGGATGCCCGCGGCCGGTGATGAGATTCAAACGAGGCATTACGGCCGTGCTGACGATGTCCCCGGGGCACCGGTTCCTGTGGTGTCAGGCAGCCTCGGCGGTCCCCCGGAGCCTGACGGTTTGCGCCACCCGCGTTGTGGCGGACACGACGGCTTCCAGCCCGATCACGTCCAGGTCCGAGAGCCGGTGCGCATCGTGCTGAAGCTTCATAAATGCCTGCGCCCGGTCCTCGTGCTCAAGCATTGCCGGGGCCCCGGGCCGCCCCACGGCGAACGCGTCGCACCGTTGATGTATTGCGGCGGCCTCAGCCTTGAGGCGTTCGGCCAGTTTCGCTTCGAGGACCGCGTGGCTGGACGCATTTTCCGGGGTGGTCGCCAGGATGAGGAGGTCTCCGCCGGCTGCTGCCGCGCTGCGTTCGGCCTTATTTACCGCTGCACGGTGGAATCCGGTGTCAGGAATGCCCCACACCCCGTCGGAAACACGCACGGCACCGCCATCACTGAGCTCTGCGTAGACGCGGCGCCGATGCCGGGGTGCGGCCCGGCCCAGCCGTACGATCAGAATCAGCCACGTCATGCCACGACCGTATCCGCCAACACCCCAGGATTCTGCGTGCCGTCACGCGCCTATGCCAAACCGTTAGCGGACCGCCTCCGCCTCCCGGCCGGGATACCCTGTCCGATATGGACTGCCTTGAGGCACACACACTCATCGATGCCGGGAACTCCGCCGTCTGGGAGATCCTCACCGACAGCGGAAACTTCCCGGTCTGGGATTCCGGGATCATCGCCATCAGCGGGGAAGTACGAAATGGTGGCACCATCAAGATCCGCACCCGTGCGCGGGGCCGGACCCGCCTGCGGGTTGAACAAGTTCCCGGAAAAGTGATGACCTGGACCAGCGGAGCACCGCCGTGGTACTCGTTTGTTCGCACCTTCATCCTGACGCCGGAAGCCGGAATGACCCGCCTGACGGTCAAAGACGAACTTGGACCCCTGGGCCGACTCGTCGGCTCACCCTGGGCCGTCACGACGGAAATTCTGACCGGCTTCACCGCGGCAGCCAAACAACGCGCGGAAATCCTCAATTGAACCCGGGCCGCCCCGGCCCCACTGTTTGCCAGGCCTGGTCCGGCCGATTGAGGGACCACGACGAATGTCCTGACGTGTCGCCGGACCAACGGCTTCCGGACCCTGGGGAATGTCCGAAGGCGGCGCAGGGCCCTGCGGGAGATGCTGACGGCCGGCGCATTGTTGGACCGCGGCCCGGCCGGGTTCGCCGTGCGATCTGCTGCAATGGGTTAAATCCGGATTATTGGCATGGTGTATGTTTTCTGTTCGCTTTCATCGGGTAATAAGGGTCAGTGACTAATGAGCCCGATATGCACGTCCGGGCCCCGCGCCCGGCGGAACCCGTGATTGGCGACCTCGGCTGCGGGGCCCTGGTCCTCCCCGGTGATACACCCTCCGGTGAGATCGAGGCACTGTTCCGGGCCGACCGTGCGCTTCGGGCTGTGGTCATCAACGATGCCGGAATACCGTCCCTGTTGACGCGGGCCCAACTGGACCACCGGATGACGGGGCGTCTGGGCTACGGGCGGGCACTCAACGCCAGGGTCGAGGCAACGGATCTCCTCCCGCCCCCCGGCACCTTACTCCCGCCGTCCCTGGACCTTCGGGCCGCTGCCGCTGTGGTCCTGGCCAGGCAGGAACAGCACCGGTATGAAGATTTGCTAGTGCTCGCGGCGGATGGACCGCGCATCGTTCCGGTGTCCGAAATCTTCGAAGGTCTCTCGGTCCTGTTCCGGCAGGCAGCGCTGCACGACCCTCTGACCGGCCTGGCCAACAGAAGGCACCTTGAAGAGCAAGGTCCGCCGCTGGTGGGCGCCACCGACTCCGATTCGTCCCCGACGGCAATCCTGTATGTGGATCTGGATGATTTCAAGATCACCAACGACACCTTCGGACACCGGACCGGCGATGCCGTGCTGGCCGAGTTTTCCGCACGGCTCCGGGCGTGCACGAGGCCAGCGGATCTGGTGACCCGGCTGGGCGGGGACGAATTCGCCGTGCTGCTCGTGGACGTGGATGAGGCCACAGCACGCTCCATCGCGCAACGGATCCTGGCATCGCTTGCTGAACCCCTGACCCATGACGGGCACGACCTCAGGCTCACCGCCACCCTGGGCCTGGCCATGTCCACCGACATCGACGACGGGACCCCGGCCGCACGCCTGGAGGACCTCCTCCGCCTCGCCGACACCGCCATGCTTCAGGCAAAACACGACGGCAAACGCCGGCTGGGCCGCATCGACCCCTGCCGGCCCGCCGCCCGCTTCGCCCGCCAGGCGCTAATCCGCCGCCGGCTGCCCCACGCCCTGGCCAACGCAGGCTTCAGCCTCCACTACCAGCCCTTCATGAACATCTCCACCGGCTCCTGCACTGCCGTGGAGGCACTGCTGCGCTGGGAGGACCAGGAGCTCGGCAAAGTCTCCCCCGTTGAGTTCATCCACGTCGCCGAACACACCGGGGACATCCACGCCATCGGCCGGTGGGTCATTGATACCGCCTGCGCCCAGGCCCGGCGCTGGGCCGACGCCGGTAGCCCCCGTGCGATTTCCGTGAACATTTCCCCGGTCCAGCTCGCCGCCGGAAACCTGGTCCACGATCTCCAGGCCGCCCTGCGCCGGCACGGAGTACCGGCGTCCCTGGTGAACATCGAGATCACCGAGACCGCCGCCATTACGGATCTCCCGTCCGCCGCGGCACAGCTACAGGCACTCATCGACGCCGGCATCGGCGTCGCCCTCGATGACTACGGCACGGCCTATTCCTCCCTAGCCATGCTGCGCGACCTGCCCCTGACCGGACTGAAGCTCGACAAGTCCTTTATCGACTTGATCGACACCGACCCCACCTCCGCCATCCTCGTCGCCGGCATCATCACCACGGCCAAGGCCATGAGCCTCACCATGACAGCCGAAGGCGTGGAAAGAGACGCCCAGCTCGCCGTGCTGCGTCAACTGGGCTGCGACAACGCCCAGGGCTACCTCATCTCCGTCCCGCTCCCCGCACAGGAAATCGACCTGACCCAGAACACCCGAACAGCGGCTGCCGGCTATGGTCCACCCGGGTGGACCATCCCCCGGGCGCCCCAAACCCGCCCCGACCCTGTTCATACACCGTTCACAGCCAGTCCGTAGGCTCAGCGGCATGAAGGATTTCCTGGAAAGCGTCGACTCCCTCCCCGCCGCTCCCGTATCGGACTGGACCCGCCTGCGTTCCGGTCAGACGGTGACGGTGGCCGAACATGGGCAGGCGGCCTGCACCGGCACCATCGACGGTGTAACCTCCGACGCGTCGATCCTCTGGGTACGCCTGCCCGGAATCGCCCCGCGCCGGATGCTCCTGCACACCGACCCGGTGGACATCCGGCCCGCCCACTAGCCAGGCCGCCACCGGGCCACCTGCCCGGTAGGTGCCGACCCGGACCGTGCACACTTCAGCGCCCAGGGCCGCCCCTCCCGCCCTCGGCGGCGCTGATGGCAGACCGGACGCCGCATCCAGCGGAACAACATCCAAGGAATCAGCGTCCAGCAACCTGAGGCAGCGCACGCACTCCTGCCCCGCACCGGTGAGGGCATCCGGTACGCCAGGGCCGGCATCATGGTCACTGACCTTCGACCACCCGGCACCCGGGGCCCGCTCGGTGGCATCATCCGTTGCCCCTTCAGCACAGTTCCGAGGACCTTGACAATCTTGTGAGCGCATTCAAAGACGTGCCGGACTGCTCGGCCGGCATCCCCGGTTCAGGGCACTCCCCTGCTGCTGGCAACTTCGAAGCCATCGCTAGGAGATCCCTGCTTGGACGCCCGTTATGGGCCCAGGTGCGGGATGACCATGACGGGTCTGGGCTGCGAGCGTGTGAGGGAGATACTGACAGAACCTTCCAGCAACCGCGTCATTCCGGCCAGGTTACCGGGCCGCTGGCCGCCGACGATCAGCATCGAAGCGTCCGTGCTTTCAGCCAGCCGGGTCAGCGCTTGGGAGACTTCTCCGTTGAGCACCCTGAAAGTCCATTCCTGTCCGGGAGGGCCCAGAATGTTCCGGAGTCTGTCCAGGATTTCCGAGGCCGGGAACTCCGTTTCCCGGTTAGGCGCCGGATCGAGCGAGGCTCCCACCCGTGAGGTGGTTGGCTCCCACTCGGTCAGGTAGCTCGCCGGATCCACAAATGCGCAGATAAGGTGCACGCCCAGGATCGCGGCCAGGTCTTCACCGGCCCGGATCAGCAGGTCAGTCGGCTGCCAGGGGACGCCCAGCACCACCGGACCTCCGGCCCACATTTTCAGCCTCCCTCGGGCCGATAGGCAGGGAATCGGACGAGCGGCGTGCGGGTCACCGTCCGTTCGAACCGGCGGGGGGTTGGCGGCTTCATGTCATGTGCCGATCCGTGCGGTGGCGGCGGGGCAGGCGGGAAGACGTCCATAACCGTCAGGATAGCCACTGGATTCCCCGCGGCGGGGCCGCCTGGCAAGAATCCGCATCGTCCACCGGCCGCCCGGTCAGTCTTTACGGGGGTGGATGGCTCCGACAGTTGTAGGTCGGTCGGGATCTGTTCCCAGGGACCGCTGGGCTCCGGCTGCCCGCCGGCAACGCGATGAGCGCCCTAACAGAGGGGTTTGTTCGCAGCCGGGCATCTTGACGAACCCGGCTGGGGTGATCACGCAAGGGCGCCTGCCTGCGGTGATGTCCGCGGCCATGCGCCTTCGCCGATTGTTCATGCGCCGGTCGTTGAGGCCCGACGCCGAGGCCAGCAAAGTGGAACCATGACAACGCAGAACAGAGACACCGCCCACGCGTTGGCCTGCGACTCGTGCGGTCAGTTACCCCACCCGGCAAAGGCGCGGCTCACCCTTGCCAACGTCGCAGCCATGCTGCCGATAGAACTTGTAGTGCACGCCGCCGTGGTCGACACGGAGATGCCTTACCTGCTGAAGGTACTGGTCCTGACTTTGACGGCCACCACTCTGGTGATCTGGGTGGCCGAGCCCTCGGTCCGTCACGCTTTGCGGGGTTGGCTGCACGCACCAGCCCTGCGCCACCGGCGCCGGCTGCACGAGTCCGGAGCCCTGTGGCGCGTCCGCACCCTGATTGATGACGATCCGGAAGGGCAGGAAAAGCTTGCCCGGGGCGTCTCCGGCGTCGGAGCCGACATCCTCGTACGCCGGCGCCACCACGTCCCCGGAGGGGTTCTGGACGAACTGGTAGTAGCCGCGCCGGACGATGTCACCGACACCGACCTGCTCGCCGCGGCTGGGGAGGGCGGGGGCCGTGATGTTCGCGCGTGGCCGGCAACAGCCCTGGCCGTGGCCGACGGCCAGACGAAGGCTCTGGCCCTGGCCCTGAGGGTCGCGGAAGACCCGGACGAACTTCAACTAGCGGTCGCCGAACTGCTGGACGCTGAACCGGTCGCGAATCCCGATCGTCCCATCAACCCCGTCGAGGACTGCACCAGAGCCCATGACGGCGGACCGGACTGTGACGGGACCCTGCTGAAGATCCCGTCACCCTTGCACGAACCCTTGCGATTTTCACGCCCCCATGCACCGTTCACGCCGGCCGAATCCGCCCGCGCGCACCGGCTGGCAGAACTCGCCGAACTCACCGAACTTTCACGCAAACACACCATCCGTGCCCTGCAGTAGAACCAGAACGGTCGAGAGTCGCGCGGCGTTGTTGAGTAACCTGGGATACTTCGTTGTGCGCACTAACGGCTGCTGGTTCCAGGCAGCCAGTACTGCAACGATGGCATCGTGAACAAGCCCATCGGATACTGGGTCAAACGGCTGGATGCGTCACTGGAGACCCTACTCGACTCCACGCTCTCCCAACTGTCCCTGACCAGAAGGCAGTGGCAGCTGCTTAATGCGCTTCGCCCGGCCCCCCTCACGCCGACTGAAGTAGGAGATGTCTTGCGCCCGTACACCTCAGCGGACGGCGGCAACACCCGGGAACGGGACATGGCCGCGCTCGTTCGCAGAAGGCTCGTGTTCCTGCTCGATGGCCGCCTCGCGCTGACCGGGGCTGGATCCGCCCTGCACGCCGAGGCCGCACTGCTGATGGAAGCCAGCCGACGTGAGCTGACGGCGGGAATCGGTGCGGATGAGTACGCGATCGCTCTCAGCGTCCTCGAGCGCATGAATAACAATGCAGACCGGCTTACCGCCGGCTAAGCAGGATACCGGGCCTATGCCCCGGCAGCCCGGTCGGAACGCTCTCGGTTTTGATACCCGGAAGGCTCACTCCCGGAAATACAGAGCACCTATGCGCACCGGGCTTCGGACTCCAGCACGGTAAATTCGATCGAATCCTTGTCGGTGGGGAGCCTGCGCGGCGCGTTACCTGAGAAGAAGATCCAAACGGCGTTGGCCCCATCGGTGGCCAATTCATCAACGACGCCGATGCCCAGGTCCTCGTCACCATCCCGAACACGGACCGCCTGCCCACGCTTCAGGTCACTCCCGTGAACATTCCTGCCAGACTTACCTTCGAAGTTCATGGCGGCGCCTTCCCATAAACGGAACAGATCCTCCACAGGATAGGTGCTCCCGGTAAACCTCCGGTGACCAGCGTTTCCCTGGCGCTCAGCCAGCAGGACGGATACCTGATGGCTGAAAGGCACCGTCCCTGAGGGATCGCCGGTTCGCTGCCCCACCGCCCGCGACCCGGGGCGGGGCGCTGCGCTATTGCTCGACGGAGCGGAGAACCCAGGTGCTGCGCCCAGGTACGTTGTAGACGGCGCCCGCCAGAATTGTTGCCGGCGCGGGACCGTCCCAGCTTGTCAGGGCGACCTCCCACTCCGCGGGAAAATGCTCCCTCGGCGTTTGGTGCACTACGTCATGGGAGGAGGCGTTCAAGACGATGAGGAAGTCGTTTTCTGGTTCATTCCGGCGGGTCCGCGCGCCCTTGCCGTTCAGGTAGCAGGCGAGGGACTTTCCCCAGGACTGGTCCCACTGCTGTCCCGTCCGGGGTGTTCCGTCGGCGTTGAGCCACAAAATGTCAGGCAGCGGGAGGCCCTCTGCCGGGGCCACCGGCCTGCCGTCGAAGTAGGTGCGGCGCCGGAACACGGGGTAGTCCCGGCGCAGCCCGGCGACCTTGGAGGTGAAGGCAATCATGTCCTCGTCGGCGGAAGCCCAGTCGATCCACGAGATCTCGTTGTCCTGGCAGTAGGCGTTGTTGTTCCCTGCCTGGGTGTGGCCCAGTTCGTCGCCGTGGCGCAGCATCGGGACCCCCTGGGCGAGGATGCAGGTGATCATGAGGTTGCGCATCTGGCGTGCGCGGAGGGCAGTGACGTCCGGGTCCGTGGTGGGCCCCTCGATGCCGCAGTTCCAGGAACGGTTGTTGGACTCGCCGTCGCGGTCGTTCTCGCCGTTGGCCGTGTTGTGCTTGTGGTCGTAGGAGACGAGGTCCCGCAGCGTGAAGCCGTCGTGGACGGTCACAAAGTTCACGGACGCGCTCGGTTGGCGGCCGTCGTCCTGGTAAAGGTCGGCGGAGCCGGTGAGCCGCTTTGCCAGCTCGGCCGTGAGGCCCGGTTGGCCGCGCCAGAAGTCGCGGACGACGTCCCGGAATTTGCCGTTCCACTCCGCCCACCGCGGGGGGAAGTTGCCGAGCTGGTAGCCTTCGGGGCCGAGGTCCCACGGTTCGGCGATGAGCTTCACCCCGTCAAGCACCGGGTCGGAGTCAATCATCCCGAAGAACGCGGAGAGCATGTCAACCCGGTCCGAGGCACGGGCCAGCGCAGGGGCGAGATCGAAGCGGAAACCGTCGACGTGCATCTCCTCCACCCAATAGTGCAGCGAATCCATCACCAGGCGCAGGACCGTGGGCGATCCTACGTTCAGGGTGTTGCCGGTGCCCGTGTAGTCCTGGTAGTGGGCCTCGTCGCCGGGGACCAGGTGGTAGTAGGCGGCGTTGTCGATTCCGCGGAAGCACAGGTTGGGTCCGTCGGCTCCGCCTTCGCCGGAGTGGTTGTAGACGACGTCGAGGATCACCTCGATGCCGGCCTGATGGAGGGCCTTGACCATGTCTTTGAACTCGGTAACCTGCCCGCCGGGCATCAGCTTGGACCCTGCACCACGGACCGTCCCATCCTTCCCGGATGCCGCAGAGTAGGCGTTGTGGGGTGCAAAGTATCCGATGGGGTTGTAGCCCCAGTAGTTGGACCGGCCTTCGCGGGGTTCCTCGGTGATGAACTGTTGGACCGGAAGGAGTTCCACCGCGGTCACGCCGATCCGTTTGAGGTGCGCGATGACGGACGGATGCGCCAACCCGGCATAGGTTCCGCGCTCGGCGGCGGGAACGTCCGGGTGCAGCCTGGTCATGCCCTTGACGTGGGCCTCGTAGATGACCGTCCGGTTCAGGGCAGTAGCGGGCCGGGTGTCCGTCCCCCAGTCGTAGGCGGGGTCGACAACAACGGACACGAAGGTATGGTCCCGGTTGTCCGCCCGGTCCGGCTGGGACGGGTCATTGGGGTCGAAGGCATACAGCTCGGGACCCCAGCAGAGCCGGCCGTCGATGGCCCTGGCGTAAGGGTCCAACAGGAACTTCTGCGGATTGTGGCGCAGTCCCCGGGCCGGGTCCCAGGTCCCCTCGACGCGGTAGCCGTAACGCTGGCCCGCAACGACCCCCGGCATATACGCAGTCCAAAGCCCGTCCTGTACGGACATCGGGTGGCGGGTCTCGACACCGAAGTCATCCACCAGGCACAAGTCCACCGAGGCCGCCGAGGTGGAGAACAGTGCGAAGTCCGCGCCCTCTACCGTCAATGTCGCGCCCAGGGCAGCGGTGGGGCGTTGAATATCCGGGAGGGCTTCCACGGCGCCATGATACTCATCGAAGGTAAACGACAGGGGTGCTACAGCCCGGGCTTGGGGGCGTATGGGGCTAACATCAAATCCCCTGTCGCCAAGGGCAGCAGAGTGTCCCGGTTATGACCCTGTGTCCGCGGAATTTGTTGACGCCGGTTCACGACCGGGCGACACTGGAACGGTGAGCGAAGCTGAAAAAGAAACCACTGTCCGCGCCGTAGTCGACCGGCTGTCAGCCCGTTTTCCGGAGGCCCCCCAACCGCACATCGCCGGTATCGTCGGCGAAGAATACGACTCCCTGGCTGACGGACGCATCAGGAGCTTCATACCCACCCTGGTTGAGCACGAAGCGAGGTCCCGGCTCCAACGCGAATACACCTTCGAGCCCTCCAACAGCCACTCCTAGGCCGCGGGCCCGCCTCGGCCCGGCAGGGGCTGAAGACCGGGGTTCAGCGGTCCCAGGCCCTGAGACGGCGCAGCAGGCTGCGCTTCTTCTGCGTGTGGTCCTTCATCCGGCCCAGAATGTCCGCGAGCATGCTGATGGCTTCATTGATGAACGGGCCCTTGTTGAGCATGACGCATTCGGCGCGCTGGGCCATCGCGGCGTCGGTCACCTCCGCCCGGGACGGGAAACCGGTCCGCGCCAGGGTGTCCAGGACCTGGGTGGCCCAGATGACCGGGACGTGCGCGGCTTCGCAGAGCCAGAGAATTTCCTCCTGGACTTCCGCCAGCCGTTCGAAGCCGGCCTCCACGGCGAGGTCACCGCGGGCGATCATGACGCCCACGTCGGCCCACTTCATCAGTTCCAGGAGGATTTCGGGCAGCGCTTCAAACGCGGCCACGGTCTCGATCTTGAGCATGATGTCAAGGTTCCGGTCCTGCTCGGCGTCCAGGTGGGCCAGGAGGTCGCGGACGTCGGACTCGCTGCGGACAAAGGACATGCTGACGATGTCGGCCAGGACCTTGACGTGTTCGAGGTCGGCGAGGTCCTGATCCGTCAGTGCCGGGACCCTGAGCCGGGTGTCGGGGAGGTTGATGCCTTTTTCGGACCTCAGCCGTGAGCCGTTGGGGGCGGCGGAGACAATCTCAGCGCTCAGTTCTCCGGCCCCGACCCCGGTGATGACCCCGCCGATCTTGCCGTCGTCGAACCAGATCCTTTCCCCGGGCTTCACGTCCGTGAAGACGCCGGGGAGGGTGCAGCCGATCCGGTGGGTGCCCACGGTATGGCTGTCTGCGGGAGCGAGGTCACTGCTGAGGATGATGGTGTCCCCGCGCCGGATCATCAGGCTCTGTTCCAGAGCAGGAAGCTCGCCCACAAGGGTGAATGGCCCTGTGTGGCGGTGGGGTTTCTTTCCGGGCGGGGCTGCAGGGGCGGCCGTCAGCCTCGTTCCCGGGATCACGTAACTGGTGTCGTGAAGAACCGCCAGGCACCCGTCCGGGCCTGCATGCTCGACGGCGAGGGTGCGGCGGGCTCCGCGGGCGTCTTCGAAGCTGACACTCTGGCCCTCCCGCAGGGCTGCCGCCCAGTTCTCGTCCTGGACGGGAATCACAGGAAGGGCAGGGCCCGTCTCGGGCGGGTTTCCCAGCCACACGCGGGCCGGGGCGGTCACTGTGCCGGTTTCGTTCCGGACCGGCCTGACCTTCAGGACGCGGGGGCCCGGGCGGATGGGGCCCGTGCGCAGCTTGGGCCCGCCCAGATCCATGGAGACCAGGCAGCGCCTGCCGGTGGAATCTTCTGCGGCGCGGATGTTGCCGATCATCTGCCGCCAGGTCCCAGGGGTATCGTGCGCGCAGTTGATGCGGGCAAGGTCCATGCCTTTTTCGATCATGCCGCGGACAATGCCGGGGTCCGTGGCGGCTTCGCCGGGCAGCGTGACCATGATCCTCGTGCTGCGTTCCTCCGGCTCGGGACCGAGCAGGTTCACTGCGTTCCGGGCGAGCAGTTCTTCACCGTCGACAGGGTCCGCCGCCGGGTCCTGCGGCCCGTCCGCCGAGACCAGCCGTGCCAACGTCCGGGCCACGGTGTCAACACTGGGCAGTACCCTCGATTCGGTGCGGCCGAGCGAGGAGAGCCCGTGCTTCGCCAGTCCGGACTGGAGCTCACGGATGTCGTGGCGGCGCAGCTCCGTGTAGTGGATGAGGTTCCGGGCGCTGTCCCGGTGGCGGGGCAGCACGGCCTCGATCCTGGCACCGTGCCGTGTTTCGGCGTACCGGAGCGCGCGCCGGAGCCGGTTCACGTCCTCCAGCAGGGCACGCAGCTCCTGGATCTCAGCTTCCGTCACGATGGTCCTCTCCAGCCCCGGTTTCGGGCACAGTAAGAGCGGAACAAACCCTGGTGGCACGGCCCGCCGCCGGGCACGATCCCGCCCCGGCGACGATACCTGGCCCGAATGTCCCTCTGGTGAATCCGGGACAAGCACCCGGTGACTATTTCCGCCGGAGCGGCCTGGGCGGTGATTCCTGCCATAGGGTCACGAACCGGGCGCGGGCCTCGGCTCCGCGGTGCTGCTCCAGTGCGTGGAGCCGCCCGAAGGTGAATCCGGTTCCCCCACCGCCCTCCCCGGGCCCTGTGGCGAGCGACCGCAATTTTTCCCTGATCACGACACTGTCCTGATGATCGCCCAGAATGGTCTGAACTTCTTCCGCGGTGCGCGCCAGCCTGGCGGCCTGCTTTCCAAAAATCGGGACGGCCGCCTCAGCCGCGTACCGAAGACGTTTTGCGCTCTTCCGGATCTCGTGCAGCGTGGCATTGGCAGAATCATCATCGGAGACGCCCTCGAGGTTCCTCACCGCCCCCTTCAGGCGCTTCCGTTCGGCATTGACCAGCCGGCCCACCGTCCCCTCGGCCTTCTTGTGGGCCGGTCCGGCCAGCGGAGGGGCCGCCACGAAGCCATCGAGTTCATCCAGAAGCCGGAAATACCGCTCGCTTCCCATGGCAGCCAATCCGTCGGCGAGGGCAGCCTCATAGGCGGCCCCGAGCTGGTCCTCGACGCGCTCTTTCACCGGCCCCATGACCAGCTCCGGGGGTTCGGCGCCAATCAGCTCATTCAGCTGGGTCCGCATGACCTCAAGGTCCCGGGCCGTACCGACTGTCCCTGCGAGCCATTGAAGTTCTTCCCGCAGGAGCTGGGCGGTCCCCTTGTCGGTCAATGGGCGGAAGCTTGCCAGCACGGACCGCATCCGGCGTGCGGCTACCCGGAGCTGGTGGACCGCATCCGGGGCTCCCTCCCGGACCCCGGGGTCATGGATTTTCAGGGCCTCGACCTGCTCGTGAAGATAGGAAAGAAACACCGCTGAGGCCGGCCCCTTACGCCGCGGGCGAGGCATTGGGGGCGTGGCAGCCGGATACCTGGTGCCAAGGGCGCGGGCCAGCTTGGACGGAAGCACCGCCGGCCGGTGACCCAACAAGGCAAACACGGTTTCGGCGGCATCCAGGACCTCCCGGTGACCGTCGACCAGTTCGACCTCCCACTCCCGCCAGGCAGCACTTTCGGCCGGTTCCAGCAGCATCCGGGACTCCACCCGGTCATCACTGAATTCCGCCAGAACAGTTCCGTCGGCTGCGATCAGGGGAATCGCTGTGCGACGGGTTTTCAGGTGCGCGACCGGCATCAGCTCCTGGTCCCTGACATGAACCAGCACCAACGCCTTCAGCCGGGGCGGCACAGTGTCCGGGTCCTCGTTCAACGGCTCCGTGATTTCGCGCCGTTCGCCCTCGGCCCCAGGCAGCTTCAGATGCCACCCGGCGTCCTTACCCCCGGTGCGCCGGCGCAACGTGACCCGCCGGGACGCCAGCGCCAACGCCGACGTGTCGAAGTACACGGCATCAAGTTTTTGATCCACAGTCGTCCCGACGCTGTCCACCCCGACGATGGAAGTGAAAGCCGGCAACTCGTCCGATTCGCCGACGTCGAATTTTCGTTCCACTTCCAACTTCTCAGTCACGGCCATGCCTTAATCCTAGGGCGGGCAGGTTCCCTCGGTCCGTGCCTAAAGTCCCGTCAAACACGATCGAAGCCGCCCGCGGGGCATCCTGTGTCCGCACACTCAGCACCATCGAGTATGCCCGTACCCCATCGAAGCGGCCAGACCCCGAACCGGGCAACTCGTGGTGGAGTCCCCACCATACGAGGTTCTCAGATGACCGGCCGGGGTCTTCCACGCTTTTCCCTCTAACCATTCTGGACGGTCCGGTCGCTACCCGGTCAGGCGAGACTCGGACGGCTCGAAAGGATGAAGTCCACCGCCGCACGCCCGGTCATCCGCAGTCCGGGCCGAACGTAGCGACAGTCGATGCAACGCCGTTCGTCAAGACCCAAAGCGGACATCGCCGCCCAGAATTCCTCGGAGGGCTTGGGACGCAGATAGTGAAGGACGCACCAACTGACATATACCCCATACATCGCATCTTCCGTCAGCCCGCGGTCCCCCTCGACGTCTGCGGCAATGCAGTCCGAGATAAAACATGAAAAAACCCTGGACCCCATGTTTGTTCGCTTCCATTTTCTTGACTCGACAGACCATTCGGAGATTTGCGCAAATCCGCAAGATGTATCACATACCGCTCCGGCGTCAGCCGGTCCTCCGGGCACGGCTCCTCATGTTCCACATCCCAATCAGGCGCGTTGAGGCGCTCCAAGCTTCCGGTCAGGATCCGTACCCAGTGCACTCATGTCAGCATCGGTCCAAGCCACGAAGACGTAGAACGGATTTGAGTTCCACGGCGCCTCCAGAGCGTGCACGTCCACAGTTCTGCCGCCGACCTGAGGTACTGGTATAACCCGCCGTCGAGTGTGAACGCTGGCATGCGGCCAGCGTAGCCAATAGAGCTGAACGCAATGAGAACGTTGGGGGAACTCAAGCAAACCCGGGTGTGAGCCCGAAGGGAATCAGCGCAGACGCTCAATCATCCTAGGGAAAAGTGGCGCAAAGGCTGTGGCGGGGCTGGGTGAAGCGCCGTGCGGTGAGGCCTCCGCCCTGTGCAGCTGCCGCCGCACGTCGTGGGCGACGAATTTGGGATGTTCCCCCGGCAACAGATTCTGCCACCGAGCCAACTGGGAAGGGGGTCATCGGCTTGCCGGGTTTGGTCCCTGCGGAGCAAATCGTGACGGTTCCGTTTACGAGCCGCTCATGAGTGCGGGGGTACCAGCATCTCCTTCCTCGGAATCCTGGTGCCAGCGCCCTTCATGTCACGGAGGTCACCTTCTTTGCAGGCGACCGCCGCGAATGAAGCTGGCCGATAGCCTTGGTACATGAAATCGTTCGAGGTGGAGACCCTGATTCTTGCGGGGGCCGGCACGGTGTGGGGCATAATCACTGACGCGGGAAACTACGCTGTCTGGGCTTCCGGGATCACCGAAATCAAGGGCGAGTTGAGCCACGGCGAACGGGTAAAGGTTCGGATGCGGGCCGGCGGCAAGCGCACATTCCATCTGCGGATCTCTCTGGTTCCCGGCAAATGCATGAGTTTGTCAGGCGGCCTGCCGGCGGGACTGCTCAAGGTCGTGCGCACCTTCACGCTTACGGACTACACCGGGATGACCCTTCTGAGGGTTTCCGATACGGCCAGCGGCCCGCTCAGTGGCCTGGTCGGAAAAACTATGCCCGGTAACCACGTTGCCCTGACCGAGTTTCTGGACGCGGTCAAATTCCGGGCCGAACTGCTCAGTTTTCACTTCGAAGGCGGAGTCCTTCCCGGCCCGCCGAAGGCCGCCCCTCCGAGTGACGGGACCTGAGGACCTGAGGCCCCCAAATTCGCCTGGACCCCGGTCTGGCCAACTCGGAACCGTCAGCACAGCGGGTAGTCCCACCCAGCGGCATCTGCCGGGGTCTTCCCCCTTGCGTCGCACTCAGCGTGTTTGTTGAATGTTCATGGCAGCACAGTAAGTCCAGCCGATGAAATATTATGCCTTGGTCCGACACGGTTTCACCGTTCTGGACGACGATTACGACGACCCTCTGCTATCGCCCCCACGGGACGCCAGTCGACACCTGGCGGAGGCTACGCCTATGAGATATGAATGACCCGCGAGCAGTACGAGCTGGAACAGCGTCTGCTGCAGATCGAGCTGCTGAAGCTCCAAAAGTTGGGAGCGCCTCCCGGACAGTCTGCGTCGGGGGTTTCCGGCCAGGACCGGCCCCTCAGGTCCTGTGGCGGTTCCGTAACTTTGGCGGGCGCTTCACTGGACAGCCACCCGATAAACCCGATTCTTGGCCACACTGGTCTTGTGACAACTCACCGCCCGCAACTGGCCCGCGCTGCTGCCGCCGCCCCGCCGCGCACCTTGATTCAAATTCTCCAGGAAACAGCCCACCGGTTTCCTGACGCGTCGGCGCTCGATGACGGGCGGACCTCTCTCAGTTATGCCGAGCTTCTCCTTGAAGTGAAGGCCTATGGCCGGGACCTCCATCAGGCCGGGATCGGCGCGGGCGACAAGGTCGGCGTGCGGATCCCCTCCGGTACAAACGAGCTCTACGTTGCGATCCTGGCCATCCTGCATGTGGGCGCCGCTTATGTTCCGGTCGACGCCGATGACCCTGACGAGCGGGCACGCTTGGTCTTTGCTGAGGCCG
The DNA here is from genome assembly GCF_030433895.1 of Arthrobacter sp. PsM3. Lineage (GTDB taxonomy): Bacteria > Actinomycetota > Actinomycetes > Actinomycetales > Micrococcaceae > Arthrobacter. The sequence continues at coordinate 34,921 of NZ_JARUXE010000007.1, read as the reverse complement.
GGGTCGCCGGGATCCTGCGTGCCGATGAAATCATCACCTCCCCGGACCGGATGCGGCCCTTCCAAGCTCCGCGTGAGGCGACACCGGCCGATGACGCGTGGGTGATATTCACCTCTGGATCCACCGGCACCCCGAAAGGTGTGGCAGTCACGCATCGCTCCGCTGCAGCGTTCGTGGACGCCGAAGCGCGCATGTTCCTGTCGGCAGAGCCGTTGAATACCTCGGACCGGGTCCTGGCAGGGCTGTCCGTGGCGTTCGATGCTTCGTGTGAGGAAATGTGGCTGGCCTGGCGCAACGGAGCCTGCCTGGTCCCGGCGCCGCGGTCTCTGGTCCGGACCGGAATGGATTTGGGTCCGTGGCTGATCACCAATGGCATCACTGTGGTCTCCACCGTCCCCACACTCGCGGGGCTCTGGCCGGCCGAGTCCCTTGAAGCCGTCCGGTTGCTGATCTTCGGCGGCGAGGCCTGCCCGGCGGAACTCGCCGCTCGGCTCGCCGTGGATGACCGTGAGCTCTGGAATACCTATGGGCCTACAGAGGCCACCGTAGTGGCCTGCGCTGCACGCATGGACGGCAAGGGCCCCGTGCGGATCGGCCTGCCCCTGGATGGCTGGGACCTGGCCGTCGTTGACCCGGCGGGGATCCCCGTGGCGGAGGGCGTGATCGGCGAACTCATTATCGGTGGTGTGGGCCTGGCAAAATACCTGGACCCCTCAAAGGACGCGGAGAAGTACGCGCCCATGGACACGCTCGGCTGGGAACGGGCCTATCGCAGCGGCGACCTGGTCCGCTTCGAAAGCGAAGGCCTGATCTTTGTCGGTCGCGCTGATGAACAGGTCAAACTCGGCGGCCGCCGCATCGAACTGGGCGAAATCGACGCCGCCCTCCAGTCCCTGCCGGGCATCCACGGAGCGGCCGCTGCCGTCCAAACCACGGCCGCAGGCAACCAAATCCTCGTCGGCTACCTCGTGCCCGCACCCAATACGGCACCGGACCTATCCGCCGCCCGCGGCCTGCTGTCCGCCCGGCTGCCCGCGGCCCTGGTCCTTATGCTGACCACCGTTGATTCCCTGCCGGTCAAGACCAGCGGCAAGGTCGACCGGAATGCCCTGCCCTGGCCAATTGCCGCCGTACCGACCGGGGTGCCTGGCCCGGGCCTCGAAATGGACCTGGACGACAGGTCCAGGTGGATCGTGGAGCAATGGGCCGCTGTCCTGGGGGCTGCCCCGGAAGGCCTGGACGCGGACTTCTTCGCCCACGGCGGCGGCAGCCTGGCCGCCGCCCGTCTGGTCTCCGCCCTGCGCGTGCTACCCGACGATCACCGTCGCGGACGTCTACGCCCGCCCGCGGCTCGGGGCACTCGTGGAACTGGCGCGCCTGTCCGCCCCGGACGGCGGCAGCGAGGCAGCCGCCGCGACAGAACGCGCGGTGAAGCCGACCGCCCTGAAGTCCCAAACCTTCCAGCTCCTGGCAGGGATCCCGTTGCAGCTGCTGGTGTCCATGCGGTGGCTAACCTACCTGATGGCCTTGAACAACATCGTTGCCACCGCAGGCGTTCTCCGCGGAGCCCCGACCGTGTCCTGGTGGTGGGTACTGGCCTCCTGGGCTGTGTTCGTTAGCCCGTGGGGAAGGATGGCTGTCTCCGCGGCAGCGGCCCGGCTGCTGCTGCGCGGCGTCACCCCGGGCAGCTACCCGCGCTCCGGGAAGGTGCACCTGCGTCTGTGGCTCGCCGAACAGATCTCCGACCTCTCGGGCGCCGTCAGCCTGGCCGGGGCGCCCTGGATCCCCTACTACGCGCGTGCCCTTGGGGCGAGGATCGGCAAGGACGTGGACCTGCATTCCGTCCCGCCCGTCACAGGAATGCTGAGCCTGGGCCCCGGATGCTCCATCGAACCCGAAGTGGACCTGTCCGGATGGTGGATCGACGGCGATCTGGTACACATCGGACACATCCGGGTCGGACCCGGCGCCACCGTGGGTTCACGCAGCACCCTGATGCCCGGCACGAGGATCGGCGCAGGAGCCGAAATCGCCCCGGGCTCGGCGGTCCTGGGGAAAGTCAAAGCCAACCAGCGGTTCGCCGGCTCGCCGGCACAACGACTCGGCAAAGCAAAGCAGGACTGGCCCGCCGCGCCGCCGGCGAAACCCGGCGCGTGGATGTGGTTTCCCGGCTATGCCCTGGCCTCCGCGCTGCTGGCCACCATCCCCTATGTATCGGCGGCTGCAGGAGCCCTGGTGGTGGTCTGGGCCATCCGCGGTCAGGACTCACTCTCATCCTCGTGGCCAGTGCTGCTCTGGGCGGTCCCGGCAGCGGCGGTCACCTGGTTCCTCTCCAACATGATCCTGATCGCCGCCATCGTCAGGCTGCTGGGCCTTGGCCTGAGCCCGGGCCACTACCGGGTCCGCAGCCTCATCGGCTGGCGGGTCTGGGCCACCGAACGCGTGCTGGACATCGCCCGGGACCTTCTCTTTCCGCTTTACGCCAGCCTCTTCACCCCGGTCTGGCTGCGGCTCCTTGGCGCCACCGTGGGCAACAACGTGGAAGCGTCCACCGTACTATTGCTGCCGTCGATGACAACTGTCGGAGACGGGGCGTTTCTTGCCGATGACACCATGATCGCCTCGTACGAACTCGGCGGCGGCTGGATGAAGATCGGGCCGGCCAAGATCGGAAAACGGGCGTTCCTAGGCAATTCCGGCATGACCGGGGCCGGGCGCAGCGTCCCGAAAAACTCGCTCGTCGCGGTCCTGTCCGCGACACCGGCGAAGGCCAAGTCCGGGACATCCTGGCTGGGCAGCCCCCCGGTCCGGCTGCGCCGGGCACGAATGGACATGGACCAGAGCCTGACATTCGACCCGCCGCTGCGGCTGAAGGTGTACAGGTCCTGCTGGGAGCTCGGCCGGGGCATTCCGGTCATCCTCACGGCCGCCATCGCCGCGGGCGTGCTGGCCGTCCTGGATCTCCTGGCCACGCGCGCCGGCTACCTCGTCGCGGCACTGCTGGGAACCGTAGTGGTCCTGGGCGCCGGGGCCGTGGCCGCCGGAAGCTCCGTTGCGGCAAAATGGTTGCTGGTGGGACGGATCCGCGCCGGGGAACACCCGCTGTGGAGTTCATTCATCTGGCGCAACGAGGTCGTGGACACCTTCATCGAAATGGTCACAGCTCCCTGGTTCGCCCGAGCCGCGGCCGGTACCCCGGCCCTGGTGTGGTGGCTGCGGGCACTCGGCGCCCACATCGGCGCCGGGACCTGGTGCGAAAGCTACTGGCTCCCGGAAGCGGACCTCGTCACTTTAGGCCCGAATTCAACCGTCAACCGCGGCTGCGTGGTCCAGACTCATCTCTTCCATGACCGGGTAATGAGCATCGACACTGTCACCCTCGATGCCGGGGCGACCATGGGTCCGCATGGCGTCATCCTCCCAGCTGCCCGGATCGGGGCCGGCGGCACCGTCGGGCCTGCGTCCCTGGTCATGCGCGGGGAGACCGTCCCCGCGGGCAGTTACTGGATCGGTAACCCCGTCAGCCCCTGGACCGACCCCCGCGGAGCCCAGCCCGAACTTGTGTGAGGGTGAATGCTGACCAGATCGGGGCGGTCCAGCTTGGGCGATCAGGCTCAAAGCTGGCCATTCTTGAATATGGCCGTTTGGTCCGGGACCGGTGTGGCGGCTTGACCCGGCCCCACGGACTCACCGTCTCTTACGACGTTCTGAGTTTCTATTGGAAGATGAAGACGATTTTGGGGGTCCGAGAAGGCAGGTGCGTGGAGCTGAGTGCCAATATCCGCTGAAACCTCCGCACATGGTGGGTACCCGCGGACTGTGGTCAGGAAGGATCCGCGCCGTCAGCCTCCACCAACGGCCGGAATTTTCGGGCCGGATCGTCCCACCCGGTCCAGTCCCGGAGACGGAGCGTTGATTGGTGATTAGCCCGGGGCATCGGCACCGGCAAGTGCAGCCGTCAGCGCCTCGACGCTGGTGATCGTCGGTCCCTGGGCGCCGTTCGGCCAGACCAGACGCACCTTGTACTGGCATCTGTCATCGGTGTACACGACCTTGCCTCTGAACTGCAGCCCGTTCACCGTGAAGTCGATCTGGTATTTGGCCCGCCGGGTGAAGCCTTCCAGGGTGCACTCCAGATTCCTGACCGTGACCTCGGGGAGCTCCAGGATGCCCATCTGGTCGCACCATTTTCTGAGTGCCCCCGGCACGAGCAGACTTGTCTTCTCAAGGTAGCGGGCCAGTTCGGAGTCCCTGCGTCTCTGAGCTTCTGCGTCCGAAAGCCGGCGCTCCCAACGCTCCCGTCCGGCGTTGTTCTGCGACCCCATCGGCGCCACATCCTCCCGGTCCATCATGGTTTTACTCCCCCGCGGACGCGACGGTCAATGGGACACCCGTGACGGGTTTGCCAAGGCCTGTTTCAGGGTTGAGCGAAAGAAATTCACTACTCGGGATGGACTGACAAGCTCGCGGCGGTATTCGGCGGCGCAAACCCAGTATCGGGCCCCTACTTTTCATACTCAGCCCCCGAGCCAACAGGGGTAGTAGCCGCTATCGCGCCCGCTGACTCCCCTCTGCTCGGACTCGTGGCAGCCATCGCCCCCATCATCTGCAGCGGTAACTCGGTCGTTCTGGTCGCCGACAAAGACACGCCCAACATCGCCATTCTCTTCGCCGAAACCCTGGCAACCAGCGACCTGCCAAACGGCGTGGTCAACATTCTCACAGGACAAGCCGCGGAAATCATGCCGTACTTGGCCTCGCACGCCGACGTCAACGCCCTCGACCTATCCGCGGCCAGCCAGGAACTCCGCATTTCTCTGACAGAAGCCGCTTCGGGAACCGTCAAGAGGGTCTACTCCCCACGGGGCGAACCCAACCTCCGGGCGGCGCCGGGAACTGCCCGAATCCGCGCGTTCATGGAAATCAAGACCATCTGGCACCCTGTCGGGGCCGTATCCCTTACCGCTGGAGGAAGCTACTAACAAGCAGAGCACCAACTCAAGGGCAGATGGCGGTACTCGCGCCCACTGCCGGTAGCACCCTGCAAAACAGCCTGAGTTTGATTGCGACGTGGACACGCCCAGAAGGGTGGCAGGGCCAAGATGGCTTCGCCACCCTCTCGGTGCTTCTGTCCCGTAACCAGAACACCGAGTGGGACCCTACGCGCTTCGACACCGCTCCAGATCCTGACCCTTGCAGCCATAGCCTGCATGGCGGGCCCGACTGTCAGTTTCCGAAGTCGTCCGCGCTGAATCATGCGGAAGTGCGGGGGCGGTGGGGGCGACTCAATGTTCTCGATGAACTCTCAGACCGATTAAGCGGGCCAAACGCCGGCGGTGCCGATGGGACTTGACGCGAGGATTTGGCCGATCTGCTCATCGCCGATCGCAGCGCGCTTGGCGTCGGAGAAGGCGAGCTGGGCGCCTCGCACCCATGCATTCCGGTGAGAGCTATCGATGGTGCCGTCTTCGGCGAGGCCTGGAAGAGTATGCCAGTTGTGAAGAACGCCGAAAGACAGATGAGCAATGCTTTCTCCTGGGCCGTGAGCGACCGTTTGGGTCAGCCTTCCGCGGCGCTCTACCGCGCCGGGAACGGAACCAAGCGTCTAGTAAGCATGATCAACGCCCTATTCCGTGGCGATGACGAACTGGCCCGGCTCAGCGAGCTCATGATCGGCTCCGGATCGGTCGCCATGTCATGCCGTTCCCTCCGCATTCCTGCATGAACAGGTATCAGAGCAGAAATTCCGGACCAGCCACAACCCAAGGTCGATCAAAGAAATAGTCAGCAAATCATGTTGCAGGCGGCCCTAGCCACCATGAAGTACTGAACGCAAAACCCAACGAAAGGACGAACGAGGATGAACTCCCAGCAGAGACCCCGCGGGGCGGTACCCGGTCCGCCGTAGGCAGCCGCTCCCCCAGACAACCAAATAGTCTTTCCGGGACCCCAAACACCCGGAGCAATCAGATCAGAGGTAAGAGTGTGCACAATGTGCACACGAAAAACACCGAAAAAGGCCCCTGACCTGCGGAAACACTGTGCCCGAGGTGGGACTCGAACCCACACACCTTTCGATACCGCATTTTGAGTGCGGCGCGTCTGCCATTCCGCCACTCGGGCGCGGAGTACACCGGTGTCACAATCGCCCGGCCACAGTGCTGTGAGCAACGCGATCGCTTCCAGTGCGCGAAATTACTCTACATGCAGATAGGCTGAATTCCAGAATCGCGCCAGTGACGCCGCATCGAACCCAACCCGGTCCCAGTACACCAGCGGTGACAACCTAAGATGGTGTAGTCCCGCCGTACCTTTCCAAGGAGTTCCCGTGTCAGAACAGACGGAGTCAAACCCCACGTCCAAGCCGGCGCGCCGCGTGGTCGTGGCCGAGGATGAGACCCTCATCCGGCTCGACATCATCGAGATCCTCCGGGGCGAAGGCTACGACGTCGTCGGCGAAGCAGACAACGGCGAGAAGGCCGTGCAGCTCGCCGAAGAACTGAAGCCGGACCTCGTCCTGATGGACGTCAAAATGCCCGTCATGGACGGCATCACCGCCGCCGAAAAGATCGTCAAGGCCCGGATAGCCCCCGTGGTCCTGCTGACCGCATTCAGCCAGAAGGAACTCGTAGAACGCGCCCGCGACGCCGGCGCCATGGCCTACGTGGTCAAGCCCTTCACCCCGGCGGACCTGATCCCCGCCCTGGAGATCGCCCTGTCCCGCCATGAGGAAATCAAGGCCCTCGAAAGCGAAGTGACCGACCTGCAGGAGCAGTTCGCCACCCGCAAGCTCGTGGAGCGCGCCAAGAGCCTGCTGACCACCAAGATGGGGCTGACCGAGCCGGAGGCGTTCCGCTGGATCCAGAAGACCTCCATGGACCGCCGCCTGAGCATGCGCGAGGTTGCCGAGACCATCATCAACCAGGTCAACTAGCCGGGCTCCGGTAACACGGCAACCCAGCAACACAGACCAAAAGGGAGGGTCCCCCCCAATTGGCGGGGCACCGCCGTTTTGGGTGAAGCTGCGGGACTAGACTTTGCCGTTCCGCTTCTTCTTTTCCGGCCACGGGCCGAGCTTGTCCTTGGTGACTTCGACTTCGCCGTGGCTGCCGGCGTCGGCAAGGTCGCCCACGCGGTGGACCTTCAGCATGTTCGTGGAACCGGCTTTTCCGGGAGGCGAACCGGCGGCGATGACCACCATGTCGCCGTCCTCGACGAGGTCCATGTTCAGCAGGCTGCGGTCAACCTGCGCGGTCATCGCGTCGGTGTGGCCCACCATCGGGACCAGGACCGGCTGGATGCCCCAGGTCAGCGCGAGCTGGTTCCAGACATGCTCCACGGGGGTGAAGGCGAAGACCGGCCGGGTCGGACGCAGCCGCGACAGGCGCCGTGCGGAGTCGCCGGACTGGGTAAAGGCACAAATGTACTTGGCATCCAGCTGGTCGGCGATTTCGACGGCGGCACGGGTGATGGCGCCGCCCCGGGTCTTGGGCTTGGTGCCCAGCGGGGGGACGCGCTCCAGGCCGTGGACCTCGGTGGATTCGATGATCCGGGCCATGGTCTTGACGGTTTCGATCGGGAACTTGCCCACGCTGGTCTCGCCGGAGAGCATGACCGCATCGGCGCCGTCGAGCACGGCGTTGGCGCAGTCGGAGGCCTCGGCGCGGGTCGGACGCGGGTTGTCGATCATGGACTCAAGTACCTGGGTTGCCACAATGACGGGCTTGGCCCAGCGGCGTGCCAGTTCGACGGCGCGCTTCTGCACGATCGGCACTTCCTCGAGGGGAAGTTCCACGCCGAGGTCGCCACGGGCCACCATGATGGCATCGAACGCGTCGATGATCTCGGGCAGCTGCTCGACGGCCTGCGGCTTCTCGATCTTGGCGATCACCGGCACGCGGCGGCCTTCTTCGTCCATGATCTCGTGGACGCGCTTGATGTCCGAGGCGTCGCGGACGAAGGACAGTGCCACCATGTCCACACCGCGGCGCATGGCCCAGCGCAGATCGTCCTCGTCCTTTTCGCTCAGCGCGGGAACGTTGACGGCAACGCCGGGCAGGTTGATGCCCTTGTTGTTCGAGACCCACCCTCCGACAATGACCTGGGCAACGACCTTGACCGCGTCGACGTCGATCGCGCGGAGCGCGACCTTGCCGTCATCGATCAGCAGGGCGTCGCCGGGGTTGACGTCCTCGGTGAGGCTCTTGAGCGTCGTGGAGCAGATGTCCTTGGTGCCCGGGACGTCCTCGGTGGTGATGGTGAACGTGTCACCGACGGCCAGCAGGTGCGGCCCGTCCACGAACCGGCCGAGGCGGATCTTCGGCCCCTGGAGGTCGGCCATGATGGCAACGGCCTTGTGGAGCTGCCCGGCTGCCTTGCGGACGTTCTCATACGTGGTGTCGTGGACGGCGTAGTCGCCGTGGCTCATGTTCATGCGGGCCACGTCGACGCCGGCTTCCAGCACGGCGAGAGTGTTCTCAAAACTCGCGATTGCCGGTCCGAACGTGGCCACTATTTTAGCGCGTCTCATATACCTACCCTAGTAGTCGATTGCATGGATGAAGTTGTTGGCGGAATGTGACCGTAGCCAGCCGCCGGTGGAGCAACTGCGGCCTAGAGGACGGCCATGGCCCGGTCGGTCGGGGCCACGGGAGCCGGAAGGATGGTGCTGCCCATCAGGAACCTGTCCACCGCGGCGGCGCAGGCGCGCCCCTCCGCGATGGCCCAGACGATGAGGGACTGGCCGCGTCCGGCGTCTCCGGCGACGAAGATGCCTTCCGTGTTGGTCATGTAGTACCCGTCGCGGGCCACGTTGCCGCGGCCGTCGAACTCGGCGCTGACCTGCTCGTTGATCCCTGCCGGCTCCGGGCCGGTGAACCCCAGCGAGAGGAACACCAGATCGGCCGGGATGATCCGCTCGGTGCCGGCCTTCGGGAGGCGCCTGCCGTCGACGAATTCGGTCTCGGCCACCTTCACACCGGTGAGTTTGCCGTTCTCGCCGACGAACTCCACGGTGGAGGCGAGGTAGGTGCGTTCGCCGCCTTCCTCGTGGGCGCTGGCGACCTCGAACAGGGTGGGGAACGTCGGCCACGGCTGGTGGCCGGCGCGCTCCGCCGGCGGCTGCTTGCCGATCGCCAGGGTGGTGACGGACGCGGCCTGGTGCCGGTGCGCGGTGCCGAGGCAGTCCGCGCCGGTGTCGCCGCCGCCGAGGATGACCACGTGCTTACCGGCGGCGCTGATCTGGTCCTCCACCGTCTCCCCCGCCACCACACGGTTGGCAGGGACAAGGTAGTCCATCGCGAAGTGCACGCCCTCGAGCTCGCGGCCAGGGATCGGCAGGTCACGCGGGACGGTGGCGCCCGTGGCGATAACGACGGCGTCGTACCGGCGGCGCAGCTGCTCCCAGGTCACGTCGGTGCCGACGGCGACGCCGGTCCGGAAGCGGGTGCCTTCGGCCTTCATCTGCTCCAGACGGCGGTCGACGTGCTCTTTTTCCATCTTGAAGTCCGGAATGCCGTACCGCAGCAGGCCACCGATTTTGTCGTCGCGCTCGTAGACGGCGACGGTGTGGCCCACGCGGGTCAGCTGCTGCGCGACGGCCAGCCCGGCCGGGCCGGAGCCGACGACGGCGACAGTCTTGCCGCTGAGGCGGGCCGGCGGCAGCGGGTTGACCCAGCCGTTCTCGAAGGCCTGGTCCACGATGGAGACCTCGACCTGCTTGATGGTCACAGCGGGCTGGTTGATGCCCAGCACGCAGGACGCCTCGCAGGGGGCCGGGCAGAGCCGCCCGGTGAATTCGGGGAAGTTATTGGTGGCGTGCAGCCGCTCCATCGCTTCCTCGCCCTTGTCCCGCCAGATGAGGTCATTCCACTCCGGAATGAGGTTCCCCAGCGGGCAGCCCTGATGGCAGAACGGCACGCCGCAGTCCATGCAGCGGCCGGCCTGGGCCTTCAGGACGCCCTTCTCCTGCGCCTCATAGACTTCCTTCCAGTCCATGATGCGGACCGGAACGGGACGGCGGGGCTGGGTTTCGCGCTGACGTACTTTCAGAAATCCGCGTGGATCAGCCACCGGTCACCTCCAGGATTCGAGACCAAACTTCTTCGCCATCGGGGTCAAGGCCCTCTTCGATGGCGTCAAGACGGGTTTGCAGTACGGCCGCATAGTCGCGCGGCAGCACCTTGGTTGTGCGGGCTGCGGTGTCGTCGAAGTTCTCCAGCAGCCGGGCCGCGAGCAGCGACTCGGTCTCCTCGAAGTGCTTCCGGAGCAGTCCATGGACAATCTCGCGGTCCTCGGCGTCGAGCTCGCGAAGCTGCAGCTCGCCTGACTCCAGGGCCTGCTTGTTCACGCGTTCGGCCTGCAGGTCCAGCACGTAGGCCGTGCCGCCGGACATGCCGGCACCGAAGTTGCGGCCGGTGCGGCCGATGATCAGCGTCTGACCGCCAGTCATGTACTCGCAGCCGTGGTCGCCGATTCCCTCGACCACCGCGGTGGCGCCGGAGTTGCGGACCATAAAGCGTTCGCCGACCTGGCCGCGGAGGTACATCTCGCCGCTCGTGGCGCCGTAGCCGATCACGTTTCCGGCAATCACGTTGCGTTCGGCCGGGAACACATTGGTGCGGTCCGGCCGGACGATGATGCGCCCGCCGGAAAGCCCCTTGCCAACGTAGTCGTTCGAGTCACCAAACATCCGCAGCGTGATGCCGGCCGGCAGGAACGCACCTAGCGACTGGCCGGCAGTGCCGGTCAGCGTGATGTCGATAGTGTCGGTGGCCAGCACGTCCGTGCTGAAGGTCTTGGTCACCACGTGGCCCAGCATCGTGCCGACGGAGCGGTCCGTGTTGATCACGTCGACGGCGATCTTGACCGGGGTGCGGTCGCTCAGGGCCTCAGCGGCCATCACGATCAGGCGCTGGTCGAAGTGCTTGTCCAGCTCGTGGTTCTGGCCGGTGAGGTTCCGCAGGGGTGCGTCGTCGTCGAATTCGAGTCCGTGCAGGATCGGGTCCAGGTCCAGCCCTTCGGCTTTCCAGTGGTTGATCGCCTCACGGGTGTCGAGCATTTCGGCGTGGCCGATCGCTTCCTGGATGCTCCGGAAGCCCAGCTCGGCCAGGATCTCGCGGACTTCCTCGGCGAGGAATTCGAAGAAGTTGACCACGAATTCCGGCTTGCCGGTGAAGCGGGAGCGAAGCTCCGGGTTCTGTGTCGCGACGCCCACCGGGCAGGTGTCCAGGTGGCAGACGCGCATCATGATGCAGCCGGAAACCACCAGCGGTGCGGTGGCGAAACCGAACTCCTCGCCGCCGAGCAGCGCGGCGATCACGACGTCGCGGCCGGTCTTGAGCTGGCCGTCCACCTGCACCACCACGCGGTCGCGCAGGCCGTTGAGCATCAGTGTCTGCTGGGTCTCGGCGAGACCGAGTTCCCACGGCACCCCGGCATGCTTGAGCGAGTTCAGCGGCGAGGCGCCGGTACCGCCGTCGTGCCCGGAAACCAGTACGACGTCGGCCTTGGCCTTCGTGACGCCGGCGGCGACCGTGCCGATCCCGACCTCCGAGACCAACTTGACGTGTACCCGGGCCGAAGGGTTGGCCCGCTTCGCGTCGTAGATCAGCTGGGCGAGGTCCTCGATCGAATAAATGTCGTGGTGCGGGGGCGGGGAGATAAGCCCGACGCCGGGCGTCGAGTGCCGTGTCCGGGCCACCCAGGGGTAGACCTTCTGCGCCATCAGCTGGCCGCCTTCGCCGGGCTTGGCGCCCTGGGCCATCTTGATCTGGATGTCGTCGGCGTTGGTCAGGTAGAGGCTGGTCACGCCGAAGCGGCCGGAGGCGATCTGCTTGACCGCGGAGCGGCGCGTCGGGTCCAGCAGCCGGTCGACGTCCTCGCCGCCTTCGCCGGTGTTGGACTTGCCGCCCAGCCGGTTCATGGCGATCGCGAGGGTTTCGTGGGCCTCCTGGGAGATGGAGCCGTAGCTCATCGCGCCGGTGGAGAACCGCTTGACGATGCTGGAGACGGACTCCACTTCCTCGAGCGGGACCGCGGGGCGCAGCCCGGCCTTGAACTTCAGGAGCCCGCGCAGGGTCATCAGGTTCTCGGACTGGTCGTCCACGCCGCGGGTGTAAGCCTTGAAGATGTCGTAGCGGCGCTCACGCGTGGCGTGCTGCAGCCGGAACACGGTCTCCGGGTTGAACAGGTGGGGCTCACCGTCGCGGCGCCACTGGTACTCCCCGCCGCCAAGCAGCGCCTGGTGGGGCTGCTCGATGCCGTTCTCGGGGTACGCCATCCGGTGGCGTGCCGCGACCTCGGCCGCGATGACGTCGAGGCCGACGCCGCCGAGCTGGGAGTGCGTGCCGGAGAAGTACTCGTCCACCAGGTCCTGGCCGAGGCCCAGGGCCTCGAAGGTCTGGGCCCCGGTGTAGGAGGCCACGGTGGAGATGCCCATCTTGGACATGATCTTCAGGACGCCCTTGCCGAGGCCCTTGATCAGGTTGTAGACGCCGTCCTGCGCGGTGACCCCGACGACGTCCCCGGTGGTGATCAGCTGCTCCACCGATTCCATCGCCAGGTACGGGTTCACGGCGGAGGCTCCGTAGCCGATCAGCACGGCCACGTGGTGGGTCTCGCGGACGTCGCCGGCCTCCACCACGAGGGCGGTCTTGGTGCGGTTGGCGCTGCGCAGCAGGTGGTGGTGCACGGCGCTGACCAGCAGCAGGGACGGAATGGGTGCCCACTGGGCATTGGAGTCACGGTCCGAGAGCACGACGTACTGCACACCGCGGTTGATGGCGCCGGAGACCTGCTCGCAGATTTCGGTCAGCCGGGCGCGCAGCGCATTTTCGCCGCCTTCGGGGCGGTAGAGGCCGCGGACCTTCATGGCGACCTTGTCGCCGTCGGCGTTCTCGATGTTCGCGATCTTGGCGAGCTGGTCATTGTTGATCACCGGGAACGGCAGCGCAACCTGCGGCTGGCGGACCTGCTTGGTGTCCAGCAGGTTGCCGTTGGGGCCGATCGCGCACGTCAGCGAGGTGACGAGTTCCTCGCGGATGGCGTCCAGCGGCGGGTTGGTGACCTGCGCGAAGGACTGCACGAAGTAGTCGAAGAGCAGCCGGGGCCGCTTGGACAGCACGGCCACGGGGGTGTCCGAGCCCATGGCTCCGAGCGGCTCGGCACCGGTGCGGGACATCGGGCCGAGCAGGATCTTCAGTTCCTCGGTGGTGTAGCCGAAGGTGCGCTGGCGGATGTTGACCGAGGCCGCGGTGTGCACCACGTGCTCGCGCTCGGGCAGGTCCTTCAGGTCGATCAGGTTTTCCTTGACCCAGTCGGCCCAGGGGTTGGCTGCGGCCACCTCGGCTTTGACCTCGGCGTCGCTGATGATCCGGCCGGCGTCGGTGTCCACGAGGAACATCTTGCCGGGTGAGACGCGGCCCTTCTTGACCACCTTGGATGGTTCGACGTCGATCACGCCAACCTCGGAGGCGAAGATGATCAGGCCGTCCTCGGTGATCCAGAACCGGCCGGGGCGCAGCCCGTTGCGGTCCAGGGTGGCGCCGACGAGGTTGCCGTCGGTGAAGGACACCGCGGCGGGGCCGTCCCACGGTTCCATAAGCATGGAGTGGTACTCGTAGAAGGCGCGGCGGGCCGGATCCATCGTGGCGTGGTTTTCCCAGGCCTCCGGGATCATCATCATGATCGAGTGCGTGATCGGCCGGCCGGAGAGCCAGAGCAGTTCCGCGACCTCGTCGAAGGAGGCCGAGTCGGAAGCGCCCGGGGTGCAGATCGGGTACAGCTCCTCCGGTGAATCCCCCAGCAGCGGGTTGGCCAGCTGCGACTGGCGGGCACGCATCCAGTTGCGGTTTCCCTTGACCGTGTTGATTTCGCCGTTGTGGGCGATGGTCCGGAACGGCTGGGCCAGCGGCCAGGACGGGAAGGTGTTGGTGGAGAAGCGCGAGTGGACGATCGCAAGCTTGGTCTTGAAGCGCTTGTCCGAGAGGTCCGGGTAGAACGGCTCAAGCTGGGCCGTGGTGAGCATGCCCTTGTAGACGATGGTCCGGCAGGACAGCGACGGGAAGTACACGCCGAATTTGTTCTGCGCCCGCTTCCGGATGCGCCAGGCACGCGAGTCGAGCTCGTTGCGCTCCAGCACTTCCCCGGCGCTGGAGGCAAAGAACGGCTGGGAGAAGTAGGGCATGCACGCCCGGGCCATCGCCCCGACGAGGTCGGCCACGATCGGCACTTCGCGCCAGCCGAGGACGGTGAGGCCCTCGTCGGCGGCGAGGCCTTCGATTCCGGCCTTCGCGGCGTCGGATTCGCGCTTCTCGGCCGGGAGGAACGCCGTGCCCACCGCGAACTGTCCGGGTGCCGGAAGTTCGAAGTCGGTCACTGCGCGGAAGAATTCGTCCGGGACCTGCATCAGCAGTCCGGCGCCGTCTCCGGTGCCCTCGTCGGCGCCCACCGCACCGCGGTGCTCGAGGTTGCGCAGGGCCGTCAGGGCGGCGTCAACGATGTCGTAACCCGGCTCCCCCCGCAGCGTGGCGATGATGGCGAGTCCGCAGGCGTCCTTCTCCTGCTCGGGGTTGTAGAGCCCGGCCGCTTCGGGAAGCGCCGCGAAGCGCTTGAAAGGTGACATCGCGGCCTGCTGAGGCTCGGACCAACTGGGGCTGTGCAGGGTTTGGGTCATGGGAGACGTCCTTCCTCCTGATCGTGCGTATGGGAGGGACAACATTGGCCCGCATCGGTGCGCCGGTGTGATGGGCACAACAAAGTTTTTTCTTATTCGAATTGTAGGTCAGCGCCGCGTCCTGCACTAACAGTTACGCAACCGCCTGCCCGGAATTGCGCGAACAACAAGTCTCTGCTGTCCGCTGCTTTCCTTGCTGCCACGCCGTTGTGGAAACGGGCCCTGCGAGGGGTAGCTCCGCGGCCCGGTTTGCCGGGGCTGAGCTACGTGGTGGCCTCAGCTTCCGGCGCGGTTCCGCTGGCCTGGTGGCCGGATGCTCCGGCCGCCGGCGCTCCCGTGGCGGGCTTGGTGCCGCCCGTGGATTCCTTTGACGCTTCAGCTGGGGCGGAAGCGTGGCCTGGACCGCTCTGGTTATCAGGGAGATTACCACGCAAACCACTATTTGAGACAGCAGAATCCGAATGGTGGACATCCCCGCTGTGGGCAGGAACAGCGGCCGGAACGGTGGCCGGCTCCTTGATTGCCGCGTCGTTTCGGGCTTCGGCGCCGGCCGTTCCGGTGTCGTCATCCGGGTCGTTGGCCGCGTCATGGTCGGTGTCGGCATCCGGGTCGTTGGCCGCGTCATGGTCGGTGTCGGCATCCGCGGCCGTACCGGCCGGTTCGCGGCCCGGCAGGTAGACCGTGTCGGGCTCCGTGCGCTTGCGCAGGCCCAGGAGGATGAATGCGGCCAGCGCGCCCAGCAGGACGAAGATGCTGGTCCACACGTTCAGCCGGGTAGTGATGCCAAAGAGGTTGATCTGCTCGGCGTCGTCGATCCGCATCGCTTCGATCCAGACCCGGCCCAGCGTGTAGTAGACCGCGTAGAGGCAAAACAGCCGGCCGCGGCGGAAGCGGAACTTCCGGTCCAGCAGCAACAGGATGCCGACGCCGGCGAGGTTCCAGAGGGATTCGTAGAGGAACGTCGGGTGGAAGAGGGTGCCGGCGGCCATGCCGGGCGGGAAGTTGGGGTTGTTGGCGTCGATCTGCAGCCCCCACGGGAGCGTGGTGGGGCCGCCGAAGAGTTCCTGGTTGAAGTAGTTGCCCCAGCGGCCGATTGCCTGGGCCAGCAGCAGTCCGGGCGCGGCGGCGTCGAGGAATGCGCTCAGCTTGACCCCGGCCCTGCGGCAGCCGATCCACGCACCCAGGGAGCCCAGCAGTACCGCACCCCAGATCCCCAGTCCGCCGCGCTGGAGCTGCGGGATCAGGGACAGGTCACCGGTGCCGTTAAAGCCGGGGCCGAAGTACGCATCCGGTGAGGACACCACGTGGTAGAGCCTGCCGCCGATGATGCCGAAGGGGATGGCCCAGATGGCGATGTCCCAGACGCTGCCCTCCGGGGCGCCGCGCTTGGCCCAGCGCACCGAGGTGAGCCACAGGCCGGCAACGATGCCGAGCAGGATGCACAGGGCGTAGGCGTGGATGCGCAGCGTCCCCCACGGCAGCGGGATGTCGAAGCCGGACCAGTCCGGGCTCGGAATGCTCGCGGGGATCATCGCTGCCGCGTGGAGAACTGACTGCATGTGCTTTAAGCTTCTTCCCTGGTGAGGCCGGTGCTGAGGTCTTTCGTCAAGGACGCTACCGCATCCACGCCGCCGTCGCCGATGGCCACGACGAGCGCGGTGCCAACGATCACGCCATCCGCGTAGGCTGCGATCTCACGGACCTGGTCCGCGTTGGACACGCCCAGCCCGACACAGACGCGTTCTGCGCCGGCAGCGCGCGCCGCGGCCACAACGTCCCTGGCCGCGGAGCTGACCGAGGTGCGGGCACCGGTGACGCCCATGATCGAAACAGCGTAAACGAAGCCCCGGCTCGCGTCGACGGTGCGCTTCATGCGCTCCGGCGACGACGACGGCGCCACCAGGAACACCCGGTCCAGACCGTACTTGTCCGAGGCGGCCATCCATTCGGAGGCTTCGTCGGGGATCAGGTCCGGGGTGATGAGCCCGGCTCCCCCGGCGTCGGCCAGCTGTCGGGAAAATTCCTCCACGCCCATCCGGACCACCGGGTTCCAGTAGGTCATGACCAGCACGGCGGCGTCGGTCTTGCTGGTGATGCCGCGGACGACGTCGAAGACCTGCCTGACGTGGAAGCCCTTGTTGAGGGCCTCGGTGGTGGCTGCCTGGATGACCAGGCCGTCCATGACCGGGTCCGAGTACGGGATCCCGATTTCGATCAGGTCGGCGCCGTTTTCCGCGAGGGCGATGCCGGCCGCGATGGTGTCCTCGACGCTGGGGTACCCGGCGGGCAGGTAGCCGATGAGGGCGGCGCGGCCCTGGGCTTTGGCGCAGTCAATGGCGGCGGCGGACTTGCTGGCGGTCCGGGCGGCGCCCGGTTCCTGGACGGTGCTCACAGCTGCTCCCCCTCTTTGGCGATCTCGTGCTCGGGTGAATCCTTCTCCAGCAGGTCGAACCATTCGGCGGCGGTGGCCACGTCCTTGTCGCCGCGGCCGGACAGGTTCACGATCACGATCTTTTCCGACGCTTTGACGGTTGATTTGCCGGCGGCTTCGTCGGCGGCACATTCGGCGGCGATCCGCTGGCCGACCTTCATCGCACCGGCTAGGGCGTGCGCGGACTCGATGGCTGGGATGATGCCCTCGGTGCGGCAGAGCAGCCGGAACGCGTCCATCGCCTCGCTGTCGGTGATGGGCTCGTAGCTGACGCGCCCGATGTCCGCGAGGTACGAATGCTCGGGGCCGACGCCGGGGTAGTCCAGGCCCGCCGAAATGGAGTGCGATTCGATGGTCTGGCCGTCGTCGTCCTGCATCAGGTAGGAGCGGGCGCCGTGCAGCACGCCGGGCTTTCCGAGGGTGATGGTGGCGGCGTGGCGGCCGGTTTCGACGCCCTCGCCGCCGGCCTCGAAGCCGTAGATCTTGACCGAGGGATCGTCCAGGAAGCCGTGGAAGATGCCGATGGCGTTCGAGCCGCCACCGATGCAGGCGCAGACGGCGTCGGGCAGGCGGCCGGCCTGCTCCAGGATCTGGGCCCGGGCTTCCTCGCCGATGACCTCGTGGAAGTAGCGGACCATGGCCGGGAACGGGTGCGCCCCGGCGGCGGTGCCCAGCAGGTAGTGGGTGTTGTCCACGTTGGCGACCCAGTCGCGGAGCGCCTCGTTGATGGCGTCCTTCAGGGTCTGGGAACCGTTGGTCACCGGGATGACGGTGGCTCCGAGGAGCTCCATCCGGGCCACGTTCAGGGACTGCCGGCGGCAGTCCTCGGCACCCATGTACACGACGCATTCCAGGCCCATCAGGGCTGCGGCGGTGGCGCTGGCGACGCCGTGCTGTCCGGCGCCGGTCTCGGCGATGACACGGGTCTTGCCCATGCGCTTGGCCAGGAGCGCCTGGCCCAGCACGTTGTTGATCTTGTGGGAACCGGTGTGGTTGAGGTCCTCGCGCTTGAGGAAGATCCGGACTCCCCCGGCGTGTTCGGCGAAGCGCTTGGCCTCGGTCAGCAGCGAGGGCCGGCCCGAGTAGTTCTTGTTCAGCTCCGCGATCTGCGCGGTGAACTCCGGATCGGCCTTGGCCTTCTCGAAGGTGTCCTCAAGCTCATCCAGGGCTGCGATGAGTGACTCGGGCATCCATCGGCCGCCGTAGGAGCCGAAGTACGGGCCGGGGGCGTGCCGCAGGGATTCTCCACCCTGCAGGAACGCGTCCACGGCGCTTTCGTCTGAGCCGGCTGCTGGCGCATCGACCATCAGTCTCACCATCCTGTTCCACTGCTAATTAGATCTGGGGTCCGCACGGCTGCGCTGCCGCCGTCCGGCCAGGCATTGCCCGGCCGGAGCGCCGTTCAGGAACGTGCGGCGATTTCTTCGGCTCCGGCGGCCATAAACTCCGCGATCCGCTCCCGCGGGGTCGCGTCACTGACCAGGGCTTCGCCCACGAGCACCGCGTTGGCGCCGTTCGCGGCGTAGTGCCGGACATCGTTGACACCGCGCACGCCCGATTCCGCGATGACGAGCGCGCCGGCGGGAATGCCTCCGGCGAGTCCGGCGAAGACGGAACGGTCGACGTCGAGCGTCTTGAGGTTGCGCACGTTGACGCCGATGATTCGCGCCCCTGCGGCGACCGCCCGCTCGATTTCCCCGGCGGTGTGCGTCTCGACGAGCACATTCATGCCGAGTTCGCGGCTGAGGGCGCTGAACTCGCGCAGCTGCGCGTCGGACAGGGACGCCACGATCAGCAGGATCAGGTCGGCCCCGTGTACCCGGGCCTCCCAGATCTGGTACTCGTCGATCATGAAGTCCTTGCGCAGCAGCGGAATGTCCACGGCTGCCCGGACGGCGTCGAAGTCAGCGAGCGAGCCGTTGAAACGGCGCTGTTCGGTCAGGACGCTGATCGCGGCGGCGCCGCCTCCGGCGTACTGCACGGCGAGCGAGGCGGGGTCCGCAATGCTGGCGAGATCGCCCTTGGAGGGGCTGCGGCGCTTGATTTCGGCAATGACCTTCAGCTGGTCGCGCGTTGCCGAGGCGCCGCCCAGGGCGGTCCACGCGTCGCGCGCCGGTGCGGCCGCGGCGGCGCGCTCCTTCAGCTCGGCGAGCGTGGTGAGCCGCTGACGGGCCTCCATATCCTCCCTGACACCGGCGTTGATGTCATCGAGAACGCTCACCCTTAGTGGCCGGAGTTCTTCAGCTTGCTGCCGCCCACACCGTAGCCGGCCTTGCGCATGGCAAAGCCGACGACCAGGCCGACGGCCATGACGACGCCGCCCGCGATGAAGATCGTGGTGTTGGCGATGACAAAGGCGATGGACATGATGAGGGCACCGACGAGCATAACAAAAACGGTGGTCCAGGCTGCCGGGCTGTTGCCGTGGCCGGTCGGTTCTTGGTGATCGATGTCGTCGTAGGAGTAGCCGGTTCCGGCAGCGGGCTTGGGGGCGGAAACAGGGGCTTTGCTCATGGGAATCTCCTCAGGGTGAATACTGCTTACATTCTGCCATTTTTTGGCAGTGTTGTTCGCCGCGTTACCGGGCCGCCTCACTGGGGCGCGTTACCGGGCGCACACGCGGCACCGGCTCAGGTGGGATCGTCACCTCGTGACAAACGGTCCCAGCTGTCGATGTCGTCCGGCGGTCCGGCCGGCGCCGCGGATCCGCCGGCGGCGGCCCCCGTGGCTGCGGTGTCGTATTTGGTGCGCGACTTCCAGAAGCGGCCCGCAGGGATGATCAGCAGCGCGCTGAGCCCCAGCAGGGCGCCGGCCACGACGGCGAGGGCCGGGAACGCCGTGACGTCCACCGATACGTCGCTGCCGGTGATCCCGGTGGCGGCGGCGATGGAGCCCTGGGCGGCGGCCAGCGGGTCCGTAATCACGATTGCGGCGGCGCTGACGATGCCTGCGGCGGCCAGCAGGATGAGCGCCGTGATGATCCAGCGGGCGATCCGGCCGGCGATCGACGCCGCCAGTCCGCCGGCGAGGGCCACCAGCGCAAGGGCCGTCACGGTCGTCGCGGCTTTGCTGCCCTGCACGTGCAGGCCGTCCTGGCTGCTGACGGCCTGGCCGAGCTGGGCGGGATCGAGGTGGACGGTGAGCCAGGTCTGCGTCGTGGTGCCGAAGACGGCCAATGCCAGGGCGACGATGGCAAGCACCAGGGTGGATTTCCGCGCCCAACGGGGAATCACAGGGCTGGTGCTCTTGACGGTGGTGCCGCTCATGACTGCGTCCCGGCGTCGGAAATGGACTCGGCGGTGATATTGCGCAGCGACCGGGCCGTGTGGACGGCCCGCATCGGGGCGGCGGCTTTGTTGACGGTTTCGAGGGCCTCGGTGGCGTTCACCGAGTCGGCCACGATGCCGCCGCCTGCCTGCACGTAGGCGCGTCCTTCCCGGAGCAGCGCAGAGCGGATGGCGATGGCCATGTCCATGTCGCCGGCGAAGTCGAGATAGCCGACCACTCCCCCGTAGATTCCGCGGCGGTGCGGTTCCAGCTCATCGAGCAGGCGGAGCGCGCGGGGCTTGGGGGCGCCGGACAGCGTCCCGGCCGGGAACGTCGCCTTCAGCACGTCGTAGGCCTTCGCGGTGGGCGCCAGTTTGCCGACGACGGTGGAGACCAGGTGCATGATGTGGCTGAAGCGTTCGACTTCCATGAACTGGGTGACGTCGACGGAGCCGGCGACGCAGACCTTGGAGAGGTCGTTGCGGGACAGGTCCACCAGCATCAGGTGTTCGGCGCGTTCCTTCTCGTCTGCGAGGAGCTCCTCGGCCAGGGCCTTGTCCGCCTCCACGGTCTTGCCGCGCGGCCGGGAGCCGGCGATGGGGTGGGTGATGACTTCCTCGCCCGTCACGGTCACCAGCGCCTCCGGGGAGGACCCGACGATCGAATATTGCCGGCCGTCGGCGTCCTCGAGGCTGAAGATGTACATGTAGGGGCTGGGGTTGGTGTTCCGGAGTACCCGGTAGACGTCCAGCGGGTCCGCGCCGCATTCCATTTCGAAGCGGCGCGAGATGACCACCTGGAAGACCTCGCCGTCGACGATCGCCTCTTTGCTGCGGTCCAGGGCGGCGAGGTAGTCCGCCTCATTCCAGCGTTCCTGCACGCTGGAGGCGAAGTCCAGGGCGGCGGGGTCGAGCACGGAAACCGGCTGCTTCACGGGAGTGCTGACCTGGGCCAGCAGCGCCTTGACCCGGGCGACGGCGTCGTGCCAGGCTTCGTCGACCCGGTCGGAGCTGTTGTCGAAGTTGATCGCATTGGCGATCAGCAGCACGGTGCCGTCCATGTTGTCGTGCACCGCCATGTCCGTGACGAGGTTGAGTGCCATCTCGGGCAGTTGCAGGTCATCCTCCGGCGGGCTGGTCAGTTTCTCCCAGTGGCGGACGGTTTCCCAGCCGAGGAAGCCCACCAGGCCGGAGGTGAAGGGCGGCAGGCCGTCGAAGCGGTCGGTGCGGAGGGCCTCGATGGTGTCGCGGATCGCGTCCACCGGGCTGCCGCCCAGCGGCACCCCGACGGGCGGCTCGCCGAGCCAGTATGCCTGGCCGTCCTTGGTGGTCAGGGTCGCCCTGGACCGCGCGCCGATGAAGGAGTAGCGCGACCAGGAGCCTCCGACGGCGGCGGATTCCATCAGGAACGTGCCGGGCTGGCCCTGGGCAAGTCTGCGGTACAGCCCGATCGGCGTTTCGGCGTCAGCCAGCACCTTCAGCCGGACGGGGATAACACGGCTGTGGCCTGCGAGTTCACGGAACTCCTCCAGGCTTGGGCTGATGATTCCAAGGTCCTGCATGGCTGTGGTTTCCGCCTGTTCTTTCAGTGGTCCTGAAGGTTGAGTGTGCGGGGCCTGGCCCCGCCGGGGTTGCTTGCTGCGGCTGGGCCGCAGTCAACCGCCGGGTCAGTCGGCGTGGCCGGTGACGACGTCGAGTCCGCGGCCGTCGAAGCACGTCCGGGTTCCGGTGTGGCAGGCCGCGCCGACCTGGTCCACACGGACCAGCAGCGCGTCGCCGTCGCAGTCCATGGCGAGCGACTTGACCCACTGCACGTGGCCGGAGGTGTCCCCCTTGCGCCAGTATTCCTGGCGGGAGCGCGAGTAGAACGTCACCCGCCCGCTGGTCATGGTGCGGCGCAGGGCCTCGTCATCCATCCAGCCGAGCATCAGCACCTCGTTGGTGTCGAACTGCTGCACGATCGCGGCGACCAGGCCGGCGCTGTCCCGCTTCAGGGCTGCAGCAAGGCCGGCAGGGAGGGTGTCCGCGGGCGCAGCCGATCCGGGACCGGTGTTTTCCGCGACTGGACTTCCGCTGACGGAACGTACGCTGTCGGTGATTCCGTTGACAGTTCTTCCACTGACGGGGGCGGGGGCGGGCTGCTCAGACATCAGATCCAGTCTAGTGCCTCCGTGCACGGTGCCGCCCAGCCGCCCGGCACCCCCTTAACATCGGCGTCACGCGGATGTGAGTCGGCTCCCAGTGGCCAAAACGACGGCGGTTCACGTGCCCACCCGGGGCACTCTCGTGCTAGTTTCACAAGTGATGCATTTCGTCGATCCGTCCCGAGAAGTTCTGGCCGAAACCTTACTGGCGGCCGGTCCTGACTCCCCCACGCTCTGTAAGGGCTGGCTGACCAGGGACCTTGCTGCCCACCTGTACCTGCGAGAGCGCAAAGCCGCCGTCGGCCTGGGACTGTTGATCAAGCGTCTGTCCAAAGCGTCGGACCAAGCCACAGCCGCGCTGGCCGCCAAGCTCACGACGCCGGAGGACTACAACAAGTTAGTCAACTCCTTCCGCGCCGGGCCGTCCGCGTTTTCCCCGATGAAGATCAAGGCCCTGGACGAAAGCGCCAACCTGATCGAATACTTCGTCCACACCGAGGACATCCGCCGGGCCGTGGACCGCTGGGCGCCCCGCGCCCTCGACGAGGCGTACTCCGACGCCCTCTGGGATGAGCTGGTGAAGCGCGCGGCGATTCTCTACCGTGGCGTGGACCTCGGCATCGTGCTGGTGCGTCCCTCCGGCCCCCGGCACGTCGCCAAGCGCGCCCCGGTCTCGGTGGCGATCGTCGGCGAACCGGGCGAACTCCTCATGCACGCCCACGGCCGGACCCGCCACGCCCTCGTGACCTTCGAAGGCCAGCCGGACGCCGTCGCGCTCCTGCAGTCCGCCGAAGTCGGACTCTAACCCCCACCCCACACAGCAACGCGGGGTCACTTAGCGCCCATAATCCCCTCCGGGACGGGCGCGATGTGACCCCGCGTTGGTTTAAGCGGTGGGTGGTTAGCGGACTTCGAAGCCTGCTGCCCGGATGGCGGCCTTGACCTGGGCGATCATGTCCAGCGGGCCGAAGTGGAAGACGGACGCGGCGAGGACCGCGTCGGCTCCGGCCGCGACGGCCGGCGGGAAGTGCTCCGGCTTGCCGGCACCGCCGGATGCGATGAGGGGGACCTTGACGGCGGCCCGCGCGAACCGGATCAGTTCCAGGTCGAAGCCGTCCTTGGTGCCGTCGGCGTCGATCGAGTTGAGCAGGATTTCACCCACACCGCGGTCGGCCGCTTCCCGGGCCCAGGCGATTGCGTCGATCCCGGTCCCCTGGCGTCCGCCGTGGGTGGTGACCTCGAAGCCGGAGGGGGTGGGCTGTGATCCGGGACGGGTGCGGCGCGCGTCGAGGGACAGCACGAGGACCTGGGACCCGAAGTGCCGGGTGATCTCATCGATCACGTCGGGACGGGCGACGGCGGCGGTGTTGATCGCGGCCTTGTCCGCCCCGAAACGCAGGAGCTTGTCCACCTCGGCCACGCCGCGGACGCCGCCGCCGACGGTCAGCGGGATGAAGACTTCCTCGGCGGTGCGCCGGACGACGTCGAAGGTGGTTTCCCGGTTGCCCGAGGACGCCGTGACGTCGAGGAAGGTCAGTTCGTCGGCGCCGCCGTTGTCGTAGCGGTGCGCCAGTTCGACGGGGTCTCCGGCGTCGCGGAGTCCTTCGAAGTTGATGCCCTTGACCACGCGGCCGGCATCAACGTCCAGGCACGGGATAACGCGGACGGCTACTGCCATGACTTCTCCTGGTATTCATTTACGGAAGGAACAGGCACGCCGGGTCAGATGCGGCAGGCGTGGATCGTGCTGACCAGGATGGCGCGGGCGCCCAGGTCGTACAGCTCGTCCATGATCCGGTTGGTCTGCTTCTTCGGCACCATCGAACGGACTGCGACCCAGTCCGAGTCGCGCAGCGGCGAGACCGTGGGCGATTCCAGTCCGGGGGTGAGTGCGGCGGCTTCCTCCACGAGTTCCTTGCGGATGTCGTAGTCCATCATCACGTACTGGTGCGCCACGAGGACGCCCTGCAGGCGGCGGATCAGCACCTCGGCGGCCGGGTTCTGCTCACCCTTGCGGCCGATCAGGACGGCTTCGGAGTGCAGGATGGGCTGGCCGAAGATCTCCATGCCGGCAGCCTTGAGGGTGTTGCCGGTTTCGACGACGTCGGCGATCGCGTCGGCCACGCCGAGGCGCACGGAGGATTCGACGGCGCCGTCGAGGCGGACAACCTTGGCCTTGATGCCGCGCTCGGCGAGGTAGCCGCGGAGCAGGCCGTCGTAGCTGGTGGCGAGGCGCTTGCCGTCGAGCTGCTCGACGGTGCTGAAGTCGCCGACCGGGCCGGCGAAGCGGAAGGTGGAGGCGGCGAAGCCCAGCGGGAGGAGTTCCTCGGCTTCAACCTCGGCGTCCAGGAGCAGGTCGCGGCCGGTGATGCCGACGTCGAGCGTGCCCTGGCCGACGTAGACGGCGATGTCGCGGGGCCGGAGGAAGAAGAATTCGATGTCGTTGTCCGGGTCCACCATGACCAGCTCGCGGGTGTCGCGGCGCTGGCGGTAGCCGGCCTCGGCGAGCATGGCGGAGGCGGCTTCGGACAGGGATCCCTTGTTCGGGACGGCAACTCTCAGCATTGGGGAGGTCTTTCTGGGTCGGGACGAAGTCCGTTGAGGAACAGTCCGTCCAAGATCAGTCGGTTCAGGCACAGCGGGCCACGCGATGCACCGGGTCATCAGGCCAGGGCCACGGCCTGGCAGGGTCCGGCGCGGACGTGGCTAGAGATGCTTGTAGACGTCTTCCAGGCTGAGTCCTTTGGCGAGCATCAGAACCTGCAGGTGGTAGAGCAGCTGCGAGATTTCTTCGGCGGCGGCTTCATCGGATTCATACTCGGCAGCCATCCAGACCTCGGCTGCTTCCTCCACGACTTTCTTGCCGATGCCGTGGACTCCGGAATCCAGTTCGGCGACGGTGCGGGAGCCTTCCGGGCGGGCGGCTGCCTTCTCACTCAGTTCTGCGAACAGCGATTCGAAATTCTTCACACCCTCCAGCCTACTTGCTCGCGGGCGGAGGACGCCCGCCGGGCGCTTCAATGACGACGGGGATGTGAGCGATTACACAGTCCGCAGGGTCCGGCCGTGCCCCGTCCGGGGTTCGGCCGGACGCGGCGCCAGCTCTCTAGCACCCTGCGCGAGCTGTTTAGCTGTACTGCTTGAGCGTCACGGCGGTGGCGAGGGCGGCGGTGACGGCCTCGTGGCCCTTGTCCTCGGTGGAGCCCGGCAGCCCGGCCCGGTCGATGCCCTGCTGTTCCGTGTCGCAGGTGAGCACGCCGAAGCCGACCGGGACCCCGGTGCGCACCGAGACCTCGGTCAGGCCCAGGGTGGCCGCCTCGCAGACGTACTCGAAGTGCGGGGTGCCGCCGCGGATGACGACGCCGAGCGCCACGACGGCGTCGAAGTGCGGCGCCAGCCGGGCGGCGGCAACAGGGAGTTCAAAGGTGCCGGGGACGCGCAGCACGGTCGGTTCGCAGATGCCAGCGTCCTTCGCCGCGCGCAGGGCGCCGTCCAGCAGCCCGTCCATGATCTGGGTGTGCCAGCTGGCGGCCACAATGGCCAGTTTCAGCTGGGAGGTTTCCTCCGGCTTGAAGGTGCTGAGGTCAATCTGTGGTGCGCCGTGTCCGCTCATCTGGGAATCCTTGTCCTGCTCAGTCGTAGGGTGCGTGTCGAAAGGGTGCGTGTCGAAAGGGTGCGTGTCGTAGGGGTGCGTGCCGAAACGCGTGGTGTGCGTCGAAGCGCGTGTGTGCCGAAACGCCGGGCCGGCCCCGCGCGGGGCCGGCTGGAATTCTTTGTTCGGGTCAGTCCTGTCCGTGCTCGAACCCGCGCGGACCGGCAGCCGGCGCTGCCGGCTCCATGTCCAGGACCAGCCGGTGGTCCATCCGGTCCTTTTTGGTCTGCAGGTACCGGATGTTCTGTTCGCGGGAGGGGACCTCGGTGGGCACCATCTCCACGACGCGGACGCCGGCCTGGGCCAGCCGGTCCTGCTTGTCCGGGTTGTTGCTCAGCAGGCGGACCTCGTGCAGGCCCATGTCCGCGAGGATCTGGGCCGCTGCCTTGTAGCAGCGGGCATCCACGGGGAGGCCCAGCTGTTCGTTGGCCTCCACCGTGTCGAAGCCCGCTTCCTGCAGGGCGTAGGCCTTCATCTTGTTCGCCAGGCCGATCCCCCGGCCCTCCTGGCCGCGCAGGTACAGCAGCGTCCCGCCGAACTCGTTGATCATCTCCAGGGCGTAGGCCAGCTGCTCACCGCAGTCACAGCGGTAGGAGCCGAAGACGTCTCCGGTGAGGCATTCCGAATGCAGGCGGACCAGCGGCGCTGTGCCATCGACCGGCGGCAGCGGGGAGCTGACGGCCAGGTGCTCGGCACCGGTGGCCAGATCCGTCCAGGCCTGCGCCACGAAATCACCGAAGGCGGTGGGCAGCTGGACGATCGGGCCGGCGCTGACCGGGTGGGGCTGGCGTCCGGCCGCCCGCTGTTCTTGTGCTTCCGACGTCGTCATCGTTTCTCCTCCATCACACGGGGTCAGTTGCGGGGCCGGCAGGCTGCCCGGCCTCAAGGTAAGCCACCAGATCCGCAATCGAGATCAGCGGGCAGCCGTGCTCGAGCGCGAAGCCGCGGAGTCCGTCCAGCCGCATCATTTCTCCGTTGTCGTAAACCACTTCTGCGATCACACCCACGGGCTCGAGTCCGGCCAACTGGCACAGCTCCACGGCTGCTTCGGTGTGGCCGGGACGTTCCCGCACTCCCCCCTTAACGGCCCGGAGCGGAAAAACATGCCCGGGGCGGGTCAGCCCGGCCGGCTCGCTGCCGGGATCGGCCAGGATCCGGGCTGTCAGGGCCCGGTCCGTGGCCGAAATTCCGGTGCTGATACCCAGCGCGGCGTCACAGGACACCGTGTAGGCAGTGCCCTTGGCGTCCTCGTTGATTTCGACCATCGGCGGCAGCGCGAGGGCGTCGGCCCGGCCGCCGTCGAGCGGTACGCAGATCACGCCGGAGCTGTACCGGATGGTCCAGCCCATCAGGGCCGGGGTTGCGTGCTGCGCCGCGAAGATGATGTCGCCTTCGTTTTCGCGGTCCTCGTTGTCGACCACCAGGACGGGACGTCCGGCGGCGATGGCGCGGACAGCGTCCTCGATCAGGTCGAGGCCCGCCGGCGGGATGACCGGCGCAAGCTCGGCGGGAAGCGCGGCCTGGGCGGGGTCAGCGAGAAGGGGCTGCTGGGCAGGGATGTCCTTGACGTTGTTCACGCTGTTGCCCCCTCCGCGCGTGCTGCTGCTCCTCCGGCTGCTGTGCCTGAAAATGCGAGCAGGCGCTCAGTGTACTTCGCCAGGACGTCCACTTCGAGGTTGACGTGGCTGCCGATGGCTTTCGCGCCCAGTCCGGTGTCAGCGAGTGTGGTGGGGATCAGCCCCACTTCGAACCACGGCGCAGGTTCAGCAGCGGGGCTCACCGCGGTCACGGTCAGCGAAATGCCGTCGACGGCGATGGAGCCCTTTTCGGCAATATAGCGCGCGAGACCGGCGGGGACGCCGAAGCGGAGCCGGTCCCAGTTGCCCAGCGCCTCGCGCTCGAGCAGCTGCCCGACGCCGTCGACGTGGCCCTGGACGACGTGGCCGTCGAGCCGGCCGCCAGCCGGTACGCAGCGCTCCAGGTTGACCGCGTCTCCGGCGGCGAGTTCGCCGATGGTGCTGCGGGTGAGGGTCTCGCCCATCACGTCGACGCTGAAGTCCTTGCCGTCGATCTCCGTCGCCGTGAGGCAGACGCCGTTGACGGCGATGGAGCCGCCAAGGGCCAGGCCTTCGGTGCTTCCGGGCGCGTGGAGCCGGACGGTGGCGCTGATGTCGCCGTTGCGCTCAACGGACAACACCTTCCCCTGCTCGGCGATTATTCCGGTGAACATCAATTGCCTCCTGAGGCGGGGTCCGCAACGGTGCGGAGCGGGGTTGAATCGGATGAGGTGTTGGCCGCGGAGGCCGGTGGTGTCGGAGAGCCGTCTGTCGGGGCAGGCCGTGTCTGGACATGCTCCGTCGGGGCGGGTTCGGTTTGGACGGGCCGCAAGTGCAGCCGCAGGTCGCGGCCGAGCAGCCGGACCGCGCCGCCGGACGCGGGGTCCCATTCCCACTGCTGGGCATCGGCCAGGGTGGTGATGCCGAGGTCCTCGAGTGCCGGGGTTCCGGAGCCAAGGAGCGTCGGGGCAAGGTAGACGATGAGTTCGTCCACAAGCCCGGCCGCGAGGAAGGCGCTGAGGATCCGGGACCCGCCCTCCACCATGAGATGCCGGACTCCGGCGGTGAACAGCTCGTCCAGCGCCTCCCGCGGATCACGGGTGGGCAGGTGGAGGACCTTCCCGTCGTCGCCGTTGATCGCGGCGCCCTCGGGGATCCCCCGAAAGCCCATCACGACGCGCAGTGGCTGCCGGCCGGCCGGTTCCCCGTCGGCGCCGCGGGCGGTGAGACGCGGGTTGTCCACCAGGACCGTCTGGGTTCCGACCAGGATCGCGTCGATCCTGCCCCGCAGGGCGTGGTTGTCGGCGAGGGATTCCGGGCTGGAGATCCACTGGCTGGTTCCGTCGCTGGCGGCGATGCGGCTGTCGAGGGTCTGCGCGATGTGCAGGGTGACGAAGGGCCGCTGGGCCGCAACGGCGTCGAACCAGCGCCGGTTCAGCTCCAGCGCGGCCTGCGCGCCAAGTCCGGAGCGGACGCGGACTCCCGCGGCGCGCAGTGTGGCCGCGCCGCCGGCAGCGGGGTCGTGCGGATCATCGATCGCGTAGACGACGTCCGAAATCCCGGCCTCGATGATCGCCTGGGCGCAGGGCCCCGTGCGTCCGCAATGATTGCACGGCTCCAGCGTGACCACCATGGTGGTGCCGCTGAGTCCGAGGCCGGCGGCCTTCGCCTGGTCAATCGCATCGGCCTCCGCGTGGGCAGTGCCGGCGCCGCAGTGATACCCCGTAGCCAGCCGGGTTCCGTCAGCGGCGATCACGACGGCGCCGACCAGCGGGTTCGCGCCGCGCGGCCCCTGCAGGGCTGCCGCGAGGGCGGCATCCATGGCGGCGACCTCGGCTGTGCTGAACCCGGGAACGGCCAGGGCAGCGGCGACGCCGGCCGCCTCGTGTGTGGAGTGTTTGACGCTCATCAACCTGCCACCGGGCCTTCGAAAACCGCAGTGTGGGTGAAGAGCCATCGCGAAGAGTACATAGTGTGTCGTTCCTTCCCTCAAAAGCCGCGATGGCTCCGGGGGTATACGACAGCGAACTTCCGCGGCGCCACAGGGCTCCGCAGTAACAGCTGTACGTGCTTCTCTCATCCAGACTTTAACTGTCGGTACCGGAGTTCCACCGGTTCAACCGTCTGCCGGCATTCTTCCCAGGGGAAGCGCCGGCTCGCGGGTCGCGGACTATAACCGCCGGTTCGGACTTACACCGACCCCGGAGCACGTATGTGTGTTGCTATTCTGGCACAACCGCCGGGTAGCTTTGGCTATTCCCGCCGGCTGGATGTTACGGCGTACGTCATTTTCAGCCCGCTCCCCGCCGGACGGCCAGGTCTCCTAGCGTTGGCCGGCGGCGCGGAGCCGTTCGATGGCCTCGGCCGGATCCTCGGCACCGTAGACGGCGGAGCCGGCCACGAAGACGTTCGCGCCGGCGTCCGCGGCACGCCAAATGGTGTCCTCGGTGATGCCGCCGTCGACCTGCAGCGCCACATCCAGCCCGGACGCGTCGATCGCCGCGCGGGCCCGGCGGATCTTGGGGAGCGTCAGGTCAAGGAATTCCTGGCCGCCAAAGCCGGGCTCCACCGTCATGATCAGCAGCACGTCGATCTCACCGAGCAGGTCCAGGAAGGGCTCAATGCCGCTGCCCGGCCGGAGCGCCAGGCCTGCCTTGGCCCCGCGGGCCCGGAGCTCGCGGGCGAGCTTGATCGGCGCAATCGACGCCTCGGCGTGGAACGTCACCGAGGCGACACCCGCGTCGGCGTAGGCCGGGGCCCAGCGATCCGCGTGCTCGATCATCAGATGGGCATCCAGCGGCACCGGGCTGATCTCCTGCAGGCGTGCAACGACCGGCAACCCCAGCGAGAGGTTGGGGACGAAGTGGTTGTCCATGACATCGACGTGCACCGCATCGGCATTTCTGATTTTGCGCAGTTCCGTTTCGAGGTTGGCAAAGTCGGCGGAGAGAATGCTCGGGTTGATACAGCACTTGGCCATGTGGAATTCCTTGTCGTTCTGCTGAGAGGTCCTGTTGAAGGCGTGGGCTTCTGGTGTCCCAGTATTCCCTGCTGATCAGGCCTTTTTGTGGATGAGGGCCAGGAACATGGCGTCCGTGCGGTGCACATGCGGCCACAGCTGGGCGGTGAGCTCGTGTCCGGCGTCGAGGTGGCCCGTGAGGCTGACACTGTCCAGCGCCGCTCCGGCGTCGAGCAGTTCGAGGTCGTCGCGCTTGCGCAGCACATCGCTCACGACGGCGGTCGTCTCCGCCGGGTGCGGCGAGCACGTCACGTAGGCCACCACGCCGCCGGGCTTGACGGCCGCCAGCGCGGACCTGAGCAGCTCGCGCTGCAGCGGGCCAAGGTCCGTCAGGTCCTTGGGGGTCCGGCGCCAGCGGGATTCCGGGCGGCGGCGCAGGGCGCCGAGCCCTGTGCACGGCGCGTCCACGAGCACGCGGTCAAAGCTCTCCGGCATCTCCGTGCCGACGTCGCGGCCGTCGCCGGTCCGCACATGCCAGACCTCATGGGGAACCGCCGCGAGGGCCTGCCGGACCAGTTTGGCGCGGTGCGGGGCGGGCTCGTTGGCCAGCAGCGTGGCACCTTGTTCCCGGGCCAGGGCGCCGAGCAGGGCGGCTTTGCCTCCCGGGCCGGCGCACATGTCCAGCCACCGTTCAGCGGCCTTCTCCGCGCCGGGGCTGCCGCCGGCGGTGCGATCGCCAAGGTCGACGGCGGCCATGGCGCGGGCCACCAGCTGCGATCCGACGTCCTGGACACGTGTGGTGCCTTCGCGGACCGAGGCTAGCCGGCCGAGGTCACCACCGCTGGAGAGGGCAGAGCCTTCGACGAGTTCGCCGGGCGTGGCGCCGCTTTCGAGGGCCTCGTCCAGGCTGCCGAGCCCGGGCAGGGCCACGAGGTTGACCACCGGCGCGGCGTTATCCGCCTCCAGGAGGTCACTGATTTCGCTGACCGGCCGCCCGTGGGCCACAAGGGACTGCCGGAGGGCCCGGACAATCCACTCCGGGTGGGCGTACCGGATGGCGGCCTTCTTGGTTTCGTCCGTCTCATCGCTGAGCAGGAGATCCAGCCACTCCTCAAGGGTGTGGGCGGAGACCTTGCGCAGCACGGCGTTAATAAGCGCCGACGGCCCGGCGCCAATGACGGCGCGGGCCAGGCCCACGGTCTGGTCCAGGGCGGCGTGGGCGGGAACGCGCATGGCCAGCAGCTGGTGGGCGCCGATCCGGAGGGCGTCGAGGATGGCCGGGTCGAGCTGGTCCAGCGGCCGGTCCACACAGCGGGCCAGGATCGCGTCGTAGGTGCCCTGGCCGCGCAGCGCACCGTAGCTCAGCTCCGTGGCGAAACCGGCGTCGCGCTTGTCCAGGTTATGGTGCCGGATTCGGGCGGGCAGGACGAGGTTGGCGTAGGCGTCCTCGGCGGCGACGGCGCGCAGGACCTCGAAGGCAACGAGCCGGGCCGGGTCCGCCCGGCGCGTGCGCTGGGAAGGCGCGTTCTCGGTGAAGCCGCGCTGCGGACCGCGGTTGCGTTCCCGGCCCTGCGCGTTCCGCTGGCTGCCGTCACGGCCGCGGCCACCCTGGCCGCCACTGGACCCGGCACCCTGGCCAGCGCCGCGCTGGCCGCCTGATCCGCCGCGCTGGGGGCCTCGGCCGCTGCCGCTCGTCCCGGACTCGCTCATTCGAATACCACGCTTTCAAGTGTTGCCTGTCCGCGCGCCCAATCAGCGGCGGTCATCATTTTCTTGCCCGACGGCTGGACCCGGGTGAGTTCCACCGGGTGCGAGCCGGTGCCCACCAGCACACCCTTGCCCTCCAGCGCCAGCTGTCCCGGTTTCAGGGCAGGAGCCTCAGGCCGCATTCTTACCGGTTCCAGTTTGATCCGCTGGCCGTCAAGGGTGGTCCAGGCGCCGGGCTCAGGGGTGACCCCGCGGGCCCGCCGTCCGATCGCCAGGGCGGGCTGGTGCCAGTCGAGCCGGCCGTCCTCAAGGGCGAGTTTGGGTGCCAGGCTGACGTCACCCTGCTGCGGCACCGCGGCGGCCTGGCCGCCGTCGACCGCTGAGAGCGTTTGGGTCAGCAGGATGGCGCCGCTGTGGGACAGCCGCTCGAGCAGGGTCCCGGCGGTGTCGTCAGGCCGGACCGATTCTGTCAGAGTGCCGAACACCGGGCCGGTGTCCAGCCCTTCCTCCAGCAGGAAGGTGACAGCGCCTGTGACGTCGTCGCCGGCGATCAGGGACCGCTGCACGGGGGCCGCGCCGCGCCAGGCCGGCAGCAGGGAGAAGTGCAGGTTGATCCAGCCATGCCGGGGAACGTCCAGGGCGGCCCGCGGGATGAGCCCGCCGTAGGCCACGATGGCGGCGACGTCGGGGGCTGCAGCAGCGATCCGCGCGGTCACCGCGCTGTCCACCTTGGCGGCGTGGATGATCTGGATGCCCAGTGCGGCGGCGCGGGCGGCAACGGGCGACGGCGTCAGCACGCGTTTGCGTCCGAGCGGCGCGTCCGGGCGGGTGAGGACGGCAACGACGTCGAATCCTGCCCCGACGAGCGCGTCCAGGGAAGGCACGGCCACCGCCGGAGTCCCCGCGAAGAGAACCCTCACTGGGAATTGCCGAAGGCGCCGAAGCTTCCGGAACCCGCGGTGCCGGAACCGAAGCTGGAGCCGACGGTCCTGGCGCGCTTCGCCGTCGTCTGCTCGGTAATGGAATCGTAGTTGGCGTTCCGGATGGCGCGCAGCGCGACCTTCCGGTCTTCGCCTTCCAGCCGGTCGGTGAAGAGGATGCCGTTAAGGTGGTCGGTCTCGTGCTGGAAAGCCCGCGCCAGCATGCCTTCGCCCTCCACCATGACGGGGTTGCCGTGCAGGTCGACGCCGGTGACGCGGGTGTGCCGGTGCCGGCGGACCGGGAAGCTGAGGCCGGGGATGGAGAGGCAACCCTCGACTTCGTCGGGCTGGAAGTCCTCACTGTTTTCCAGCACAGGGTTGATGATGTGTCCCTCGACGCCGCGGATGCGATAGGTGAAAACCCGTTGGCTGACGCCGATCTGGGGTGCGGCCAGGCCTGCCCCGTCCACGTCCTCCATGGTTTCGGTCATGTCCGCAACAAGCTTCGCCAGCTCAGGCCCGAATTCCGTCACGGGATCGGCGACTGTGCGCAGCACAGGATCCCCGATGATGCGGATATTCAAAATGGCCATGTGCAATCTGTCCTTATCAGTGGGCGACGACGGGATTCAGTCCAGTTTAGTTGCACTCCGGACCTAGTCCCGGACAGTTCCGATCATTCGGCTTGAGCGGGGGTGCGCGGCTGCCCGGGTGCCGTGCGGCCTGGCTGGACCGCGGGTGCGGCGCGAGCGTGGAGTAGGCCTCAGCACCGGCCTGGAGCAGGCGCGGCGCGGACCCAGAAACAATGCAGCGAGTGCCTCAGAAAGAATATTGGCCGACAATCTCGGCCCTGCGGCCGGTGTCCGGCCCGGCTAATAATGTCCGAGCCCCCGGGCAGAGTGATTCCATGGAAGCCGTCAGGGATTTCATTGATTTGCCGGGCCCGGAACGCGGCACGGACCGCGGCACGGAGCGGGGTGCGCAACCCGGGGTGTCCGGGGTGGCCGCGGTGGATGAAGCCCTGTACGTGCTGCAGGATGTCAGATCGACAGCAGTGGACGACGCGGTGTGTGCCTCAGGCGGAGCACCGGCCGCCGCCCTGCGGCCGGTGTCCGGCCTGGCCAATAATGTCGGAGCCCTCTGGCAGAGTGATTCCATGGAAGCCGTCAGGGATTTCATGGATTTGCAGGGCACGGACCGCGGCACGGGACGCGGCACGGAACGCGGCGCCGCCCGGCCTGCGCAGCCCAGGGTGCCCGGGGCGTCCGCGGCGGATGAGGCCCGCGACGGGCTGCAGGATGACAGTTCGACAGCGGTGGACGACGCGGTGTGTGCCTCAGGCGGAGCACCGGCCGCGACCCTGCGGCCGGTGTCCGGCCCGGCTAATCCTGTCGGAGGCCTCTGGCAGAGTGGTTCCATGGAAGCCGTCAGGGATTTCATGGATTTGCAGGACACGGACCGCGGCGTGGAACGCGGCACGGGCTGCGGTACCGCCCGGCCCGGACAGCCCCGGGAATCCGGAGTATGCGGGGCGTCCGGGGTGGATGAGGCCCGGGACGGGCTGCAGGATGTCAGTTCGACAGCGGTGGACGACGCGATGTGTGCCTCAGGC
>NZ_JARUXE010000079.1 GCF_030433895.1 Arthrobacter sp. PsM3 | reverse complement strand
CCCCCCCCCCCCCCCCCCCCCCCCCCCCCCCCCCGCTTCTGCTGCCTGTCAGACGCCGGTTCGCGGTGCTCCTAGATGGTGCTGGAGTATCCGCGCGTCGGCGTGTCATGCGATCCGGTGTCCGGTGACCCGGTGGTTGTGGAGCTTCCGGCAGCTGAATCCGGTTCGGAGGCATCCGCGGCAGCCGCGTCGCCGGCCTTGTCCCGCCGGAAGAGCGACCGCTTGGCGGGGACAGCTCCGGCGGGGTCAGCATCCGCGCGGCCGGCATCCGTGGATTCGTCGCCGGCCGGGTCAACTGCCGCTGCGCCGCGCTTCGGCAGCCCGCGGCGCTTGCGCGTCGGCCAGGTGAGGATCAGGGTGACGAGGGAGGTGATCAGCACCAGGCCCCCGATCACGATCCCGCCGTCCACCCAGAACTGGGCCGGGAAGAGCCGGATCAGGGTGTCCTGCAGCGAGAACGTCCAGGTGCCGCTCGCGAAGAAAATGCTGTGGAACTCGGCGAAGAACTGTTCCCAGCCAAGCACAGCCAGTACGCCGAGGCTGAGGATGACCACGAGGGTGATGATGGACCCGGCGAACAGCCCGCGCCGCACTCCCCCGGGGCTGCGGCGCCGCAGGTAGATGACGGCGATCAGGCTGAGCAGGATCAGCACGAGGCCCGCGCCGAAGGTGGACAGGATGACCACCTTGACGTCGGCCATGTGGCTGACTTCGCCGCCCCCGAACAGCTTGTCGCCGCTGCGGTTGACGAGTTCGCCCAGGTACCGCGGTCCGGCCCAGTTGCTGAGGTAGTCCACGGCATAGGAGCCGTAGGTCATGCGGTCGTCGGTGTTGAAGCCGTAGCCGTCGCCCGGGAAACCGGGGCGGTTGTACTCCACCCAGAGGAACAGGGGGCTGGCGACGGTCCGGACGGCCAGCACCAGCAGGATGACCGGGAAGCAGACGGCGAGCACGACCTGCATCACGCGCGGGGCCACCGGTTTGGCGTTCGCCGCCTGTTCACGTTCGGCGTTCCGGCGCCGCACTTCCTCCTCCGGGGGACGGATCTGCAGCGCCGAGGTGGGCAGCGGTTCGCTGAAGTGCGCGCCGTTTACCTTCGGGGTCGGTTCGACGGCGGCTTCCGCGGCCTTGCGGTCGGCGCGGCTGCCGGCCTGGCGCGAGGCCGGGTCCGGCGCGGAGGACCCTGGGGTGCTGTCAGTCCGTGGCGGGTGCTCCGGAGTGGTGCCGGCACCACCCCCGGCGGAGCTGTCGGAGGCCGCGGCGGAGCGCTTGTCCGTGGTGCTCGGCTTCATCCAGTCGAAGGCGGGTTCGTCAGCGTCGTCGGGCGGATCCAGCTGCGGATCCTGTCGGTTCGGAGGGGTGGGACTTGAGTCAGTCACTGCGGCTTCGCTTCCCTAGGCGTCCGCGCTCCCGGGCGGGGCCCGGCAACGCTACTTCTTCTGCCTCCGAGCCTACCGCCAGAGCCTCGGAGTGGGCGAGGTGCCACCCCGAAGCGGACCGGGATTCAGGCGGCCGGGATTCAGGCAACCGGGGTGCAGCCGGCGGACCCGGGCCGTCCGGTCAGCGCTTGGCGTACTGTGCCCAGGGGATGTTCCAGTCGCCGAAGCCTTCGAGCGGTTCCACCGCCGGGGCTCCGGTATTGAGGGTCTGGACGACGTCGCCGGTCAACATGTTGTTGAAGAACCAGGCGGCGTCCGCCGGGAGCAGGCCGACGCAGCCATGCGAGACGTTGGACTTGCCCACTGCACGCCACGCCGATTCCAGCGCCTGGTGGACGTACACTCCGGAGCTGGTGAGGCGGTTGGCGTACTCCACTGTCAGGGGCGGGTAGTAGCCCTTGTCGCCGGGCTTGAGCCCGATGCTGCCGGCGTTGAACCTGGAGTTGCGTTCCTGCTCCATGATGACGGCGAATCCGGTGGGTGAGAGCCAGTCGGCGTCCCCCAGCGTAACCGGCGCGGTCCGGACGAGCTGGCCGTCGAAGTACACGTTCATGGTCTTGGTGATGTCATCAACGACGGCGAGGCGCTGCGGCCCCACTTTGAAGGAAACCCTGGTGTCGGAGTTGCCGATCATCCTGTTGCCGAAGTCGACGCCGAAGAGCTGCAGGTCCACGGTGATCTCGCTGTTGGAGGCCCAGAACGTTTCAGGGCGGATCCGGACACGGCGGTCCGAATACCAGCGCCACGCCACGGCCTGGCCGGAGGACGAGCTGACGGCGACGGACTTCTCCATCGCCACCTTGTCCAGCACCGGCTCGCTGAAGACAATCTCGATGGGCTGGCCGGCGCCGACGGTGGTGCCGTTGAGCGGATACACGGCGGCGTCCGCTTCGTGGGCTTTGGCGACGGTGGCGAAGGTCTGGGCCGTCCGGGTCTCGCGCCCGGCCCCGTCCACGATGGTGAAAGCGAATTTGTACTTCGTGTCGAATTCCAGGGGATCCCCGGCGGTCCAGGTCGAGCCGTCCGGGCTGGTGGTCCCCGGGACGCGGCCGCCCCCGGAGGCCGGGACCAGCACGACGTCCTTCACGGCCCCGTTGACCGCCTTGACCGAGGGCGGGGCGGCCGGGTTGACGGCCTTGGCGCCGTCGGCCGGGGTCACTCCGAGTTCCACGAGCTTCACCACGGGGGCGGCGAGGCCGGCGACATTCCGCATCGGCGCCGCTGACTCTGACGGGATTTCCGCCTCGGCCCGGCCCGGCGCCGTCGCGATGCCGATCCCGCCGGCACCGACGGCGGCGCAGAGTGCCAGCACCGCCAGCATCTTCCCGCTGGTCCTGCGGCCTTTGCGTGGCTGCGGCCGGCCTGCGGGGTCCCCGCCCCGGCGCGCCGGGCCGGGTTTCGTCACTACCTCGTCCATGTCTTGTCCCCCAAGTGGATTGTTCCGCCCTTCGCGGAGCTGTCCGCGGCCCGGGCTCAGTTGGCGTACTGCGCCCAGGGGATGTTCCAGTCCCCGAAGCCGTCGTCAACGGCGGCGAAGTCGCCGTCGGTGTTGACCACCTGCACCACGTCACCGCTCGTCATGTTCTCGAAGACCCATTTCGCACCGTCCGGGCCCAGTCCCACGCAGCCATGGGAGAGGTTTGCCTTGCCCAGAAAGGGCATCGCGGAGTCCGTGGCCTGGTGGATGAACTCCCCGCTCGGGGTCAACCGCGTGGCGTAGTTGACGTCGAGCTGGCCATAATAGGCCGGGTCACCCGGCTTGAGCCCGATCGTGGAGGCGTCCAT
This sequence comes from Arthrobacter sp. PsM3, assembly GCF_030433895.1. Classification (GTDB taxonomy): domain Bacteria; phylum Actinomycetota; class Actinomycetes; order Actinomycetales; family Micrococcaceae; genus Arthrobacter. The sequence continues at coordinate 5,713 of NZ_JARUXE010000079.1, read as the reverse complement.
GTGTTCCACCCGGTACTTCTCCATGAAGACGAGATAGCCGCGGGCCGAGGGGAAGCGTGTGTCTCCCATGGTCGCGGGCCACTGGCCGACCTGCTGGTCGTTGACACTGGCCGTGAAGGTGTGGGCCGCCGCGTCCGCGACGGCGACCTTCTTGTCGCCGACGTGGACGGTGACCAACTTGTTAAAGTTGCCGATCTGCCCGTTGCCAAGATCGACTCCGAAGAGCTGCAGGTCCATCGTGATGGTGCTGTTCGCGGTCCAGAAGCTTTCCGGACGGTACCGGACCATGGTGTTGCTGAACCAGTGGAACTCGCCGGCCTGGCCGGAGGTGGAGCTGATCTTGATGGCCTTCTCGACGGCGTCCCGGTTCAGCACGGGCTCGCTGAAGGTGATCTGCAGCGGCTGCGCCACGCCGACCTTCATGCCGTCCAGCGGGTAGATGGCGGCGTCGGCTTCGTTGGCGGCGGAGACCGTCGTGAAGCTGCGTGTGGTGCTGCTCTTGCGGCCGGCGGCGTCCACCACGGAGAACGTGTAGCTGTAGCGGGTGTTGAACTTCAGCTGTGCGGCCGCGGTCCAGCTGGAGGCATCTGCGCTGAGGGTTCCGTCCACGGCATCGCCGGAACCGCTGGTGAGCGCCACGCGGTCGATGCGGCCGTTTTTGACCTTCAGGGTCACGGGCGCGGCCGGGTTGACCTGCTGGGAACCGTCCGCCGGGGCGACGTCGAGCTGGGCGAGGGCCACCACCGGGAAGGCGAGTCCCGGCGTCGAGCGTTCCGGCGAGACCGCCTCGGACGCGAAGGAGGCGTGGGCCATCCCGGGGCCCGCCGCGAACACTCCGCCGGCCGCGGCCAGTGCGCAGACTGCTCCGAGCAGGGCAAGTTTGCGGCCGGTGCGCCGGCTTTTCGGGGCGTTCACGATACTCGGGTCCTTCCAGACGTTACCTTGAAAGCATAAGCGAATTTCCGCGGCGCCCGGCCCCCCGGCCAGCCACGATCAGGTCACGAAGAGGGCCCCGGACGCACGCCCGGAGCCCTCTTTCGCAGTCACCTGCCGGCGCCGCTGCCCTGGTGGCAGCCCGCCGGCGCGGTTCCTAGTAGCGGTAGTGGTCCGGCTTGTACGGGCCGGAAACGTCGAGGTCCAGGTACTCGGCCTGCTCCTTCGACAGCTCGGTCAGTTCAACGCCGAGGGCGTCGAGGTGCAGCCGGGCGACCTTTTCGTCGAGGATCTTCCGCAGCACGTAGACCTGCTTTTCGTACTCCCGCTCCCCTTCCGGCTGGTCGCGCTTGGTGAAAAGCTCGATCTGCGCGATCGTCTGGTTGGCGAAGGAGTTGCTCATCACGAAGGACGGGTGTCCGGTGGCGTTGCCGAGGTTCAGCAGGCGTCCTTCGGACAGCACGATGATGGAACGGCTGCCTTCTCCGGTGGCCGGGTCCGCCTCGAAGACCCACTCGTGCACCTGCGGCTTGATCTCGACCTTCTTGATGCCGGGGATCCGGGCCAGTCCGGCCATGTCGATCTCGTTGTCGAAGTGGCCGATGTTGCCCACGATCGCCTTGTCGCGCATCCCGGCCATGTGCTCGGCCATGATGACGTCCTTGTTGCCGGTCGTGGTGATGAAGATGTGGCCCTCGCTGAGGACGGATTCCAGTTTCGCGACCTGGTAGCCGTCCATGGCTGCCTGGAGCGCGCAGATGGGATCGATCTCGGTGACGATGACGCGGGAACCCTGGCCGCGGAAGGCCTCTGCCGCGCCCTTGCCCACGTCGCCGTAACCGCAGACGACGGCGACCTTGCCGCCCATCAGGACGTCGGTGGCGCGGTTGATGCCGTCGGGCAGGGAGTGCCGGATGCCGTACTTGTTGTCGAACTTGCTCTTGGTGACGGAGTCGTTGACGTTGATGGCCGGGAACAGCAGCTTGCCCTGCTCCGCGAGCTGGTAGAGGCGGTGCACGCCGGTGGTGGTTTCCTCCGTGACGCCCAGCAGGCGGGAGCCGATCCGGGTCCACTTCTGCGGATCAGCCTGCAGCGAGGCGCGCAGCACCTCGAGGAAGACCCTGCCTTCCTCGGACTCGTCATCGGCGGTGGCCGGGACTGCGCCAAGGGCCTCGAAGTCGACGCCCTTGTGGACCAGCATGGTGGCGTCTCCGCCGTCGTCCAGGATCATGTTCGGGCCGAGGTCCGGGTTGGCGTCCGCGCCGGGCCAGGTCAGGATCTGCTCCGCGGTCCACCAGTATTCCTCCAGCGTCTCGCCCTTCCAGGCGAACACGGGAACACCCTGGGGGTCCTCGACGGTGCCGTTGCCGACCACAACGGCGGCGGCGGCTTCGTCCTGGGTGGAGAAGATGTTGCAGGAGGCCCAGCGGACCTCGGCACCAAGCGCGGTGAGCGTCTCGATCAGTACGGCGGTCTGCACAGTCATGTGCAGGGACCCTGCGATCCGGGCGCCCTTGAGAGGCTGGCTGGCGCCGAACTCCTCGCGCAGTGACATCAGGCCGGGCATTTCGTGCTCGGCGAGGCGGATCTGGTGGCGGCCCGCCTCGGCCAGGGAGATGTCCGCAATCTTGTAATCGAGAGTCATATGAATCCTTTGCTGTGGCCGGCGGGCAGGTCCGGGACCTGGCTGCCTGTGACGAAGGTGAACGTGCTTATCGGTGGCTGTGAAGTACTTCGGTGCCGAACGGCGAAGCGATGGGCCGGCAGCCTAGCCGGCGTTGTGCCGGGACCCGGCGTCGTGCCGGCCCGGCTCAGCCTGGCCGGCGCCGGGAAGGCCGCCGTCGTGCTGGAAAGCGGGCGCCGCGGCGGCGGCGGGGAGGAGTTCCGGCGGCAGCAGCAGCGGGATGCCGTCCTCGATCGCGTAGCGCAGCTTATCTCCGGAGGGGCCGGCCGCCGTGGTGACGAGTTCCTCGCCGTCCTGCACCAGGGGTGAACCGGTGACGGGGCATCTCAGGACAGACAACAGTTCGGGACTGATCTTCGGCATGGTGAACGCTCCCTGGTGGACGCCGCAGCAGGCGCCGGTGGCTTACGGATTTTGCAGTTCCCAGCCTACCGCCAGTTGCAGCCTAGGACGGTTCGCGCAGCACGCGCAGATGCCCCCGGCGGGCGCCCTCGGCCGCGGCCGGCGCTGCCAGGGTCGGGTGGACCGCGCGCTGGCCCTGGCCGGATTCCGGTGCGTTGGGCCGGGTGGCCGCCTCCCGGACAGCGTCCGCAAGGGCGGCGAGGTCGTCGGGTCCGGGGCCCGCAGGGGTGGCCGGCATGGCCAGCCGGAGCACTTCCCAGCCGCGCGGGACGGTCAGGGATCCGGCGTGCTGTTCGCACAGGTCGTAACAGTGCGGCTCGGCGTAGGTAGCCAGCGGCCCCAGGACGGCGGTGGAGTCGGCGTAGACGTACGTCAAAGTTGCCACCGCTGAATTGCGGCAGGCTGACCTTGAACAAAGACGAATGGCACCCACGACACCAGAGACTACTCCCCCGGGCCGCCGGACGCCGCGCGACGCGCTGGCGGCGGGTCGCGCAGCCCGTCTCGCGTAAACGATTCGCCGGGTTTAGAGTCGAGATATGCAGTCACCGCACCAAGATCCGGGTTTTACGGTCCGATTGGCTGACCCGGACGCCGGACGTCACGACGCCGGTTCCACACCGGACGGTTCCGCGCGCGCCACCGCGCCGCGGAGCTTCCGCCAGCGGCGGAGGAACCGGCACGGCCGGGGACTCCGCGGTGAGCTGATGCTGCCCACGCTGCCCGGCTACCGCACCCGCTCGGACCGCTTCGACGACTTCGTGCTGGACTCGGCCGAACGGCTGCATGACATCTGGGGCAAGCCGCTGGACGGCGTCCGCTTCGCCGTCGACGAGATCCCGCCCGGGCTCGAGCAGCTCGTGGCGGACCGCACTGTCGCCCCGATGGGCTCCTATTCCCCCGCCACGCCGGACGAGGGACCCGTGATCACGCTGTACCGGCGCGTTGTCGAGCAGGCCTGCGGCAGCCGCGAGGAACTCCAGGACCTCGTCCATGACGTCGTGGTGGAGTACACCGCCGAGATGCTTGGTGTGCCGCCGGAGTCCCTGGACCCGGTATACCGCCGCCGATACTAGGTCCGCTGCCCTGACAGCGCCGCCGCGCCCTTCGGGGCCGGGCCCCCGGCCGGACGGGTCGGGGCTGGACGCCCGGGACGGACACGGTCAGTGGCCGGGAGATCAGTACCCGAGGGTGACCGGGACCTGTTCCTGGCCCGACGCCCCGGGGGCAATGGCCATCGTCGAGACATCCTGCCTGCCATCCTCCTGCAGCAGCACCGCGCCGTAGGCGGGTTCCCCGGCGGCGGACACGAGGTAGCCGACGAGCGGCGAGCCCTCGACCTCGGCCGGGACCTTGATGGAAGTCGTGGTGCCGCCTGCGATGTCGGCGGCTGCGGCTGCGCGGACCTTGCCGTCGGCCGTGATCGGCGTATACGAAATCGTGGCCCGGCCGTCGGGGGCGCCGAAAATGAGGTAGCGCTCCCCCGAGCCGGGGACGGGGACAACGTGTTGGCTGCCCAGCCGCGCCGAGGCCGCGGACCAGGCGAAGTCGGTGGCATCCTCGGCCTTGAGGCCCCGGCTCACGCGCGCCGCCGCCGTAAAGGAGACGTCGGAGCTGGCGGCCACGGTGTAGGGCCCGGCCGGCACGCCGGAAAGGGGGACCTCGGTGACGGACCCGGCTTTCGCCGTAACCACTCCGCCGCCGGGCAGTGCCTTCTGGCCATCCCGTCCGAAGAGCCTGATCGAGACGACAGCGTCGGCGGGCCCGGGCACGGTGATCTGCAGGGCAGGTCCCGCATCTGAGAAGCCGGATTTGCCCGTGAGGTCCGCCAGTCCTGCCGGATCCTGGATGTCGACGCCGGAAACCACCTGGCGGAGGGCCGGAGCCGCGGCCGCGGCGATGAACTCGACGCCGCCGGGCGTCAGCCCGCGCAGCACGCTCTGCTGGATGACCGCGGCCACCGGGCCGCCGGCGCTGCGCACCCGGACGCTGAGCCGCTCCTGTCCCGGGGCGAGGCCAGCCAGGACGACGGAGCGGGTGGTGCCCGGCGCGACGAGGAGTCCGCGGCTGCCGGGAGCCTGGATCGGGCCCTTGGCCCCGAAGAGTTCGAGGCTGACCGTGGCCGGGCTGCTGGAGGCGTTGCTGAGGTTCAGCACGGCCGTCCGGCCCAGCGCGGTGTTGGCGCCGACGAGCCAGAGATCGTTGGCGGGTTGCTGGCAGGCTGTGGCCGCCGAACCACGGAGGTCCCCATCCTCGGCCGCGTAGCGCATGACGGCCCCCGCGGAGGCCTGATGGTCGGCCTGTGCATCGGCGCTCAGGACCGTCGCGGCGTCGACGCTGCGCCGTGAGAGAACGCCGGCCGCCGGGACCGCGCCTGCGGGCTTGGGCGTGGCCGTGCTGTCGGAGGCCGGTGGGGCCTTGGCAATTTCGACCAGGGTGCTGCCGGTTAGCGAGGCGAGCCTGCTGCCGGGCAGGACACCGGCACCGGAGCCCAGCACCAGGGCGTTGATCTCGCTCCTGGCGGTGGCGGACTCCGGGCTGAATTGCGGATCGTTGCCCACGGGGGCGCCATCGAGCAGACGGGCCGGTCCCGGGCAGACGCCGAGACTGCTGCCCGCGGGGACCGCCGTCAGCGGCGCCGCAACGGGCCGGCTGCTGCCGGGGCCCTGCGGGGTGAGTGCGGCGGCGGACACG
>NZ_JARUXE010000078.1 GCF_030433895.1 Arthrobacter sp. PsM3 | reverse complement strand
TCGGCCACCCCCTCCGATCACTGCAACTCAACAACCACAAACCACTGCAGCTCCGGACACGAATCATGAGCACTCAAGGTCCCCGCGCGGACGCTCCGGCCAAGCAGGGCTCCCACCCAGGCAAGCTGAAAGCCAACAGCCTAGGGTTGTGGGATGTTGTGTTCATGGCTGTGGCGACCTCCGCACCGATTACGGTAATGAGCGGAAACGTCCCGTTTGCGGTTGGCTATGGTGTCGGAACCGGGACCCCGGCAACATATATCTGGGCGACAGTTATCCTGACGGTCTTTGCGGTCGCATATGTCTCCATGGCCCGCTATGTGACCTCAACAGCGGCCTTCTACGGATTCATTTCCCGCGGTTTGGGACGCGTGCTTGGCCTCGGGACTGGCTTCATGGTCACCTTCAGTTACATCGTCTTTGAAGCCAGCATCATCGGTATCTTCGCCTACTTCGGTCATCTAGCCTTTCTGGACCAACTCGGGCTGGATGTTCACTGGGTCGTTTTCGCCGTGGTTGGCCTCCTCCTCATTGGGTTTCTGACCTACTTCGAGATCAGCCTCGCAGCAAAAATCCTTACATTGCTGCTGGCCACTGAGATCGGGATTCTGGCAATCATGGCCTTCGGCGTGCTCTTCAATGGCGGGGGACCCGACGGGCTGATGCCTGAGACGCTGAACCCGATTAATGTATTCCTGCCAAACGGCCTCCAGGTCGCCGCGCCGGGTCTCGCGATGTTCATCGCGTTCTGGTCCTGGACCGGATTCGAGTCGACAGTCATGTATGGGGAGGAATCAAAGAACCCCAAGAAGATTGTCCCTATTGCCACGTTGATCGCAGTCACGGGCGTCGGTATTTTCTATACGTTTGTCTCTTGGATGTCCGTCGCAGGCAACGGCGCTGAACAAGCCATCGCTTTGGCGCAAAGCGCCAGTCCGCTCGACATGTTCTTTCACCCCACGGACGTCTTTGTCGGGCACGGGTGGGTTTTGGTCATGGAATGGCTGATGATGACCGGATCCTTCGCTTGTGCGATGGCGTTCCACAACGCGGCATCAAGGTACATGTATTCCCTCGGTCGGGAAGGAATCCTCCCCGGCGTACTTGGCAGAACGCACCCGAAGCATGGGTCCCCGCACATCGCGTCGTTCCTCCAGACAGGCATTGCAATCCTGTGGATTCTCGGGTTCTGGTTCTTCAATAAGGATCCATACCTGGATGTCTTTGTTCTGCTGGCGGTGCTCGGGACATTCACGCTACTGATTGTGCAGACCATCACCATGGCCGCTGTATTCAACTACTTCCGGCACCACCATCCGGAAGAAAACGTGTGGCGCACCAAAGTGGCACCCGTAGTCGGTGGAGTGGGGATGCTCGGTGTTGTCATCCTGATGTGCATGAATTTGGACACCGCTGCCGGACCTGCAGCATCGTCTCTGCTCTTCAAGCTCATCCCCTACATCGCCGGTGGACTCTTCATCGCGGGGGCAGGACTGGCCCTTTACCTGCGGAAGACCAATCCGCTCAAGTATGAAACCATCGGCTACGTCGTTCTCGCCGAGGATGGTCACGGCCCGGTCCTGGACGAAGAAGATCCGGAGCCGATGCGCCCGATCGATCTCGAACGCATCAGGGAACTCGAGCGGAAGAATCCCCTGGGTGAGCTCGAACTGAGTGATGAAGATGAACTAGCGCTGGAGAGGGAAAGGCCCTGAACAGGCGGTCCCCGGTGCTGCGGCAGCAGTATCGGGGACCGACCCCGTTAACTAACTCAAACCAGTAGGGAGAGCGTGATCCGCGTGTTCGATGTGCCCGCCATTACCTGGACCCTCACGGCCTTCCTACTGCTTACCGGAAGCTATCAGATCCTGCAGGCGACAAAGTCCAAGCAGGGCACGGACAGGGTTAACAAGAGCCTCCATGCCCTCATGAACCTCCTGATGGCTGTCACGCTATGGAACCTCGCGCCGTCGTTCATGCTTGCTCAGGTCGCCGTCCTCGCCGGAGCGGCACTGTGGTTTGTCATCCAGGCGGTCGCACGGCCGGAATTCAAAACACTCTGCGCGGGTAGCCAGCGCCGACTGACTTGCGGCTACCACAGCATCACCATGGCCGGCGCTGCTCTCATGGTCGCCATGATGGGTCATGTGACCACAACGACCCATGAAATGCAGGCAGGCGGAGCGTCAACGCCTCATGCCCACCACGCGATGACAGCCGAAACCAAAGGCCTTCCGGTCGCAACATTTGATCACTCACCCGACCTCGCGCTCCTTATGACAATAGTTTTCGGAGTTGCTGCGGTCGTATTTACCGTCCTTTCGCTTCGTTTCCGGGGACCGACAATCACCCTCCCCAGCACGTCGGCGCCAAGACTTTCTGTCCGCACAGAACACGGACTCGAAGCTCTCGGCGCCGCTGCCATGGCCCTGATGTTTGCCGCAATGTCCGCATGATGGTACCCGCGCTTCGCCACAGGGCTCGCGCCTGAGCCCGCCCTCGGTCTCGACCGCGCTTACTGCGCCGCCTTGCAGACCGAGTCCGGCACTTTTCCAACTCGCTTCTCTCGCTGTGGATGGCCCCGGAGGGCGGAGTCCTGACCAGCTGATATCGGGCAGCAGCGCGGCGCTGCCTCGTCAGAGGTAGGCCGCCCGTTGCGCGGTTATCCATGGACGCGGCAGATTGTTCCGGTACCTGCAGTGCGTCTCTTACTTGGTCAACGGAGCCCGTGGCTGTGCGCCAGGGCGATCGCCTCGGTGCGTGAGCCGACCTCGAGCTTCTTGAACAGGTTTCGGACGTGGAACTTGACCGTGTTCTCGCTGATGCCCAGCGTTGACGCGATGGTCCGGTTGCGGTGCCCGGCAACAAGGTACTGGAGCACCTCAAGCTCCCGGGGGGCAAGGTCCCAGCCGGCCACATCGCCGGCGGGCCGCGTTGGCAGGTCCAGGGGGAGGGTGACAAAAACGTCCGCACCCCAGCCCGGCATAACGTCGATCCGAAGCTGTCCGGTGAGCGCCTGCACCCGGCGGTCCAGGCGGGCGATGCTCGGCGCGTCGGCTTTGAGTGCACCGCGGCCGTCATCGCGTACGTTAATCAGCAGGTTTTCGCCGTCGCAGTCCCACTGCGTACGTACCCTGCTGACGTCCGGTTGTTCCGTCATGGCCAGCACTAGTCCGCGGACGATGGCCCGTGCCGCGTGGGCAACTTCGCCGGGCAGGGCCCTTCCGTTCAGCGGCGGCTCGATGAATTCGATCTCGATGCCGCTGTAGCGTGTGAGCGGCCGCAGGTCCTCCCGCAGGCGTTCGAACGCCTTGGCAACGGGCTCTCTTACAAGGTCCGTGGTGCGGTCGCTGTGAGTCCGGAGCCCGATCAGAGCCTTGGCGGTGAGGTCGGTGGCGGTTGTGCGGGCTGCTGCATCGTTCAGGGAGGACGACCGAAGGGCTGCCATGAGGGTCTCTAGCGTGGTGGAGTGCAGATCGGTCAGTTCCGCCGTCACGCGGAGGCGTTCGGCGGACGCCGCCCGCGATTCCAGCAGGTACGAGGGCGGCGCGTCAGCCACTTTCTCGCGGATCCGCCGCGCAGTAAGGCGCCACAGATACGCCACCAGCTCCAGCCCGGCGTTGCGTCCCGGATCGGCAGGGGGATCCGTGAGGACGAGGAGGGCATTACTGGAGGCGTGTTTCAGGGCAAGCACGGGGCGGGTCTGGCCGGCGAGCTCGGCTTCGCCGAACCAGGGTCCCTCATCGGAAAGGGTGGCGCGAAGCGTGTCCAGTTCGATGATGGAGACCGTGGAAATGATTTCTTTGTCGCCCGCCTTCTTCTGCGGCCGGCCCGTGCAGTCTTCGGTAAAGATGACCAGCGCGCTGCTTCCCATGTAGGGGAGTGTGGCGTCACGCAGTCGCTCTGCTATCTGGGCCAGCGGGGCATCTGCCAATGCTGCCACGCTCTGCAAAAGCGGCCACGGCAGGTCTGCCAGGGGCGTGGTGGATTCTCTTAGGGATGGGTCGTGGGCGGCGCTCATGCCGCCATCATACCGGGGCGGAACCTCTACCCAACCCAAAAGGGTAGTAAGAACCGTCAGAAAACAGTGTTACCCCTGCCCGTTTGTTTCGCAATCATGGATATCAACCAGAAAGCATCCGTCCGGCCGTTACAGGCCGACCAGATCCAAGAGGACAAACCGTGAAACCGACAACAAATGTGATGCTCTCCAGCACTGCGAATTCAGCGGCACTCGACTGGACTCCCGCGGACGACCGCGCCGTGGACACAGCCCGTGTTCTGGCCGCGGACGCCGTCGAGAAGGTCGGCAACGGCCACCCCGGCACGGCCATGAGCCTGGCCCCGGCCGCCTACCTTCTCTTCCAGAAGCTGATGCGCCACGACCCCCGCGACCCGGACTGGCTGGGACGTGACCGTTTCATCCTGTCACCCGGTCACTCCTCGCTGACCCTTTACATCCAGTTGTTCCTGTCCGGTTACGGGCTGGAACTGGACGACCTCAAGGCGTTGCGCACCTGGGATTCGCTGACCCCCGGCCACCCGGAGTACAAGCACACCGCTGGTGTTGAAATCACCACCGGTCCCTTGGGCCAGGGCCTTGCCTCTTCGGTGGGTTTCGCCTACTCCCAGCGCCGGATGCGCGGCCTGTTCGACGCGGACGCCGCCGAGGGCACATCCCCGTTTGACCACACCATCTGGGTTATCGCGTCCGACGGTGACATCCAGGAAGGCGTGACTTCCGAGGCTTCCTCCTTGGCGGGTCACCAGGAACTGGGCAACCTCGTTGTCGTCTACGATGAAAACCACATCTCCATCGAGGACGATACCGACATCTCCTTCACTGAAGACGTCCTCAAGCGCTACGAGGCCTACGGCTGGCACACCCAGCGCGTTGACTGGACTGAAACCGGCGAATACGTCGAAGACGTCCAGGAGCTGTACGCGGCCCTGCTCGCCGCGAAGGCCGAAACGACCAAGCCGTCCATCATTTCGCTGCGCACCATCATCGGGTACCCTGCGCCGAAGAAACAGAACACCGGCAAGATCCACGGTTCAGCACTCGGTGCTGATGAAGTAGCCGGCCTCAAAAAGGTCCTTGGCTTCGATCCGGCCAAGTCCTTCGAGGTGGATCAGGATGTCCTGGCGCACGCCCGCGCCGTCGTCGAACGCGGTGCCGCTGTCCGCAGCGAATGGGACGAGTCCTTTCAGGCCTGGCAGTCGGCCAACCCTGAGGGTGCCGCATTGTTGGAGCGGATTGAAGCCAAGAAGCTTCCGGCCGGACTCGAAGCCGTCCTGCCGGTCTTCGAAGCCGGCAAGGATGTCTCCACCCGTGCAGCGTCGGGAAAGGTCCTGAACGCGCTGGGTCCGGTTATGCCCGAACTGTGGGGCGGTTCGGCCGACCTCGCCGAGTCCAACAACACCACCATCGAAGGATCGCCGTCGTTCATTCCGGCCTCCCGCTCCACGGATGCATGGAAAGGCAACCCCTACGGCCGGGTCCTGCACTTCGGCATCCGCGAGCACGCCGCGGCATCGATTGTGAACGGCATCTCGCTGCACGGCCGGACACGCGCCTTCTCGGGCACATTCCTGATCTTCAGCGACTACCAGCGCCCTGCAATCCGCCTCTCCGCCTTGATGGGTGTCCCGTCCATCTATGTGTGGTCCCACGACTCCATCGGCCTTGGTGAGGACGGCCCCACCCACCAGCCCGTTGAGCAGCTCGCTACCCTGCGCGCCGTTGTTGGCCTTGACGTGGTCCGTCCGGGTGACGCGAACGAGGTGGGCATAGCGTGGAAGACCATGCTGGAAAACCACGAGAACCCGGCCGGCATCGTTCTGACCCGTCAGAACGTCCCCACCTTCGCCCGCGGCGAGGGTGCGGCCGAGGGTGACACCTTTGCCTCCCCGGCGGGCGTCGCAAAGGGCGGCTATGTTCTGGCCGAGGCTTCGAGGGACGGCGCCACCGTGCCAGCCCAGGTGCTGCTGATCGCTACCGGCTCGGAGGTGCAGCTGGCCGTCCAGGCCCGTGAAGCCCTCCAGGCCGAAGGTGTCGCCGCCCGCGTCATCTCCATGCCGTGCGTCGAGTGGTTCAACAAGCAGGACGCCACTTACCGGGAGTTCGTGTTGCCGGCCGCCGTCCAGGCCCGCGTCTCGATCGAGGCCGGGCTGGCCCTGGGCTGGCGGGAATTCGTCGGCGATGCCGGCCGGTCCGTCAGCCTCGAGCACTACGGTGCTTCGGCGGACCACAAGCGCCTGTTCCAGGAGTTTGGCATAACCGCGGAGGCTGTCGCCGCGGCCGCCAAGGACTCCTTGGCCGCTGCCCGCGCCTGACCACTGCGGCCGGCGCCGCGGGACGGCCTCATTGGGGGACGTCCCGCGGCGCCGCCGCGAACTGTCACCAGTCCGTAATTTATGAAGGAAGAAGCAGAAGCCATGATCAAAGCAACCCCTACCGCCCAGTTGTCCGATGCCGGTGTGTCCATCTGGCTCGATGACCTCTCCCGCGAGCGTCTCGCCAGCGGCAGCCTGCAGAAGCTCATCGACGAAAAGAACGTGGTGGGCGTGACCACCAACCCGTCCATCTTTCAGGCCGCGATCACCTCCGGCTCGGACTATGACGCAAAGATCGCCGAACTTGCCGCGCAGGGCGCCGGCGTCGAGGAGACCATCTTCGAGATCACCACCACCGACGTCGCCGACGCCTGCGATTTGTTCGCACCGATCGCCGTCGCCACCAACGGCGTGGACGGCCGTGTCTCCATCGAGGTTGACCCCCGTCTCGCTTGGGACACCGAGCGCACCATCGCCGAGGCGAAGAACCTCTATAAGAAGGTGGACAAGGACAACGTCCTGATCAAGATTCCGGCAACGCTCGAAGGCTTGGCCGCCATCACGGCAACCCTGGGCGAAGGCATCAGCGTCAACGTGACCTTGATTTTCTCCCTGGAGCGCTACCGCGCCGTCATTAGCGCCTTCCAGTCCGGCCTGAAACTGGCCAAGGAAAACGGTCACGACCTCGCCAAAATTCACTCGGTTGCCTCGTTCTTCGTCTCCCGGGTGGATTCTGAGATCGACAAGCGCCTGGACGCTATCGGTACGGACGAAGCCAAGGCACTCAAGGGCAAAGCCGGAGTGGCGAACGCCCGGTTGGCCTACCAGGTCTATGAAGAACTCTTCGCCACCGAGCGCTGGGCGGTCCTGGCCGAAACTGGCGCACTCCCGCAGCGTCCCCTGTGGGCCTCCACCGGCGTCAAGGACCCGGCCTACCCCGACACCCTCTACGTGACCGAACTGGTTGCTGCCGACGTCGTAAACACCATGCCGGAGAAGACGCTCGACGCCACCTTCGACCACGGCGTGGTCGCTGGTGACACCATCACCGGCACCTACGCGGAAGCCAACCGCGTGCTGAACGCCCTGGACGGACTGGGCATCTCCTACAACGAGGTGGTGGCCCTCCTGGAGTCCGAGGGCCTGGACAAGTTCGTGGCCAGCTGGAAGGAACTGCTGGCCGACGTCGAAGGCGCCCTCGCCTCCGCACGGAAGTCTTCCTGACCCACCGAGTTCTGACCGCCATCGAAAGGCCGACATCATGTCCGCATCACCTTTGAACTGCTGCATCAACCCCAGCATCCTCTCGGCCGACTTCGTCAACCTCGAGGCCGAGCTTGCCCGCATCGGCAACGCCGATGCCGTACACGTGGATGTAATGGACAGCCACTTTGTGCCAAATCTGACCATCGGCCTGCCTGTCGTGGAACGGCTGCAGAAAGTCAGCCCCATCCCATTGGACGCCCACCTGATGATTGCCAACGTGGACCGCTGGGCGCCGCAGTACGCCGACGCAGGCCTGAGCTCGGTGACGTTCCACGTCGAGGCATCCAATGCTCCCATCAAACTCGCCCGCGAACTTCGGGCACGTGGGGCCAAGGCGGGCATGGCACTGCGCCCGGCCACTCCGGTGGAACCGTACCTGGACATGCTCCCCGAACTGGACATGCTGTTGATCATGACGGTGGAGCCGGGCTTCGGCGGCCAGGCGTTCCTGGACGTCATGCTGCCGAAGATCCGCCGTGCCCGGGCGGCGGTAGAGGGCTCAGGGGTCAACGTGGCCATCCAGGTGGACGGCGGCATCACGGAGGAAACCATCATGCGCGCAGCGGAGGCCGGTGCCAACGTCTTTGTGGCAGGATCCGCCGTGTACGGCAAGCCATCGCCTGCGGATGCCATCGAATCGCTGCGCGCGAACGGCCAGCTTGCCTTCGGTCCGAGGGCTCTGCACCTCAACAACCCCACACCCCAACCAGCCTGAAGGGCCACCGATGCGCGTTCATATCGCAACCGACCATGCCGGAATGGAGCTATGCTCCCACCTCATTACTGCACTGTCAGCCAAGGGCTACCAGATGGTGGATCACGGGCCGGCGGCCTATGACGCCGAGGACGACTACCCTGCGTTCTGTATTAAGGCGGCGTCTGCCGTTGTGGCCGATCAGGCCGCGGGCGTAGACGCCCTCGGGATAGTGTTGGGCGGCTCGGGAAACGGCGAGCAGATCGCCGCAAATAAAGTTAAAGGCGTCCGCGCGGCCTTGGCATGGAACCTGGACACGGCGAAACTGGCCCGTGAACACAACAATGCCAACTTAGTGGCAGTGGGTGGACGGCAGCACACCGTTCAGGAAGCTACAGAACTGATCGAGGCATTCCTGGCAGAACCGTTTAGCCAGGCCGAGCGCCACGAACGCCGCATTGGCCAGATCGCAGCCTATGAGACCACCGGTGAGGTTGCCGGATAGCTTGGCATTTTTCATAGCTTCGTCCCAGGGGCGGGCTATGAGCAGCCGCTTTCCGTTGGCTGGAACCCACCGGAGGGCGGACAATGCCTTGACCAGCAGGGAAGGGCGCGCAGACGAACACCAGCACAGGAGTCAGCATGCCCATTGCAACCCCAGAGATCTACTCCGAGATGATCGACCGC
>NZ_JARUXE010000077.1 GCF_030433895.1 Arthrobacter sp. PsM3 | reverse complement strand
GCCTGGTGGAACTCCCCTTCGCCGGGATTTCGTGCCAGCACCGTGTCCCGGATGGCCCCAAGCCGCGCGTCCATTCCAACTCCCTAAGCCCGGCGCCCCTCATTGGGCGCGATGAATTAGCCTTTCCATCGTGGCACCGGGGCGGAGTGGATTTCCATTCGAGGGCCGGAGGGCGCCCCATGTGACCAAAACGGGGTGACGCGGACCACAAGACCAGCAGGGTTGCTTTCTGCGGGTTACTTTCTGCGGCCGAACTTCGGCAGGTTGGCCAGTAGGTCGGCGGCCTTCGTGGCGGCCCGGCCGACGGTGCGGCCGATCTGCTGCGGCATCTTGTCCTCGCCCGCGGTGCCGACCGGGAGGACGACGGCGGGACTCAGCGGGCTGCCGGCGGGCCGCCCGGCCAGTGCCGCGGCGGCAGGTGACATAGCGGCGGCAGGTTCCGCGGCTGGGGCGGCAGCCGGCGGGGTGGCGGCGGCAGCAGCAGCGGCCAGGGTGTCCGGGGCGGGGTGGAGGCGGGGTTCCGCGGTCCGTGCCGGCGCGGGTTCCGCCGAGGGCTCAGGCGCGCCGGCACTGCCGACGTCGAAGGTCTGCAGCCAGCTGGCGATCCCGGAGAGCGGCTTGGGGTTGAGTGTGTAATAGCGCTTCTGGCCCTGGGCACGCATGCTCACCAGGTCCGCTTCGCGGAGTACTTTCAGGTGCTTGGAAATGGTGGGCTGGCTGGCCTCAAGCTCCTGGACCAGCTCCCCCACTGCTTTGTCCCCCTTGCGCAGGGATACCAGAATGTCACGCCGGGTTGCCTCAGCAATGACGGCAAATACGTCGTCTGTCACCATGCCCTCCACACTAGCGACATATACGCCGGATGGCATCCACTAAATGGCGGCCCGGACATAGTCGCCGGGCATTGCCCGGGACCGGGCGCGGTGCTAGAACGGACGCACCGCCTTCCCGGCAGGTGAGGCCGCAGCCTACCGACGCAGAGGAGTGGACCGCCATGGGGGACTTCTTCCGGAAACAGCTTTTCAACATCATCGCCGCCGTGTTCCTGGCCCTGTTCGTGATCGTCTGGGGCAGCGTGCTGCTGCAGGTCTGGGTGTTCCTCCCGGAGGTGCCGGGCACCCCGCCCAAATTGAACGGAGCCGTTGTGTGCGCCGCCGGGGTGCTGTCCACTTCGCTGAGTTCCCTGACCGCCTCAGCCTTGGGATTCACCATTGCCGAGGTGCGCCAAGAGGAACAAGGCGGCGGGCAGGCCGCAGGCCAGGCCCGGGACGGCGTCCTGGACCCCGGCGGGATCACCACGAAGCTCTCCGGTCGGATCATCGCGGCGCTGATGGTGTACCTCGTCATCGGGCTGCTGGTGCTTGGCGTGTGGCTGGTTAAGGGCACCGCGTCCACCGACCTGGTGGGGGCCTTCTCGCTCTCGCTGCTGGGCTGGATCATCGGCGCGGCGGGAGTCGTGTTCCAGGCCGAGAAGCCCGCCGCCGACGCTTCCGCAGCCGGGTAGTCGGGTACCATCCAACCCGCAGGAGGGCCGTTTTCAGTGCTCATAACGGCCGCAACTGCTAGCTAACTAGTCGAACCAGGGGTCCAGGCCGTAGAGCGGGAAGACTTCCTTGCGGGTGGCCATCACAGTCCGGTCAACCTCGTCGTTCGGGTCGAAGCCGACTTCCCAGGAGCGCCACCATAGGTCGACGTCGTCGCCCATCATCTCCGGCGCGGCAACCCCGTACTTGGCCCCGTACTTTTCCTTCACATAGCTGCGCCAGTCCTCCGGAACGGGGGTGCGGAGCGGGACCGGGCGCCCGGCCGCGATGGCGATCAGGTGGCTCCACGCCCGCGGCACCACGGTGATGACGTTGTAGCCCCCTCCCCCAGTGGAGATCCAGCGGTTCTCGCAGTAGCGCGCGGCGAGGTTGCCGATGGCGGTGGCGGCCTCGCGCTGGCCGTCGACGCTGATGTTCAGATGCGTGAGCGGGTCCAGCCGGTGGGAGTCACAGCCGTGCTGGCTCACGATGACCTCTGGCTCGAAGGCACCCACGAGCTGCGGCACCACGGCGTGGAACGCCCGCAGCCAGCCGCCGTCCCCGGTGCCCGCTGGCAGGGCCACGTTCACCGCGGTTCCCTGTGCATTCGGGCCGCCGATCTCGTTGGCGTAACCGGTGCCCGGGAACAGGGTCAGCCCGGTCTCGTGCAGGGAGATCGTCAGCACACGCGGATCGTCCCAGAAGATGCTCTGGGTGCCGTCGCCGTGGTGGGCATCGATGTCGATATACACCACACGCTGCATGCCGCCGTCGAGCAGCCGCTGGATGGCGAGGGCCGCGTCGTTGTAGATGCAGAAACCGCTCGCGCGTTCGCGGGCCGCGTGGTGCATGCCCCCGCCGAAGTTCACCGCCCGGACAGCGCTGCCGTCCAGGATGGCGGCGGCGGCCAGCAGGGAGCCGCCGGCCAGCCGGGCACTGGCCTCGTGCATGCCGGCGAAGGCCGGGTCGTCCTCGGTACCGAGTCCGCGTTCCAGGTCCGGGGTCCCGGGATCCGCGCTCACCCGCCGCACGGCGGCGACGAACTCCGGGCTGTGGACCGTGCTCAGCTCGGCGTCACTGGCCACCTCCGGGGCCGAGACCGTGACGTGGTCCAGATCCAGCAGGCCAAGGCTCTTGGCCAGCTTGGCTGTGAGCTCCATCCGCTCCGGCGCCATCGGGTGGCTGTGGCCGAAATTGTAGGCAGTCATGGAAGGATCCCACACCACCGTCGTTGGCAGTGCGGTCTTTGCGAGCCCCGGCAGGTATGTCATCAATCACAGGCTACCCGAGCGCGGGGCGCCCTTCCCCCGTCATTGCGCGGGGTTTAGTGGTTTACTACTGAAGGAAGCAGTTTCAAGCGAGGATAAGCCACACATGACGCAGAGCCAGTCGAGGTCCAAGAGCCCGGCAAACTGGCACCCCGGCACACCGGAGCGGGAGGGCCTGTGGATCTTCACACGCCTCCGCGACTTCATCGACAACATCGCCAACACGACCCCGGCGCGGCTGGCGCTCTCGGCGTTCGGCATGGTGATCCTGGTTTTCACTGGCCTGTTGTCCCTGCCGGTCTCCTCGGCCACCGGGGAATTCACGCCACTGTATCAGTCGCTTTTCACGGCCGTGTCCGCTGTCTGCGTGACCGGCCTGACCGTGGTGTCCACGGCTGCGCACTGGTCCTTCTTCGGCCAGCTCGTCATCCTGGTCGGCATCTTCGTCGGCGGCCTGGGCACCCTGACCCTGGCGTCGCTGCTGGCCCTCATGGTGAGCAAGAAGCTGGGTGTCCGCGGCAAGCTGATCGCCCAGGAGGCCATGAACGCCGGCCGCCTCGGTGAGGTGGGCACCCTGCTTCGGATCGTCATCGTCACCTCGGTGGTGATCGAAGGCACCCTGGCCCTCGCCCTGATCCCCCGGTTCCTGACCCTGGGCGAAAGCTTCGGCCAGTCGGTCTGGCACGGGGTGTTCTACGCGATTTCGGCGTTCAACAACGCCGGTTTCACCCCGCACTCGGACGGGATCGTGCCCTACGAGACCGATTTGTGGATCCTCGTCCCGCTCATGGTGGGCGTCTTCCTCGGCAGCCTCGGTTTCCCCGTGGTGATGGTGCTGCAGCAGAACGGGCTGAACTGGAAGAAATGGAACCTGCACACCAAGCTGACCATCCAGGTCTCGCTGATCCTGCTGGTGTCCGGCACGCTGCTGTGGGGGCTGATGGAATGGGAGAACCTGAGGACCATCGGCGGCATGAACGTCGGGGACAAGCTCATCCATTCGCTGTTCGCGTCCGTGATGACACGTTCCGGCGGCTTCAACCTGGTGGATCAGAACCAGATGGATTCCACCACCATGCTCCTAACCGACGCCCTCATGTTCGCCGGCGGCGGCTCGGCGTCGACCGCGGGCGGCATCAAGGTGACCACCATCGCCGTGATGTTCCTGGCGATCCTGGCCGAGGCCCGCGGCGACTCCGACGTGAAGGTGTACGGCCGCACCATCCCCGAGGGGACCATGCGGGTGGCCATCTCTGTCATCGTCGCCGGCGCCACACTGGTCGCCGTGTCGGCCATGCTCCTGCTCCAGATCAGCGGGGCATCCCTGGACCGGGTGCTCTTTGAGACTATTTCCGCTTTCGCCACGGTGGGCCTCAGCACGAACCTCAGCGCCGAGCTTCCGCCGTCGGGCGTCTACGTCCTCACCGTCCTGATGTTCGCCGGGCGCGTCGGGACCGTCACCCTTGCCGCTGCCCTGGCGCTGCGCCAGCGCAGCCAGCTATTCCACTACCCGGAAGAGAGACCCATCATTGGCTAGTTCCAAAAGCGCCGTGAACCGCCCCGCCCACAACGCACCCGTACTGGTGATCGGGCTGGGCCGTTTTGGCGCCTCCACCGCAGAACAGCTGGTCAAGCAGGGCCGCGAGGTGCTGGCCATCGAACGCGACCGCAACCTGGTGCAGAAATGGTCGGGCGTCCTGACGCACGTGGTCGAGGCCGACGCCACCAACATCGACGCCCTCCGCCAGCTCGGCGCGCAGGAGTTCAGCTCCGCCGTCGTGGGCGTGGGCACCTCGATCGAATCCTCGGTGCTGATCACGGTGAACCTCGTGGACCTCGGCATCGAGCACCTCTGGGTCAAAGCGATCACGCCCTCGCACGGCAAGATCCTGACCCGGATCGGCGCCAACCACGTGATCTACCCGGAGGCCGACGCCGGCGTCCGGGCCGCGCACCTGGTCTCCGGACGCATGCTGGACTTCATCGAATTCGACGACGACTTCGCGATCGTGAAGATGTATCCGCCGCGCGAAACCGTGGGCTTCACCCTGGACGAATCCAAGGTCCGGTCCAAGTACGGGGTCACTATCGTGGGCGTGAAATCCCCAGGCGAGGACTTCACCTACGCCCGGCCGGAGACGAAGGTGTCCTCACGGGACATGCTCATCGTTTCCGGTCACGTGGACCTGCTCGAGAGGTTCGCCGCCCGGCCGTAGCGGTACCGGGCCCGGGCCCGGGAAGACCGACGCACATCGACATCGCTGAGAAGTCCCCTTTCGCCTGACACGGTCCCCGGCGCGGCAGATTCCGCCTGGCGACGCGCGAAAGCCCTGGCGCTGCCGGAATACGGCAGCGCCAGGGCTTTCGCGCGTCATGAGACGGATTGCGCGTCATGAGACAGATTGCGCGTCGCCTGCGCACGATCAGGGCCCGGCAGTCTTCGCAGCCTTCGCGGCGGCCTTGGCAGCCTGTTTGCTGGCCCGCACCTTGCTCAGCGACTCCGGATCCACAATGTCAGCGACGGACAGGAAGGCGTCCTCGAGGCCATAGTGTCCGGCGGCTTCGCGCCAGCCTTCAGCCTGGAGGCCACACTGCTTTCCCAGCAGCGCCAGGAAGATCTTCGCTTTTTGCTCGCCGAATCCCGGCAGTGCTTTGAGCCGGCGCAGCACCTCCGGCCCGTCGGGGTCACCCCGCGTCCAGATGGCAGTAGCGTCGCCGTTCCAGTCTTTGTGCACCGTCTCAGCAAGAGATTGGACGCGGCCGGCCATTGATCCGGGGTACCGGTGGACGGCCGGGCGTTCTTTGAACATTTCGACAAACTCTTGCGGATCGTAGCCGGCGATCGCGGCCGGATCCATGGATCCGATGCGCGTCCGGATTTTTTCCGGACCGGCAAAGGCCGACTCCATGGTCACCTGTTGGTCAAGCAGCATGCCGGTGAGCAGCGCAAACGCGTCGTCGCTGAGCAGTTTGTCCGCCGCGGGATCCCCTGTGATGTGCAGTTCCATGGGTCCCATCCTGCCACCCGGTCCGGCCTGCGTCATGCGCCTCCGCCTGCGCCTGCCGCTAGCCCAGCTGCGTGGTGATCTCCGTTGCGCCTGCGCCTGCCGCTAGCCCAGCTGCGTGGTGATCTCCGCTGCCCGGGCGGACGCGGCCCGGGCGCCCTCGGCAATGATCGCGGGCAGGCCGCGGGCGTCAAAGGCGGCGATGGCGCGTTCGGTGGTGCCGTTGGGGCTGGTGACGGCCTTCCGCAGCGCCGCCGGATCCGCGCCCGGCTCGGCCAGCATGAAGCCGGCCCCGGCGACGGTTTGGCGGGCAATCAGCAGCGACAGCTCACGGTCCAGTCCCAGTTCGACGCCGGCGTCCGCCATTGCCTCGGCCAGGTAGAACGCGTAGGCCGGGCCGGATCCGCTGATCGCCGACAGCGCATCGACCTGGTCTTCGGGGATTTCGACGACCGTTCCCGCGGAAGCCAGGAGGTCCTTGGCCAGCTGGAGCTGCGCCGCGGAGCAGTGCGTGCCCGGCGAGACGGACACGACGCCACGGCCCAGCCGCGCCGGGGTGTTGGGCATGCTCCGGATCACGGGCTGGCCGGCCGGCAGGGCCGCTTCCAGCTGCTCCAGCGACACTGCGGCGGCGACGCTGATGACGATCGTGTCCGGCGCCAGCGAAGCGGCAATCTCCCGGGCCAGGTTCGCGATGCCCACGGGTTTGACGCCCAGGATCACGACGTCGGCGCCGGTGGCCGCCTGTTTGTTGTTCTCCGGCTCTTCCTCGCCGGCGATGGCCGTGATGCCGTGATGCCGTTTGGCGAGTTCGTCGGCCCGTTCGGCACGGCGGACCGTGGCGACGATGTCCGCCGGGTCGGTTCCGCCCGCGAGCAGACCGCTCATGATGGCCTCGTTCATTGATCCACAGCCCAGGAATGCGATTCGGTTGCTCATGTCCCCATCATCGCAGTCCGGCCCGATTCACAGCCAGCTCACATCCTGGCGTCAGGGTCTTCACAAACTCGGTACGTAACGTAGTTACTACCTCATTGAGGGTGCGAGTGATGCGGCAGACATGCGGATGTCTGCCCGGCACCGGTGGTCCGCGGCGGGTTTCCCCCATTTTCCCGCAGCGGGCGGCCGGTGCCTTCGTCGTTAACCGGCGTCTGCCCCTCCTGCGGTCTCCCCCGGCACCGGACCCGCGTTCGGGCTGCGGCCGTCACCCAGGCGGGCGTCACGCAGGCGGGCCTCCAGAAATTCCCGGTCCGCCGCGTTTCCAGCCAGGTGCAGCGCGGAGCTGTAAGCTCCCGCGGCCTCGTCAGCGCGGCCCAGCCGGGCCAGGAAGTCGGCGCGGACGGCGTGGAACAGGTGGTAACCCTCCAAACCGAGCTCATCCGCGAGGCGCAGCGCAGGTGCCGGGCCTTCGAGCTCGGCCAGGGCCACGGCCCGGTTCAGAGCAACGACCGGACCGGGCGCGACCTCAAGGAGCTGGTCGTACAGCCGGAGGATCTGCCGCCAGTCCGTGGCTGCGGCGTCGGCCGCGTCGCTGTGGACGGCGTTGATCGCGGCCTGGAGCTGGTACGGTCCGGGCTGGTTCCGCCGCAAACATTGCCGGACCAGAGCCTGGCCTTCCGCGATCAGCGCGCGGTCCCACAGGCGCCGGTCCTGATCCGCCAGCAGCACCAGGGCGCCGCCTGATTCCCGTGCCCCGCGCCGTGATTCCGTCAGCAGCATCAGCGCGAGCAGGCCTGCCACCTCGGGTTCATCCGGGAGCAGCGCCGCCAGCAGCCGGCCCAGCCTGATCGCCTCCCGGCAGAGTTCCTCCCGGGTGAAGGACCCGGCGGAGCTGGAACTGTAGCCCTCGTTGAAAATCAGATAGACCACCGCGAGGACCGGTTGCAGGCGCGCCGGGAGATCCACCCCATGCGGCACACGGTACGGAATCCGGGCATCCCGGATTTTCGCTTTGGCCCGGACAAGACGCTGGGCCATGGTCGTTTCCGGCACCAGGAATGCGTGGGCGATCTCCGCCGTCGTGAGTCCACCCAGCAGCCGCAGCGTCAGCGCCACCTGGATATTGGCGGCCAGGGCCGGGTGGCAGCAGGTGAAGATCAGCCGCAGCCTGTCATCGTCCACGGTGCCCTCCCTTGAGAGTTCAGTGATCACCTGCTCCTCGGGCGTCCGCAGCGCCGGGGAGCGGGCCGCCTGCAGCAGCGTCGCCTTGAGTTGTTTGTCCAAGCGCCCCGCCTCCCGCCGCAGCCGGTCGATCGCGCTGTTCCGGGCAGTGGTGATGATCCAGCCTGCGGGGCTTGGCGGGGTGCCAGCGGACGGCCAGCGCTGAACGGCGAGCGTGAAGGCGTCCTGGACGGCGTCCTCGGCGGCGTCGATGTCCCCCAGCACGCGGGTCAGCACGGCGACGGCACGCCCGTATTCCTGCCGGAAGACCCGGGCGATCTCTGTCTCCGCCACAGGTGCCCCCGCGGGTTCCGGCGGCAGGGCGGGCGCTGCGTCGCGGGTCATTTGCGGTTGTGCCTAGTGCTGGACCGGTCGTACTTCGATGGGGAGGGTCGTGGCGCGGGACAGCTTGCCGGCCCAGCCAAGCGCGGCGTCGAGGTCCTCCGCCTCGATGACGGTGAACCCGCCGAGATGCTCCTTGGTTTCGGCGAAGGGACCGTCCGTGATGAGCACCCCGGTGCCCTGCTGGCGCACGACCGTGGCGGTATCGGTGGGATGGAGACCGGCGGCGAACACCCAGACCCCTGCGGCCTTCATTTCGCGGTTCAGGGCCTCGAGGTCCTGCATGATGGGCTCAAGAATTTCCGGGGCCGGGGCGGGGCCGACCGGCTGGTAGACGCTGAGCAGGTACTGTGCCATGGTGCTGTCCTCCTTGACGAAGCGGCCGGCTCCCTGCCGGCCTCTCACTTTCTAGACGAACGGGCCACGTCCGAATCGACACTCCGCCGCCGGGAATCAGGCTTCAGCGGAACGGCTCACCGGGCTTTTGCTGACTGGGATCGCTTGGAGTCTGGCGACTCTGCCTCCGGTGTCTGCGGTTCAGCGGGTTGGTCTGACCGGGTCACGTGGGGTGCAGGCTCCAACGGCCCCTCAAAGACCAGCTGGTCCAGCCGGCGGAGGATCAGGCCTTCGCGGAGGGCCCAAGGGCAGATCTCCATGCTCGGAAACTCAAACATTTCGAGGGCGGCTTCGGCCACCAGGGCACCTGCCAGCAGTTGGGGGGCGCGGGCTTCGGAGACACCGGGGAGGCTCAGCCGGTCCTCCACTTCCATGGCCGAGATGCGCTGCGCCCAGAGGCCCAGGTCCGTGGCGAACAGCTCGCGCTTGACGTAGGGGCCGGGGCCGCGGGGCGCCGCGCC
>NZ_JARUXE010000076.1 GCF_030433895.1 Arthrobacter sp. PsM3 | reverse complement strand
TCCCGCAATACGGTTCAGGCGCCGGTCCCGCGGATCCCGCAAAGGATTACGGCCCGATTTTCCGGTTCGCGGCCCGGACGTCACGCTTGAATCAACGTAGGTAAGTGGCATTGCTGCTTCTAACTTTTGACACGGCAGTGTGGCCGTCGAACGACGGTCACGAAAGGATCTGCTCGCGGGTCTCCCCATAGGGAACAGCGTCGCTGAGCGCAAGGGTGTAGCGGCTCGGATCATGGCGGGTGACCAGAATGCCCGCATAGCAATGGGGCATCGCTACCTGCCGGAGCGCGGACTCTGCATCGTCGAGCAACTCGTAGAGTCGACCGGGCTCAGTAACGACGACTTCCAATTTGTGTGTGGCCTGACTTCGCATCATGAACAGATTCCTTCCTATGGTTGGGACTCCCTGTCTGCCACTCCCCGGCCTGCGGTGTTGTGTTCTTGGATCGGGGTTCAGTGCAACGGGATCGTCTTAGTTCTTCCACCGAACCTGTACTGCCCGCGGTTACGTTTGTCCGCGGGCAGTACAGGAACCACATTCCGGGCTGCAGACCGGGCCCCAATCACAAGGTGGCTGCAGCCCGGGGGGAGCGTCCGCGGCTTGTTGGGCCTACGGGACACCTCCGTCAACCGGCTGGTTAGATGATGGCCGCGCGGAGCTGCTTGGCTGCCAATGCCGGGTCGGCTGCACCGTAGATGGCGCCGCCGGCGACGGCGACGTCGGCGCCGGCCTTCTGGACGTCTGTGATGGTGGCCAGCTTCACGCCGCCTGCCACGGAGAACGGAACGCGGGCCTCTGCGCCAGCGCGAAGCAGCCCGTTCAGGTCGAAGCCGGGCTTTGCCTGCTCGTCCAGGCCAGCGTGCATCTCAACAAACTTCGCGCCCAGGGCGCGGACTTCCTTGGCACGGGTCACTTTGTCCTCGACGCCGATGAGGTCAACGACAACGCCCTTGTTGTGGGCCTTGGCAGCCTTGACCGCGCCGGCGATGGTGGAGTCGTCGGCCGCACCGAGCACGGTGACCAGGTCAGCGCCAGCCTTGAAGGCGATGTCGGCTTCGAGTTCGCCGGCGTCCATGGTCTTGAGGTCGGCGAAAACAACCTTGTCCGGGTGGGCGTTCTTCATCGCGGTGACGACGGAGAGGCCTTCGGCCTTGATCAGCGGGGTACCGAGCTCAATGATGTCAACGAATTCGGCAACCTGGCCGGCGAGTTCGAGGGCGGCTTCGGTGGTCAGCAGGTCGATAGCAACTTGGAGCTTCATGATGGTGTTTTCTTTCTGTTGGGAAATGCGGTGGGTATTGAAAATTGAGTGGAAACTGCAGTAGGTGAAATGTGAGCCTCAGTTATTCGAGGTTTGCGTGCCTGAGCCAGAGCTCTTCGGCAGGCACATCCGTGTTGTCCCATAGGGACTGGAAGAGGGCTTCGGTGGCGAGGAAAAGTACCTGCTCGAAGAGGGACCCCGAGTACTGGCGGGAAACGTTGGAGCCGTGGTCGGTCTTCTGGGCGGCTGGAATGATTACCAGCGCGTCGGCGAGGGCGGCGAGTGGTGAACTCGCGTTCGTGGTGAACGCGGCAATCCGCGCTCCGGCCTTCGCCGCTGTTTCCGCGGACTTGACCACCCCCGAGGTCGTTCCCGATCCGGATGCCACCAGGAGCAAGTCGCCGGAACTGATCGCGGGAGTCGTGGTGTCACCAGCGATGTGGACGTTCAGGCCCAGGTGCATCAGCCTCATGGCAGCCATCCGCAGGACGAGCCCGCTCCGGCCGGCACCAGCGACAAACACTCGCCCTGGTTGGGTAAGGTGGCGGGCCAGATCAGCAATCTGCTGTTCGTCGATCTTGGCCACTGTGTCCGCGATCTCGTCCTTGACGAGAGAGAGATTCCGGACGATGTCATCCGTGGTGCTGTATCCGGTACGCGTCGCATTTGCTGTCGGATTCACGGTTTGTCCTTTCCATTCGGTCGTCAGCCTGGGAGCGGCCGAACGATGCTTTGCGGTTGATATCCATAATCCCGAAGCAGAAGAGCAGGGGTAACACTGTTTTTTGACGGTTTTAACTACACTTAAGGATTGGTGCCAGTGACGTCGGCGGCGTAGCTGCGTCTCCTGGACCCAGCCCTTACAGCCCTCTGCCACCCACCATCAGAACGCCGGCTGCCGGACGCGTGGGCGGGGCCCACCTTGGAAGGGGGCTACTCAGGCTGGGGAGGAGCGAGGAGTGAGGGATTACTTTGAATAGATTCTCAACAGCGGCCAAAGTCCAGAAAAGTTCGACCCTGACTGGTTAGGATTGAACAAACCCGTAAGCCCACTTCGGAGCGCAGACTCTTGGCCTCGCCAACCCCATTCCAATCCCAGATATACCGGTCCTTGCCGGAAATCGAGAGGGCCGATGCGATCGTTGAAAGAATTTCCAAAGCCATCGGCCTTGGTCTTCTAAAAGTAGGCGAACGCTTACCCCCCGAAGCCGCACTCTCGGACATGTTTGGGGTGGGCGGCGCCACCCTACGGGAGGCTTTGGCAGAGCTGCGGGACCAGGGAGTCGTAGAGACCCGCAGAGGCCGGAGCGGGGGAACCTTTGTCGTCAACCAGCCGCCAACCCAAACCGACGCCATACGGACGTGGTTTCTCTCTACGTCTATTTCGGAGATACGAGACATCGGCGACGAACACTCGGCCATAGCCGCCACGACCGTCCGTCTGGCCTGTGAGCGCGCCGAACCACACGACTTCGACCGTCTTCAGGAACTTGCGCGGGCACTGGTTCTGGCCACAACCCCTCAAGTGCGTGCACCTGCCGACAGCCGCTTCCACATAGAATTAGCAGTTTCCGCGCAATCACCCAGGCTAGTCAATGCGGAAATCCGCCTTCAGGAAGAAACAGTTCAACAGATATGGGCCCCCCTCGCCGCGGCACTTGACCCCGAGGCGGCAACCGCTGAACATCTGGAACTAGTCCGGGCCGTGGCCCAGGATCAACCCGAAAGGGCCCAAAAGCTGGTTCTGGAGCACATTAAGCGAAACATCTTTCACCTGATCGACACTAAGCTCAGTCTCAGTTACGCTGCGTCAAGTGAAAATGCCAATGACCTCCATGAGTAACATTTGACCTGGAACCAGCAACCCCCCAACACTTGAAACCGGCCCTGGGCAGTAACCAGGACCAACCCGAGAGTGCCCAGAAACCCGGGACCTGAGCACACTAGGCGAAACACCTCTCGCCTGACGTCACCCGCGTTACGCGCCGAACCTAGCCAGGATGGCCAATGAACACCGACAACGAAGTCGTACATGCTGCGGATGCCCTCACTGCGTGGATGAGCGGCGTCGCCGACGCAACCAAGAAACTCGCCAGGAACGTTGCCTCGCTGGTGGAGCGAAATCTCGCGGGAAAGTCCAAAGCCGGTACAACTGCACTAGTCGGACTGGACGAAGTCGCGCGGGCATTCTTGGCTGGGAACTCTTTTGCTGTGGGCGCCGGGACGTTCTTCGCTGCGGAGTCCGTCGAGGAGGGCGGTCGGGCTTTGGAATGGTGGATCCGCAATAACTCCGGAGCCATGGAAAGGCTTGATGCCGATCGGACTCCAGGGAGTAATCGGTACTACGACTATGAAAAGCTGCCGTTCTTCTCGACCGCCGCCTCCACAGGTGAGCAGACTGTCTGGGGCCCGTACATAGACTATCTCGGCTTCGAGGAATACATCCTTACGTTCACGGCACCGTTTTCCGTGCACGGACACTTCACGGGGGTAGCTGGATGCGACATTAGGATCAAGGACCTAGAACCCCTCCTCATGCCCAGTTTGCGCGCCGTCTCAAGCCATGCGGCCCTCATCAACGCCAGCAACCGCGTCATTCTCGGCAACTCAGGGAAGTACCTGGTCGGCGAGCGAATCAAACCCGGCGCTTCAGGCCAGCATCAAACGCCCCTGGATGTTCCCCATTTGGGACTATCGCTGGTCTACACAAAGTAGCTTCGCGCTCCCACAGTAGGAAGGAGCGGATGCTGGAGGTCTACTGGTAAACGAACGCATAGCGGGAAGCGACCATCTTGGCAAGGTGTAGACCAAAAAATATATTTTCCTCGAAAACCTGTTGAACTGCAGTTATTAGCTGTAGCCTCTGGGAGTGATTCATTTCACAAAGGACGCCGCCGTAACACTCGCAGGTCTTGCTCAAGATCGCGAGCCATGAAGGGTCTTCTACGACTAGACACACCCACGCCGAAGTCGTTGCGAAGTCAACCCAGATGGCGTCTTCCTACCGCGCATACCCCGCGTTTTCCACATCCTTACATTGACGTAATGCATATCGGAGAACGCGCTGGGCTTTGAACCAATCGGCCCCACCTGATCCGCAAGAGGGTTGCGGCCAATCGCCGGCGTACCCGTTTGCCGCCAGGACGAGCTATGCGTCCAGATTAATAATCGAATTTAGGCTTTCTAAGGGAGATTTTTATGAGTGAAAATCGTGTAAATGGGGTCGACCACCTGGAAAGGTCGATCGACTGGAAGCAGGGCATGGCTATCGCTATGGGTGTGCCCTTGCTGATTCTACCGTCGCTAGGCTACTTTCCGATGTATGTATCTGCCGCAGCGATTCTCATCTGGGGGTTATCGGTCCTTCAGGGTTTCGTGCAGAACGCCGCGTACGCCGAATTGGCTACTACCTTTCCGAAGGCCTCCGGCTTGCCAGGTTTTGCGCAGCATGTGTTTCGCACCGAAAACTACCAAGGCAAGTACGACAAGGGCAAGCTGATCGGTGGCTTCACCGCCTGGAGCTACTGGTTCGCCTGGAACCCTGTATTGGCGATCTTCGCAATCCTGGCCGGCGGTTACCTTCACGGGCTGTTTCCGGTGCTGGGTGAGACATTTACCGAGTATCAACTCGCGTTGATATCAGGCGGGGTGATTTTCGCCGGACTGTTCGTGGTTAACTGGTTTGGTCTGAAGGATGGCGCGATGCTGGGTTACATCCTGGCGGCCGTATCTCTGATACCGCTGGTTATCCTGGCCGTGGCGCCATTTGCTACCGGACACGTTGAGATGGCCAACATCACGGGCAACTGGTGGCCGACTGATTGGGTCTGGGATATGCACCATATCCTGATTCTCTTTGGCATCTTCGGGATCGCACAATGGAGTGCCTGTGGCTGGGAAACCGCGGCCATCTACGGCCCTGAATACAAAAACCCGTCCAAAGATGTCCCCAAAGCATTACTTGCCTGCGGCATCATCTGCCTTATCCTGTACGTACTGGTACAAACCTCGGTGATCGGCGTTCTCGGTGTTGAGGGTGTCCAGGCCGAGCATGTATCGCCCCTGATTCCAGTCGCCCAGGCTGTCTTTGGCGAAGCCGGTTCCATGGTCACCATCATCATGTTGATCGCCGCCATGGTGCTCATCATCCAAACGGCTTATCTGGGCTCCTCCCGCGCCATGCACTCCATGTCAATGGAAGGCAACCTTCCGAAGGTTTTCGGCAAGACCAACCGCCACGGGACCCCGTTCATTGCGATGCTCGTCACCGCAGCGTTTAACATGGTGCTGATTTCCATGGGATCCCTCGGAGCAATTCTCGCCGCCGCCGCGATCGGTTATACCTTTGCCAACGGCATCAGCCTGTTCGCCTACGTCAAAGCTAAAAAACACCCGGCCTTCGCTGGTCTGGAACGACCCTTCAAAGCACCCAAGGGCTGGACGAATGTCGCCATGATCTTCGGCCTGTTCAATGTGCCACTGTGCCTGCTCGGCGTGGTCTACCTGAACAGCCTAGAAATCGGTTGGGCCTCCACCTGGCTCGGCTTCATCGTACTGTCGCTCTACATACCCATCTGGTGGTACTCCCAGCACGAATCAAGGCGCTCAAACAACAAATCCGCCACTGCCTCACTGTCCGACATCGATTCAGGTATCGATGGCGCAGACCCCGACAGGGTTCTAGATCCCCGATAAGGGGGGCGGCATCTAGTACTTGGGGCGGGCGCGAGCTCGCTCGCCAAGGCTGGCGAAAGGTCCAGTTCTCGGATTCTTCGGCGCGCAATCAAGTGCTGTCCCATAGACAGGAGGGCAGGCCGGTCACGGACCGTCCTGCCCTCCTGCCGGCCGCCGGCAGCGGCCGTTTTGAGCATCTCTTTGGGCTGTCGTGTACCTCACGCGGGCCCTTCACAGGAAGCATGACGGGTTCGTCGAGCTTGAGGCAGTCCCCTCGTTGACAGCTCCCGCCTAGAAACAGCTGCGGATCACATAACTTGTTAAACAAACGTGAATTTTTGTAAAAAAGTCTGGACTAGATGAATTACGTGACGTAGCTTTGCTTATGGGATGAGGCCAGTGATTCAGATCACATGGAGGAGTTCCGAGGAGAGTCCGGCTGGTCCTCGAGGAACAGAGGAAACCGCGGTCCGCGAGGATCTTGCCGAAACGACACCCGCGTTCTGACCTAAAGATGAACCGCCTTCCAAAGCACTATTCAAAGGAGAATCATGGAAACCACACTCGTAGGAACACTCAGTAAAGCTGGATCCATCCACAAGGTAGAAGGCGGCTATATCGGGCTGCCGTCCATGAACGAACCTGGAACGGTCGCTGCGATCGGCGACTCCCTCCACAACCCGGAGGGGTCCGTCATGAGCGCCGGATTCTTCGAACTGAAGGCTTCCGAACCCTTGGTGTACACGTACACCTACGACGAGATGAAGGTCGTCGTGCAGGGCGAGTTCATCCTTACCGACCAGTCGACAGGAGAAGTCACACACGCAAAAGAGCGCGACGTGCTGTTCTTCCCCAAGGGCACAACGGTCAAGTTTGAGACCCCTGAGTACGCTCTAGGGTTCTTCACCGGCCACCGCTCCTTCGCCCCGTAAGGACCGACCATGCGTTCCGTGTCCATGCCGTCGGCAATAGGCGCCGGCGTGGAACCTGGTTTCCGCGGTGTCATCTGTGTAACTTTCGGCTCCACAGGTGACACCGCGGGTCTAGACGCCGAGGTCCAGCCCCGGCACGATCTCCATTTCGAAGCTGCAACCGCGGACACACTCTCGGAGTTGAGATCCGCTCTCGGAAGTTCGCACGTCGGGGTCCGCCTCGTGCTCGCCGGCCCTCCGGCGGACATCCGGGCAGCAGCCGCCGCCGCCGCGGAATGTGGACTGCAGCTGGAGGAAATGACCCTGCTGAGTGACGACACCGCACCGCGGGTTATTTACTGCCCGCACTGCCATTCAACCACCAAAACCGTGCGGGCAGCTGGCTCGGAGGTGGGGTGCCAGGGATGCGGCACAGTTCTGGCCACTACTGACCACTTTTCGCGCCGGCTTGGCGCGTACCTAGGGTACTCCGCTCACGCCGAGGAGGCATCATGACTATCACGGCGCTGCCGATCAGTGCGCACCCAGCCGTGGCGGGAGGTCTCCAGCTGGAGGTGACGAAGGTCGCCGTTCAGACGGAATCGATCGTCACCATCACGCTGGCTGACCCAGCGGGCCGGAAACTGCCGTCCTATGTTCCGGGGAGCCACCTGGTGGTCCAGTACGGAAGCGGCGTAAACGCCTATTCGCTCACGGGTTCTGGCAACGGCCCGTCGGATTACACCATCTCGGTCCTCCGGGTCGAAGACGGTGCCGGCGGTTCGGTAGCCATGCACCAGCTCTCAGTCGGTGACCGTGTTCAGGTTTCGCGGCCCCGAAGCGCCTTTGCCCCTGCATCGACGGCAACGCATCATCTGCTGGTAGCAGCAGGAATCGGAATCACGCCGATTCTCTCGCATGCAAGGGCCGCTGTCGAACGGGGCACCAAAGCTTCCCTGATCTACGTCCACCGGCCAGCGGCCGGAGCCCACATGGCGGAAGCCAAACAGCTGTTGGGGCCTGGACTGGCCGCGCTCATTGAGTGTACCGATCGCGGCAGTTTCGAGAAGGTTCTGACGGAATCGCTCACAACCCAGAGCCTGGGAACCCACCTCTATGTCTGCGGCCCGACTGCCTTCATGGATGCGGTTCTGGACCAGGCGCGTGAGCTTGGATGGACATCGGCGAGGCTGCACTCGGAAGCCTTCGGCGCGGCCGAACTGGACGACGGCGAACCCTTCGCGGTGAACCTGGTTCGCAGCGGCCTCAGATTAGAGGTGCCCGCCGGCGTGTCGCTGCTGGAGACACTCGAAAGGGCAGGGAAAAGCGTCCCCAACATGTGCCGCAAAGGCATTTGCGGTGACTGTGTCCTGCCCGTCCTTCGAGGAACCCCACTGCACCGGGATCTCTACCTCACCGACGAGGAAAAGGCCGCTAACACTGCCATGATGTGCTGCGTTTCACGCAGCGAAGACCCAGAATTGGAGTTGGACCTTTGAGCATCACCATCGACAAAGACCCTGACATTGCTGTCCTCCCGGAACGCATCAGACGCTTTCCCTTCCCTTTTACCGGTGACAGCTACCGGTACAGCGCTAACGTCGAACCGGCCAACAAAACCGTGCCCACAGACGCTGGCGCCTGGGGGGCCGGGCTCATCGACATCGATGAGTTCTACCTCCCTGAACTGGCCGACCGCGACCAGATCCTGAACCGCGACCCCTCACGCATGCAGGTCCTGCCCCACATGCGCCCGGCTGTGTGGGACACGATCGCCACCCTGCTGCCCACCATGGCGCAGGAATACCCGGACATCATGTCCTTCCACCGCGAAGGAAACGCCTGCCGCTGGCAGAACACCCTGCAGGGCCTCGACATTGAGTTCACCGTCGGCGACGATGACTCGCTGCCCATGGGGCCACTGCGGTTTCTGGGCAGCCAGATCCAGGATGACATCGTTCTCCTCGACGTTAGAGACAACACGATGTGGCTCGACGCCGGCCTGGTCAGCTTCGCCGCGGACTGGTCCTTCGGATTCGACGTCGGCATGAACTTCCTCGAGATCCACCACCCCGTACCGCGGGTCAAGGAAGAGAACATCATCCGCCGCGCGGAGCAATTCCTCCTGCGGCTGCAACCCGGAGAACAGTTCCGCAGGACAAACTGGACTATGACTATCGGTCAGCGCCTGGACACCTCCACCGAAACCTACCCTGAATGGGGCCCCGACCGCGGAACCATCGCCACGGATCCCGACCTGCCCAACAAGCTCCACCTCCGAGTGGAAGTCCAGCACCTGATCCGCCTCCCACACACTGGGGTCCTGCTGTTCCTGATCCGGAGCTACCTCCTGCCCCTCGCCGACATCGCGAAGGTACCTGCTTGGCGGGAAAAGCTGGGCCATGTGTTGGCCGAACTGCCGGAAGACATGGCCGAATACAAAGGCATCATTCGCTACCGCAAAGCGGCATCTGATTGGCTGCTGGCTGGCTGATCAGGCAACACAACCCGTGCCGATCCAGACAATAAGGGCGGCCGGTGAGCCGCCCGCGTAGGTTTCACAGACTCTGCGGTGATAGCTGGATTTCACAAGTGCAGGTGTAAATAAGACTGGACTAAATGATTTATATCGCGTAGCTTTGCGGCAAAGAGGAGCGCGTGATCGGCATCACGCCAGGGGAGTTCAGAGTAGAACTCCACTGGGTCTTCTGCCCGGGCGTCCTCATCGGCAGTTTCCGGCACACTCGTTGGCTGCCAAGCATTCGCC
>NZ_JARUXE010000075.1 GCF_030433895.1 Arthrobacter sp. PsM3 | reverse complement strand
TCGCGGTCACGGCCGCCAACGGGGTCAGCCCGGACGCGGTGACCCCGTCCCGGACGATCACGATCGCCCCGGCGCCGGCCGCGCCGGTGTTCAGCGCTTCCACACCGCCGGCGGCCGGGACTGTCGGGACGGCGTATTCCTACACGTTCGCCGCGTCCGGGAACCCGGGCCCGCAGTTCACGGTGTCCTCGGGCACCCTGCCGGCCGGGCTGTCCCTGGATCCGCTCACCGGTGTCCTCTCCGGCACCCCGACAACGGCCGGGGGATCGACCTTCGCGGTCACGGCCGCCAACGGGGTCAGCCCGGACGCGGTGACCCCGTCCCGGACCATTAGTATCGCCGCGGCACCGGCCGCGTACGTCCCGAAAGACTTCAACGGCGACGGGAAGCCTGATGTGCTGGCCACGGACTGCAACGGTAACCTCTGGCTTTACCGGGGCAACGGCTCCGGTAGCCTGCAAACGAAAGTGAAGATGTCCGGTGCCTGGGGCAAGAATGATCTGACCGCCTCGCCGGGCGATTTCAACGGCGACAGCAAGTCCGACGTCCTGGCGGTGGACCGAAACGGCAACCTCTGGCTGTACCCCGGCAACGGTTCGGGCGGACTGCAGACGCGGGTCAAGGTGGCCGGTGACTGGGGCAAGATCGAAGCCCTGACCGGCCCCGGCGACTTCAACGGCGACAGCAAACCCGACATCCTGGCGGTGGACCGCAACGGCAACCTCTGGCTCTACCCCGGCAATGGTTCGGGCGGGCTGCAGACCCGGGTCAAGGTCTCCGGGGACTGGGGCAAGAACGATCTGACCGCCTCACCTGGCGATTTCAACGGCGACAGCAAGTCCGACGTCCTGGCGGTGGACCGAAACGGCAACCTCTGGCTCTACCCCGGCAACGGTTCGGGAGGACTGCAGACCCGGGTCAAGGTGGCCGGTGACTGGGGCAAGATCGAAGCCCTGACCGGCCCCGGTAATTTCAACGGCGACAGCAAGGCCGATGTTCTGGCCACGGACCGCAACGGGAACCTCTGGTTGTACCCAGGCACGGGTTCGGGCGGGCTGCAGACCCGGGTGAAGGTCTCCGCGGACTGGGGCAGGCTATGGCTTGTTCCATAGCGTGGCCGCTGTAAATCGCAGAGTTTTTTGCCTCCTTTCTCGCAGCGAAATTTGACCTGCTCGTCCTCAGCGGCCCGTTAGAGGGTGGCTACAAGACCCTTCCCGCGCTTCGTGCGCGCTTTGGGCTTAGTGCTAGCATCAGGCAAACCGATGCCGGCGTCGGCGCTCGTTGCTTTTTTCAGGGGGAATTATGGAAGAGCGAACTCCGCGGTGCAGGGGGCAGCAATGAAGAAGTGGACCCCAACTAGGGCCTGGCCTGCCGCCGCAGCAAGTACCGCCCTGTTGATAGCGGCCTCCAGCCTCGGCGGGGCGGCCGCCGAGGCTTCGACGCCGGGTGCTGCCGGGCAGCTTGTGTCCAATCCGGCACTGGTGTCCGGGGCCCCCACCGTCATACTCAGCGCCAGCTCGGGATACGCTGAATCCTCGGCAGGTACCGCGCCGGGTTCGCATTCCATCACCGTGGAGACCCCTCTGTCCCCGGGGCCCGTTACCGTATCCTTCACCGTTCTGGCCATCCCCCCGAGCGCGTCGCTCTCGGCAAGTTCAGGAGTCCGAGGGTCATGGCTCACGATTTTCGGGCAAGGCTACTCGGCGGGTGAAGACGTGACGGCAGTGCTGGGCAGCATCGGGCTCGGATCGGTCAGGGTGGCCGAAGACGGAACCTTCTCCTTCCCCACCACTGTGCCTTTCGGTGCCCCGGTGGCCAAGCAGGCCGTCACGGTGACAGGGGCGGTCACCGCTGTCCAGTCGCTGCCGTTCACCGTCACCCCAGCCACTGTGGCTCCCTCCTTTTCAGAAGCTGATGAGTTAGCCGTGGGCGTGTACGGCACGGGGTACTTCCCGGGTGAAACTGTGACCGCGACCTTCGGACCCGACGCCGTGATGTTGAATCAAGTCTTGGTGGAAAAAGACGGAAGGTTCGTTTTGCACTCCCCGGTTCCCCCCGGTGCCGCGTTGGGCATGCACACTGTGACCGTGACGGGAACGCGGACCCCGCCAAGTCACGTGGAGTTCTGGAATGTCGCCGTCACGCTCTCCGCCGACACGGCGGCTCCCGGCGCCGCCTACACCGTGAACGGGAGCGGCTACCCCCCGGGCATAACCGTCAGCGGGTTCTTCGATAATCTCCTGGCGTTCGGCCCGGCCACCGTCGCTAAGGACGGAACTTTCCATCTCGCGACCGCTGTGCCCGTCGTGGCACCCATCGGTGCGATGAATTATGTTCGCGTGACGGCGGACTCACGTGCGAGACCTCTTCGAGTGCCTTTCACGGTCGTGGAGGCAACCAGCACGGCCACGCCGGCCACTTCGCCTCCGCCGTCTGCTGGCGGCAGCACAACGAATGGCAGCACTCCATCGGCCGCCCCGGGCGGCACGCCTTCCCGCGGCTTGAACATCCAGACCGCCGCCCAACGCGAGCCCGCATATCCCCGGGCGGTGGTCTTGAGCCTGACCACGGGTCTCATCGGCGCGGGACTCTTCGGCTACGTACTGTTCCGAAAACGCCGCACACGGCGTTCATGAACACGGCCCCGCCGGCACCGCCCGACCGGCGCAACCTCTGGCGGCCCACGCTCTTGGGTATCGCCGCGGCAACCGCGCTGGCCATCCTCGGCCTCACAGCAGCCGTCACGGCCTCACAGCAGCCGTCACGGCCTCCCAGCAGCCCCCCGTCACGCCCCCTCCGCCCACGCAGACCACAAGGCAAAGCCCACTCAACGAGGCAGATACGCCCTCATCTCCCGCCAATCCACCGTCCACCCCCACCCGAACGCAGCCTCCGGGGGCGGCGCCACTCCGCCTGCTCTACCCCGGCGCGGATGCGGATGTAGCCATCCTGGCGCTGACCCCCAGCCCCGAAGACCTCGCCAGCGGGGAGGTAGAACCGCCGGATACCAACGACGGATACTGGCTCACTAACTACGGCAAACCCGGGACCGGTTCCACTGACACCACCTACATCGTCGGCCACCGCTGGGTCGCCGAGGACGCACCCTTCAACCGGATCGGCACCAACGCCAAACCCGGGGATGGGCTCACCCTCAGCACCCAGGCCGGCACACTCGACTACACCGTCACCGCCGTCGAGACCTACGACAAGGCGACATTGAACTCCGCCCCCATCTGGAACCGCATACCAGGCAGGGTCGTCCTGGTCACCTGCGACCTCGATAACCCATGGGGGAAAAACACGGCCATCACCGCCGACCCGGCACGCAAAAAACCCTGATTCGAGCAGACCCTCGCCCGGGAAACAGGCAAACGCCGTACGGGCCATGTGCCTGCTGATTATGCCGGAGAGGCCGGGGCACGCTATTCCGCACGTCTCCCCGAGGCCGTCACTATGCTGGAGACGACGGAACCGAGAGCGCGAGGAAGGCCCGACATGGCACAAGGCACGAAGGAAGATCCCTGGAAGCTGCTGACCGCTCCCGGGACATCCGAGTACAGCATGTACCGCGACGAGGAGGCCGACCCTCCCGCGCTCGTGTGCCAGGTGGGATCCACCACGCTGAAGTACCGTCTGAGCGCCGTCGAGGACCTGCATCACTGGCTCACGGAACAGGGCGGCTGGGTGCCCCTTGGCGCCGCTGACGAGAAGAAGGCCGCGGCCGAGGGAACCGTTGAGGCCTGGGGGAGGGACGCCTCAAACCCGGTCCGAGGCTGGTACGGGCTCCGCAACGGCTACCGGGGCCGGTTCGGCATGTACCTTCCTCCGCTGCTGGAGGCGCTGGGACTGGCCGAGCTCACCCACGAGAAGCGGAACAACAGCATCCGCGCGATCAGCGCTGACGCCACCAGCCCTGACGCCGCCACAACGTAGCGCCGCGGCCCGGCATGGCCGGCGTCAGGGTGAAGACAGTCCCTCGAGACGTGGCAGCCGGAGCCCGGATGACATGATCAGGTCGTGAGTATCCGCAGCTTCACCACCCCCGCCCACAGCACCAGGCTTCGACTGATCATCATGGCCGTCGCCGGGCTCACCGTCGCCCTCGCCGTCGGTGTTCTTGGCTCCTGGGCGTATGCCCCGGCCCTGGGCTGGGCGGCGTCGTCGCTGATCTATTTGGGCTGGGTGTGGTCAGTGATCTGGCCCCTTGATGCTGCCGACACCTCCACGCATGCACTCCGGGAGGATCCGGGCCGCATCGTCTCCGATTTGCTCGTCCTCGGGGCCACAATGGCCAGCTTCGGCGGCGTCGCACTCATCCTGCTGGATGCCGGCTCCTCGGAGGGCGGAAGGAAAGCGGCCATCATTGCACTGGCCCTCGCCGGTGTGGGGCTTTCCTGGCTACTGGTGCACACCCTTTTCACACTGCGCTACGCCACCCTCTACTACCGGGATAACGAGGGAGTCGACTTCAACAAGAAAAAGCCGCCCCGGTATGCGGACTTCGCGTACCTGTCCTTCACCATCGGCATGACATTCCAGGTCTCGGACACCGACCTGACGACGGACGGGATCCGGTACGCCGCGTTGCGCCAGGCGCTCATCTCGTACGTGCTGGGCGCCATCGTGCTGGCCACGACGATCAATCTGGTCGCCGGTCTGGTCCGCTGAAGGGGCCACCTCAGGTTTTCAGGTTGAGTGTTCCCCGGGCGATGCTGTCGGCGGAGTGCGCCGGATCCCCGTTGTACGGCTGGTCAGAGACATCGACGATGGGGTATTGGGCCAGGTCGATGCCGGCAGGGATGGTGAAGACGCCGGAGTCATTGGCGAGGACGCCCAGGCTGACCATCTTCGACAAGTCGGCAGAGCCGACCCACACCCCCCGGAATCCGGAAATATTTTCGTTGGAGAGCCGGATCGTAAGTTGGCGGGTCCCGTCGGGGAGTTCTTGCACCTGTGCGTCTCCGCTCCCGGTGTGTGCGGGCAGGGGAGTCAGGGACGTTTGGGCGAGGATGATGGATGCCGGAGTCGACTGGGTTGCGGCGGGGACAGGCGTGCCGGTGTCCCGGAGGACTCCGGCGGCGGTCCATCCGGCAGCCGTGCCGAGGACGATGCCGGCGGCTGCCACGGCAAGCCAGAGCCCGGGACGGGCCCGCCGGTCTTTGGTGCCGGGCCGAAACGGAGCCGGCTCCGCCTCCGGTTCCTTGCTGTCCTTCGGGGGCGCATCCGCCGCCGCCGGCCTGGCGGCCGGCTTCCCTGATGACACGGGGGGCGCGGCGGTGCGCTGGTACAGGGGATCCGTCGCGAGGGCCTGGGAGAGCCCGAGGGCTTGGTGGATGGCGGCCCAGTTCTGGCTGCCGGGTTCCTCGAGTTCAATGCCGGCGAGGTCCAGGGTGGCAATGCGCACGGCGTGTTGCAGGCCCCGCAGGGATTCGCTGCACTCCGGGCAGCCGGCGAGGTGCTCGGCGTCGGCGTCGGTGCCCAGGTGCTCGCCAAGGGCCAGCAGGCTGAGAAGCTCGGCATCAAGGTGTTCCATGTTCCACCTCCAGACGGGAGCGCAAACGGGTGAGGCTGCGCCGGATGTGGCTTTTCACGGTGCCGAGCGGCAGGTTGAGGCGCGAGGAAATCTGGTCATGAGTCAGGTCTTCATAGAATGCCAGCCGCATTATTGTCTGCTGTGGATCCCCCAAGTGCTCCAGTTCTTCGTCCAGGGTGAGGCGGTCGGCGACCTCTTCGACGTCGCCGGCAGCCGGTCCCGTGGCCGGGTCAGCGACCAGGTGGATGGCCGCCTGTTCCAGATGGCGCTGGCGGGAGCGGACCGACAGCGCGTCGGAGATGGAATTGCGCGTAATCCCGATCAGCCACGCCGGCAGCCGTGCCGCCTCCGGCCGGTAACTGGTCCGTGATTTCCAGGCCCGAATGAAGACCTCCTGGGTGACATCGTCGGCGGCGGCACGCTCCCCCAGGGATCGCAGCGCCAGCGTGTATACCAGCGGACTCAGCCTCCGGTAGACCTCGGCGAGGATGCGTTCGTCGCCGCCTGCAAACGCGTAATCGAGACCGGGGTCCCAATCATGCGCGGCGGCAGCCTCCATGGGGTGCTCCTTTGAGCGGCAACGGGCCTGGTTGTTCCACATTATGCCGCACGCCCCGGGGCTCCGCCATGGCCGAACGGGGTCAGCCGTCCGGGAGGTCACGGTGTGCATGCCGGTGGGGCCGCGCTCGAGGCGGCCCCACCGGGTAGCGAAAAGGGGTGACTGCAGGAGGTCCGGAAGGCTACCCGTCGTGGCCTCCGCGTCCGCACGAGGAGGAGTCCACGACCTGTACGGCAACTCCGAGGTTGTTATCCGCGAGGCTTCCCCATGCGTAGACGATGGTGTTCTTTCCCTCGGTGATCGTGACATCCGCGGGGCCGATCAGCGGGTCTGTGGTTCCCTCAGCCGCGACCGAGGCGGAGATGGTTCCGGCTTCAAGGGAGAGGGTCTTCTGCTCCGGGTTGGTGAGTCCCTCAATGACCGCGCTCCCGCCGGCCAGGACGTCGACGGCGGGGGCCGCGGCGACGTGCCGGACGGTCAGTTTGCCCTTGCCGTCCGGGCTGGCCGAGGTGTTGTTGGTGAACAGCGTGGCCGTTGGGGCGCCGTCGGCGTCCAGATGTGCGACCGCCGTGTAGTCACGTCCCGCATCCAGGTCCACTGTGACGGGGCCGATCACGGGGTTGTCGGCGCTGGTGGCGTCGGCCCCGGTGATGGCGATCTTGTGGTCTCCGTCGGGGACGTTCAGCGGCCCGGCCAACGTGCCCGGCGTGAAGTCGTCCAGGGTGAGCTTGCCGTCGACCCAGACGTCAACGGTCAGGCCCGGGACGCCATGGAGGACGGACAGTTTTGCTGTCCCCTCGTCGCGGTGGTGCCCGGTGCCGGCCTGGGCCGGGGCGGCCAGGGCCAGTGCTGCCAGCAGCGTCATTGTTCCGGCGGCTGCAGAGAGTGTCTTGCGCATTTCCAACTCCTCAGAGAGGCCCACATGGGGGGCGGTGGTTGTGCTTACACCCTTACTACCGGCCGAAGGCCGTCCCCGGATGCACTTGGACGGAAACTTTCTTAGACGGGATAGCCGGACCCTGTTCCCCGGGGTGCGCTCCGCCGTCGTGCCGCATGCCCGAACAGCCACACGCCGCTGACCGTGGCGAGGTAGCCGGCGATGACGATCAGCGCGGTTCCGGCCCAGAAATAGTTCGTGGTGCCGCTGTCCTGGCCTGTGCCGGCGGCGACGCTCAGCAGCGAAAAGGCGGCCACGGCGGCAGCGGCCAGCCCGAGCAGCGCCGGCAGTGCGAGCCACAGCGTGGAGGAGGCCCAGTGTTCCCCGTAGCCGTCCCAGACGTTCCAGCGCGGGCCCTTGCGGATGATCAGCCAGCCCGCCGGGAGCATATACACCGCCACGACGAGGAACGCAGCGACGACGTCGGCGGGCCGGTGCCACTGGTTGATCAGGGTGGACACCCCGGTGGCGACGGCGAAGCTGCCGCCCAGGAACCCGGCGAGCGGGCGCCAGCGCGGGGAGACCATCAGGAACACCGCGGCCGCGGCCGAGGCGGCCATCGTGGTGTGGCCGGAGGGCAGCGAATTCAGCTCCAGGGTCTCGACCCCGGTGTAGGGCCGGACCGGGACAATGTCCTTGAGGATCTGGGTGGCCACGTTGGCGCCCACGCAGGCCGCGACGGCGATCCCCGCGGCGGCCCAGCGCCGCTTCAGCACGGTGACGATGAGGACCATGACGGTGGCGATCAGCAGGGAGAGCGCGGGCAGCCAGTCGAGGAGCTTGTTGGCGGCCTTTCCGGCGGCGCCGTGGATCTCGACCGCCTCCACGAGGGCCGATTCGTCGATGAACTGGCCCGTGGTGGTCCGGACAAAGAAGTAGTAGGTCCCGGCCAGGGCGGCCATGCTCACCAGGGTGGCGAGCAGGAACAGGAATCCGGTGCCGCGGCCCTGGCGTCCCTGGTGTCCGGCGGGGTCCGTTGCCGGGTCCGCCGGGTCGCCCGCGCGGGTTCCCCCGCGGGCGCCCGCGCGGGTTCCCTCGCGGGTTCCCTCGGCGCGCGGGGACAGCGGCTGCGGGTACGCCGGAGCCGGGTGCGTGCTGGTGCGATCCTGCCGAAAACTCATCGGTAACAGGTTCCCACAGAACCCTGCGAAGTTTCTGAGGGGTGCATCCGCCGGGCAGATCAGGGCGGATGCCGGGTGCACATTCGCCCTGATCTGCCCGGCGGGCAGCCCTCGGGCCGCGCCGCGGGTAGTGTTTGGCCATGGACACCGCGGCGATGCATCCGGACCCAGCCTTCCCTCGCTTCCACCCGCGTCCCGCGCAGGGCTGGATCAACGATCCCAACGGCCTGAGCTACGAGGCCGGCCGCTACCACGTTTTCTTCCAGTACAACCCGGATTCGGCCCGGCACCGGAACATCTGCTGGGGGCACCTGAGCTCCCCGGACCTGGTGCGCTGGGACGAGGAACCGGTGGCGCTCCGGCCCCAGCCCGGCGGCCCGGACGCGCTGGGCTGCTGGTCCGGCGTCGTAACCGACGACGGCGGCGTCCCCACCGCCGCCTATTCCGGCGTCGACACCCCGGGCGGCCACTCCCGCGTGGTCCTGGCCCGGGCGGATGAGTCCCTGCGCAGTTGGACCCAGGACGGGCACATCGCGGCGGAAATCCCCCCGGACCCGCGGGTCACCGCCGTCCGGGACCCGTTCCTCTTCAGCTTCCAGGGCCGCCGGTTCGCGCTCCAGGGGGCCGGGCTGGACTCCGGCCATGCCGCCGTGCTGCTCTACAGCGTGGAGGACCTGCGCCGGTGGCGGTACGAGGGGATCTGGCTCAGCACGGAGGACCCGCTCGCGGCCCGGCACATGCCGGCGGAGATCTGGGAGTGCCCGCAGCTGGTCCGCGTCCCGGATTCCTCCGGCGCGGAGACCTGGCTGCTGATGGCCTCGCTCTGGCTCGGGACCGACGACCATGACCACCCCAACGGTGTCGGCTACCTCCTCGGCTCGCTGGCGCCGGACGGCTCCGGGCTGCCGGTGTTCAGGCCCTCGGCCGGCGGGAAGGCCGACCTGGGCCGGGAGTTCTACGCCCCGCAGATCCTCGCGCTGCCGGACCGGGCACTGCTCTGGGGCTGGTCCGCCGAGCTGGCGGACGGCGAGGACCTCCCCGGGCGCCTCTTCGGGCGCAGCCAGGAACAGATTGACGAGGCCGGCTGGTCCGGGATCCTGACCTTCCCCCGCCAGCTCTCCGTGCACGGCGGGGTCCTCGCCGTCGAACCCGCCCCCGAACTCCGCGCCTACCGCGGCGAGCGTCTGCACCGCGGCGCCGCGGGCACTTTTGCCCTGCCGGCCGGGGCCGAGGTGCGGGTCCTCGGGGGAGAGGGCACGCTCCGGCTGGTCCTCGTCGCGGCCGGGCAGCGGCGGACCGTGTTCGCCGACACCGT
Organism: Arthrobacter sp. PsM3; assembly: GCF_030433895.1. Lineage (GTDB taxonomy): Bacteria > Actinomycetota > Actinomycetes > Actinomycetales > Micrococcaceae > Arthrobacter. Next base: position 289 of record NZ_JARUXE010000075.1, on the reverse strand, counting down.
GGCCGGGGGTGATGAGCTGCGCATCTTTGTGGATGCCTCGATCGTGGAGATCTACCGCCATGGCTCGGTGCCGACGACGCTGCGTGCCTACCCCGGCGCCGGCGAGGAGTGGCAGCTTGAACTGCCGCACGGCGCCGCGGCCGACGTCTGGGCGCTCCGGCACCCGGACCGTCCTGCGCTGCCGGAGGGGCCGTCCGCTGAGGCGCCGCCTGCGTGAGCTGAGAGGGGCCCGGTGGACATGCCCCGCTCTTGCAGCAACGAGCGGACATAGTCCCGTTATGTCCATTGA
>NZ_JARUXE010000074.1 GCF_030433895.1 Arthrobacter sp. PsM3 | reverse complement strand
CCCCCGGGGGGGGGGCCCCCGCCGGCGACGCCGGCGGGTCCTCACTGGGGGCCTCCCTGATGGGCGGCATCAAGAAGTTTGCGCTGCCCATCGCCGGAATCGTCGCGGGCCTCTCTGTCGGGAAGCTCGTCAAGGACTCTGTCGCTGACTTCCAGTCCTATCAGGGCGCGGTAAACGGTTTCGGGCGGATCGCCGGCGGAACAATTGAGCAGTTCTCGGGCCTGCGGGGAGCGATCCAGCTCTCGGGCGTGGACGTAGACGCTGCCTCGGGCGGCATCACAATCTTCTCGAAGAACCTCGGCAACGCCGCCGGGGACGCCGGCAAATCCGCCGACATGGTGAAGAAGCTCGGCACCGAGTTCAAGGATGCATCGGGCAACGTCAAGCCGATGTCGGAGATCATGCCGGGGCTTGCTGACAAGTTCAAGGCCATGCCTGACGGCGCCGAGAAGACCGCCCTGGCCATGCAGCTCTTCGGCCGGTCCGGCGCGCAGATGCTCCCGTTCCTGAACCAGGGTTCAGAGGGTATCGCTAAGCTGACCGGTACGGCGGGCAAGATGGGCCTCGTCCTGGACGAGACGGACAAGAAGATTTTCGGCGCCGCGAAGGCGTCCCTGCGCGAGTACAACACCAGCATCCAGGGCTTGCATATCGCCATCGGGTCAACGGCCCTGCCGATCCTGACGGCGTTCTCCAACGTGGGACGCTCCGTCATGGTCCCCGTCCTGCAGCTGATGACCATGGCCTTCTCCGCAGCACGCGGCCCCGTGCTGACACTTGCCACCCATGTGCAGGCATTCGCAGACCGGGTCCGTGCCGCCATGGGCGGCATCATCACCCTGTTTACGTCGGGTGATTTCACGGGCGGGCTGGGCAAGGCGCTCGGCATCGAGGAAGACTCGATTATCGTTCGTGTCATCCTCGGCATTAGGGACGCGGCCAAAGAAGTCAGTGGAGGGTTCCGTGCCATGTTCGCGGCCTACAGAGCCGGGAACGGCGATGTAACTTCCAGTGGATTTGCCGGCGTCATGGAGCGCATCGGAAATGGTGCGCGCGAAGTCACTGGTGGGATTCGGGCCTTCTTCGCCGCATTCAAGGCGGGCGGCGACGACATTACTTCGGGAGGTTTCGCGGGGTTCCTGGAAGGGCTTGGCCTTAAGGCACGTGGCTTGTTTGACCTGATCGGGCCGGCACTGGCTGGTTTCGGTTCGACCATCGCCCCGCTGCTCCCGCAGATCATGTCCCTGGTGACCAGCTTCTCACCGCTCCATATGATCTTTAGCGCACTGGCGCCGGTGCTGCCTCAGATCGGTGAAGCGCTGGGGCAGCTTGCGACCGCTGTCGGCGGCGCGCTTTCCTCAGCGCTGACCACGGTCGTCCCGATCCTCACCGAGCTGGCTTCAACGATTGTGGGCGCCCTGGGCACCGCGGTCCAGGCCGTCCTTCCGGCGCTCGTGTCCCTGATCCCGATGATCGCCGGGGCCTTCACGCAACTGCTCCCGGTCGTGGCCGGGCTTATCACGCAGCTGGCACCCCTGGTGGCGTCGCTCCTGCCGCCGCTCGTGGGGCTGTTCACCTCGCTGATCCCTGTCGTCGTGCAGCTCGTGACCTCGGTCCTGCCGGTAGCGGTGCAGATCATCACCATGATCGTGCAGGCCATCGTCCCTCTCGTCACGATTCTCGCCTCCATGCTGATCCCCATCATTCAGGCCCTCATGCCCGTGGTGATGGTCGTCTTCACCTACATCGCCTCCATAATCACTGCGGCCATGCAGATCGTGCAGGGCATCATTCAGGTGGTCCTGGGCGTGATCTCCGGGAACTGGGGCATGGTCTGGGAAGGCATCGTCAATGTGTTCTCCGGCATCTGGAGCGCCATCGTCGGGGCCATCACATACTTCATGGGGCTCTTCTGGGCCGTTTTCGGCACCGCCCTCACCGGTATCGGCAGCTTCTTCGCCGATGTCTGGAACGGTATCGCCACCTTCCTGACCGGAGTGTGGACGACACTGGCCACCATCGTGGCCGTAGGCGTGTCCGCCCTGGTCATGCCCATCGTGAACGGCATCACCGCGGTGTGGACCTTCATCACGGGGATCTTCACCGCCATCGGTGGCTTCATCAGTGGTGTGTGGAACTGGATCGTCTCCCTGGTCACCAACATCATCATCGCGTTCGTGAAAGTCCACGGCGACCAGATCGCGGCGATCTGGAACAACATTGTGGCCGTCTTCACCGCGATCGGCGGCTTCTTCGTCGGGATCTGGAACTGGTACATCGGGATCATCATCGGGGTCCTGTCCGCGATCTGGAGTGTGATCACCAGCGTCTTCGGCGCCGTGTGGGGCTTCATCGCCTCGATCTTCCAGACCATCGGAGACTTCATCTCCGGGGTCTGGAATGCCGTCGTCGGCGTCATCGCCGGAGCAGTGGGCGCGGTGTGGGGCGTCATCAGCAGCGGCTTCAACATGGTGTGGGGCTTCATCAGCAGCGTCTTCGGCCAGGTCGCCGGATTCCTGGGCGGCATCTGGGGGAACATCGTCTCCGGCGTCTCCGGGATGATCGGCCAGGTCGGCGGGTTCTTCTCCGGCCTGTGGGGAACAATCACCGGAGCCCTCTCCGGTGCTGGCTCGTGGCTGTACAGCGCCGGCCGGAACATTGTCGATGGCCTCTTCAGCGGCATCCAGTCGCTGGCCGGCACCATCGGCAACTTCTTCCTCGGGCTCCTCCCCGGGTGGATTGTGGAGCCCTTCAAGATCGCCCTGGGCATCCAGTCCCCCTCGAGGGTCTTTCGCCAGTTCGGCCGCCACATCGGCGAAGGCCTGATGCTCGGCACAACGGATATGAAAGGTGACATCGGCGCGTCCATGCGTGACCTTGTCACCGTCCCGGACATCCCATCGTTCGGGGCCTCCGTTGCCGGGGCCGGCACCGGCCGCGGCGCCGGTGTGACGAACAACTGGACCATCAACCAGGTCGATGACCCCATCGGGACGTCGCACGCAATCGCCAGGCGCCAGAACGCCCTGGCGGTATAGGAGGTCTCCATGCCGTTTCCGAGTCCGCTCACGTACCCTTCGGGGCTCCTGAACCCCGGCGCGGGAGGATCATCGTTCCCCCCGATCGCCGTCGGGGATCTGGTGATGAACACGGTGGACGCTTCGGGGGTCCAGTGGGTCCTCTCCGATCTTCAGGGCTGGGGTTCACCCGGGTCCACGGCGCAGGCCACGCCGCGGGCCCGGGGCCGGGGCTCCACGATGTCGGAGGCTTTCCTGAAGCACCGGACACTCGTGGGGACCGGGAGCATCCTCACCGAGGACCCGGCCCTCCTGACGGCGGCCATTGACCAGCTCATCGCGGCTATCGATCTGGAGCCCTTCCAGATCACGGTCGCAGAGCCGGGCCTGATCCGGTCGATCTCGGTCCAGCGCCAGGACGACGTCCTCCCGAAGAAGCTCAACGCCTACGAGGCGGACTTCAGCTTCCAGGTCGTGGCCAAGGACCCGCTGAAGTATGGCGACCTCATCACCAAGACCACGAAGCTGCCCTACTCCAGTGGTGGGCTCATCCGCCCGTCCTCGTGGCCGCGGACCTGGTCAGGCGTCTCCGGCGCCGGCGTGATCAGCATCGACAACACCGGCAAGACCAACTCCCCGGTGTGGCTCCGCATCGACGGGCCCGTCCCGGCCGGCGGCTGGACCGTCACCCATCTGGGCAAGAAGACCACCCTGAGCTTCGCCACCGCGCTCGCCCTCGGCGCGGGCGAGTTCGTGACCGTCGACATGGACCGCCGCGAAGTCCTCGCGCAGGGGCAGGCACCCCGCTCCGGTTACGTCACCTCCCGCGGCTGGTTCGATCTGGATCCGGGCGTGAACGAGATCGCGTTCTCCGCCAACAACTACTCCTCAACGGCCTTGCTGACCGTCTCAACGAAACCCGCTTGGAGCTGACCCATGACAATCACTTTTCTCGCACCAGACGGCGTCGCCGTTACCGCGCAGCAGGAACGGCAGGCCCGAGCCGCGCAGCACGGCGGCGGCGCCGCCCGCCCGCTCGGTGGCCGCTCCGGCTTCCGGGTGGACACGGCCTCAAACATCCTGACCGCGACGTCCACGACGTGGTCGCTGCAGCCGTGCTCGGCGATGATCGACCCCGGCGCCTCAACACACCAGGGCATGTACGGCTGGTCCAGTGACCAGGTCGTCTCCCGCGCCGAAATCGTCGCCGCGGACGCCACCTATGCCCGCAAAGACATCGTCTACATCCAGATCAACGACTCATCTGCCGGTGACGGCTCCGGGGCGACGACGGCCCCGCTCGTCTACCTCGCCGGGACCGCCTCAGCGAACCCCGACGCGACCAAAGCGACCCTGCCCAGCTCCCGCTGCTTCCTTGTCGGCACCATCACCGTCCCCCAGGCCGGCGGCGGCAGCCCCTCCGTCATCATCAACCCCGCCCGGTACGTCACCGCCGGCGGCATCCTCCCCGTCGCCGACGACACAGAACGCCTCGCGCTCGCCGCCTACAAGGGGCTGCGCGTCGATCAGGCGGACACTGGCCGGGCTTACCGGCACAACGGCACACGGTGGGCGCAGGCAGCGCTCGCGGCAATCGGAAGCGGTTCCCTGGGGGCTGTGGCCACTCTCGCGGGCACTCCGACATGGACGGACATCGTCACGGTCACCGCGACGTCGATGGGCGGCCCGGTGACGATCGATTTCAATACCACCCTGATCAACGCGAACAGTGGGGACCACCGGACGGCGGCGGTCCGGGTCCAGTGCGACGGCGTGGACGTGGACAGCTATTCGTTCTTCGCCCAGTACCTCGCCGGGGCAAGTGTCCCGACGTTCCCGGCGCAGAAGTTCTTCCACACCCCGGCTGCCGGCCAGCACACCTGGACGCTGCAGGGGAACGCCAACATCGGTGGAGCCATCCAGGCAGTTAAGGGCTCCATGGTGATCTATGAAAAGCCGTAACGCAGGAAGGCGCACACCCATGTGGCAGAGATTGACATCCCCGTTCCGTGCGTTGTGGCTCCGCGTCCAGGAACCGCGCAAGCAGACCACCGTCTACTTCTTCGTCTATCTGGGGGTGACTGTTCTTGGCGGCGCCATCCTCGCCGACCCGCCCCGGAGCCTGCAGGGCACCATCGGCCAGCTGCTGGTCATGGTCTGGGCCGGGATGCTGGTCCTCGGCGGAACTACCGGTCTGCTGACCGTCCTCCAGGGCTGGTGGTGGCTGGAGCGGGCCGGGGCGATTCTATGCGGGTTCGCTATGGCAGTCTGCGGCGTGGCTATCCAGGCCCTCCCGGTGACGCAGCTCAGCATGCGCGTCGTCACCCTCAGCCTCATGATGCTGGCCCTGCTCCTGTTTGTTGCGCGACTCGTCAAGACGAGGCATTACTCCTATGACCCCGAGAAGTAGGCCCCTATGGACTCCACCCAGCAGATATGGGCCGCGGTCCTAGCTTCCTCTGGTCTTTTCGCGTTTCTGGGCGTCGTTGCCAACGGCGTGCTCAAACACGTCGATGGCACGGCTGGCCGGGAGAAGGTCCGCAACACCGGCCTCAAGCAGCAGCGCGACGAGGCTTGGGCGCTGGTCCGCACCGAACGGGCCCGCGGCGACAGTGAGCGGGACCGGGCTGACCTTTCCGACGAACGGGCCGACATCGAAGCATTCAACCGGCGGCTCACAGAGGAGTACGCGTCCCAGCTGCGCCGGGACTGCACCGAACATGGCATGCAGGACCGGGAGCTCCGCCCCTGGCCGCCGCTCAAGAAGCTACCCAAGGAACAGGAACACCCATGAGGCCAGTATCTGCTGAGTTTGCCACCAGCCAGGAGTTCGGGGAGGGGGCAACGGCCGGCGTCATCGGCAACCGCTACGCCTCCCAGGACACGATCGAATACTACGTCGGGATCTACGGGAACTATCAGGAGTTCGGCCATGCCGGCAAGGACATCGCCTGCCCGATCGGGACCCCGATCCATGCCCCGGCTGAGGGCACGGTCCTGTACGCCGGCTGGGTCGAAGACCTTCCCGGGAGCGGTCCGGTCCGGGCCTGGCTGCTGTATTACAACTTCGGCGGCATCGTCACTGTGACCCGGCACGACGGCTGGATCAGCGTCATCGCGCACCAGTCCAACAACGATGCAGTCAAAGCCGGGGACCACGTCACCGAGGGCCAGCTCATTGGGCTCTCGGGCAACACCAAGACCCGGACCACGACGGTCGCGGAGCACGTACACATCGAGGCGCTGGTGTACCTGGACTACCGCACGGATGTCCGCAACGGCATCATCTACGGCCGGGTCGATCCCACGCCGTTCTTCGGCGGCATCGCCGCGGCCGGCACCATCACCACCGAAACACCACCAGCAGAGGAAGACGACATGTTCACAGACGCAGACCGCCAGACGGCGGCACGGAACAACCAGCTGCTCGAGTCCTTCCAGGCGGTCCTCACGGACCCGGTCACCGGCTACATCGGCCAGGCCGCCCTGACCGTCCTGAAGGGCGGCGCCGCCACCCAGTACGTCAAGGGCGCGGCGGATGACACCATCTACTCGCGGGAGGACAACGGGATCCTGCGGGGCATCGGCAAGCCCGAGTGGGAAGTAGCTTCCGCGGCCGGGGAGAAGTTCACCACGGTCCCGCAGGAATGGATCGACCTCCAGCCCAAGGCAGGTGCCTGAGATGGACGCAGCAACCCTGCAGGCCCTGGCCGCGCTCGGCCCCGTCGCTCTCTGGCTGATGGCCGTGGGCTTCTTCAGCCCCCTGGTCATCGCCGTGATCCAGCAGTCGCGCTGGTCCGCCCGGAGACAGTCGATCCTGGCGTTCCTGTTCTACGTCGTGGTCGCCGCCGTGACCGCCTACCTCAACGGCATCTTCACGGCCGTCGGCCTTGTCACCGCTGTCCTGATCGTCTTCGTGGTGGCATCGACGGCCTACAAGAACCTCTGGAAGCCGACCGGCGCTGCCCCTGCCATTGAAGCCGCGACATCCCCCGGCGCAGCAGTTGTCCCCAAACATTCGGCAACCGTTCCCTCCGTGGTCAACCTCACCATCCATTCCCCAACCGCGGACCCGCAAGCGATCGCGGATACCGTCACCCGCCAGATCAACCTGATCCCGTAGGAGGACCCGCATGACGCTCTCTTGGGTTGCAGTGAATGCCAACGATGGGAGCGTCATCGCGGATCTTCCCACGCTCCGCACGGACGGGGCCCTGAAGCAGACCCTGATGCGGTATGAGTCGCAGACGGCGTCACTGCCACTGGACGGGGCCCCGCCGAACTGGCGGCAGGCCACCCGGAAACGCTCGGTCTTCCTCGTGGCACTGGATGAGGAGGACGCGAACAGCCGGACCCTGCCTCTGTGGGGCGGGCTGGTCCTGAACCGGACCACGAACGCCGGCCCGGACGTCAAAGTATCCCTGGCCACCGCGGAGGCGTATTTCGACCGGGTCTACGTCGGCGACGAGGAGTTCAACGCGGTCCCGCAGAACACCATTGTGAAGACCCTGATCGAGAAGTACGCGAGGACCGGGACCAAGAGGGGCATCCCCATCCGGGTGCAGATCGTCGGAGGCGTCGGGGCGGCCCGGACCCGGAGCTACTCCGATTCCGCGGACAAGACGCTCTACAGCGTCCTCGGGGACCTCTCGGGCGTCATCGGCGGCCCGGAATGGTCCGTCGGCTGGGAATGGGTGGACACCCAGCGCCTCGGCCTGGTCGCCTACGTCGGTGACCGGCTGGGCTCCACACCGCCGTCCGGGCTGAACCCCGGCGCGCAGTTCCACCTCCCCGGGTCCGTGACCGCCGCGGAGCTCGTGGAAGGCTACGCCTCGGACTCCGGTGCCAACGACGTCATGGCTGTCTCCTCCGGCGTCGACGGCGCCCGGCCGGAATCAGCACACCAGGTTGACGCCACCGACCCCAGCCCCCGCTTCGAATACCGCTGGACCCCCTCCACGTCCATCACCGACCCCGCAACCCTGAACGCCCACGCACAACGCGCGCTCGCGGCCATGAAAGACGGCACCGTTGCCCTGGCGATCACCGCGAACCGGCAGGATGCCCCGCAGCTGGGCCGTGACTGGTTCCTCGGGGACGACGTCGGCTTCGACCTCACCGCACCGGCATGGCCGGACGGGCTGACGGGCACGGCCCGGGCCGTGGGCTGGGAAATGACCGACACGACCATCACGCCGCTGATCGACGTGAGCGCCATTGAAGGGATCGACTGATGTCACAACCCGGGCTGCCCGGCTCACAGTTCCCCGGTGAGGACGCCCAGTCCCGCCGGATCAAGGAACTCGAACGCCAGGTCCAGCAGTTCAGCGCCGCCAACGTCCTCGCCACTGCCGGCATCGGAGTAATCCCCAACGGAATCCTCGTCAACGGCATGATGCAGTTCAAACGCGCCGATTCCACCCTGGGCGTGCAGGTCGACCCCGCGGACGGAACCTTCGTGGCCTTCAACGCCGCCGGCACGTCCCCTGTTGCACGCTTCGGCTCGCTCGTGGAAACCTCCCCCGGGGCCTACGGGGTGGAAGTGCTTGTGGGTGCCACCTGGGTGCAGGTCGGTGCGCAGGCCACCACCTGGGCCACCGTCTCCGGTAAGCCGACAGACTTCGCCCCCCTGGTCACCTCGGCAGTAGCCAACGCCACCACCGCCGTGAACGCCTCCGAGGCGACCCACGCCGGACAGTCCGACGGATCCCAGTACGGGTGGACAAACAACGTCGGCGGCACCGAATACTACGCCGTCTACGTCGGCAACAACGGCGGCTTCAAGTTCGGCCGCAACGTCTCCTCCATCCTCTACAAGGAGAACGTCCGGGCGCACAGCAACGACCCGGCCGAGATCCTGAAGCTCCGGCCGGTCCTCTACGACCGCAAGGCCACCTACCCTCCGGTGCTCACCGCGGACGGCCTGCCGGCCGAAGGCCCGCAGCAGATGGTCCCGGGCCGGAAGAACGAATACGGCCTGATCGCTGAGCAGGTCGCCGAGCACGCCCCCGAACTGATCTCCTGGTTCACCGGCCACATCGACAGCGTCCGGTACGAACTCCTCGCGGTGAAGCACCAGGACGTGCTGCTGAACCATGAAAACAGGATCCGGGCACTGGAAGGCCGCCCGCCCCTGGACATCCCCGCCAATCCCTTCCCCACCGTCCCGGCGCCGGGAGCCCCGGACAGCCCTCCGGCACCCCTGCCCTACACCATCAACGAGTAAGGACCACCGAACATGCCGAAACGGAACTGGGCCGACGGGGCCACCGGCAACACGCCCCTGAACGCCGCCCGCCTCAACGCCCTCGAAACCGACCTGGACGCCGCACTCACCGCGCTCGCCGCGGACCCGTCGCTGCTGTTCTCCGGAGCAGTGACCAGGAACGGGAACGGCGTCCCGGTATCGGCCAGCGTGATCTGGCCGGACGGGGTGGCCGGGATCTACTCCGGCACGGCCTCCACTGCCTTCCCAACGGCGGTCGATGCCTACACGGTGACCCGGGCCGTAACGCCCACGAAGACCTACACGCAGCCGGCGGTCACCCGGGACGCATCCGGCCAGATTTCCAACCGCCCCCCGATCACGGTCAGCTAGGAGCCCCGCATGTCTTTTCTCGATGTCCCAGGCGTAAAACCGGCAGGCCTCGATGCCGCCGCCGCCGCCCTCTTCAATGACCCGGCTTCCGCCTTCCGAGGGGCAGGAAATGCCACCTTTGTCCCCAAATGGAAGGCGAACACGGCGTACCTCGCGGGGGCGC